>CAMYIZ010000014.1 GCA_947258585.1 uncultured Haliea sp. | reverse complement strand
GGCGCCATCCAGCTGCAGCCCGCTGGCCGCCAGCAGGCGCAGACTGCCGCCGGGCTCCGGCCCCGCGGTGGCGGGCGGACCCAGGACGCGCAATACAGGCTGGGGCTGCACACGCACGACCTCCAGCAACAGCCGGGCGCCCTGCTGAATGGGCACATCCGCGGTCGCGGTAATCTGCAGCCCCCCCACCCTGAGCACCAGCTCACCCGAGGCGCGCTGCCCGGTGACCAGCGCATTCAATGTCTGCCCTACCTGCCAGTTCTTCAGCCACAGGCCAAAGTTCTTCTGGTCTGTACGCGCGGTCGTCAGGGCGAGCTGGATATCTTCCAAGGCACTGCGTCTCGGTTCGGGGCCCAGGGCAAATGTAGCACGATTGCGCTTTATCGGTTCAATGACAGCTGACGACAGCGCGAAGTTGCCGGTATACTTTCGCCCGAATCCAAAGTCGGGCGCGCCTGGCGCCCGCTGCCCAGGGGACACAGTTCTATGGATCTGGCTACACTGCTCGGCCTTGTCGGCGCGATGGGTATCGTACTGGCAGCAATACTGACCGGCGGGTCGGCCATCATATTCTTCAATGTACCGTCGATTCTCATCGTGCTCGGGGGCACGGCGCTGGTCGTGATGATGAAGTTCACGATGAGCCAGTTCTTCGGCGCGTTCAAGGTGGCAGCCCGGGCCTTCATGTTCAAGGTCGACGACCCTGAGGACGTGATTGCCAAGGTTGTGGAACTGGCCAATATCGCCCGCAAGGAGGGTATGCTGGCCCTGGAGAACGCGGAAATCGACAATGAATTCCTGCGCGACGGCGTCCGCATGCTGATCGACGGCAATAACCGGGAAGTGGTCAGCGCGGTGATGACCAAGGACCTGCAGCAAACCGTGGACCGGCACAAATGGGGCTCCAAGGTGTTCTCCGCCACCGGTGACGTCGCGCCCGCCATGGGCATGATCGGTACGCTGATCGGCCTGGTGCAAATGCTCTCGGCCATGGATGACCCCAAGGCTATCGGCCCCGCCATGGCCGTCGCCCTGCTCACCACATTGTACGGTGCGGCGCTCGCCAACATGGTCGCCATCCCCATCGCCGACAAGCTGGACTTGCGCAAGGCCCAGGAAGGGCGCATCAAGGCCATGTGCATCGATGGCGTGCTCGCGATTCAGGAAGGACAGAACCCGCGCATCATTGAGTCCATGCTGAAAGCTTACCTCGCCCCCACCAAGCGGAACCGGGACGAAGACGCGTGATCGACTTCGAGGACAAAGAGGAGTCCAAACCGGGCGCGCCGATGTGGATGGCCACCTTCGCCGACCTCATGTCGCTGCTGATGTGCTTCTTCGTACTGTTGCTGTCCTTCTCCGAAATGGACGTGCAGAAATACAAGCAGATTGCCGGCTCAATGAAAAGCGCATTCGGCGTACAACAGCAGGTGAAGGTAGAGGACATCCCCAAGGGCACCAGCATCATCGCCCAGGAGTTCAGCCCCGGCAAGCCCGACCCCAGTCCGGTGGACACCATCCAGCAGGTCACTGCCGACACCACCAGGCCCTCACTGGAGGTGGGGACCCCCGATGCCCCCAGGGACCTGACGGATGCAGAGGCGGCGGAGATCGTCGAGCAGCGGATTGCGGAACTGCTGCTGGAAACCCAGGCCGACGCCGAGCGCCTGAGAGAAACCCTCGAGACCGAAGTGGAAACCGGCAAGGTGGACATAGAAACCGATGGGCGCTCCATTATTGTCAGGATCCGCGAGAATGGGTCTTTCCCGTCCGGCTCAGCCACGCTGAACGAGGATTTCCTGCCGGTCATGGAGCGGCTGCGCAATGCCCTGGTCAGCATTCCCGGCACCATTGCGGTCGAAGGCCACACCGACGATGTGCCAGTCACCGGTGGCAGGTTCTATTCCAACTGGGACCTGTCGGCCACGCGCGCACTCTCGGTAACCCACGAATTGTTGAAAGGCGGCCTGCTGGGCGACGAACGCATCATGGTTGTGGGGTATGCCGATACCCGACCCTTTACCTTCAACGACAACCCTGCCGGCAGGGCACTCAACCGCAGGGTCGAACTGGTCATACGCCAGGGCGTGACGGACGGGGAAGACACCAGGCTGGAAGATATTCTCGAGGGCAACCCCGAGCTTCTCGATATCATTGGCATAGAAACCCAAGAGTGACCGCAAGGCAGTGAATGACGGCCAGCTACAGGAAAGTCCATTATGACGCTCGATAGTCATGAACGCAGAAAATACTATCGCATTGACGACGACGTCCTCCTGCACTACAGCGTGCTGGAACAGTCGGAGTCCGCTGCGAGGCAGGCGGAGCATGTCGAGCTGTCCGCAGAAAGCGTACTCGCGGAGCTCGACTACGAGTTGAACCAGGCCATCAACCTGGTGTGGCGAGACCAGCCGGAAGTCGGCAGGGCCCTGGGGCTGCTGAACCGGAAGATCTCGATCATGGGCTCTCTCGCCGGCGCCACCGGGGAAGAAGATGATCCACGGTCCTACACCCCTACGCGGGTCAGCCTGAGCGGCAGCGGCCTGGCTTTTGAAGCCTCCGAGGCGATTCCGGAGGGCACCGCGCTGCTGATCAGGATTCGCCTGTTGCCATCGCAGGCATCACTGCAGCTGCCCGGTTGCATTGTCGGTGTCCCCGAGCGGGTGAACGGGCAGGGGGAAGCCCGCTACTGGACCCGGATCCGGTTCGACGGCAATGCCGACGCCCAGGAGGCGCTTATCCGCCACGTGGTCCAGAAACAGGGGGCACAGCTTGCCGGCCAGCTCTGAGCAGCCCCGATCTCAGCACCGTTCGTCAATGTGACCACCCAGGCGCTTGCCCTTGCGCGGTTTCGGCTGCTCCTCGGCCTCGGCTTCCTCTGGTCTGGACCGGCGCTTGGCCGGGGCCGGATTGTCCCGCTTGATGGGCCGCGGCCCGACCAGGGGGCGAATGCCGCTATCGTCCAGTGGATCCACCATGTTTGCCCTCCGGGCCCCGGTGGGCCGGCTACTGCTGCCTGACCGACAGGCCCTGCAGGCGTTCGTCCTGGGCGCGGGCATCCGCTGCCAGAATCACCAGCACAACGCGCCGGTTCTTTGCCCGCCCCGCCTCATCGTCGTTACTGGCCACGGGGTTCTGCTCCCCGAAGGCTACCGCAGACAGGCGAACCGGATCAATGCCACTGCTTTCGAACAACCGGACCACAGACGAGGCGCGAGCGGCCGACAGCTCCCAGTTCGAGGGGAACAGGGCATTTCTGATCGGCACATTGTCCGTGTAGCCCTCCACCCGGATTCGATTGGGCACCGGCGTCAAGGTCTCGGCCAGGTCGCTGAGTATCGGCACCGCGCTGGCGAGGAGCACGCCGCTGCCGCTGGGAAACAGCAGGGTGGAGTTGATTTCCACCTCGATCCAGAAACGATCGCGCTTGACGTTTACCCCCTTCGCCGCCAGCGCATCCGGCACCTGCTCCGACAACGCGCCCGACAGGGTATCCAGGGCCGCCGCATTGTCGGCGGCGTCCGCAGCGGGCTCCTGCTCAGCTGTGTCGGCCCGCAGCGGAATTGTCACCGGCGGCATTGACACCGTGTCGGGGGTTTCCTGCATGGCCAGGGGACTGCGCACCAGTTCCCCCATCTGGATCGGATCGAGGGTCTGCCTGGGCTTGTTGAAGGCGGACACGATGGACTCGGACAGCACCCGGTAACTGCCGTCGTTGGCGGAGGACAGGGAGTACATGACGACAAAGAAGGCGAACAGCAGGGTGATGAAGTCGGCGTAGGATACCAGCCAGCGGTCGTGGTTTTCCGGCAACTCTGGCGGCGGTCGGCGGCGCATGGACTACTGGAGATACCCTTCGAGCTTGCTCTGGATCGCACGCGGGTTTTCGCCATCGGCAATCATGACGATGCCGTCGACCACCATATCCTGGTAGCGCATCTGCTCGGCCCCTATCGCCTTCAGCTTGTTGGCAATGGGCAGGAAGAACAGGTTGGCGAAACCGACGCCATAGATTGTCGCGACAAAGGCCACCGCAATACCCGCACCCAGTGCCGAGGGGTCAGACAGGTTCTGCATGACATGAATCAGCCCCAGCACCGCCCCGAGGATACCGATGGTGGGAGAGTAGCCACCCATGGCTTCGAACACCCTCGCGGCGCGGGCCTCCCGGGCCTGGGTACTGTCGATCTCCACCTCCATGATTGCCCTGATATTGTCGGGCTCCAGGCCGTCCACCAGCAGGCCCAGCCCTTTGCCGACGAAGTTGTCCGCCACCCCCTTGGTGGCCTTCTCCAGCGCCAGCAGGCCCTCGCGCCGCGCCGTCCGACTCCAGCCAAGCACCTCGTCCAGCAGGGCCTGGCGCTGGAACACCGGGGGAAACAGGGTCCAGCGCAACCGGCGCAGGGCGAGGGCAAAATCGGCCAGGGGTGTTTGCACCAGCACGGCGCCGAGAGTGCCACCGACCACAATCAGGAACGCGGTGAGCTGCATGAGGGCATTGATATGCCCTCCCTCCAGGATATTGCCGACCACGATGGCGCCGACCGACAGCGTTACGCCCAGCAGCGTCAGCAGATCGAACGACACGCGTTGGGACCGCGGCTTCCCTGCCACTGTCAGCTCCTCACTCTCGCCAGGCCTGCAGCGCCACCCTGAGGCGCGCGACAGCCTGGCCGTGCAACTGGGATACGCGAGACTCGGAAACGCCCAGCACCATGCCTATCTCCTTCAGGTTGAGACCGTCGCCATAGTACAGCGACATCATCAACTGTTCCTTGTCCGGCAACCCGCGCACTGCTTCCTGCAGGGACTCGCGAAAACCGGCCTCTGACAAATGGGCCAGGGGATCCGCATCCAACTGAGGCTGCTGTGCCCCTTCCTGCTCCTCCAGCTGGACCATTCTCGCGCAGGCCAGCTCGCCGGCGAGGCTCTGGTACTCCGCCAGCGACAGCGACAGCTCGGCGGCAATTTCCGCATCGGTCGCCGCCCTGCCGTGGCGCAGGGACGCCGCATTCACCGCGTCCGCTACCCGCTTGAGGTTGGATTGTACGCTGCGCGGCAACCAGTCACTGGAGCGCAACTCGTCCAGCATCGCGCCCTTGATCCGAATACCCGCATAGGTGGCGAAACTCGCTCCCCGTCCCGGGTCGTACTGGTCGCGCGCCTGCAATAAACCCAGCAGCCCGGCCTGCATCAGGTCATCCAGCTCCACGCTGGCCGGCAATTTGGCGGCGAGGCGCAGGGCGATTTGCTTGACCAGCGGCAGGTGCACCTCAAGGGTATCATCAACTCCATCTCTCGCCACGCGGGCATAGGTTGCCGCCGGATCCACACCCACCGTCAACCAGCCAGCTCAGTACAACCGAGCAGGCGCTCGATAAAAAACGCCAGGCCACCCGTGCTGCGGACCTGCCTGCTCGCCGCCACCTTGCCGGCAATCTGGCGCAGGGCACGGGAGGCCGGGGCCCGCGGATACTCCAACAGTACCGCACGCTGCGCCTGAACCGCCTTGCGCAGGTAATCGTCCCGCGGCACGCTGCCGAGAAACCCGAGGCTTACCTCGAGAAACCGGTCGGTGACCGCACACAGCTTTTCGAACAACTGCCTGCCCTGCAGGTCGGATTCCACCATATTGGCCAGAATTTCAAAACGCTTGACCCCGCAGTCCCGGTTCAGCACCTTGATCAGGGCGTAGGCGTCAGTCAGCGAGGTCGGCTCGTCACACAGCACCACGATAACCCTTTGGCAGGCACTGGTAAATGTCAGTACAGCGGAATCAATGCCGGCGCCGGTGTCCACGATCAGGGTATCCATGGGCTGGCGCAGCTCACTGAATGCCTGCACCAGACCGGCCTGCTCGGCCGCCGGAAGCGCGGCCATGCGCGCCACCCCGGAACTCGCGGGAACAATGGTGATGCCGCCGGGCCCGGTGACCAGGATGTCATCCAGGGTTTTCTCTCCGGCCAGCACATGGCTTACATTCCACTGTGGCCGCAGGCCCAGGGCGACATCGACGTTGGCAAGACCGAGATCGGCATCGAAAAGCAGCACCTGCCGCCCTTCCTGGGCAAGTCCCACGGCGAGATTAACCGCGACATTGGTTTTGCCCGCCCCGCCCTTGCCACTGGTCACCGCGATAACATCTGTCGGGGCTAGCTCGCCCATGGCAAGAATTTCCTCCGGCTATTCAGCCCGCGACAGCCGCGGTTCTCGTGCGGACTTCAGCATCGGCGCCCGCGCTCCGGCGGTTGCCAAGGCACGCTGCTGCAAGCGCCACCAGCTCCCGGGCCGCAGCCGGCTGCAGATCATCGGGCACCCGCTGCCCGCTACAGGTAAAGACCACCGGAATCGCTGTTCTTATCAAGATATCCAAAACACCACCCAGACTGGCCGCTTCGTCCAACTTGGTGATGATAGCACCGCTGAGACCCTGTCTTCCAAGGGAAAGTACGAATTCACGCCCCTGGGAGACACTGGCCGACGCGGACAGAATGCCGCAAATCGCTACGGGCACCGGGCTCGCCCGCAACAGTGCGACCTGGTCGAGCAAGCGGGGGTCGCGCTGGCTCATCCCGGCGGTGTCGATAAAGATATTGGCCATGGTGCGAAATTCCCGCAGCGCCGCGTAGAGGCCCGGTCCGTCCTCCACCACGGCCACCGGCAGACCCAGGTGACCGGCGAACGTCTCAAGCTGCTCCCGGCCACCGATACGGTACTGATCCATGGTGATCAGGGCCACTGACTTCCGCCCCCCGGAGAGCGCAGCCCGGGCCGCCAGCTTGGCTATTGTGGAGGTCTTGCCAACACCCGTGGTGCCCACGCAGGCCACAACCCGCGGCGCCCCGGGGAAACCGTTGTCCGCCACCGGCAGACGCCCTTCCAGCGCGGCCAGCACGCGCTGCCAGAGCCGTTCCAGATCACCTCGCGCGGGCAGGGCGTCAGTCAGCTCCTCTCCGAGCGCCCGCGAAAACCCCATCCGCGCCAGGCGCTGGTTCAGGCTCGCCCGCGTCGACGATTTGCCGGCGCTGTCGCGCCAGGTCCGCTGCTGCAACTCACTCTCCAGCAGCGAGCGCAGGTTGGCCAGCTCATTCTGCAGCTGCAGCATGCCGAGCTCATTGGCGCCGCCGTCGGGGGCGGCCACCGACTGCTCTGCCGACTCCCTGGCGGCCCGGTCCCGCCCTGCCCAATCGCTGCGATCGCCGGTGACCGCCGCTTGCTCCACGGCCTCCAGGTTACTGGCCGCCAGCACCTCTACCCCGTCCGCCACCCGGCGATTGCTGAGAATGACCGCGTCCGGCCCAAGGTCCTCGCGCACACGAGCCAGCGCAGTGCGACTGTCCCTGGCATTGAAGCGACGAATTGTCATGGTCTTTAACCCCCTGCTGCAGCGGACGCATTGCCGCCGATGGTTGCCACTACCCTGATCGACTTGCTGGAAGGAATCTCGTCATAGGCAAGGATGTAAAAATTCGCCATCCGCCCCCGCAGCAGTCGCGACAGGAACAGGCGAATGTTGCCGGCGACCAGCAGCACCGGGTTGTTGCCCTCGGTCTCCAGCTTCGCCGACGCGGCCAGAACCTGGCGAATCATGCTGTCGAGCAGCGACGGCTCCAGACCGCCCGCGCCCTGTTGAACTGAGTTAAGCAAAATTTGTTCCAGCTTCGAGTCCAGGGCCATTACCGGCATTTCATCGCCCGTACCATTGATGCTCTGGAAGATCGACGGCCCCAGCGCAATCCGCACCCGGCTGGTCAAAGCGTCAGAATCCTGGCTCTTTCCCGCCTGGTCCGCCAGCGCTTCGGCTATGGTGCGCATATCCCGCACCGGAATCCCCTCCTCCAGCAGATTCTGCAGTACCCGCGTGATCTCCCCCAGGTTCATCGCCCCGGGGACCAGGTTCTCCACTAACTTCGGCGACGATTTCGCCAGTTTGTCCAGCAGCTTCTGCACGTCATCCTGGCCGATCAGCTGGTGGGCGTGGTTCTTCAGCAGCTGGCTCAGGTGGGTCGCGATCACCGTGCTGCTGTCGACCACCGTGTAGCCTTTGGTCTGGGCATCGGAGCGCTGGGACGGGTCCACCCACACCGCGGGCAGCCCGAAGGTCGGGTCCCGGGTGGCCACGCCCTCCAGTTCGCCAAATATCTGCCCGGGGTTGATCGCCAGCTCCCGCCCCGGAAACACCTCACCCTCGCCCACGATGACGTCGTGCAGGCTGATACGGTAGGTATTGGGAGACAGGTCGAGGTTGTCCCGGATATGTACCGAGTGCACCAGGAAACCCAGTTCCTGCGACAGCTTCCTGCGCACACCCTTGATCCGGCTGAGCAGGTCGCCGCCCTGATTCCTGTCCACCAGTGAAATCAGGCGATAGCCCACTTCCAGGCCGATGGCGTCGACATCCACCACATCGTCCCAGCTCAGCTCGGTGTTTTCCGGGACCCGGTCCGTGCTCGGTGGCTCGGGCTCCGCCTCGGGTTGCTGCTGCGACTGCCAGCGCAGGTAGCCGATGGTGGCGAGCACAGCCGCGACAGGCAGGAAAATCAGGCCCGGCATCCCCGGCACAATCCCGATGAGGCCGATCACACCCGCGGCCACGTAGAGGATCCGCGGGTTCGAGGTCAGCTGCAGGGTCACTGCCGCGCCCATGTCCTGGGCGCTGGATATGCGGGTGACGATGATGGCGGCTGCGGTTGACAGCAGCATGGAGGGAATCTGGGCCACCAGGCCGTCGCCGATCGTCAGCAGCACGTAGTTCTGCGCGGCGTCCGCCGCACTCAGGTTGTGCTGGAGCGTACCGATCGCCATGCCCCCCAGGACGTTGATCAGCAGGATGAGAATGCCGGCAACCGCGTCTCCCCGGACAAACTTGCTCGCACCGTCCATCGCCCCGTAGAAATCCGCCTCCCGGGACACTTCCTCACGCCGCCGGAGGGCATCCTCCTGGCTGATCAGGCCGGCGTTGAGGTCCGCGTCAATCGCCATCTGCTTGCCCGGCATGGCGTCGAGGGTGAAACGCGCCGTCACTTCGGAGATACGCCCGGCACCCTTGGTCACCACGACGAAATTGATGACCACCAGAATGGTAAACAGCACCAGGCCCACCGCATAGCTGCCGCCGACCACGAAGTCGCCGAAGGCCTCGATCACCTTGCCCGCGGCTCCCGTGCCGGTATGTCCTTCCAGCAACACGACCCGGGTGGAGGCGACATTGAGCCCCAGACGCAGCAGGGTGGAAATCAGCAGCACCGTCGGAAACACCGCGAAATCCAGCGGTCTCGAGGCATACACGGCGGCCATGAGGACGATGATGGCGAGCGCGATATTGAAGGTGAACAGCAGGTCCAGGGCCAGCGGAGGCAGCGGCAGGACAATCATGACCAGCAACAGCAGCAGGATGATCGGCGTACCGGCGCCGGTCAGCAGCGTCGCCAAGGACACCCCACCCATACCTGGCGCCACCACGGCGCCGGTGTTGTCAGACGCCATCGACCTCTCCTCCCTGTGCCATTTCCTCGAACTCCGGCGGTATCTCAAGCGCCGTCGGCGCCGGTACGTATTCCGTGGGTGCCGCCCGGCGCAGCTGGTACAGATAAGCCAGTACGCGGGCTACCGCCAGGTACAGGCCCTGGGGAATTTCCTCGCCAATGTCGGTCGAGGCATACAGGGCCCGGGCCAGCACCGGCGCCTCGAACAGAGGCACCTGGTGCGCCCCGGCTATCGTGCGGATCTGCAGCGCGATCAGGTCGCGGCCCTTGGCCACCACGCGCGGCGCCCCGCCGTCCTCGGCGCTGTAGGCAACGGCAACGGAGACGTGGGTCGGGTTGGTGATCACCACATCGGCGGTGGGAATGTCCTGCATCATCCGCCGCTGGGAGATTTCCCGCTGCAGGGTCCTGATCCGCTGCTTGATTTCGGGCCGGCCGTCGGTCTCCTTCATCTCGTCGCGTACTTCCTGCCGCGTCATGCGCAGTTTGCGATGGTGGTTCCACAGCTCGAACGGCACGTCGAACAGCGCGACCAGCGCCATCGAAGCGCTGAGCAGCAGCAGTCCCCAGGCCAGCAGGGACGCCGTGCTCGAACTGGCGGCCCCGGGAGACAGGCTGCTCAGCTGTAACATGTCGCGAAACATCATCCCGAACAGCAGGAAGGTCACCGCGAGGATCAGGATGAACTTCAGCAGCGCCTTGACCAGTTCCAGCAGGCCCTTGAGCGAGAATACGCGGGCGAGCCCCTTGACCGGGTTGATCTTGTCGAAACTGAAGGCCATGGACTCCGCGCTGAAGGTCCAGCCCCCCATGACCAGTGGCCCGGCGAAGGCGGCCACCAGCGCAACCGCCAGGAACGGTGCCAGCAGCAGCACCGCCGCCAGGATCATCTGCATGAGATGCGCGGGCAGCAGCGCGGCGTTGAAGGCCAGCTCGCGATCCGCGGAAAATGCCCTGCTCGCCAGGGCGAACATTTCGTCGACCATGCCGGGGCCAAGCAGCAGCAGGCTGCCGGAAGCGGCGAGCAGGGTCAGCAGCGTGTTGAGTTCCCGCGAGCGGGGCACCTGCCCCTTGCGGCGCGATTCCTGCAGGCGCCGCTGGGTAGGCTGTTCTGTGCGTTCCTGCCCCGACTGTTGCTCTTCAGCCATCTAGAACACCAACAGTGTCTGTTCGATGCCGCTTTCGAGGAACCGTCTCAGGGCGGCGAGAAAAGCGGGCAGCCCCAGCAGCATGAAGACGAAGCCGACCAGGATGGTCACCGGGAAGCCGACGGCGAAAATGTTCAGCTGGGGCGCGGCGCGGGTGATGACGCCGAACGCAATATTGGTCATCAGTACCGCTGTCAGTGCCGGCAGCGCCAGCACCAGGGCGCTGGCAAAGATCCCGCCTCCGAGGCCGGCGATATTGGCGAAGGTCCCGGTATCGAAACCCGGCTGTCCCGGCGGCATCAGGGCAAAGCTGTCCCCCAGCGCGGCCAACAGCATGAGGTGCCCGTCGATGGCGAGGAACAGCAGGGTTGCGAGAATGACATTGAGCTGGCTCACCACCGGCACCTGAACCCCGTTCTGCGGATCGACGGACATCGCAAAGCCGAGGCCCATGCTCATGGCCAGGGTTTCACCCGCCACGACCACCGCCGCGAACACCATCTGCATGATGAAGCCCATGGCAGCACCGATGATGACTTCCCGGCCGGCCAGCAGGATGCCCTCGCCGCTCAGGACATCGACCGCCGGCGCCGCCGGCTGCAGGGGGACGATCAACACCGCAATCATGACCGCCAGCAGCACCCGGACCCGGACGGTAATGTTGGGGGCACTGAACACCGGCGCGGTCAGCAGCAGCGCGGAAACCCGCAGGAAGGGCCAGTAGTAGGTCTGCATGGCCGCAAGCAGCTGCTCCGCGTCGACCGGCAGGACACTCACCCCAGCATCCCGGGAATATCCGCGAACAGGCGCTGGGTAAACGTGACAATCAGCTGCAGCATCCAGGGACCGGCGACCACCAGCGCGATGACCAGCACCATCAGCTTGGGAATGAAACTGAGGGTCATTTCCTGGATCTGCGTCGCGGCCTGGAAAATACCGATGAGCAGGCCGACCGCCAGCGCGGACATCAGCAGCGGCGCAGCCAGCAACACCGCCAGCCAGAGCGCATCCATGCCCACGTCGAGAACCATTTCCGGCGTCATGCTACCTCCTAGACGACAAAGCTGTTGACCAGGGTCGACGCCACCAGGGTCCAGCCGTCAATCAGGACAAACAGCATGAGTTTGAACGGCAGCGAGACCAGCATGGGTGACAGCATCATCATGCCCATGGACATCAACACCGAGGCCACCACCAGGTCGATGATGAGAAAGGGCACGAACAGCAGAAACCCGATCTGGAATGCCGTCTTCAGTTCGCTGGTCAGGAACGAGGGCAGCAGGACCACCATCGGCACATCGTCCGGTGTCTGGAATGCGCCGTAGCCACCCAGCTCCGCGAACAGCAGCAGGTCGTTTTCCCGGGTCTGGCCGAACATGAATTCCCGAAACGGTTCCCGCGCCGCGGCGAGCGCCGTTTCGAAGTCCAGGGTCTCGTTCATGTAGGGCAGCAAGGCATCCCGGTAGGCCAGTTCCAGCACCGGCGCCATGATGAACAGGCTGAGAAACAGGGCCAGGCCGAGAATGATCTGGTTGGAGGGTGTTTGGGCGGTACCCAGGGCCTGGCGCAGGATCGCCAGCACCACCAGTATGCGGGTGAAGGAGGTCATGGTGATCAGCGCTGCCGGCAGCAGCGTGAGCACCGTCATCAACAGCAGGATCTGGATACTGGTGGAATAGGTGCTGCCGCCAGCGGAGCCCGGCGTTACCGAGACCAGGGGAATGTTCGCCTGGGCGCTGGCAAACAGCGGCAGCAGCGCCAGGCAAACACCGATGACCAGCCGCGCCCGCAACATCAGCGGCCGCTCCCCGGTGCGCGAAGAGCCTGCAGGATGCGGCTGAAGTCGGCGGGCGCGGGGGCCGTTTGCTCGGCCACTACCGGCTCCGGGAAGACGTGCAGGGTTCTCACACTGCCCGGCGCCACACCCAGCAGGATATGCTCTCCCCCGGCGCTGAGCAGGACCACCCGCTCGCGGTTGCCGACGCTGGCACTGCCGAGGACTCTCAGTGGCACCTCGCCGCTGCCCCCCAGACGCGTCACCCTGCGCAACAGGTACATCAGCCCGACAATGCAGGCAAAGACCAGGAGCAGGGACCCCAGTACCTGGAACAGGTAGCCGGCGGTGAAGAGCGGCGCACTGCTCACTTGAGTTTTTTCAGCCGTTCGGAGGGACTGACGACGTCAATCAGGCGCAGACCGAAGCGCCCCTCGAGCTCCACCACCTCGCCGCGGGCGATCAGCATACCGTTGACCATCAGGTCGAGCGGGTCGTTAACCTCGCGATCGAGCTCCACCACGCTGCCCTGATTGAGCGCCAGCAGGTCCTTGATGGGGATGCGGGTCCGGCCAATTTCCACCGACAGCGTCACGGGAACGTCCATCAGCAGGTCGAAGTTGATTTCGCCGCCGCCCTGGCTGCCGACGTTCGTATCGGCAAACTCCGGCAGGCCCGGGTCCCCTGCGACTGCAGCCCCTGCCCCCTGTTCGTCCTTTTCACTCATGATTGCGTCCTGTATGACCGCCAGCGGTGCCGGGTTCGGCGAGGCGGAGAATCCTGATTGCCTTTTTGTCCCTGTTTCTGCCAAAGCGGCCACTGGCCAGGGGCACGCCCTCAACGTGGAGCTCCACGGCGTCGGGCATCTCCAGCTCGATCACCGAGCCCACCCCCAGGGCGAGTACTTCCCCCAGCGAGATTTCCCGGCTGGCCAGCATCCCCGCCAACTCCACTTTCACCGCCAGCAACTCGCGCCGGAAAAAGGGTTCCCAGGTATGCTCCGAAGCCTCACTGGCCGCCTTGCGGGGCGCGCTGAAGCGGGCTTTCCAAGGCTCCAGCGCAGCGAAAGGCAGTACCAGCAACACGTCGCTGGTGCTCTCGCCACAGTCCACGGTAAAGGCCAGCTGCAGCAGGTTTTCCCTGGGCGCGATAGCGCCGAGAGCATCGGCATTGGCGGCGGTGCTCGCCGTTCCGGGCTGCAGCGGCAATTTCTCGGCCCAGGCAGACTCCAGCGCCGCTACCACCTGCTCGGCAACGCGCTCCGCCAGGCGCAGCTCGCTGGGGGTCAGGCCGGCCCGGTCCAGCTTCGCCACCGTCGAGCCGCGCACCCCGCCAAAGTAGTTGTTCACCAGCTGCGACAGGAGTGGCGCCGGACTGACGATGTAGCAGGCACCCGCCAACGGCGCCAGTTCCACTGTGGTTACCGCTACGACCTCGCCCAGGGACGCCAGGAAGTCCGCGCAGGGCACCAGCCGACGAGCACCCGCGACCACCCCGAACTCGCTGGCAAAAGCCGCTTCAAGCAGGCCTTCAAGCTGCTCCGCCTGCCGCTGCTGCAGCCCGGGCAACGCGGTAAACCGGGCCAGCAGGGACTGCTCGCGGGAACCAAAATCGAACGACCGGTAACCACCGGGGGAGGAAGTGCCGCTATCCCCCTGGGTCAGGGCGTCAAGTTCGCCCTCCGACAGTATCTCGTTACCGGCCATGCGCGCTGCCTATTGCAGTACAAACGAGGTGAAGAACGCTTCCTGGACAGCGTCCGGACCAGTGAGCTTGAGCACCTCGTTCACTGCAGTGAGTACATCCTCGCGCAGGGCCTCCTTGCCGGCGACAGTACGCAGCGCATCGAAGTCCTGGTCACTGAGGAGCATGATGACCCGGTTGCGCACCGCCGGCATGTTGCGCTCGACCCGCTCCAGGACCTTGGGATCGTACGCCATAAGCTGGATATCGGTCTGGATGTAGCGAATCCCGCCCTTGTGATCGAAATTGACCAGAAACTTCTCCAGCGGCAGGTAAGCTGCGTCCCGCTGCTCCACCTTGGGAGCCTCATCCGCAGCGGCCACGTCGGCCGTTTCCTTGTTGTCGCCACCGAGCAGGAACCAGGCACCGCCCCCCCCCGCCAGCACTACCACCAGCGCGCCGACAATGAGCAGTAACTTGCCCTTGCCGCTCCCCGTGGACGCCGCAGCCTCCGCCTTGCCCGCTCCCAGGTTGAGATCCTCTTTCTTGGCCATGCATCGCTCCTCGCGTGTGGTCGACGGCCTTGCCACTGCTGCACACGATCGACAGACAGGGTAAAGCAATAGCCGTACCAGAACCGTTTAATTGATTTAAAACAACAGGTTGGAAAGTTCGCCATGAATCAGGCGCCGTTTTTTTGACGCCCTGCCCCCGCAGCCACCGAAGAGGCTGCCCGGGCAGTCTAGAGCGAAAGCCGGGGAATGTTAAATGTAGTAGTCGACCAGGTAGGTGCCGGCAGCGCTGCCGGCCGCCGAGGGCGCATCGACCGCCGCCAGGGTGAGTCCGCTGTCAGGGTCCTGGAACCCGGTGGTCCCGGCAGGGCTGTTGCCCCGCTGTCCCCCGGCCTGCGACTGCCCCGAAACATCACTGTGCGCAAGCTGCAACCCGCTCTGTGCCAGGAGCTCCCGCAGGCGCGGCATCGACTGCTCGATGGCATCCCGGGCAGCGGCATTGTCGGCCACAAACACAACCCTGGCCTGGTCACCATCGGTGGTGATGGATACCTGCAAACGCCCCAACTCGGCCGGGTGCAGTTGCAGGGTCGCCTCCTGCACGCCATTGCGGGCAAAGACCTGCAAGCGGTTGGCCAGCTCACCGCTGAAGCCCGGATCCTGGGGCGCATGCTGCAGCGGCAGGGACTGAGGCAGCTGGGGCCGCGGCGGGGACTGCAGCGCCGCGTCGGGTGCAACCGCTGCGGTGGAGGGCATGGACAGCGCCGACGGCTCGCCCTGGGCAGCCGGGGTAGTGGGCAGCGCCGGTAGCAGACTGTCGGGACGGGCCGCCCCGACCTCGGCTGCGGCGGGCGGCATGGCCAGATCCGCCAGGGCAACACCGGGCGGCGCCGGTAGTGACCCTGGCGCTGGAGCTGGCGGCGTGGCGGGAACTGGCGCCAGGGGTGACGCCATTGCGCTCACTGGCGCGCGCGCGGCAGGGAGAGCATCCGTATCGTCGGTGGCGACTGGGGGCTGGCCGCCGGCGGCCAATGGCAAGGTGACCACATCTGCTTCCGGCGCCGGGGTGGCGGCGGTAGCACGGGCGACAAGGGTTGCAGCTGATGTCTCCGCCGGCTCGGCGGCCGGGAAATCCGCCGCCGTCTCCAGCGTCTCACCCGACACCTCCGCCAGTATTCCCGCCGGGAGCATTGCGTTTGCGGGCGCCTGGGTGACGGCGTGCATTGCCCGTGCAGCGTTTGCGGGCGCCTGGGTGACGCCGGGCATTGCCTGTGCAGCCGCCAGTGGCGGCGGAGTCGTGCCGTCGGGGAGCGGCAACTCTGGCCCTGGCGGCGGCAATGCCTTGCCGCTTGCTGCAGCGCCCGGGTTGCCGCCGGCGTTGGCCAGGAACTCGGCAAACAATGGGCCGCCCTGAGGCTGGTCTGCAGCCGTCGCCGCGGCTGGCGCTGCTTCGGTGGCGACAAATAGCGGCAGGGATGGAAACGTGATCATGCACAATGCTCCTTGGTCAGGAGCTCTACTGCAAACGGCGTGCCATCAACAGCTCGGATCCCCACCCGGGGCGGAGTTGAACCGGTCGTCCGCCTCCCGCTGCTCCTTGCGCTGCGCCTGCTCGCGGGCCAGCACCTGGCGGCGGGCGATAAAATCTTCCAGCGTGGAGGTCTGCAATGATTGCTGCATCCAGTCCTGGCGGCGCTGTTGCAAGGTTGTGGCGCTGTCTGCGACTGCCTGCAACTGGAGCCGGATCGCCTCATTGAGATTGGCGAGAAAGCGGCGATAGTCCTGCAGTTGCGCCGCGTGCATGCCCGCGGCTGCCATATCCCTGAGCCGCTGCTCGTATTCCTCCGCGAACCGCTGCAACTGGTCCAGCTGGCTGCTGTGACCGCCGTGGGTTTGCTGTTGCTGCTGCAGGCTGCGAGCCGCCTCGGCGGTATCCGCGCGGGCCACCGTCGCCACCCTGTCGAGCTTGTCCGCGGTCACGCCTTGCCACCCAGGCCGGCGGCGCGTGCAGTATCGGCAAGCGCCTGCAGACTGCTGTGCATATCGCGCTTCTCATGCCAGGGCTGCGCCACCAGGCTCCTGATCGGGCCGATGGCTCCCAGGGCGCGGTCAATCATCGAGTCACTACCCTTTTCATAGGCACCGATTGCCACCAGATCGCGGTTTTGACGCCATGTAGCGTACAGCTCCTTGATCTCCCGCGCCACCTGCAGCTGGCTGCTGCCCACGACATTGACCATGGACCGGCTGATGGACGCCTCGATATCGAAGGCGGGAAACAGGCCGGAATCCGCGAGCTCCCGGGACAGTACGATATGACCATCGAGGATGGCACGGGCGGCGTCGGCGATCGGGTCCGACAGGTCATCACCTTCGACCAGCACGGTGTAGATAGCGGTGATCGACCCTTCCACCGTATTGCCGGTGCGCTCCACCAGGGCCGGCAGCAGGGAGAACACCGAGGGCGGATAGCCCTTGGCCACCGGTGGCTCGCCGGCCGCCAGGCCGATCTCGCGCTGGGCCTGGGCAAAGCGCGTGAGCGAATCGAGCAGCAGCAGGACGTTCTTGCCCTGGCTGCGGAAATACTCGGCAATCGCCGTCGCGCGCCAGGCACCGTGCACCCGCATCAGGGGCGGGTCATCCGCCGGGGTGGCGACCACCACCGCCCGGCGCAGCCCCGCGGGCCCGAGAATGTCCTCGACAAACTCCCGCACTTCCCGGCCGCGCTCGCCGATCAGGCCCACCACCACCACGTCTGCCGCGGTGTGCTGGGTCATCATCCCCAGCAGGGTGCTCTTGCCGACCCCGCTGCCGGCAAACAGACCCATGCGCTGGCCGCGGCCAACGGTGGCGAGGCAGTTGATCGCCTGCACTCCCACGTCCAGCGGCTCCCGTACCGGCCCCCGGGCAAGCGGGTTGATGGGGGCGCCACGCAGGGGCACGTACTGACGAAATATCACCTGCGCACCGGCGTCCAGCAGATGTCCCGCCCCGTCGAGTACCCGGCCCAGCAGCTGCTCGTCGACACCGACGCGGTGGCTGAATCCCAGCGGCCGCACCCGGGCACCCAACATGACCCCGTGCAGGTTGCCCTCGGGCATCAGGATCAACCGCCCCTCGGAAAACCCGACGACCTCAGCTTCCACCCGGCGCTGTTCTTCCGAGAAAATACTGCAGCGACTGCCCACGGCGCCGATACAGCCCTCGACCTCCAGCCGGGTGCCGACCATACGCACCAGGCGCCCCTCGCGAATCAGGGGCTCCTGCCGCAGGTCCACAGCCAGGCTCGACAGCCTCTGCTGCAGCCGCTGGCCCCGTTCGGCAATACGCTGCGCCGCCAGTGTCATGCGCCACCCTCCGGGCGAAGCGCGGCGTCGCCCGGCGCCGGACTGCCATCGGTGGCATCGCGCAGGGCCTGCAGACTGTCCTCGAGGCGCCGCTCAACGGACGCGTCGAGAAAGGAGGCCGCCGCTGACAGCAGGCAGCCGCCCCGGGACACACTGGCATCCTCCAGCAACTCCACCTGCTGGCCGGACTGCAGCCCGGCCAGAAACTCGCGGGCGCGCTGGTAGTCCCGTGGATGGAGGCGAATGCTGATCGCGCCTTCGACAGTACCCATCACCGCGAGAGCCTCGGCCAGCACCGCCTCAATCACCGCCGGGGAAGTCTCCAGTTCCCGGCGCACCACGGCCGTCGCCACCCGCGATACCAGCGAGGCCAGGTCCGCGAGCAGGACGGTTTCCTGCTCGCGGAAGGGCATCACCATGGCCCGACACAGCGCAGTGAGTTCCGCCGCGGCGGCCTCGGCAGCGGCGAGCCCGGCCGCCCTGCCCTCTGCATGACCCGCTGCGTAACCCTCGGCGCGGGCAGATTCGGCCATGCCCGCCAGATCGGGTGGCGGCTCGGGCTCCACCTGTTGCAGGGGAGGAAGCTGCCAGCTGCGGGCTTTTCCGGGGTCAGACGAAGTCATCGCCACCCTTGCCCAGGGCCAATTCACCCTCGTCCGCGAGGCGACCCGCAATCGCCAGGATTTCCTTCTGTGCGATTTCCACCTCGGACAGCTTGACCGGCCCCTTGGCTTCCAGATCCTCCTTCAGCATGTCCGCGGCGCGGGTCGACATGTTGCTGAAAAACTTGTTCTGCAGCTGTTCATCGACGCCCTTGAGCGCAATGACCAGGCTGTCCACCGCGATTTCCCGAATCAGGCGCTGCATGCCGCGATCGTCGAGCTCCAGCAGATTGTCGAACACGAACATCAGCTCGCCGACCTTTTCCCCAAGCTCCGCGTCCGCATCCTTGAGCGCGCCGAGCAGCTCCGCCTCGACATCGGCCTTGACGTTGTTGAGGATGGCCGCCGCGCTGCTCATGCCATTGACCGACCGGGGGGGGGTCCGGCGAACCTTGCCCAGCTGTTTTTCCAGAACCTTGTCCAGCTCCTCCATGGCCGCCGGGTCGATGACCTGCAAGCGCGCCACCCGCAGCAGAGCCTCACCGCGTATCGGCTCGGGGATGTTGATCAATACCTGGGCCGCGTGATCCTCCTCCAGCGAAGCGAGCACGATGGCAACGATTTGCGGGTGTTCGTCTTCCAGCAGTTCAGCCACCGCGGACGGGTCCATCCACTTCAGCGCTTCGATACCCGAGGTCTGCTGCTTGCCGGGCATGACCTTGGCGAGCATCGACCGCGCCTTGCTTTCACCCAGTGCCTGGGTGAGCACGCGCCGGGTAAACTCAGGCGCCGCCAGGCCCAGCGGGTTCAGGGCGCTGGAGCGCTGATGGAATTCGCGCAGCACCGCCTCCACCTGCTCGTTGGACACGGTGGCGATCGACGCCATTGCCTCGCCTATCCGCTGCACCTCCCGCGGTTCCATGTGGCGCATGATCGCGGTGGCGGACTGCTCGCCCACCCCGAGCAGGAACACGGCGGCTCGCTGGGCACCGGACAAACCGGACTCTGAAGGCTCAGCCATCGTCAGCCACCCATTGTTTCATCACGTGAGCTGCGCGCTGCGGCTCGCCCTCGGCCACATTGCGCGCCATTTGCAGCTGCTGCTGGTAGCCGCCACCAGGGAGACCGCGCTGCTGCCCACCCAGGGTGAGCTGATCGTCCCCCACCGCGTAGGCGTCGCCGCCACCGCCGGCATAACCTGCGTCCGCATAACCCTCCGCACCCAGCGCCCGCTGCCCCGGGGGAGCGACTGCCGCGGGCACCGAAGCCAAAGAGAACTGCAGCAGCGGCCGCAGCACGAAGAACAGCAGGGCCCCCAGCGCCAGCGCGGCACCGACCCCGCGGGCAACCCGCCACGGCCAGTCCTGCTCCAGCAGCGACGGTGCCTCGGGAGTTTCCAGCGCCGGCGCCGCCACAAAGCTGGCATTGATCACGCTCAGACTATCCCCGCGCTCCTCACTGAAGCCCACCGCCTCGCGGGCCAGACGGGTAATCTCATCGATACGCTCGGGCGCCAGCGGCCCTCTCGTCACCGAGCCATCCTCTGCCACCGTATCGACATGATCGAGCACCAGGGCAACCGACAGCTTGCGCAGGGTCCCGGGCGTCTCCCGAATGTGGCTGATGGTCTTGTCGATTTCATAGTTGCGCGTCTCCCGGCGGCTGGTGCGGGCCGGCGGCGCATTGGCAGCCAGCCCTTCAGCCTGTGCCAGATCGGCAACCACTTCGGCATCCGGAGGCGGCTGATTGGCCAGGGTGCCGGGGACGCCGCCCGCGGCCTGGCGCGCCGTCATTTCCTCGGATGTCTGCTCGCTGCGCAGCACCACCTCGGGGGCATAGACTTCGCTGGTGCGCTCTATCCGGGTGAAGTCGATATCAGCCGTCACTTCGGCCCGTACCCTGCCGTGACCCAACACGGGCTCAAGTATACCGACAATGCGGTCGCTGTAGCGCTGCTCCAGTTGCTGGGCGAGGCGAAACTGCTCCTTGCTGTAGCCGAAGTCCTCATCCAGTCCGCGGGATGACAACAGGCGGCCCTGCTGGTCGACGACCGATACCGCTTCCGCCTGCAGGTTGGGCACACTCGCCGACACCAGATGCACGATGCCCGCCAGCTGCCGCTCCGAGAGAATTTGCCCGGCGTAGAGGTGGAGCACCACGGATGCCGCCGGCTCCTGCCGCTGACGCAGGAAGGCGCTCTGTTTCGCCATGGCCAGATGCACCCTGGCCCCGCGCACGCCGTCGAGTGCGGAAATGGTGCGGGTCAGTTCCTCCTCCAGGGCGCGGTGGTAGCGCGCCTGCTCCATGAAGCTGCTGACCCCGATTTCCTGCTCGCGGTACAGGCTCTCGAATCCAGTACCGCCGGCCCGCGGGAACCCCTCGCTGGCGAGCAGCAGCCGCGCGCGGTGCACCTGGTCGGAGGCCACCGCCACCATGCCGCTGCGATTGTCCAGGCGATAGGCAATGCCGTTGGCCTCCAGCGCGCTGATCACGGTGTTGGTATCCTCGGCGGCCATGTTGCCGTACAGCGGCTTGTAGTCCGGCACCACCGCCCACTGCACGAGGCCGAAGCCCAGGGCAATGCTCGCCGCCAGGCCAAACAGCAATGCCAGCTGGCGGGAAGCCGGCTGGCGGCTGTAACTGTTGAAGCGCGCGACCAGGGTATTGCTGTTTTCTGCCATGGATCAGTTTGCTCCCGTGCAAGCGATATCAAACACCGATGTTCACACCTGCATGCTCATGACTTCCCGATAGGCGGTCAGCAACTTGTTGCGCACCTCCGTCAGAGCCTGAAACTCGAGACTGGCCTTCTGGGCCGTCACCATGAGTTCCGCCAGCGAGACATCGGGTCGCCCCTCCTCGAAAGCCGTCGCCATGGCACGCGAAGCCTGCATGGCCTGGTTCACATCGTCAATGGACTGGCGCATGAAGGTGGAGAATTCGACCCCGTCCTGTGTTGCCGGACCGTCCCCGCCCGCCTGCGCGCCCATCGCCCGCATCTGCGCCAGAACCTGGTTGATTGCCAGTTCGCTCACTTCATATCCTCCTCTATTGTACCTGGGGGACGGACAGTCCCAGCTCACGGAACCGCGCCAGTTTGTAGCGCAGGGTCCGCGGGCTGATGCCCAGCCTTTCCGCCGCCTCCTTGCGACTGCCGTTGACCGCCGCCAGGGCCGCCACGATCAGTTCCCGCTCTCGCGCCTTGAGGTCCCCGTCCAGCTGCGGTTCCGGCTCCGCGGGCGCAGCCGGGCGCGGGGCGCGCCCCTCGGGTTCCAGGGTGCCCGCAAAATCAATGTCCGCCGCGCTTATCTCCGGCCCCGCGGCCAGCAGCGCCGCCCGCTGGACACAGTTCTCCAGCTCGCGCACATTGCCGCGCCAGCCGTGACCCGCCAGGCGCTCCAGCGCGGCATCGCTGAACACCAGACCCGACGCAGGCGGCGCATAGCGGCGCAGAAAGCGCTGTGCCAGAGGGGGAATATCCGCGGGGCGGTCACGCAGGGCCGGGACATGGATCGGCACCACGTTCAGGCGGTAGTACAGGTCCTCGCGGAAGCGGCCGGCGGTCACTTCGTCTGCCAGCCGACGGTTGCTGGTGGCGATAACCCGCACATCGAGCGGGATCAGCCGGTTACCCCCCAGCCGTTCCACCTCCCTTTCCTGCAACACCCGCAGCAGCTTGGCCTGCAGCGCGAGGTCCATTTCCGAGACTTCATCCAGCAGCAAGGTACCGCCGTTGGCCTGCTCGAACTTGCCGGGCCGCGACTGGTGCGCCCCTGTATAAGCGCCCTTCTCGTATCCGAACAACATCGACTCCAGCATACTCTCGGGAATCGCGGCGCAGTTGATCGCCAGCATCGGCTGCTGCGAACGGTTGGAGCAGCTGTGCAGAAAGCGCGCCACAACTTCCTTGCCGGTACCCGACTCGCCGGTCACCAGCACCGTCGCATCGCTGTGCGCAATCCGCTGCGCCAGTCGATAGACGCGCTGCATCGCCGGGTCCTCGGCAATCATCTCCGCGGGCGCGGCCGGCGCGGGCTCGAACCGCGCCAGCATTTCCAGCAGCACTTCCGCCGCGAAGGGTTTCAGTAGATAGTCAGTGGCCCCCTCACGCATCGCCGCAACCGCGCTTTGCACGGAGCCGTGGGCCGTCATCATCACGAACGGCAGGTCGGGCCGGATGCTGCGGACCTTGCGCAGCAGGCTCTCGCCGTCCATGCCGGGCATTTGCACATCGCTGATCACCAGGTCCACGGGGTCGCGCTCCAGGCATGCCAGCGCTTCAATACCGTTGCAGGCGCCGCTCACGCAATAGCCACCGAATTCTATGGTGTCGCACAGGGCCTCCCGCAGGGTACTGTCGTCCTCGACTACCAGCACCTTCAACGCTGCACCCATGCCTATGCACTCCCTGTCATCATTGGTAGCTCTATCAGGAATTCCGCGCCACCCTCCGGGCTGTTGCCCACGCGGATGTCGCCGCCGTGGCTATTGACCGTGCGGGCCACCACCGCCAGACCCAGGCCCGTGCCAGTGGCCCGGGTGGTGAAAAATGGATCGAAAACCCGCTCGCGCAGCTCCGCGGCGATACCCGGTCCGTTGTCCCGGACCCGCAGCAGGAGACGCCCGTGGCTGAGCGCCCCCGCCCAGACATCGATGTGCACCCCGTCGCCACCCGCCTCCGCCGCATTGACGGCGAGGTTGGCGAGCGCGCCCACGAGAGCACTGCGATCACCATTCAGCACCAGGCTGCGATCCACTGGCGTAACCGCCATGGTTCCGCCGGCCAGCTGCAGACCCGGCTGCACCGTGGCCTCGAACTCCTGGAGCACATCCTGCAAATACAGTGTTTCCCGCAGCGGCGGGGCATCCCGGACGAAGCCGAGCATACTCTCGATCAGCCCCTCCATATGTGCCAGGCGGTCGGCCAGGCGGCCACAGATGCGCTCCCGCTGAGCCTGGGCCAGGTCGTTCCGGCGCAGCTGCGCCAGGTACAGCGTGGTCGATGACAGGGGTGTACGGATCTGGTGCGCCAACCGCGCCGCCATCTCGCCCAGCGCCACCAGGCGCTGTTCCCGGCCCAACTGGGCCTGCAGACTGGCCACTTCGGTCGTGTCGATCACCAGCACCAGCGTCTCGCTCTGCTGTTCGAGCTCCCGGCTGTGAATGGTCAGGTGTCGACCCGCGCCGTTGTCCACCCGCGCCCGAACTTCGGACCAGAGCTGGCCCAGCAGGGGTTCCCCAAACAGCGCCATGGCTTCCGGGTTGGCGTCGCGCACGCCGCCGTCAGCGTCGACAAGCAGCACGCCCCCGGGCAGCATTGCCATCAGGGACGCCAGCCGCTCCAGCAGGCGCTCCTTGTCTGCGAGTTCCTGTAACCGGGCGGAGCGGGCCGCGGCCAGCTCCGCGCTCAGGGTAGTCATCCGGGCCTGCAGGTCCCGGTAGGAGGAGTCGAGCTCCTGGGAGACTCGCGCCAGGCTCTGGAAGGCTTCCTGTAGCTGATCGCTATCGAGATTTTTTGCCTGTTGCATGACGGAGCCCCAAGGTGTGCGCACTGTGTACTCTCACGCACTGGAGCAAAATTCGTGCCTTCTTTATTTACTTTATATTTTTCAGTGAGTTACGCGGACGACGAGGAAACGGCAAGGCTCAAGCGTCAGAGACCCGACGGGCATCTTCGCGCTGCAGATCGAACTTCCGCATTTTCTCCACCAGGGTGGTGCGCTGCAGATGCAGCAGCTTGGCGGCCTTGGCGACCACCCAATTGCTCTCGTCCAGCGCCTGCTGCAACAGGCTGCGCTCGGTGTTGCTGAGGTAGGCCTTCAGATCCAGCCCATCGGCTCCCAGAGTGACGTGTGCGGGGGCTGCAGAGGCCAGTTGGGGCGCGAGACCGTCGGCCGACGGGACAAAGTCGCGGCGGAATTTCTCCGGCAGGTCCGCGAGCCCTACGCAGGCACCGGGGAACAGGATGGACAGCCTTTCCACCAGGTTACCCAGCTCACGAACGTTGCCGGGCCAGGCGTACTGCAGCAGCGCTTCCAGGGCGTCATCGCCGAGGCTGATCGGTGGCTGGGACTCCGTCGCCAGCCGCGCGGCGAAATGGCGTACCAGCAGGGCGATATCATCCTGGCGCTCCCGCAGCGGCGCGACCTCGATCGGGAACACATTGAGACGGTAATAGAGGTCGGCGCGAAAGCGACCGTCCTCGATCCGCTCCTCCAGGTCCTGGTGGGTGGCGGCCACCACCCGTACGTCCGCGGGCTGGGAAACACCGCTGCCAACGCGCTCGAAGCACCGCTCCTGCAGCACCCGCAGCAACTTCACCTGCATGGTCAGGGGCATATCCCCGATTTCATCCAGGAACAGCGTGCCGCCCGCAGCCAGCTCAAAGCGCCCGCGGCGGGAACTGATGGCACCGGTGAAAGCACCTTTTTCGTGCCCAAACAGCTCGGATTCCAGTAGATCGGCGGGGATGGCGCCACAGTTCACAGGGACGAAGGGGCCGTCGCGGCGGCTGGATGCATCGTGGACACCTCGCGCCACCACTTCCTTGCCGGTGCCGGATTCGCCCAGGATCAGTACAGTCGCTTCACTGCCAGCCACCTGGGATACCAGGGTGCGTATGCCATCCATGGCACGACTGTGTCCAACGAGGGGGTTACTGCCAGAAGAAGAAGGGGGCACGCAGTGGAGTCCTTTCTACAGCGGGTGACGAGTTGAACAGGGGCCGAGTTTGCGCACGCACCCCGGCCCTGTCAACTTCTTGACACCTCTTTACTGCGAAAAAGTTGATTTACTCCCCCGCGCTGGCGCGCCTGAAGGCCACCTCTCGACGGTGGTGGCGGAAAATGAGTTTCTCCAGCCACACACCGGCGGCGCCCTCCAGGCCCACGAAGCGGACCCTGGCCTCTCCCGCCTGGTACTCCTCGGCAGTGCTGATGACCTCTCCGTAGCAGCACAGGGGCTTCGGCAGGCCCCGCTGGATGTACAGCTGCAGGAACACCCGCGCGCCGGGCGCAGGGACATCGCCCTGCCAACTTACCCCCGTGGCCGAGACCTTGACCGCACTCACCGGGGGAATATCCAGCTCGTGGTAGATCAGGGAGCTGACCAGGTCCAGGACAAGGTTCAGCTTGAGGTCGAGACGGGCAAACTCCTGGCTCATGGCGGCGGGCGTTTCCCCCCCGTCCTTGCCGGGCACGCCATCGCCGATGGCGGACACCGCGCGCAGGAAGCTCTCGTTGGAGGCATTGACCATGGCGAGGTGCGTCGCATCCGGCGCATAGTCCACCGGTTTCCAGGCCACCGCAATGTTGTCGCTGTACACCAGGCCGTTACCGCTGTCACTGTCAGCCATGGCTGCCGCTCCGCAAAAATGTCTACGATAGCACAGGCCAATGCCGGTGCGGCATGGTGTCAGGAATGAGACTTGACCGACTCGTAGTGGCTCAGCGCGGCCCGCGTGCGGGCCTGCGCGACCCCCTGCTCCAGCGCGAGTTCCCGGGCCGCCGTGAGGCGTGCCATGAGCTCCTCATTCAGGTGCAGGATGGCCGCCAGCGCCTCCGCCACCAGCTCCGCCTGACCCGGATCCTGGGTCCCGGAAAAACAGGCCGAGAGGTCTTCCCGCCTCGCCTGCTCCAGACTCGCGACCGCGTCCCAGTCGCCGGCATCCGCCAGGGCCAGCATATCCCTGGTTAGGGTGAGGACATGCGCCAGGCGCCGGCACTGGGACAGTTTTTCATCCCTGGCGCCGGCGGCCGGACCCTGTGCCTGGCCTCCGGGAAAGCTCAGGATCATCCTGCCGGCCGCCGCTGTTCAGCGGGAATCCCTTCCCAGCCTTCCCGCACGGTCGCCAGCAGGCCCTGGACTTCCGCCAGCAGGTCCGGCTCCGAGCTCGCGTTGGCCTCCAGCAGACGCCGCTGCATGTAGTCGTAGAGATCGCTGAGTGTGCGCGCCACGTCCCCGCCCCTGTCGTGATCGAGGCTGGCGCGCAGATTGTCGATGATGCTGATGGCCTTGCCCAGCAGTTCTCCCTGGCGTGCGCGCTCCTGTCGCTCCATGGCGCCCCGGGCCTCGGCGATGCGATCCTGTGCACCGGTCATCAACATGCTGATCAGCTGGTGCGGGGAGGCGTCGGTGACGCCGCTCTGGACCCCGACCCGGCTATAGGCATTAAGAGCTTGTCTGGAATTCATGCTGCGGTTCCTGTCCGTCGCTAAGGTTAAAAACGATCGCTCGGTAATGGAATATTGGCCAACTGCTCCACCACAAAGGAGCTGGTACTGCTGATCTGGGCCAACAGCCCGTCCAGCGCGTTGAACTGGGCGCGGTATCTCGCCTCCAGCGACTCCAGCCGCCGGTCCAGGGCTTCGCGATCCGTGCTGATCGACTGGATCCTGGTTTCCAGCCCGTCTTCACGCGCCTCCAGCAAACCGGTGCTGCCGAGAAACCCTCCCAGCAGGCTGTCCAGGCGCTGGGCGATGCCCGTCGAGTCGGACTGACTGAACAGGCTGCCCAGGGTGCCGAGCCCGTCCTCCAGGGCGGCATCGAGGCGCGTATTGTCTATGCTCAGCTTGCCATCGGCAGCGGTGGTAATGCCCAGCTCCGCGAGCGAGCCGTAGGCCCCCTCCGCAGACCGGACGCTGTCGGTCAACGCGGAGCGCACCTGGCTGATGATGGCCCGCGTACCGGAGTCCCCCTGCAGCGGACCGGCCAGGCCGGTGGCGGGTTCATAGCGGGTCAGGGTCCCTGCCGTGCTGATGAAACTGTTGTAGGCAGTGACCAGTTTCTCCACCGCCGTGCGTACCGCATCCCTGTTCTCGGTGACGTTGACGCTGACATTGCGCTCGGTCACCGCCCCCAGGGTGAGGGTAACCCCCTCAATCACCTCGGTCACGGTATTGCTGGCGCTGCTGAGCGCCAGCCCGTTCAACGTGAATTGCGCATCGGCCGCGGCCTGGGTCTGGGTGAGATTCGCCGCTTGGCTGTTGAACGCCAGCCGCGACAACCCCGCGGCATCCAGGTTGTTGCCGTCCCCCTGGTCCTCCACCGAGAGCTCTATGCTGTTGGCCGCTCCCGTGGCGGGGCTGCTCAGGAGCAGACGGAAGCCGCCACCGTCTTTGACGATCGACGCGGATACGCCGAGTCCAGCCCCGTTAATGGCGTCCCGAACACCCTCCAGCGTGTTGTTGCTGCTGTCGATCGTGATCTGCCCACCGGCGCGCTCAGTGTTCTCGGTGAAACTGGTGACCTGTTGGGGGCCTGGATCGGCGGGGGTGGCAGACAGAGTGCCGAAGCGGATCGTGAGTACACCCTGCCCTATTGGATCGGTCTTGCCGGCAAACGTGCCCGAGGCAAGGGTTTGTGCACTTGCCGTCGCGCTCACCGCCAGGGAGTAGCTGCCAACGCTGGCATTCGCCGCGGCAGTGACGCCGATGGCGGCCGAATCCGAACTGGAGGCGCTGCGCTGGGAAAAGGTGGCCGGGTTTTTCAGGGCACTGACCTGGCCCTGCAGATCCGCCAGCAATCCCTTGAGGGTGCCAAACGCAGACAGCTCGCTGGTCAGGGCCGCCTCGCGCTGCACCAGCCTGGTTTCGACCGGTGTGCGCTCCGCTGTCAGCAACTGGCTGACCAGCGACTCGATATCGAGCCCGGAGCCAACTCCCGTTACCGCTACCATCTGCCCATCCCTGTCTCCATCTGCCCTGAAGTGCCGATGAAATATTTACGCAAAAACAATGCCAGAATGACTACAGTAATTGGAATCAGCCTTCGCTGTCCATCAGCAGGCCCCTGACCGGAAGATCGACCCCGCCAAGCTCCTGCTGCTGTTCGGCAATAAACCGCGCCAGGGCCAGGATATCCTCGGACGGAATCTGCCGTACCACCTCTTCCGTCGCCTCATCGATCACGGTGATGACCGTGGTCCCCAGATCCTGTTCAACAGAAATCTGCAATGACCTGTTGACGGTCTGTATGTACGAGGAAATCTCGCGCGTCGCCTGCGCAACCTCCGCGGAAGGCGGGGATGTTGCAGCGGCCCTGTTGGCGGCAACGGCTGGCACGGACTTGCCGTCCGCGACAGCTTCTTGCCGGCCCGCAGCTGCCGCCGGCTGTGCGGCGGACTTCCCCGCGAAGGGGACTACCGCCAATTGCGGTGATGGCGCTACCGGGTTTGCCATAAATACTTCCTCCTTGCCACGACTGTCGAACCCGCCCCGGACCGCAAAAAGGCGAGAGGGATCACCCTCTCGCCCCGCCGGCGGGTATCTTCACCGTGACTCCACTATTCCCGCTTACTGCAACAGGGCCAGAACGTTCTGGGGCTGGGCGTTGGCCTGCGCCAGAACCGAGATGCCGGCCTGCTGCAGAATCTGGGCGCGGGCCAGGGCCGCGGTCTCCGCCGCGAAGTCGGCGTCGAGGATCCGGCTCCGGGAAGCGCTCAGGTTTTCCGTGGTGGTGCTCAGGTTGGCGATCGTGGACTCGAGCCGGTTCTGGATCGCACCAAAGGTGCTGCGCAGATCCGCCGCCGCAGTCAGGGCCGAGTCGATGCGCTGGATCGTGGAGTTGGCATCGGCCACGGTCAGGACGTTGGCGTCGTCCAGGCTGCCGGATGCGGGCACCGATGTTTCTGTGAACACAGAAGCCTGGGCGCCGGCAATAGTGATGTCAGAGCCGGACGTGATGGTCAGGACGTTATTCTCGTCCAAGGACGCCGAAGCGTTGCCGGCCAGGGCCACATTCACCGCGTTGACGAAGGACTGCACGTCGGAGTAGGTGCCGGCCGCAACCGCAAGGGCGTCAGCGTCGCCAAACTGGAAGGTCAGTTCACTACCGGCCAGGGTGAGGGTCGTGGCAGGGGTGCCCGGATCGTCCGCAACGCCTGCTTCGCTGGCGACCAGTTCATCCGTGACCAGGGTCGCGTTGGTGCCGCCGATGGCGAAGCTGCCGGTGGCGTTGGAGGCATCCGTGAAGACAACCTCACTGCCCGTACCAGCGCCCACCGTAAAGGTGGCCGCGCCGTAGCCGGTCTGGCCCTGGATGGCAGTGATAAGGTCCCCGGCCGAGGTAATGTTGCTGTCGAGGGTGACGGTCAGCACATTGCTTTCGGGGTCGGTTACCGTGAAGGTCCGGTTGGCGCTGGTGTCTTCGTCAGAACCGGTCACATCCTGCGTGACAGTCGCGTCTGACGCCGTCACGGTGCGGCCAACTGTGGCCGCCAGTCCGGCCGCGGTATCAGCAATCGTCGCCGTCGTAGACGTTCCACCGGCGTTGGTAGCACTCAGGCCACTGAGAGCCGCACTCGTGCCAGTGCCGCCCGCATCGGTCACCGCCAGGGCGAATGCTGCAACAAACGCGTCAGCTGCGTCCTGATTGTCTGCGCCGTTGGTGAAATCAACGTTTACCGTTACATTCGTTGCATCAACAACCGTACTGGTAGCTGAAGTACTATCAGCAAAGGTAAATACGACCCCATTGACCGTGACTGTATCGCTAGGGGCTACGGTCGTAGCGGAAAAATCTACCGTATCGCTACCCGCGACGGCTGCAACCGTGCTGTAGTTGCCAATCAGGGCCGTCGCATCAAAGGTATAGGTCGCCGCGGAACCGGTGACCGGGTCTGACCCCGCCGCAATCAACGTATCCAGATCGACCGAGGTCGCGGTGGCCACGGTGCCGATGGAGGAGGTGCGCATGCTGGTGGCCAGGTTCAGGCCGATGGTCTCACCGACGTTGGCACCGACCTGGAACAGGGCGCTGCCGAAGCTGCCGTCGAGCACCTTGCGGCCGTTGAAGGAGGTCTGGCTGGCGACGCGATCGATTTCCGCCAGGCGCTGCTGCACTTCCTGGTTCAGGGCGGCACGGTCGGAATCGGAGTTGGTGGCGTTGGCGGACTGCACCGCCAGTTCCCGAATCCGCTGCAGGTTGGAGGACAACTCGCCCAACGCGCCCTCGGCGGTCTGGGCCAGGGAGATCCCGTCGTTGGCGTTGCGGATCGCCTGGTTCAGGCCGCGAATCTGGGTAGTGAAGCGCTCGGAGATGGCGAGGCCCGCGGCGTCGTCCTTGGCGCTGTTGATGCGCAAGCCGGACGAGAGGCGCTGAAGGGAAGTCGCCACATCATTCTGGGAGCTGTTGAGGTTGCGCTGTGCTGTCAGCGACGGAATATTGGTATTGATAATCTGAGGCATGGCTTCATTCCTTCTTGTTTCGCGTCAGCTTCCCCTGTGGAGTCGACGCTGGTCCCCGTCTATCGGCTTGGGGAGAAAACTCCCCGCTCAAGCCAGTTAGCGGACACCCGGGAAGGAACTTTAGGGCCGGTCGCAGATATTTTTACAGGAAATTGAACAGGGACAGGCCCTGGATGCGCACGTAGCTCTGCTGCGCCGCCTCCAGGGCCACCAACTGCAGGTTGAGGCGGCTGATGGCCTCGGTCAAGTCGAGGTCGCGGACCTCCGACAGGGTTTCCTGCAGCTGCAGGGTAAAGGCGTCGTTGCTCTCGCGCTGGCTGTCGATGCGGTTCAGTCGCACCCCCAGGTCGGCCTGCTGCTCCAGCATTCGCCCCAGCGCCTGGTCGAGGTTGCCGAGGCCGCTGGCCAGGGCGTTGTTGACCGCCGCCGAGGGGGCGGGACCGGTACCGGTGTTCTGCAGCTGGTCGATGATGTTCTGCACACTGCTGAACATGTCCTGGCGCGCCGCCGCGGGAATGGTAAAGCTGTCGCCGTCTGCCGGAGTACCCTCAAGGGTGATGGTGGCGCCGTTGAAGGCGATGCTGTCGCCCGACTCGAAGGGACCGCTGGCCACCACCGCCGAGCTGCTGTCGGTGACCGTGTAGCTGACCGGATCCGCGGGCGTCGGCTGGCTGAAGCTGATCGTGTAGGCATCGCGCTGGTAACTGTTGTTGGCACTGCTGGCCTTCAGGATGGCCGTGCCGGCGTTCCCGGCATCGGCGCGAACATCGAAAACCCCGTTGCCAACCGGGATATCCATGAATACCGCGCGCCCCGAGTCGCGCACGGCGATCTGCGAGCTGGCCGCTATCTGCAGGAAACGCTGGCCGTCGTCACCGCTGTAGACGACGCTGCCGCCGCTGCGATTGAAGGGCTGGGTCTGGGCCTGAAAACCCGCAAAGAGGTATTCCCCGTTGGCGTCCCGGGTATTCGCCAGACTGACCAGTTCCTCCAGGCGCCCCTCAAGCTCGGTGGCAATGGAACGCCGGGTTTCCGGCGTCTGGGTGGCATTGTTGGCCTGCACCACCAGTTCGCGCACCCGCTGCAGCACATCGGTCACGTCCTGCAGCACGGTGTCCGCCAGGGCCAGCTGGCCCTCCGCCATGTCGCCGTTGCGCTGGAACTGGTCCAGCCGCTGCAGGTCCTCGGTAAGGTCGAGGATACGAACCGCGGCGACCGGATCATCCGCGGGCGTGGTCACCCGCAGCCCGCTGGCCAGTTGCTGCTGGGTTTTCTGCAGCTGGGCCTGCTGGTTGAGAATGCTGCTGATACCCTGCTGGAATATCTGTGCCGTGGAAAGACGCATGCGGAAACTCCCGGGTTAGCGACGCGTTGCGTCGAGGAGAGCCTGGAACACGGTCTCGGCCACCGATATCACCTGCGCCGCTGCCTGGTAGGCCTGCTGATAGCGCAGCAGGTTGGCGGCCTCCTCGTCCAGATTCACCCCCTGGACACTGTCCCGGGAGGAAACCGCCTGCTGCAGCAGGACGGAATCCGCGTCCGCCGAGGCGCTGGCCTGCCGGCTGCGCACAGCGACGTCCGCCACCAGGCTGGCGTAGGCGTCCTGGTAGCTGGCGGTACCGCCGGCAAGCACCCGGGAGGTCTGCAGGGCGGCCAGCGCGAGGCCGTTGCGGTTGTCGCCGGTACCATCGGTATTGTTGACGATGCCCAGGGTGTCGCCCGCGGCGGGCGTACCGCTCAGCTCGAATCGCAGGCCGCCCAGGGTGACCTCAACGCCGCCGCTGTCGGTGGCCGGGTCATAGGCGATGGGGCCGCCCGCGATTCCGGAGACGTCGTAGCCGGGTACACCGGCACCCAGTGCATCGGGGTTGAAGGTAAGGCTGATGGCACCGGACAGCGGCAGTCCCGCCACGTTGTCAACCGCGAGCCCTGCCAGCCCGGCGTCACCCAGGTTGCCGCTGCCGACGCTGCTGCGCACCGGGGAGGCGACCGCGATGGACGCCGGATTGCCGACCGCGACGGCGAACAGGTTGGCACCCTGCGCCACCGGCTGAATCAGGAAGCTGTCGCCAGCCGCAGCGGTACCGCCGATGCTGATGCCCACGCCATCGATGCTGAAGGTCGGGCCGGCGCCCGTCTGGCTGGCCCCGGTCTGCTGGTTGCGCAGGGTCCACTGACTGCCATCGAAACTCAACCGGTAATCCGCCCCGGTGAGCGCGCTGACGTCGGCCAGGGAGGCTGTCACGGTCGCCGTGCCCGTGTTGGCTGCAGATCCGGACACCGCCGGTTCCAGCGGGCGGAAGAAATTGCCGCCAGGCAGGCCCTGCAAATCCATGCCCAGGCTGTGCTGGGCATTGAAGGTGGCGCTGATACCGGTAGCCAGCAGCCCCAGCTCGTTGCGCACGCTGTCCAGCACCCCGCTGCGAAACGACAGCGCGGCACCCAGTTCGCCGCCGCTGAGGAAGCGCCCGATGTCAACGCCGGACGCAGCTCCGGAAAGACCCACATTGACCCTGGAGGCGTCGAAGGGATCGCGGAAGGTCTGCAGTTCAGTGACCGAGGACCCCACCACCAGCGCCTGGCCGCTGCCCACCAGGATGTTGACGGCGCCATCCTCCTGGGTCACGGTCGTCACCCCGATTTTTTCCGCCAGTCTGTTGATGGCCTGGTCGCGGGCATCCAGCAGGTCATTGGGCGGCTGCCCGCCGCTCTGCGCGGTGGCGCGGGTTATCTGTTCGTTGAGCGCGGCGATACTGGCGGCCAGCGAGTTGATATCCTTGACGGAGGTGGTTATCCGCTGGCTCACTTCACTGTCGAGGCTGCGCAGCTGGCCATCCAGGGCCTGGAACCGGCTCGCCAGCTCGTTGGCTTCACCCAACAGCACCTGCCGCTCCGGCAGCGAACCCGGGTTGTTGGCCACGTCCTGCAGCGCGTTGAAAAAGCCCTCGATGCCCGGCGCCACCCCCACCGCCGAGTCGGCCAGCAGGCCATCGATACGGGAAACGAGAGCGCTCAGGGTGCTGGACCCCGCGCTGGTCGAACTGCGGCTGCGCACATCCTGGGCCAGGAACTGGTCAAAGCTGCGGCTGATCGAGTCGATCGTGACCCCGGTACCCAGGAATCCGGCGCCGGTCGCCTCGGGCGGCAGGCTCGCAAAACCCACCCGCTGGCGGCTGTAGCCCTCGGTGTTGACGTTGGCGATATTCTGGCCCGTCGTCGTCAGGGCCCGCTGCAATGACAGCAGCGCCGATGTCCCGATGTTAAGCAGATCCGCCACGGCAGGCCTCAGTCAGGGTTCATGCGGCCTCGGGCCGCCATTCTTGGGATGTTGGCGGCAGATCCGCCGATTTCTTTAATTCCGCCACCGTGGCGGCGACCGGGCCGCGCTCAAGGATGGCCAGAATCTTGTCGGCATAGGCCGGGTCCGTGGCATAGCCCGCCGCCTGCAGCTCCCGCAGGTAGGCCTCGGGCTCCGCGGCGCTGGCCAGCGCATCCTGGTACCTGGGGCTGCCGCGAATCAGCGCCACGTAATCGGCAAAGGATTCGCCGGGGGAGGCATACACCCGGAAGGTCGCCCGCTCCAGGGAGGCCACGTCGCCGTCGTATTCCAGGGTCTGCACCGTGGCGGTGGGGCCCTGCCAGCTGCGCCCGGCCTTGATATTGAACAGGTTGTGGCTGCTGCCCTGAGCCGACGGCACAGCGTGCTGGCCCCAACCGGTCTCCAGCGCGGCCTGGGCGATCAATACCGCCGGCGCCACCCCCAACTCCGCCGCTGCGGGCTCTGCCAGCGGCCACAGGCTGCGCACAAAGTCCTCCGGGCTGCGGGCCGGGCCCGCGGGGCGAGC
>CAMYIZ010000013.1 GCA_947258585.1 uncultured Haliea sp. | reverse complement strand
ATGCCGAGGATACGTTCATAGAGGGTAACTTCGTCCATCGCCTAAAATAGAAAAAGGAATGATGGATGAACCATACCCAAGATGGGAGGGGAACACTACGTTTCCACACGATTCGGGGAAGACCCATATTTATACAGTATAATGGCCAGCCATCGGCAACCCGACAAGCATCGCGTTTCATCAAATGCGGCCACCCTGCCCATGGGAACTCAAGTAGGGGGGTTTCCATCATTGCATGACAAGGAATTCACGCAACTGCCGGGGGACAACAAAGTGTCACCCAAACTAGTCCACCGCGGCCAGATGCCGCTGCAGGAAGGCGTCGGCCTCCGGCAGCACGGTCCCCACCGTGAGGAAGCTCAGGATATGGCCGCGACCGCCCTGCCGCTCCAGCGCAACCGGCACCTCGTGGGCAGCGAGGGCGGCGACGAACTCTTCCGCGTGATCGATCGTTACCAGGCTGTCGCGAGTGCCGTGGAACAACAGGAACGGGGGGGCATCCGGGTGCACCCGGGTGACCGGGGAGGCGGCGGCAAAAGTTTCCGGGATCTCACTGATACGCCCGCCCAGGAACTGGGGCACCAGCTTGCCACCGGTATACTTGCGCAGGTCCATCGGCGCACCTCCCGCTACCACTGCCGCGGGCCGGGTGCGCTCTCCGCCCCAGGGCTGGTCGAGGTCACTGCCGGTGCCCGCGGCCAGTGCCATCAGGCTCACCAGGTGAGCGCCTGCCGAGTAGCCAAAGGCGCCGATGCGCTCCACATCCAGGCCCAGGCGACCGGCCTCCCGGTGCAGCCAGTGCATGGCCTGCTGCAGGTCGTGCACCTGGGCCGGGTACCGTGCTTCGGGGGCGAACCGATAGCTGACATTCATGACCACGTAGCCCTGGCCCACGTAATAGCGGGCAAGGCGGTCCATGTCGTCCCGGCTGCGGCGCTCCCAGCCGCCCCCGTGCACCAGCAGCATGCCCGGGAAAGGCCCCTCGCCCCGAGGCTGGTAGACGTCGGCCTGCAGCGGTGTCGGCCACTCGGCGGGGGTATATACGAGGGTATTTACCGCTGCCGGCGCCTGCTTCTGCCCCAGCACCACGCCGCAGCCGGTGACGGCAATGGAAGCCGCCGCGACCACTGCCACTAGCGCGCTTTTCATGGGTCTCTGCCCCTCCTGCTGAATGCTTCGTTGTCCTGTTTACGCACAGGGGCCGTATTCGGGCTTGTGCAATCCTGCTTCGCCCGCCGGCGGAGGCTGCAGTACACTACCGCGCCATGGCCTCCAAGCAAACATTTTCCCGTCGCCTTCTGGCCTGGTTCGACCAGCACGGACGCAAGGATCTGCCCTGGCAGCGGGACACCAGTCCCTATCGCGTCTGGGTCTCCGAAATCATGCTGCAGCAGACCCAGGTGCGGACCGTCATCCCCTATTACGAGCGCTTCATGGCCCGCTTTTCCGATGTCCAGGCGCTCGCTGCGGCACCCCCGGACGAAGTCTTGCACCTGTGGACGGGCCTGGGCTACTACGCCCGGGCCCGCAACCTGCACCGTGCCGCCCAGCAGCTGTGCGAGCAGTATGGCGGCGAATTCCCCGCCAGCGTCGAAGCCCTGGAATCCCTGCCCGGCATAGGCCGTTCCACCGCCGGCGCCATCACCAGCATCGCCTTTCGCCAGCGGGCGGCCATCCTGGACGGCAACGTCAAGCGGGTGCTGGCCCGCCACCAGGGAGTAGCGGGCTGGCCGGGGGAAACCGCGGTACATCGAGAGCTGTGGCAACTGGCCGAACAGTACACGCCACGACAGCGGGTGGCAGAATACACCCAGGCGATCATGGACCTGGGGGCCACCCTGTGCACCCGCAGCCGGCCGCGCTGCGAGGAATGCCCGCTGCAGGCTGATTGCAGCGCCAGGGCCCAGGGCCGCCAGACGGACTTCCCCGGCAAGAAGCCGCGCAAGGCACTGCCGGTGCGCGACACCGTGTTCCTGATCCTGCGCGACGCGGCCGGCGACGTCTTGCTGGAGAAGCGCCCCCCGAGCGGTATCTGGGGCGGCCTGTGGTGCTTTCCGGAACTGGCGGATACCGCCGCTGCCGGCGACTGGTGCCTGGACCGCTTCGGCCGCCAACCGACAGCGATCGCCACCGGCACCGCCTTTCGCCATACCTTCAGCCACTACCACCTGGACATCCAGCCCCTGCAAGCGCAACTGGACGCCACACCTACAGGCGTAATGGCCGCCAGCGACCAGCTCTGGTATAAGGTGGCCCGACCGCAACAAATCGGCCTCGCCGCGCCCGTCGCCCGGCTGCTGGCGAACCTCTGACCCGGGAGCAAGCAATGACACGCACCGTATTCTGCAAGCGCTACCAGCAGGAACTGGAGGGCCTGATGGCCCCGCCCTACCCCGGCCCCAAGGGCCAGGACATCTACGAGAACGTCTCGAAAAAGGCCTGGGAAGAGTGGCAGGCCCAGCAAACCATGCTGATCAACGAGAAGCAGCTGAGCCTGATCGACCCCGAAGCGAGAAAGTACCTGCAGCAGGAAATGGACAAGTTCCTCGCCGGGGAGGAGCACGACAAGGCGGAGGGCTACGTCCCCCCGGAAAAATAGCCGCCCGGCCCGGCGGCTGCTTGACTCCCGCCGCGACTACGGTTTTAATACGCACCCTTCGCCTTAGCGGCACACGCCCGGATAGCTCAGTTGGTAGAGCAGGGGATTGAAAATCCCCGTGTCGGCAGTTCGATTCTGTCTCCGGGCACCATCCTTTCCAGCCAATTGTCTGTCGCCACAAAAATCTTCGCAGCAAAGATTTCGTCCATGGGCAATCGCCAGGCCGCCAGATAGCTCGGGTACCTGCTCCAGTATTCGGAACGGGACTTCCTTGAGGTGCTTGACGATGGCCTCTTTGTCAATCCAGCTCAACCTGGGCAAGTTTCCTCGGTGTCTTTAGTTTTGGTTACCGGGACTACAGAATCATCCATTTCGCTCCGCGGCCTTTGCCGGTTGAGGCGATGAACCCCTCCGATTTCAGCGCCCGCAACACAAGGCGCACAGTATCTCGGCTTATCCCGGGGCAAGCTTCCTCAATTTCCGAAATGGAAAAGGGCAACGTCCGCTTCAGCACCTCTGCGCGCACACGATCACCCTTGGCGCCGCGACCCCGCTCGATGGTGCCCACGCGCTCCTCGAATTCCCGATAGGCGCGCAACAACGCCCCCCAGAAATAGTCGAGCCAGGGAGCTATGTCATGCTCCGCCTGGTGCCAGCCCTGCGAGCTGGCTTCCAGGGTCTCATAATAGCTTTCCTTGGACTCCTCGAAGATGCGCTCCAGGCTGATAAAGCGTCCAACAGCGTAATCGAAGTGATAGAGCAACTGCAGGGTCAGCAACCGCGCCACACGACCGTTGCCATCGGCAAATGGGTGAATGCAAAGGAAATCCAGTATCGTAAGCGGCACCAGCACAAGCGGGTCCGCCACTTGCTTGTCGAGGGCATACCGGTACCGTTCAAACATATCTGCGATCGCCGAGGACACAAGATGGGCTCCCACAGGCCGAAAGCGGACTCGTGAGCTACCGTCAGGGTGGCGCTCTATGATGTCGTTGTTGGCAGACTTCCAGCGCGCACCCGGCTGCGGCATATACCGGTACAGGATGCCGTGGAGCTGAAGTAGAGTACCCTCGGTAAAGGGCATGTGCTCACCGCTTTCGTGAATCAACGCCAGAGCGTCCCGGTAGCCTGCGACCTCCTGCTCGGAGCGGCTCTTGGGCGCCGCATTCTTCAGCACCAACGACTTCAACCTGTTGGCGGGCACCACCACCCCCTCAAGGCGGCTCGAGGACTCTGTGGACTCTATAGTCGCCACCTGGCGCAGATCACCCAGCACCTCGGGCGACTGCGCCACATACAAACGCTGCTTGCCCCGATACTCACCGAGGGCGCGCATGCTTGCCAACTGCGAAGCGGTAAAACGCAGGCTGGTCAGGTACTCTGGTGTGAGAGACTGCATCGGGCCACCCCCGGTCGAAAGAGGGTAATAGTATCGTTTAAAGGGGTATTTTGGTATCTGCTTACCCCCTTTTCAGGATCATAACCCTGTTTACAGGATCAGCGCATGGGCGGAGAAGGGGAGGCCTGGCTGGGCACAGGAGGGCAACCGGGGCATTCATGGGGCACAATTCAGATTGTGGAATTGAATGGTCAATATAAGCCAGTAGCTCTCATGGCTATTACGAAGACGTTTCTGGACCACCTCAAACCAAGCCACCACGCCAAAAGCTCAGGCAAAAAACAACCAAAACAGTAACGGCGAGCCTGCCACGATGGCGACAAGCGCCAGCATTCGCAACCGCAGGTCGCGCCGGAATTCTCTCATGGGGATCTCTTCCTCCGGGAAACGCTGCTGCAGGAGACGTCTGCGTTTCTCTGCGCGAGCGTTCTCCGCCCGGTGGGCGAGGATGCCGACCGGCACCAGCACACACAGCAGGATGATCCATTCGGAAAGGTTTTGCGGGCCATATCTCATTGGCACGAAGGCGCGGGCCGGGGCAGCGGTGATCAACAGCCCGACAAGTACCCCACTCCCGGCGGCCGGCCTTGGGTTGCTCGGAAAATAGCGCGGTCTGCTGGCGATACGCATTGCCCTCCCCGGGAGCAACCGTCTACGTGTACAAATCATAACTGACAAATATGAGCCTTCCACCGCTTCTGACTGCTTTCCTTCCTCGCGCGGCACCAATGTTCCCGGGTACTGACACCGGTTTCCGCAGATATAGTCACTCGGTCCCGCTTTTTTGGTCTTTACTAGATCAACTGACAGGTAGCTGCCAGGAAAAGCGGGACATGCACCCGCAGGCTACGAATTTTTCCGCGGAATCGCTCGACGATCAACGTTT
>CAMYIZ010000012.1 GCA_947258585.1 uncultured Haliea sp. | reverse complement strand
CTGTGCCACGGGGTTTTTTATGGTGGGGCAGGGTCCTTACACAGGCGATGACCTTTGCGGTCACACCCGGTGAAGCGGGGTGGGCTCTCGCCAGGCTTTAATACCAAACCCCAGGGTACATCGTGCCTTGGGGTTTTTTTATGGGCGCAGGCAGGACTCGGGCAGCCGCGTTCAACTTTATGCCGGCTGGCGCTCACGCCTACCCGACAACCGTTAACAGCATGTGGTACATTGCGCCATGCTCGTCGTTTCTCCCAGCCTGTCTGTTCCTCTCGACCAAATCGAACTGTCCGCAATTCGCGCTCAGGGTAGTGGCGGCCAGAATGTTAACAAGGTGTCGACGGCGATTCATTTGCGTTTCGACGCCCCGGCGTCTTCTCTGCCCGCGGAATGCATAGCGGCAATCATGGCTCGGCGCGACAGTCGTATTTCCCAGGACGGCGTGATTACCATCAAGGCGCAAAGGTTTCGCAGCCAGGCCAAGAATCGGGAGGACGCGTTGCAGCGACTGGCCGAGCTTATCAATGCCTGCTGCAAACCGCGCAAGACCAGGCGCCCGACGCGGCCGACGCTGGCGTCAAAGCGCAGGCGCCTTGAGGACAAGACACGCCGCAGCGGCGTCAAGGCCCACAGGCGTGGAGTCAAGGGCAGCCTCGATAGCTAGGGTGTCAACAGGCCCTGGCTGAGCAGTTTGTGCTCCTGGGCGCGGTTGCCACACTGCTTAATTTGGCCATTCAACGGAGTATAAGGCGGTATGTGGCAGCGAGCGGTATTGCCGGGTAACAGCCGCGATCTATCTCTGCAGGCCTCGGGTATCATCCTCCTGATCTCCAGTTTACTCATGGGTATTGGTGCGCTGGCGCTGGAGCTGTTTCCACAATTCAGCGCACCGCCCTGGTTGGCCTTGCGCTTCGACGGCAGTATCGCGATAGCCCTCACCGGAGCCTGCATGACTGCCGCCGTGCTCGACAGTCGCCGCGGGCGACACATAGCCGGCGCGCTCATGTTCCTGTTCGCGGCCTATAACCTGGGGCACAATTTCCTCGACCCGATGGACAATCGGTCCCTGCTGACCGCGCATGCGCGGCTGCCAAGCGTCCCCTCTGCTTTGATAATGCTGGTGGCGATTGCCTGCATGGCGGGCACGCATGCGCCGCGACAAAGGCTATTCTGGAAGATATCTGCGGCCTGTTCGTTGCTAACAGCTCTGGCCTTGGTGGCTGCCCGTCTGGATCCAGCGGCGCGCTGGGTCCACCTGGCCAGTGCCCAATTCATGCCGTTGGGAGCTGTTTTTTGTCTTGTACTTGCCGGTGCCTCGCTGGTGATCGCGAACTACCCGTTGCGGCCCATCCTGCGGCTGCGCCGCGACGCTGTAGTTATGGCCCTGATGGGCACACTCCTCAGCTTGATCTGGTGGTTCCTCGGCAGTTGGGTGCAGCACGATGAGCGCCTGCAGGCAGCGGAAGACCTGCTGGACAATTATTCCCATCTGGTGGCCCACGAACTGGAGGCACAATCCGCGCTTTTTCGCCGTATGGCGGATCGTTGGGAGGCGCTGGGAACGCTACCCTCGGGACCTCTTGCAGAGGCGGATATAGGGAGTTACTTCCGCGATATTCCCAACCTGCGCGCCCTGGCGTTTATCGACGAACAAGGCAGGATCTGGAGCCGGTCCCGAGACAAAGTCACAGAGCGCTGGCTGCAAACGGTTCTTGATGAGCCTCAAACAATAGCCTGGTTGGAGGATTTTCGTGCAGGAAATGGTGCGCTCAGCTGGCGGTTTCCTGACCCGGCGAGTCCCCAGCTTGCGCTGCAGGGGATCAGTCCGGGTAACGGCGCAGGGCATAGGCTGGTAGCGGCTGTCGATCTGACCATAGTTGCCGACTATCAGCTGCAGCAGAGCACCGGCGAGTTCGCGTTACAGATGACGCACGAAGGCGCTACGCTGGTTAGCCCGGGAAAAGCCGCTGTATCCCCACAGGCCAGTCCGTACATCAACGTGAGCACGGAGATCAGCCTGCCGCCCGGGCAGCATGTACTGACACTTGTTGCCACCGCGGGTCCCCCTCGAATGGCTACGCTGAGTGGCCTCCTGCCCATAGGCGGTGGCCTGTTCGGTCTGCTGCTGACGTACCATCTGGTCATTGGCCGCGCATTGCTCGACCGTCTCAACCAGCAGACCTCCGCTCTGCGCGTGAGTGAACAACGTTTCAGGTCTTTGTTTTCGCAGAATCCGGATGCCGTGTTTGCGCTCGACAGGGACGGAAAGTACGCGAGTCTCAATCCGCTTACCCGGCAGATCCTGGGTACCGGGGAGGCGGGACTGCTGGGACAGGGCTTCATGTCTGTGTTGTCCGAGGAGTCGGTGTCGGCGCCGGACACGAGGAGAGCCATGGCCGCATTTCGTCAGGCACTGGATGGGCGCCCGCAGCGTCTCAATGTCACCTTCAGCCCACCAGGTTCGGGCGAGCCCAGATATTTTGAAGTTGCGCTGCTGCCAATTGTGGTTGATGAGCTGATTGTGGGGGTCTTTGGCATCGCCAAGGACACGACGCAAAAAATGGCGGATGAAGAGCGTTTGCGGGTCCTGGAGCGCAGCCTTGAGGCCAGCAGTAACGCGGTAATTGTTGTCGATGCACGTCACAGCGGCTACCCGGTGGTCTATGTGAACCCGGCGTTTACCCGGATACTCGGCTACCCGGCAGAGGCCGCCATGGGTAATAACGGCACGGTATTTCTCACCGGAGATTACGTTACCGAAGAGGACCGCGAGGCTATAAGCAATGCCCTGGCGACTGGCCAGAGTCTGTCGCGGACCCTGCGCAACCAGCGCCGGGATGGCTCGCCATTCTGGAATCAGCTGTCATTCTCCCCGGTCCTGGATGGCAGTGGCGAGGTGACGCACTTTGTCGGGATCCTCAACGATATTTCGGAGCGTAAGGAACAGGAGAGCCGCCTCGCCTTTCAGGCAACACACGATGCCCTGACAGGTCTCGCCAACCGGTCCCTGTTCAACGACCGGCTGGCGCACGACTTTTCCCTCGCACGCAGGCAGCACAATCTGCTCGCGGTCCTGTTTATAGACCTGGATGAGTTCAAGCCAATCAACGACACGCTTGGCCACAAGGTTGGGGACCAGTTGCTGGTCAGCGTTACCGCCCGTCTGGGTGCCGCCTTGCGCCCGAGTGACACGCTGGCCAGGCTTGGCGGCGATGAGTTCGTGCTGTTGTTGCCCGATCTGGGCAGCCGGTACCAGGCGCAGGATGTTGCGGAGCGACTGCTGTCCGAGCTCTCGCGGCCCCACCGGGTGGAGGGGCAGGAGCTGCACATTTCAGCCAGTATAGGCATAGCGGTACTTGGTCCGGATATGCAAGACCCGGAAAAGCTCGTGCAGCAGGCCGATATCGCGATGTACCAGGCCAAGAAGGCTGGCCGCAACACCTATGAGGTTTTCACGGGTGATATGGACCAGAAGCTATCCGAGCGTCTGACTCTGCGCAACGCTCTCCAGGAGGCCTTGGACAGCAACGAATTGGAGGTATTCTATCAGCCTCTTCTGAGTGCTGCCGGTCGCCTTGAGGGGCTGGAAGCCCTTTTGCGGTGGCACAGGAGCAATGGCGATGCGGTGTCTCCCGCTACATTCATTCCTCTCGCCGAGGAAACCGGCCAGATTATCCAGCTCAGCCGCTGGGTGCTGGAGCGCGCATGCCGGGATGCCGTCGCGCTGCGGGAACAGGGTCTATTGCGGGGCAAGCTGGCGGTGAATGTATCGCCGATGCAGTTCCATCGAGAGAGTTTCCTGCCGGTTTTGAGATCGGTGTTAGAGAATACCGGCCTGGGACCGCAATGTCTGGAACTGGAGATCACGGAGGGCGTCTTGATGCGGGACGCGGAGGGCGCCATCGCTACGCTTGAGGCCCTGGCGGCCATGGGCGTGAGCGCGGTCATTGACGACTTTGGTACCGGCTTTTCAAGCCTGAGCTATATCCGTACGCTACCGGTGCACAAGATCAAGATTGATGGCAGCTTCGTCCGCGGCGTAATAGACAACGCCAAGGATGCCGCGGTCTGCAAAGGGGTTATCGCCCTGGCCCGCGAACTGGACCTGCGGGTGATTGCCGAGGGAGTGGAGACCTCGGCGCAGTATGCATATCTGCAGAGCCACGGCTGCGAGGTCTTCCAGGGCTTTTTGCTTGCCCGCCCCATGAGTCTGGCTTCGGCGACCCTGTGGTTGCGCGAGCGACCTGAGCTCTATCGTTAAGTGACCAGCGGGCTGTGTCTGGAGGGCGCAGCCCGATGGTCGCAAACAGTTTCAGTTGCTGTCCAGGGTGATTCGCGCCCGCTCAATCACATATTGGCGGATATTCTCCGATTGCTGCTGATCAAGTACCCCGGCAAATCCCACCATGCCATTTTGCCAGTGGGAGCCGCCGCGAACGATGCTGTCCCAGCGCTGGTGCGTTTCTGCTGTCATGGCACGGAGGTCCGGTGTGGCTCCACCACTGACCGCTCCGTCTCCGTGACAGAATACGCAGAATGTCAGGTAATTCCGTTGGCCATCCAGTAGTTCCGCGGCGCTGGCGGTGAGTTCGGGCGGATCAAGCACCAGGGGCGTGGTAGTTTGCGTTGGCAGTTGTTTGTCGGCGCCGAGCCTGAATACCAGCAGGCGACTGCGGTTGGGAATGGGTCCGGCTTTGAGTGCCTCGCCGCCGACGAGCGCGAGCGCTCCCCCCCAGCCGGCAACCACCGCGACGTACTGGATTCCGTCCAGGCGGTAGGTGACCGGTGCTGCCATCACGCCAGTCTGGGCATCAAAGCGCCACAGCTCTGCGCCGTTGTCGGCGCGGTAAGCGGCGAAGTGTCCCCCCGAATTGCCCTGAAAAAGAAGATTGCCGGCCGTTGACAGCACGCCGCCGTTCCAGGGGCCCGCGTGCTGGATCTCCCAGCGAGGTGCTGCGGCCACCGGGTCCCAGGCCACGATGGCGCCTTTGACCAGGTCGAGGACCGCTGCCTTGGTCTCGGGATCATCCGGCAGCGCAGCGGGCAATGCGTCCGTCCCCGTGTTCCAATAGCCCGGCCGGTAAGCAAATTCAGTATCATTGGCAAACACATAGGGCACATCCTGTTTCGGTATGTATACCAGCCCGGTGTCCGGGTTGTAGCTCATTGGGTGCCAGTTGTGGGCGCCAATCGGCCCCGGCAGATGCAGGCCGGTGCTGTTCTTCTCATAGCGGGCGCCTGCGCTTTCCACCGGCCTGCCGGTATCCAGGTCGATATGGGTAGCCCAGGTGACGCCGGCATAGGGCTCTGCGGACAGCAACTCGCCGGTGCGCCGGTCCAGGACGTAGAAGAAGCCGTTCTTGGGCGCCTGCATGATAACCTTGCGCTGGCGGCCATTGATGTCCAGGTCGGCGAGGATCATATGTTGGGTAGCGGTGTAGTCCCAACTGTCCCCAGGGGTGGTCTGATAGTGCCAGACATAGCTGCCATCGTCGGGGTCGAGGGCGATAATCGATGACAGGTACAGGTTGTCACCGCCACCGGGGCTGCGGATCTTGGCATTCCAGGGGGCGCCGTTGCCCACACCAATGTACAACAGGTCCAGTTCGGGGTCGTAGGCCATGGAGTCCCAGACTGTCCCGCCACCGCCAATCTCCCACCACGGTCCGCCCTTCCAGGTCTCTGCGGCGACCTCCATGGCCTGGTTTTCGAAGCCGTCCTCCGGGTTCCCCGGTACAGTGTAGAAGCGCCACGCCATGTCGCCGCTGTCCAGTTTGTAGGCTGACACATAGCCCCTGACGCCGAGTTCGCTTCCCCCGTTGCCAATGATCACCCGTCCCTTGACGATGCGGGGCGCTCCGGTGATTGAGTAGGGACGGTTGCGATCGGTGGTTTGCACCTCCCACAATAACTTGCCGCTGTCGGCATCAAGCGCGATCAACCTGCCGTCCAGAGTGCCGGAGACGATCTTCCCGTCAGCGTAGGCGACGCCCCGGTTCACGACATCACAGCACAGGTGCACGGCCCATTCTCTAGGCACCTGTGGATCGTGCAGCCAGAGCAGTTCGCCGCTGCGGGCGTCGTGGGCAAACACCATGCTCCAGGAGGCCGTGGTATAAATAACACCATCAACGATCAGGGGGGTTGCTTCCATGCCACGGGCAGTGGGGTAATCGAAGTGCCAGTCCAGGCCCAGGGTCGCGATATTGTCGCTGTTGATGTCCCGCAACGGACTGAAGCGGGTTTCTGCTGCGTTCAGGCCATGCTGGCGCCACTCTACATCGCCAGTATCGGCGTCGGGGGCAGCTGGCCGCGATGTGGCATTGGCGCTGGAGCCGTCGACCACACTGCTCCTGTTGTCACAAGCGGCCAGCAGCAGGAGACCCAGCAGCAGGGGCAGAAGCATGTTGAGGCTCATTGGAGGTTCCTTATTATTGTTGAATGTGTTCAAGTCTAGAGCATTGGCGCCTCGGGGGAAAAGTGCTTTGGCCGGCTGGCGTGCACAGCTGCTGCGCGGTCGGTGGCATGTACAACGCCTGCTGGTGAGTGGCTGCATATTGCTCGCTTTCTTGACTCCGCATATCGCAGCTGCAGCGGATATGTCGCGGTTCCAGCGGTTGGTGGCCAGCCTGGCGGACTCCGAGGCTGCAAGCCGCAGCCGTTTCGCACGCATCGCCCTGTTGGAGATGGCCGAGATACATCTCGCCGAGGCGGGGCTGGCGCGCAACCAGTCCCCCCTGGAATCGCAGCCCGAACGTTTGCTCGGCTGGGCGCTTTCGGTGGAGAGCTATGCCGGCCAGATACTGCGGCTGCACGAGGAGGTCGAGCAGGGCGCCCCGGTATCGCTGCTGCCGGTACCGATAGCGGACACCGGGATTATCGTGGGAGAGCGCAGCGTGATCATCAGTCACCCGAGGAGAGACCAGCAGCAGGCGCTTGAGCAGGCCATCCTTCAGGCTTTCTGCGCACAGGAGGATTGCCTGCTGTTGTTGGCAGCGGAGGTCGATCAGGTTCCGGAACCCATTCCAGAAACCCGGTCAGGCAGAGCGCCCGACTGGAGTTTTACGGCGTCCGGCCCTGTCTGTGAACAGGACGGGCTGCGAGTGCGGTTTCCAGCAGCCGGCAGCCGCGCGCCGGGTGGCCTCGCGCAGTATCGCTCGCTGTGTCGGCAACTGTTCGCGGAACTGCAGCAGTTGGCGGCGGAGCTGCGCTGGCAGCAACACCAGGGCGTCGTGCCTGAATGGAGCGCTATCACCATTAACGCCGTTCCCCACCGCACTGAGCACAGCATTCGTCTCAATCGCTCGGGGGACAGCCTGTTGCTCGCGTTGCCACTGTTAGACGGCACGCCCGGGTTATTGCAGCGCGTCCTGCCCTGGCTGCGATCTCTGGTCGCGCCCGGTGCTCCGGCGGAAATGTTGCTGGACGCCGGAGAATTGGGCTGGCTGGGTTCGCCCTGAGCACCGCAACGGGCTATCATGCCGCCAGAACTTTCCTGGCTTGCTGCTTGATAATGGTTTGGCGCCCTGTTGGCGTGGTGGATTTATGATTGAAATACTGAAGATTTACACATCTGACCTGGAACTGGGCATGTATGTCTCCGGCTTGGACCGGCCCTGGCTGGAGACCCCGTTCCTGTTGCAGGGGTTTCGTATTGATACGGAAGAAGATCTGCGCACCCTGCGGAAGTATTGCCAGTTTGTTTTTGTGGATAGTGAAAAAAGCGCTCAGGAAGGCTACACCCTGCAGCGCAAGGTTCGCACCCAGCGGCCACGGGTTGCGAAAGAGGCCCTGTTTTCCTCCCGCCAGTTGAAGACCTACACCGACAGCAGCAGTTGGACGGAGGAGTTTCCCCGCGCTGAAACGGCGGTCGCGCAGCTGTCCTCCGGCGTCGAAGAGGTGTTCCAGCATGCGGCGAGCGGTGCTGCACTGGATGTGGTGCGAGTGAAGCGCTCCGTCGAGCCCATGATAGACAGTATTTCCCGCAACCCGGACGCCTGCATCTGGCTGGCGCGTTTGAAACAGCAGGACAAATACACTTACCAGCACTCACTGGGCGCCTCTATCTGGGCGGTTGCCCTGGGGCGCCAGTTGGGTCTGCCGCGCTCGGATCTTCGCTCCCTGGCGATAGGTGGGCTTTTGTTTGATGTGGGGAAACTGCGTGTGGACCCCGAACTTCTGCGCACGGACCGGACCTTAACCCCGGACGAGTTCCGCGAGGTGCGCAAACACGTCGTGTATGGCGTGGAGATGATCGGTGAGACCGGCCTCATGAACACTGATGTTATTGACATGATTACCCACCACCATGAGCGCCACAATGGTTCTGGTTATCCCCGGGGTTTGAGTGGCGACGCCATTCCGATTTTTGCCCGCATAGCGGCTATCGTGGATTGTTACGACGCCATCACCAGCCACCGTGCCTACGCGCGGGCCATCTCGCCGTCCACGGCGATCAAGATGCTTCACGACGCCAAGGACGTGGATTTTCAGGCCGAACTGGTGGAGGAGTTCATCCAGGCCGTGGGGGTCTATCCGGCTGGTACTCTGGTAGAGCTGTCATCCGGCGAAGTAGCCGTGGTCGTGGCGGAGTACAGGACCCGGCGCCTCCGCCCCAGGGTCATGGTGTTGCTGGATGAGAACAAAGAGCCGCTGAGTAGCGTGCGTACGGTCGATCTGCTGAGCGAAGTCCACGATGCCACGGGCAAGTCACTGGACATAGTCCATTCGCTGGAAGCCGACGCCCATGGCATCGACCTGACCAGTATTCGCCTCTGAGTATCCTGTAGCGTGAGCGATTCCAAGCTGGCCCTGGATCGCGACGGGTTCCTGGCAGCGCTGCAAGCGCAAGTCCCCCAGGCACGCGCAGCGGGCGATCACCTGGGTTTGATGCTGATCGATCTCGGCAACCTGCGGCCGATCAATCACCGGCACGGCTACGAGATCGGCGACCAGTTGTTGGCGGAAGCAGGCCGGCAGCTGTTGGCCACCAGCAAGTTGCCCAATACCGTGTTTCGCATCGGCGGGCACACCTTTGCCTTTATCCTTCCCCAGCTGGATACCCCGGCGTTCATCGCCCTGGCATTGAATCGGGTCCAGCGCCTGTTGGGCGAGGCGCTGTTCATTGACGAGGACATTACTCCGGTACAACTGCGAATCGGCCTGGCGGTCAATCTTGAGGGCAAGCGTTCACCACTGGCGACGCTGGCGAGTGCCGAGTCCAGCCTGATGCGGGTCAAGCAGGGTCATGCCCTGGAAATTGACGCCCTGATTGCGGAGCCGGAGGTCACTCCGGGCGACACTGTCCTCGAGCAGCACTTTTCCGAGGCACTCTACAACAACGCATTTGATCTGCACTTTCAGCCCAAGGTGGACCTGCGAACCGGGCATGTTTGCAGCGCCGAGGTGCTGATCCGCTGGTACTTGCCGGGTTTTGGTGCCGTAGACCCCGAGCGCATTGTGGAGCTGGCCGAGGCCTCCGGTCAGGTTTACGAGCTGACACGCTGGGTGGTCAATCGCGCCCTGCGAACCATGCGCGAGTGGCGCGATTCGACGGCCCTACCGCTGGCAGTGAATATCCCGGCCGGATTGGTCAATAGCCCGGATCTGGCCAACATGCTGCAGGGCGCTTTGAGGATATGGGGTGTGGAGCCATCCATGCTGACGCTGGAAGTCACCGAGGGAGCGGTGATTGAAGACAAGGAGGCGGGCTTTGCCAAACTGCTGCATCTGCGCGAGCTGGGGCTCGGGCTGTCCATTGATGATTTCGGCACTGGCTACTCCTCACTGTCCTACTTCAAACACATCCCCGCAACCGAGATCAAGATTGACCAGTCCTTTGTCCGCCGTATCCTCGATGACAGCCAGGATCGCGCACTGGTCGGCATTATTGTCGATATAGCCCACCTGTTCGGTTTTTCCGTGGTCGCCGAGGGGGTGGAAGACAGCCGGACCCTGCAGTGTCTGCGGGAGCTCGGTTGTGACGTTGTGCAAGGCTATTTTTATTCCCGCGCCCTGCCAGAAAACGAGTTTCTGGCCTGGCTGCGCCAGTGCAACGGGCGCCCCTCCGTGGAGTCCGGCTAGAGAACCCGCGCCGCGCGTCCAGCGTGGCGCGTCAGCTTTCCTTGCGAGCGCTGGCAAAGGCCGCTGCCAGCGCGGTGGCCGGTGCCTTGCCGCTGTCGCTGTTGCGGTGGGAACCCTGGCCAGAGCGACCCTGCGGCCGCGGCTTGCCGCCATCGGGGCGAGTGCCCTGGCGCTGTTCCCGCGGTACGGCTTCAGCCTTGTCGTTCAGGCGCATGCTCAGGGCGATGCGCTTGCGCGGCTGATCGACCTCCATCACCTTGACCCGGACTACATCGCCGGCCTTGACCACGTCCCTGGGATCCTTGACGAAGCGGTCCGCGAGAACTGAAATGTGCACCAGCCCATCCTGGTGTACACCGATGTCCACGAAGGCGCCAAAGTTGGTGACGTTGGTGACAGTCCCCTCCAGCACCATGTCGGGCCTCAGGTCGGATATCTTCTCCACCCCTTCCTGGTAGCTGGCCACCCGGAACTCAGGCCGTGGGTCGCGGCCGGGCTTGTCCAGTTCCCGGATGATGTCCGTCACCGTGGGCAGGCCCACATTCTGGGTGACGTAATCCTGGGGGCGCAGGCCGCGGAGGAAGGTAGAGTCGCCGATGATGCTGGCGAGCGGACGCTGCTGGCGCGAGGCGATGGCTTCGACGACAGGGTAGGATTCAGGGTGCACTGCGGATGCATCCAGCGGGTTGTCCCCGTTGCTGATACGCAGGAAGCCCGCCGCCTGCTCAAAGGTCTTGTCGCCGAAGCGGGCAACCTTGAGCAGTTCGCGGCGGCTGGCGAAACTTCCGGCCTGGTCCCGGTGGGCGATGATGTTTGCGGCCAGGCTTTGGTTCAACCCGGAGACGCGGGCCAGCAGTGGTATTGAAGCCGTGTTGACATCCACCCCGACCGCGTTCACACAATCCTCCACCACCGCATCCAGCTGCCTCGCCAGTTGCACCTGGCTGACGTCGTGCTGGTACTGGCCGACGCCGATGGATTTCGGTTCGATCTTCACCAGTTCAGCCAGGGGGTCCTGAAGCCGGCGGGCGATGGAGACCGCGCCGCGGATGGTGACATCCAGATCGGGAAACTCGCGGGCCGCGAATTCCGAAGCGGAGTAGATGGAGGCGCCGGATTCGTTGACCATGACCTTGCGGCATTTCAGCTCCGGCTGCTGTTGCAGCAGGTCACCGACGAATTTGTCGGTTTCACGGCTGGCGGTGCCGTTGCCTATGGCGATCAGCTCCACATTGTGCGTGCGAATCATCCGCAGCAGATCAGCGGCCGCCTCCCGGGTGCGGTTCTGGGGCTGGTGGGGGAAGATGGCGCCGTGATCCAGCAGCTTGCCATTGGCATCGACCACAGCCAGTTTGACGCCGGTGCGCAGGCCCGGGTCCATGCCGATGGTGGGCCGTGCTCCAGCCGGGGCGGCCAACAACAAATCCTTCAGGTTGTTGGCGAATACCTCGATGGCCTCCTGTTCCGCCCGCTCCCGCAACTGGGTCAGCAGGTCGGTCTGCAAGTGGGTCAGCAGCTTCACCCGCCAGGTCCAGCGTACGGTCTCCGTCAGCCAGCGGTCCGCGGGCCGGCCCCGATCCAAAATCTGCCACCAGGTGCCGATCATGGCTTCGCAGGGATGGGCATCTGTGGGCTTTTCCTCTGCGTCCAGCACCAGGTTGAGCTGCAGGAAACCTTCGTTGCGTCCGCGGAACATCGCCAGGGCACGGTGAGAGGGGACCCCCGACAGGGCCTCGGTGTGCTCGAAGTAATCGCGGAACTTGCTGCCTTCTTGCTCCTTCCCCGCTACCAGGCGCGAGGCCAGCAAGGCGTGCTGCTGGAGAAATTCGCGCAACTGCGCCAACAGGTCGGCGCTCTCGGCGAAGCGCTCCATAAGGATCTGGCGGGCCCCATCCAGAGCCGCCTTGGTGTCGGCCACGCCCAGGTCCGGGTTGAGAAAAGCCTGTGCTTCCTGCTCCGGATCCAGGCCGGGGTTGGCCAGCAGGGCATCCGCCAGCGGCTCCAGACCCGCTTCACGGGCGATCTGCGCTTTGGTGCGACGCTTGGGTTTGTAGGGCAGGTAGAGATCTTCCAGCCGGTTCTTGGTGTCGGCAGTCAACAGCGCCTGCTCCAGCTCCGGCGTCAGCTTGTCCTGCTCGGCGATGGACTTGATGATGGCCCCCCGGCGTTCGTCCAGCTCTCGCAGGTAGCGCAGGCGCTCATCCAGGTAGCGCATCTGGGTGTCGTCCAGGCCGCCGGTGACCTCCTTGCGGTAGCGGGAGATGAAGGGCACCGTGGCGCCCTCGTCGAGCAGACCGATGGCGGCGGCAATCTGGCTTTCCTTGACGGCGAGTTCTTCGGCTATGCGCTGTGAGACTGTTCTGGTCATGCTGGTTTCGGCTATCCGGAGGTGGTGCGGGGAGGGCATTATGCGCGAGCGGGCGCGGGAAAACGATCTGGTTTTTTTGCCGGATTTGTGGCTGGTTTCCCGACATCCTCGGCGCCGGCCTATACTTCTCCCAGGCAACGTGGAGGCCTGTTGATGAAAACACTGCACATCCTGCGTCACGCGAAATCGGATTGGAGCGGTCCCGGGGTCGGGGACCGCGAGCGCGGCCTGAATGAACGCGGTGAGCGGGATGCACCGCGCATGGGCGCGGCGCTGGCGCGGCGCCTGCAGCCCCAGGTGGTGACCGCGAGTCCCGCCCGGCGGGGGCAGTTGACCCTGCAGGGTCTCTGCACCGGCTGGCCGGCACTGGCCGGGCTGCCACATCGCACCCAGGAGGATCTGTACACGTTTTCGGCACGTGACCTGTTGGCGTGGCTGCAGTGCCAGGAAGACCGTGACGAGTCACTGTTCCTGCTCGGGCACAACCCCGGGCTCACCGACCTGGTCAACAGGCTGGCCCCTGGCGCAGGCCTGCTGAACCTGCCGACCGCGGGTTACGTGCAGCTGTCCCTGCCTATCGACCGCTGGCGTGAAGCCGGCGCCTGCCGCGGGGAGCTCGTGTGGCAGCTCTTCCCCCGCGACCTCGGCTAGCGGTCCAGCGCCGGTGAGTCATCAGCCCCGGCCGTGGGGACTGCTGTAGTCGATGTCCGGCCCGACCGGCACCACGCCCGTGGGATTGATGTTGCGGTGCGAGGCATAGTAGTGGGTCTTGATATGGTGGAAGTCCACGGTATCGGCGATTCCGGGCAGTTGGTAGATGTCGCGGATATAGCCGGGAATGTGGCGGTAGTCCTCCAGGCGCTGGCGGTTGCACTTGAAGTGTCCGTGGTAGACCGCGTCGAAGCGGATCAGGGTGGTGAACAGGCGGATATCCGCCTCGGTCAGGGTGTCGCCTGCCAGGTAGCGCTGGCTGGCCAGATGGGCCTCGATGTTGTCCAGCTCGGTAAACAGCTCGGCGTAGGCTTCCTCGTAGGCCTGCTGGGTGGTTGCGAAACCGGCGCGATAGACGCCATTGTTCACCGCGGGGTAGATGCTTTCATTCCAGCGCTCGATATCCCGGCGCAGCTGCTCGGGGTAGAGGTCCAGGGTATTGCCAGTGAGTCCATCGAAGGCACTGTTGAACATGCGGATGATGTCGGCGGACTCGTTGCTGACGATGGTGTCGCGGTGCCGGTCCCACAGCACGGGGACGGTTACCCGACCGGTGTAGTCGGGGTCGGCCCGGGTGTATACCTCGTGGTGGAAACGGTGGCCGTGAACCCGGTCGCCGCTGCTGCCTTCCGCTTCGTTGTAGGTCCAGCCCTGCTCCAGCATCAGTGGGCTGACCACCGAGACGTCGATCAGGTCATGCAGCCCTTTCAGGCTGCGCACGATCAGGGTGCGGTGCGCCCAGGGGCAGGCCAGAGAGACATACAGGTGATAGCGTCCGCTCGCGGCGGCGAAGCCGCTGTCCCCGGAGGGGCCGGCGCTGCCATCGGGCGTTACCCAGTGTCGGAAGCGCGCGCTTTCGCGGACGAAACGGCCCTTGTTGCCGTCGGTGTCGTACCAGATGTCCCGCCAGTTGCCGTCAACGAGCATGCCCATGATGTATCTCCTCAATAAGTGATTGAGCGGGCAGTTTGGGTTCGGTTTACAAGAAATAAAATCGCATTTATTTGCAAAAATTATTCGATTAAATCGAATTTAACGCTGTGCCCGCACGAACAGGTCCGCGAGGTGGCAGGCGGCGGGCCCCGCCTTGTCCCGGTCGGCAAATGTCAGGTACAGCGTGGCGTAGCGCCGGGCACCGCGTTCCAGGCGCAGCTCCTTAAGGCTGCCATCGGCGAGTGCCCCGCAGACCCGGGACAGGGGCAGCCAGGCGAATCCCAGGCCGCGGTTGATCATTTCCATCGACGTGGCGACGTGGCTGACCGTCCAGCGCTGCTCCGCTCCGAGCCAGCCCGCGTCTGCCCGCCGCCCCTGGCTCGAGTCCCGAATCACAATCTGCCGCTGCCCCTGCAGGTCCTGCAAGGTGATCGGGCGACCCAGCTGGTGCAGAGGGTGTCCGCTGGCTGCTACCGCGACAAATTCGGTGTTCAGCACCGGCTCACCGAGGAATCCACCCGGCACCTCGCCGGCCACCAGCAGGTCGACCCGGGCGGCGTGCAGCAACTCCGCGCCGCCCGACAGCACAGTCTCGAACAGCTCAACCCGGGTGTTGGGGAAAGTTTCGGAAAAGGTTCGCAGCACGGCTGCCAGCTCGTGGGAGGGATAGAGTTCATCCACCGCCAGGCTGATTTCCGCCTCGGTGCCCTGGGCCAGGCTGCCGGCGATATCCTCCAGCTGGGAGGCCTGGGCCAGCAGCTGCCCGGCGCGGCGCAACATCAGGGCGCCGGCTTCGGTGAGCCGTGCCTTGCGCCCCACCACCTCCAGCAATCGCAGGCCGAGCTGGTCCTGCAGCTTGTGCACAGCGTGATTGATGGTCGATTGGCTCTTGTGGATGGCTGCGGCGGCCTGGGCGAAGCCGCCGTGCTCGACAACCGCCTGCAGCATTCGCCATTGTTCCAGGGTCGTACGATTCATGTGCCTGCTCGTATTCTGATAAATCGAAAGGAATTGGCGAAATTATGCGATTTATGTTCCAAAAATACGAGTATATTCTGTCGACTCGTCTGTTGAGGAGAACTGATCATGACCGACCGTATTATTCAGGAAGTGCGCCGCGCCCAACCCAGCCGGGATGGCGACGGGGTTGCCATCCAGCGTATCGCCGGCATGCAGCACGCGGCCATGGATCCCATCCTGATGCTGGACGAGCTCCGGGCGCAGCGCCGCGAGGACCTCGGCGGCGGGTTTCCCCCGCACCCGCATCGGGGCATGCAGACCCTGACCTATATGAAGCACGGCGGTATCATCCACGAGGACAGCCGCGGCAACCGCGGCGAGATTCGCGGCGGCGGCGTGCAGTGGATGTCCGCTGGCCGCGGCATCATTCACTCGGAGATGCCTACCCAGGATACCGAGGGTTTGCACGGGTTCCAGCTGTGGATCAACCTGCCCGCGGCAGAAAAGATGTCCGAGCCCCGCTATCGGGACATTGCCGGCAGCGAGCTGGCTGAGTCGCGCGGGAACGGTTACCGGGCGGTCGCGATTGCCGGCGAGTGGCAGTTGGCGGAGGATACGCTGGTGGGGCTGCTGCATGAAGTCGCGCCGCGAGCCGGCGTGCTGGACCTGCATCTGGAGTCGGACGCCTCGGTCTCCCTGCGGCTGCCCGCTTCTGAATCCCTGCTCGCCTACATCTATGCGGGGACACTCAGGCATGCGGACCAGGCGCTGGGTGAGCGCCAGCTGCTGGTAACCAGCCACGGCGAGCGGTGGAGCGTGCAAGCCGGCGCGGGCGGCGCGTCCCTGCTATTGCTGCGCGGTGAGCCGCTGCGCGAGCCCGTGGCGCAGTATGGTCCATTCGTGATGAATACCCCGGAGGAAATCGAGCAGGCGATCCAGGATTATCAGGCGGGGCTGTTCGCCTGATTGCCCGGGAAGCCCCGCCACCACGCTGTCGACAGCGCGGCTGCGTTTGGCCGCCGCCAATGGTAGGCTAGCGGTTTTCTTTGCTGGAGACTTGCGTGATGGGGCGACCACTGGCCGTCATCCTGGTATTGCTGCTGGCGGGCTGTGGCACGAGCCAACCCCCCGCACCCCCACCGCCGCCCGAACCGGAGCCGGTGCCTGAGGAAAGCCCCCTGGTACTGTGCTCCTCGCCCCGGCCCCAGGTCTGCACCATGGAGTACAATCCGGTCTGCGCCCAGCTGGACGGTGGCAGGGTCGGCGTCTATTCCTCGCCCTGTAACGCCTGCGCTGACGACAACGTTGGCGGCTACCTGCCTGGAGTCTGCACCGATGAGTGAGAGCGCGGCATGAGCCTGACCAATCGCATACTCATCGCCATGGTGGCGGGAATCCTTCTCGGGTCCCTGTTCAACATCCTGCTCGGCAGCGCCGGCCTCGCAGACGGCGCTCGCGTGGTGGTGAGCGAGTGGCTGGTCAACGGCGTATTTGATGTCATCGGTCGCATCTTCATTGCTTCCCTGAAACTGCTGGTAGTGCCGCTGGTGCTGGTATCCCTGATCTGCGGTTCCAGTGCGCTGGGGGACAGTGCCCGGATGGGGCCAATCGCCCTCAAAACCATCGCTTTCTACCTCGCGACAACGGGCCTGGCGATCACTGTCGCCCTGCTGGTGGCGGTGGCCGTCGGTCCCGGTTCCGGGGTGGAGCTGGCTGGAGAGGCTGATTTTGTCGTTGCCCCGGCGCCACCGCTGGCGGATGTGCTGGTGGGTATCGTGCCATCCAACCCGATTCAGGCGATGGCGGAAGGCAACATGCTGCAGATCATCGTCTTCGCGTTGCTGTTTGGTTACGCGATTTCTCATGCCGGCGAATCCGGCCGCCGGATCGCCAGCTTTTTCAGCGATACCGAAGCGGTGATCATGAAGATGGTACTTATTCTCATGACGCTGGCGCCCTACGGGGTGTTCGCCCTGCTGGCAAAGCTGTTTGCGGAAATGGGTATCAGTGCAATCATGGACCTGGCCGCGTACTTCTTTACCGTCCTGGCGGTGCTGATCTTCCACGGCCTGGTCAACTACGGACTGTTGCTGAAAGCGCTGGCGCGGGTCTCTCCGCGAATGATGCTGAGCAAGATGCGCCCGGTCTGGGCCTTCGCCTTCAGCACCGCCTCGTCCGGAGCGACCCTGCCGGTGACCATGCGCACGGTCGAGCATCGCCTGGGCGTGCACAATTCCGTCGCCGGGTTCACGGTGCCGCTGGGTGCCACCATCAACATGGACGGCACGGCAATCATGCAGGGCGTGGCCACCGTGTTCATTGCCCAGGTCTACGGGGTCGAACTGTCCTTCGCCGCTTACCTCACGGTTATCCTGACCGCGACCCTGGCCTCCATCGGCACTGCCGGGGTGCCCGGCGTCGGCCTGATCACCCTGGCGCTGGTGCTGGAGCAGGCGGGCCTGCCGGTGGAGGGGGTGGCTCTCATTATCGGTGTTGACCGGCTCCTGGACATGGTGCGGACCATGGTCAATGTCACCGGTGATGCCACGGCCGCGGTGATCGTCGGTCGCAGTGAAAATCAGCTCGACGAGGCCGTTTTCAACGACCCGCGGGCCGATCTGGAATCCAATCGGGAATAGCGCATGTCCATTCAGGTTACCATCGTGCCGGTCACCGCGTACCAGCAGAACTGTTCCATTATCAAGTGCCTGGCCAGCGGTCGCGGTGCGGTGGTCGATCCCGGCGGCGATGTGGAGCAGATTCTCGCGGCCGCCCGCAAGATGGAGCTAGTCATTGAGAAGATCCTGCTGACCCATGGTCACATGGACCACTGTGCCGCCGCCGACGTACTGCGCCAGCGGCTGGGTGTGGAAATAGAGGGGCCACAGAAGGCAGACGACTTCTGGATTGCGAAGCTGCCGGAGTGGTGCCAGATGTCCGGTTTTCCCCACGCGGATGCCTTCGTGCCGGACCGCTGGCTGGAGCAGGGCGATACGGTTACGGTTGGCGAGCAGACGCTGCAGGTGTTTCACTGCCCTGGCCACACTCCCGGGCATGTGGTGTTCCTGCACGCGGGCGAGCGTATTGCCTGGGTGGGCGATGTCCTGTTCCAGGGCTCGATCGGGCGCACGGATTTTCCCCGCGGCGACCACGCCCAGCTGATCAGCAGCATTCGCGACAAGTTGTTCCCGCTGGGCGACGACATCACCTTCGTACCGGGCCACGGGCCCACGTCCACATTCGGCCAGGAGCGGCGCACCAATCCCTTCGTCGCGGATGCGCGGTACGGGTGACCGTTGGCCGGTCCGGACTCCCGCGCGGGGCCAGATGTGGCGCAGTCCATCTCTGGCAGAGCTGCTTGGCTGCGACACCTGGTTTTCACCGCTGCATCACTGGATGATCTTGATCCAGTCTCCCGTCCGCGGTTCGCCCCGCGGATAGAAACCGTTGAGGAGACGCAGGCGGGCCTCGGCCTCCGGGATCTGGATACTGGCGGCGAGGCTGGCCATGGTGGCGCCGCGGGGTACCTGTATGTAGCGGACGTAGCGCTGCTCCCCGGTCTGTCGCTCCTGGGGATGGAGCGGACGAAAACTTTCGATCAGCGCCAGCAGCGCGCCGTCCGCGGCGCCGAAGTCACTCGCCTTGCCCTCGAACAGGTACTGCCAGTTGTGGTCGATGACCGCCAGGCGGCGGGCGTCATCGCCACTGCGGGCGATCGCGGTGTAACCCTTGAGCCCCGCCTGCTCGAGCGCCGTCCCATCACTCAGCGTGCCCACAGCGGCCGCAGCCAGCGCCTGCTCGGGGGTCTGGCCGGGATCGGGCCGTTTCAGGGTCAGGGTAACGCTGGCACTGCCGTCGGGGGCGCTGGCGACAATCGCCGTGCTGCTGCTCTGGACCTGCCATCCTGGCGGATGGGCGAAGCTGAAGCCCAGTTTGTTGTGGTAGTAGCGGTCATCCTCGCGCTTGGTTCGCGGGCCCCAGGGCAGGCCGTCGGTGCGGCGCTGGAATTCGCCGGGCAGGGCCGGGTCCTCCAGTACTTCGCCGGTGTCCAGTTCATTGGCGGCGCGGATGACTGTCTGCAGCCGCTGGTCGTTGCGCGGGTGGGTGGCGTAGAGGCCGTGGTAGGTGCCTGACGGTTTCCCTGCGGCCCGGGCATTCAGGCGCGCAAATTGTTCCTGGTCCTTGAGCACCCCGATAACGCGCAGCAGCGATTCCGGCTCATAGCCCGCCAGGTGCATGTACCTGGCGCCCAGGCCGTCGGCCTCCAGCTCGTGCTCGCGGCCATAGCCCCGCACCAGCTCGGTACCGTACATGCCGGCGGAGTCCATGATATCGCGGCTGCCGGTCAGCACGCCGGCGGTGACGGCGAGAACCTGGGTGGTCAGGGAGCCGGCGCGCTGACGGGCGGCGTGGCGGGCGGTGACGTGGGCGATCTCGTGTCCGAGCACGCCGGCCAGTTCCGCCTCCGAGCCCAGGTAGGCCAGCAGGCCGCGGTTGATGTAGACGTAGCCGCCCGGCGTTGCAAAGGCGTTGATATCGGGACTGTCGATCACCGTGAAGGTGAAGGTCATGTCGGGGCGGTCGGCGCTGGCGACCAGGCGCTGGCCGACCCTGTTGACGTACTCCTGTAGCTCGGCGTCGTCGTAGACCGCTCCCTCCTTGGCGATTTCCTGGTACATCTCCTCGCCAATCTTCGCTTCCTTGCCCTGGCTCATGACCACGACGCTGGCACCGCCGGTTGCCGGATTGCTGGCGCAGCCGGACAGCCCGGACAGCAGCAGGACCGAGGCGAGTACAAAAGGCAGGGCAAGGGCGTGATTCATGGTGGCCTCCTAGTATTCCGCGGAGAGAAACTCCAGCAGCTGGTCGCCGATACTGTCGCAGGCGGTACCCTGTACCGGCGCGATGATCGGGATGGGCACCACAACTGCGGGCATATACGACTGGCCACTGGCGGTGGTACTGATCCGGCCGACCTCGGCGCGTTTGCTGAAATCCCAGATGGTGGCTTCATAGTTGGCATCGTTGGACCAGGTGCCAAAGCCGAAGCAGCCGGCGCCACCGGGCCCGATGCCGCAGGTCATGGAACCGGCGGAGTCGTTGCGCACCGTGCTGCCGTCTATCCAGATCATGTACCGCGTCTGCATGGTGGTGAATGCGCGCGCTACGTCCCGGTGCTCCAGCAGCCGCTCCAGATCAGCTGGCCGCAAGGGCGCGGTGCGGGGCTCGAACCAGGGATACAGCGCATCGAGGAACTCCTGTTCGCCGACCACGCCGATGGATTTGTCGCGGGAGGAGATATGGTTGCCGACGCAGCGGATGAACTCCGGTTCGGTTTCATAGTCGCTGGCGTGACGTCGTCCGAGGATGACTACCGAGGCATCGCCGATGCCTGCGCCGGGAGTATTGAATACCATCTGGTCGACGGTGGAATTGACGCAAGCCACCAGCCCGGGCAGCAGGCAGGCGGCGATGGCCAGCCGTTGCAGGCTCAAGGTTGCACCCTCCTGCGCGCTGCGTCTCCGGCGCGGGGCAGGCTGGCGAGCCACTGGGCGACGTCGGGTATGCTGGTAAACGTGCTGGCGAAATGGGCCCCCGCATCGCGCAGGGCGACAATGGCTGCCAGGCGCACCGCGCCTTCATCGCTCTGCATGAATGCCGTGGGGGTCTTGCCATAGGCGGGCATGGTCCAGTCCGCGATGGGGGCGCCACCGGTGGTGACCAGCTGCAGGCGGTAGCGCATCCAGATCTCGTAGACCTTGACGTTGGTGTGGGCGGGGATCGCGTACTGCAGCTCATCCACTGCCGGCAACAACACCGCATCCACTACCGGATTCATCTGCCCTGGTCCCGGCTTGCCGTTCATGTAGACCACGTCGCGGAACATGCCCTTGAGGAGGGTGTCCCAGAGCTGGACCTGGGCCTGGCCGGTATTCACCAGCCAGCTGGTCTCGGCGCGACCAGCGGCTTCGTCGAAGAATTCGTGATTGGCGAATTCCTCGTCGTACCAGACGCCGATGGTCAGCGGCAGCTTGTTCATCACCGGCGGCGGGAATTCGCTCTGCACCAGGACCTGCTTGGTACCGCACCCCGCCAGCAGGAAAACCAGCAGGGTCGCGGCCAGCCAGCGATCAGGGCCGATAGTCATTGAGCCCGACAAAGGTGCCTCCATTGCGATAGGTCATTTCTCTCATCAGGGCCGCGAAGCGGTGCGCCGTATTCTGCTGTGCGGGGGCCTGTGAATAGAGTACGGGGAAACCCACCGCGTGGATGCGTATCAGGCGCTGGTCGCCCCGGTCCCGGTTCAGCCGGTCCACGGTATCCAGGACCTGGCTGATGGAGTTGCCGGTGAAGTCGTCGCCAAACACGTAGATGCTGATGCGTTTCTGGCCATCGTAAAAGCTGCGGATTGCCTGGGTGATGCCCTCCACCGGGCTGGAATTGCTGAACACATTCCAGTTGCGCAGGTTCTGGATGATCGCGGTGCGGCGCGCGGGGGTGTCCGGGATCCACTGGCCCCGGTAGCGTCCGAACATGTAATCGCCCATGTCATTCATCACCTGGATACCCTTTACCTCAGGATAGATGCTCAGGACGGACTCAAGTTCCCGCAGAACCCGCTCCCAGGCGTAGTAGAACATGGATCCTGAGGTGTCGATCACAAAAATAATGTACTCGCTGTCGACCGGGATACCACCAATATAGTTGTTGTTGTCCTGCCTTTGTCGCGCCTGCAGGCGTTTTTGTTCCTCGCTGAGCGACTGGCGCGCCAGGGCCAGCTGCTCGGAGACGATGTCATTGGTGTTACTGCTGACCTGGATACTGTCGTGGCGGGAGCGGGTTGCGGCCAGTTGCGCCTGCAGAATGGCGATGCGCTCGGTGTATTCGGACAGCTGCTCCTGGCGGGCGTTGAGGTCGCGGTTGAGGATGTGGGTTTCGCCGCGAATTTCGAATACCTGGGCCTGGAGGTCCGCCACCTTGCCCTGCAGGTTGACGGTGGAGGCCTCGATGATTTGCGGTTGCACGGTCTTGGTGATCATCAGCAGCAGGATGATCGCGCCGAAACCACAGCAGATCACGTCCAGGAAGGACAGGGAAAACTCTTCGGTGCCGCGGCGTTTACGCATCTGCGTCTCCTACGGCCAGTCGCGGGAGGGCGTCATGAAGCTGCCCCGGGTGGCCTGGGCCAATTGCCAGAAGGCGGATGCGGCCATGGGGTCACCTTCCATTGGCCCCAGGATAATGTTCACCGGGACGTTGCGCGGCAGGCGACGCACAGCCTGCTGGTACAGGTCAATCCGCTGTTTGCCGCTTACCGTGCTGCCCCGGGGCGGGCCGGTGCCCTGGGTGGGCAGGCCATCGGTGATCAGGAAAATATTGTCCGGGGCCGGGCTGAGCTGGTTCAGGGCCAGGAAGGCATTTTCCAGGCTGGTGCCGCCCTGGGGCAGGAGTTCCCGCAGCGCCTTGCTGACGGATTCCAGCTGGGGCTGGTTGGCGACTTCCAGCCACTTGCCCGCGGTCCCCGCCAGGGCCGGCCTGGCCTCGGTGTTGAAAGCGATGACCTGGTACTTGGCGCCTACCGGCAGCTGCGCCGTCAACCAGTCCACGGTGTTCAGGGCCCGGCTCCATTTCTCGGCGCTGCGTTGCACCTCTGGCCCCATGTTGCGCAGGCGGATGATGTTGACCAGGCGGTCCGCGAGCATGCTGGCGGAGGCGTCGAACAGGATGACAATGTGGCGCCCCCCCAGGTTGAGGCCGGTCAGGTACTGGCGGTTGCCGTCCCCGGTATACGCGCGCGCACTGCGTCCGGTGGTGTCCTCGGCGGATTCGCGCAGACGTTTCACTTCCTCCTCCAGAGACTGGATGTCAGCCTTCAGGCGCTCCAGGTCAGTACTGTCGCTGGTGTCCTGGCGCAGGGCCGCGATCAGCGCTTCGTACTCGCTGATCTGCTCGGTCACTCGCGTCGCCCGACCCTGGGCCTCGACGATCTCCAGGTCGACCTCCGCCAGGGTATTGCGCAGCCGTACCAGCCCCGCTTCGCCCTCGGTGATGTCTTCTTCCAGCAGGTTGACCTCGGAGAGCAGGTCCTGGTTCAGCTCCCGGGACTGGACCTCGATAGAGTGGTCGATAATCAGGAACACCAGCACCACTGCCCCGAAGCCGCAGGACATGATGTCCAGGAAGCTCAGGTTGAAAGTGGTGAATCCGCGCTTGCGCCTGGCCATGGTTGTCTCCGCCTAGGCGCTCACGGTGATCAGCAGGGTTTCCGTGCCGTCCGCCAGGCGCAGGCGGTCGCCACTGGCAACCGGCGCGCTGTCCGCTCCCGGCTGGCCGTTGTGTTCCAGGGCGCCCGCGCCACTGGCGGCATGCAGCTGCCAGCTGTCGTTTTGTCCGCGGACCAGCGACCAGCCGTCGCCCAGGGATGTGCCGCCGGTCTGCAGTGGCCGGGCCCGGCTGTCCCGCAGCAGGTGGGTGGGTTGCGGCGGCGGGGCTGGCACTGCGGTAGTCACCGCGGCGGCCGGCGCCGTGTCTCCGGACCGCTCGCCCAGCAGCTGCGGCAGGCTGGCGACAAAGACCAGCGCCTCCGTACGCTGCACCAGCAGGTCTTCGTGGGCCGCCAGCGCGCGCGGCAGGTCGGCCGCTTGCAGCAGGGTGCCCGCCACGCGTTCCTGCAGGCCGGGAAGCAGTGCCGCGAGCGGGTCCAGCAGCAGGGTAGTTCCGGGCTGCCCCAGGGTGCTGCTGACGCTGCCAGCCAGGGATTCACTGGCGGCGCGCAGGTCGCTCCTGGCGATGCGGGCGTGGTAGCCGTTTACCGTAAGGCTGGTCTCGTTGCTCTGCTGCAACAGTTGCAGCGCCGCCGGCAGGGCGTCGTAGAGTTGTTGCTCGGTCTCCGCCCGGCGCCGGGGATCAAACCGGGTCTGCCGGATAAAGGCGCTGGCCGCGGCTTCCACCACCCGTTCCTGCAGTTGCAGCAGGCCGCTGCCGGGCAGGGCCGTAGCCCGCAGGAAGGTCACCTTGCCGTGTTCCGCCCGCAGTTCGCTGAGCAGGGCCTGGTGGAGCTGGATTTCAAGGTGGAACAGGGGGCCGTCGGTGGCGTAGAGGCTGGCCAGGGCGACACTGCGGTTGACCAGTCCCACGGCGTCGAAGGGGCACTGCTGGATAATCCCCAGCAGCAGGGCCAGCTGTTCCTTGCGCATGCTGCCGGGCGCCGCCAGCACCAGCTCTGCCGGATTGCCAGCTTCGCTGTGCAGGGCGCGCAGGTGGGCGTGGACCAGATCGGCGCTGTGGCGCGCTGGTCCCAGGGCCGGTTGCAGGGGGTCCGTGCTCAGCTGCCACCAGTGACGAGTGGACACTTCCCTTGGGCGCAGGCGGGCCGCGGCCCGGGCAGTGTTGCCGAAGCGGTACTGGCCGTCTTCGAGCAGGGCGTAACCGGGGCTTTGCAGGCGCTTGTCCCCGTGCCACAGCTGCAGGTTGCTGTCGTTGATGTCCAGGCAGGCTATGGTCATGTCAGTGCGCCACCAGGTGCCGCAGCAGGCGCTTGTCGGCATAGCGCTGGCAATCCAGTACCAGTTTCTCCTGGGACTGCTGCAGCTGGTGCAGGCAGAACATGATGATAATGCTCAGGACCAGCGCCACGAAGGTACTGTTGAACGCCACGCCGAGACTGACGGTGACACCCGAGATATCGCCCTCCACGGCCTTGTAGGCCTGGGCCAGGGCGTCGCCAATGCCGCGCACGGTGCCGATAAAGCCGATGGACGGAATGGCCCAGGCGATGTACCGCACCATGGATAGTTCCGAGTCCAGACGATCCGACTCCACTTCGCACTGTTCCTTGATGGTGTCGGACACCGCCTGGATACTGCCCGTGGTGGCGAAGCGCTGCAGTGCCGTGAGCAGGGTGCGCGGCAGCAGATAGTCCTGCTCCTGTGCCGGCAGGGCTTCCAGCGAGCGGCTGTACTCACGCGCATCTTCGGGCAGCAGGGTGGTTCCCTCGGGAATGTCCAGCAGCCTCCGCTCCAGCAGCGCCTGTTCGCGCAGGGCGCCGCGGCCCTTGTAGGCCATAATGGCCAGGGCCCAGAGCAGGAGGATGAAGCAGGCCTCCTGCTCGAAATCGCGGATCACCACCGCAATGGTGCGCTCGGGCACGAAGTCCTCCCCCGCCGCCTGCAGCGCCATCTGCTCCCGCAACTGGCTGTCGGCGCTGGGTCGGATCACGCCGACGTACAGCGCATGGACAACAATGATCGCAATCAGCAGGGCAAACAGCTGGTAGGTAAATTCCGGGGATAGTTTTGTCTTCATCATGGGATCCTAGATATCCACGGGAAAGGAGACTGGGAGATCCTCGGAAATCTGCTCCGAGGCCTCGTACTCAAAAGGTGAGCCGGCGGCCCTCGCCGGCGCTGGCGTTGCGGTTTCCGGCTCCGGCTCCTGCTCGGGCTCCACCGGCTCGGCCTCCTGGGCCGCCAGGGGCAGGGCCAGCAACAGGGCAACCAGCAGGGTCAGTGGCCACCGGCGGCGTGGGCTCAGCATGGGCGCTTACTCCGCATAGCGTGCGATCCGGAATCCTACGTCATCGCGTCCGGCTTGCCCATAATCGCGATAGGACAGGCGAAGCTCCGAGAGTCGGCCCAGCGCCCAGCTGGCGCCGCGGATCACGTAGTTGTCTCCACTCTGGGGACCTGTGGGGTCGGTTTCCGCCGCGGCGTTGGCGGGGGAAATCTGGTACACATCGTGCACCCATTCGGCGACATTGCCGCCCATGTCGAACAGGCCGTGGTGATTGGGCGGAAAACTGCCCACCGTGGCGCTGACCACCTGGCCGTCGTTGTAGCCGCTGATGGTGCGCCCGGTGACGTAGGCGGAGCTGCTGTCAGCGTAGTTCTCCACCGCGGTGGTGGGCGGGAAGGTGTCGCCCCAGGGGTAGGTCAACTGGCGCTCGCCATCGACCCGCGCGGCCCAGGACCACTCGGCCTCTGTGGGCAGGCGATAGCCCGTGGACTCCGCCCTGAACCCGGTGACGATTCCCTGCGCCTCAGTGTAGAAGGGATCCAGCCCTTCGCGCCGGCTGAGCCAGTTGCAGAACTGGGCTGCCTGTTGCCAGCTGACCTGGGCGACTGGCTGGTGCTCCCGGTTCAGGCTGTTACCCTGGATCTGGCCGGAATTGTGGCTGGCCAGGAACTGGCGGAACTGGGCATTGCTGACCTCGGTCGTTTGCAGATAGAACATGCGGCGCAGGTTCACCGGTCGCAGGACCTCGTTGGCGCGGCGCCCGGGTTCGCGCCGGGAGGCGCCCATGGTGAACTCCGCAGGCCCGGACTCGCCGGGTATGAACAGGCGCAGGGTCTGACCGAGGGCGGTGGTGACTTCGGGTTGCAGGCGGCTGAGCTTGGCCTCCTGCTCGGTTTGCAGGTCGACCTCGATGCGCTGCTCCAGGCCGGGCCGCGGGGTCAGTCGCTGGCTGCTGCTGCGGTAGCCAGCGAGGCTGACCTCCACCCGGTGTTCCACCGCTGGCAGGGACAGGGACTGGCTGCCGCGTCCCAGCAGTCGACCGTTGACTCGCACCTCCGCTTCCGGCGGGCTGACCCGCAGGTCAATGGTGCCGAGCTCGGCGGTGAGGGTAATCGACTTGCTCTCCCTGGCACCCGCCTGCAGCTGCACGGTTGCACTGTGGCGCCGGTAGCCGGGCCGGGTGAGCATCAGGCGCTGGGCGCGGCCAGGTTCCAGGCTGAGGCTCAGGGGAGTCCTGCCCTGGAATTCGCCATCAAGGGTGACATTGGCGCCGCTGGGAGAGCTGCTGAGCTCCAGGATCCCGGCGGCGGGTAGCAACTGCACCGTGTCCAGCGCGCTGTCCTCGCCGGCCGTGACGGTCAGCTCCCCCTGCCAGGTGGCGAAGCCGGGCAGGCGCAACAGCAGCTGCCGTTCGCCCTGCAACAGGTCGAGCGTCGCGGGGGTGATGCCGGCGGGTTCACCATCGACCACCACCTCGGCGCCGGCGGGTTCACTGTCGATGGTAATGGAGGCCCAGGCGGGCGACAGTGCCTGGGCGAACGTTTCGGCCCGGTCCCTGCCGGCCACCGTCAGCGTTGTGGCCAGTGGCAGGTAGCGTGGATGGCGGAATTCAAGCGGGTACTCGCCGGCGGGCAGCTCCAGCGCTTCCAGCGGGGTGTCGCCGAGGTGCTCCCCGTCCAGGATGACAGCCGCCCCGGGAGGCTGTGAGTGTATGCTGATACGCCCGGGCCGCGGCTGCAGGGTGAAGGCGAAGCGCTGGCTGTCTGCGCCGGTCACGGTCAGGGTAGTGCTGACAGGCTCATAACCGGCTGCGGTGATGGCCAGGTCGTACTCCCCCGGGCGCAGCAGGTAGCGCCCGCCGAGAGGCAGCTGCCATCCGCTGAGGTCGATGTCGGCGGGGGCTGTGGACTCGACGCTGATTTCCACCGAGCGTGCGCTGAACAGGAACAGCATGACCAGTGCAAACAGCAGTACGGCGCCGGGGACCAGCCAGCGGCGCCAGTTGGGTCCGGCTCCCGGAGGAGGTGCGGCAGCGCTGTCCAGAGGCTGGAAGGCGCTGGGCGTGATGGCATCGTTGCCGGTTCCTGGCGCTGTCATTCAGATAGGTTCCGTGCAGGCGATGAAAACTGGTGGCGGCGGTTCGTCGTGGCGGACGGTGAAGGTTTGGCGTACGTCCCGGTAGCCCTCGCGACTGCCGACCGCGGTGTAGGTGCCGGGGCGCAGCTCCAGGCTGCGTTCGGCAAACTGGCCGAGACGGGCCACGCGCTGCACCAGAACCTCGGTTTGCTGGTCGGAACGCAGGGTCACCGCCACAGGTATGGTGGCGTGCTGCAGTCGCTGCTCAAGCTCGGTCAACTGCCGGGTCAGAACCGGGCCCTGCGGTGACAGCGTCCGAGCCTGTTGCAGGACACGTTCCAGACTCGCCGCCACAGCCGGGTCAGAAAGTCGCTCGGGGGCTTCCAGCGCTTCCCGCAGCTGGCGGTCCAGGCGCGCCCTGGGCTCCGCCCGGGCCAGTCCTTCCTGGGCAAAAACAATGGTGGAATCCAGTTTCAATGCGTCCCGGTAGCGCGCTATCGCATCCGCCCAGGCCTCGCTGTCTTCGAGGCGGCGTCCCTCCTGTTGGAGGCTGGCCAGGCGGGCGGCGGTTTCGGCACTCTGCAGCTCGGCCAGTGCACTGCCGACCTCTGCACTGTTCGCCTGCAGTTTACCTGCGCGCTGGAAAGCACTGCGGGCCTCGGCAAAACGCCCCCGGTCAAGAGCCTCGTAGCCGTCGCTCATCGCGCGGTGAAATTGTTGCTGGCGGTGGGCCTCGGTAACGCGATCCAGCTGCTCTTGCGCTCGCTTGCTGTCCGGGTCCAGGCTTGTCGCATCCTTGAGCTGCTGCTGCGCGCCGGCCAGGTCGCCGGCCGCCTCCGCCGCCGCTGCCGCCGCCAACAGCGCCTGCAGTGTCTCCATGGACGCTGCCCTGGCGGTCAGCGCCGCCAGTTCAGGGCTCTCGGGTGCCAGCAGCGACAACTGCTCCAGCGCTGCGTCCAGGGCTGCCCGGTCCCCGGACTCCAGCGCCGCCCTGGCGCGCTGCAGTGTTTCCTCGAGGATACCTGGTATGGCGGCCTCCAGTGCCTGCAGCCGGGCCAGGCTGTCCTCGTACTGCTCCCGGGCCGGCGTGAACTCGCGAGCCTGGTAGTGGGCGTCACCGCGACCGGCCGCGGCGGTGGCACTGGCCAGGGCCTCCGCAGCCCAGTTGGCGGCGCCGCGCTCTTCCAGCGAGAACTGCAATGGCAGCAACTGGGCCAGGATATCCTGCGCCTCTTTCCGCAGCCGGGCCTGCTGGGCGTCGGACCACGGACTGGCGGCGGGTCCTGGCGGGGGCTCCCGCTGGGCCGGGGCATCCGCGGTGGCGACGGCATCGCCGTTGCCGGCGGGCGTAGCCGTAGACCCCTGTGCTGTTGCGGGGTCCTGCAGCTGGTCCGGCAGCCAGAAAATCACCACCAGCGCCAGCGCCAGTAACACCAGCAGGGCGGGCACAATCCAGCGCTGCCCGGCAGTGACTGGCGCGTGACTCCCGGAAACGGGATCAGGCTGCGGCTCCGCAACGGAAAAGGGAGTTGGTTTGACGGGCTCGTTGGGGCTGGACATGCAGTCTTGGGGGCCTTGCTGCTCGGACGCAGGAGTCAGGGAGTGATAGTGGCGTCAGGAAGTTCCAGCATACCAACTTCCGCCCGATAGATATCGGCCAGTAGTTCTCGCCATTGTTCGTACTGCTCCTCGACGTTGCCGCTGAGCATGACGGTGCGGTCTTCCAGTTCGATGACCTGGGGAGTGATCTCGGCTTCCAGGGACATGCCGAGCTCTTCCAGCGCGGCCACATGGATCTGGGCCTCGGCGCGCTTGTCCAGACCGCTCTTGAGCATGTAGCCGCCGCCGATGATAGCGACGTTCCCCGCGGCCCGGGCGGAGCCATCGCTGCTGCCGGCGGCGTAGATGCCGGCCAGGATGGCAGCGCCGCCCGCCAGCAGGCGCCGCCGGCTCTCGGCCTGGAGCTCCTGCAGGGCAACAGCCTCCTCATAGCTCATCTTGCGCCATTCCTGATAGGGAGCCTGCATTTCGCCGCTGAAGTGGCCGTAGTGATCCTGCAGCGTGTCGACAAACAACTGGTCGCGCTCGCGGATACTGCGGATGCGCTCAAGCATCGGGTCCTCTGTCGCCGGCAGGCGCTTGACGACCAGATTGCCCTTGCGGTTCTGCTGCAGATAGCCCTCAAAGGCTTCGGGGGAAAAGCTGCGGGCGAACAACAGTTCGGTCACCAGCCGGATATCCTCCCGCTCCGCCGCTTTCAGGCGCTGCTGCTGCCGCAGGAGGTCGTTGGCGATCATGTGGTAGATCGCCTGGAAGGGGTCGTAGCTGCTGCGTGTGGTACTGTCGTAGGCGTAGCGGCTGGCGTGGGCGGAGTAGTCCTTGTCCAGCCACTGCTGGCCCCGGGCGTCCCTGGCGTTGATGTGCAACTCCAGCTCCTCGCCATCGGACTTGATGATGGTGCCCTGTACCAGCAGGTCGACCAGCTGGCGATCGCTGGGAATGACCCGCACCGCCCCCCAGGCGCCGCTGTTCTGCATGGCCTCCGCCAGCAGCCGGGGCATGAAGCGCGCCTCCGCCTTGCGGACCTCCGGATAGATCTGCTGGTCCTCGTCATAGTCGTCCAGGCCCGGATCGAAGACCACGACGCCAACATCGAGCAACAGCTCCTCGGACAGGGCCTCCGTCGGCCGCTCCAGTGCGGGTATCGCGGTAGTCTTCACGGTCTGGCTGACACAGGCCGGCAGCAGCAATACCAGCAGCAGCGTCGTACACAGGCGGAAACCTGTGGTCATGGCTTGATTCCCTTGTATTTCCGGTACTCATCCCAGAGCTTTTCCCGCACGGCCGGGTCGGGTTCGCGCATCGCTGCTTCCCGCAGCTGGCGGGCGACTACGTCATCGTCATTGCCGCTGGGGATATCGGCCGGCGGCGGGTACTTGGCGGGGTTGGCCGGCGGGGGGCCGCCGGGGGAGCTGACGCCACCCGCGCCACCGCCGCCGTAGCCGCCG
>CAMYIZ010000011.1 GCA_947258585.1 uncultured Haliea sp. | reverse complement strand
GGCGCAACTTCGGGGGCGCGTTCCCGGGGGCCGAGTACCTCGGTGCCCGGTGGCGCCAGGGTCAGTCCGTCGGTGTCCGCGGTCGCTGTCGCGGTTGGCGTCGCTTCCCCCGCGGCGTCTGCGCAGGGCCGAAGCACGGGCCTGGCTCCGGCGTTCTGCAGCGCCTGCTGGTATTTGCGCGCGGTTGCCTCGTCGGCATCGCGCTTCAGGATCTGGGGCTTGCCGCTGAACAGCTTGTCCAGCGTGGCCTCATCCGCCTTGAACAACCGGCCCAGATTGCTGCGGACCGTAGCCGCATCGAAACCCTCAAGCAATTGGCCCGCAAACAGCACATCGAAGCGTACACTCATGCCCTTTCCCCGCTCAGCTCTTCAGTTGCAGTATAGGCGCTGCCGGCAGCCTGACCAAGCATCCACCGGCGCCTGTCTGTTAACATGGCACGCTCCCGAATGTGCTGAGGTTGCCCCGGCCGATGTCTGAACAACTGCCCACCCGCTTCGTGCGGACGCTCGTGCGCATGGTGGAGGAACGCGGCCACGACCCGGCGGCAATTCTGGTGGCGGCCGGGCTGGAATTCGACCCCCGGGAGGAGACTGCGGCAGGCTATCGGGACCAGGTCAGCGCCATGGAATACTCCCGGGTTTACCAGCAGGTCCTGCGCTTGCTGCAGGATGCCACCTTCGGCGTTAGCCGCAGTGACCTGGCGGCGCCCGGCGCGTTCCGGATGATGTGCTACTGCATCATATCCTGCCGTAACCTGGGCCATGCGATCCAGCGGGCGGCGGAATTCTACCGCACATTCTTCGATGAGCAGAGCCAGCTGTATGCCAATTTCAGCGAGGACAGCGCGCGCGTGGGCTATCTGCACCGAAGCGGAGCGGAGCAGCCGGCCGTGGCGGCGGCGGACGTCTACGGGCTGTCCCTGTGGCACCGTTTTTTCGGCTGGCTGTGCGGCAGGCCACTGCCCCTGCAGCGGGTTGATTTCCAGGGTGACGTGGCGGCCAGCGAGGACAAGTACCGGGACCTGTTCCAGGCGCCTCTGTACTTTAACCAGCCACGCGATCTGCTCTATTTCGACGCCGCCTGCCTGGCCTGGCCGGTGGTGCATACCGAGCACTCTCTGGACGAATTCTTGCGCACGGCCCCCTACCAGTTGTTGCTGATCGATGCGCGTTCGGCCAAGGACCGGCTGTCAGCTCAGGTTCGGGCCATGCTCGGGCACGACTTCCAGCAGGGAGTGCCGGGATTCGACGCCATCAGCCAGGCCCTGAACATGTCCGCACCGACGCTGCGCCGCAAACTCAGGCGCGAGGGCACAAGCTTCCAGGCTCTCAAGGACGTGGCCCGCTACGAGGCGGCGTGTCTTGCGCTGGACCGCCCGGAGCTTTCCATCCAGGAGGTGGCCCTGCAGCTGGGCTTTACCGATCCCAGCGCGTTCCATCGTGCGTTTCGCAAGTGGAGCGAGCAGACGCCGGGGCAATACCGGGCCAGTCGACGCCACCGGCGCCGGGAAGGCTGACTCACGGTACCCTGAGTGTGCGCTCTCGGGGTATAATCGGCGCCCCCAAGGGAGGCCCTATGTCAGTCGAGCAACAGATCCGCGAGCAACTTGCAGCAGCCCTGGCACCCGTTCACCTGGAGGTTGCCAATGAAAGTCACATGCACAGCGTGCCGCCGGATTCAGAGACGCATTTCCGCGTGGTCGTGGTGAGCGAGGTTTTCAGCGGCCAGCGTCAGGTGGCCCGGCACCAGAAGATTTACGGCCTGCTTGCGGCGCAGCTGCAGGGCCCTGTGCACGCGCTCGCCCTGCATACCTATGCGCCGGATGAGTGGCGTGCTCGCGCCGGGGCGGCGCCTGCTTCCCCCGATTGTCTCGGCGGCAGCAATGCTGATGCTGGAGGTGCTGGCTGATGGGCGGTTTTGTGGTCGCAGCGCTGTATCGCTTTGTGACCCTGGACGATTATCGGGAGCTGCGCGAGCCGCTGCTGGATGAATGCGTCGCCGCGGGGGTCAAGGGCACCTTGCTGCTGGCGGCGGAGGGCATCAATGGCACCATCGCCGGCAGCCGCGAAGGGATAGACCGGGTGCTTGCCTGGATCCGCAGCGACCCGCGCCTGGCGGCCCTGGAACACAAGGAGTCCGTGGACGACGAGATGCCCTTTTACCGCATGAAGGTGAAGCTGAAGCGGGAGATCGTCACCATGGGGGTGGAGGGCATTGATCCCAACAAGGTGGTCGGCACCTATGTCGCGCCGCGGGACTGGAATGCCCTGGTTAACGATCCCGAGGTGGTCGTTATCGACACCCGCAACCGGTATGAATATGGTATCGGAACCTTTCGCGGTGCGCTTGACCCCGCGACGACCTCTTTCCGCGAGTTTCCGCGCTATGTGCGCGAGAATCTGGATCCATCCCGGCACAGGAAGGTGGCCATGTTTTGCACCGGTGGGATCCGCTGTGAGAAGGCTTCGGCGTTCATGCTGCAGGAGGGTTTCGAGGAGGTCTATCACCTGCAGGGCGGTATTCTCAAGTACCTTGAGGAGGTGCCCGAGGAAGAAAGCACCTGGGAGGGCGAATGCTTTGTATTCGACAATCGGGTTGCGGTCAATCACCGTCTGGAAAAGGGCAGCTATGACCAGTGTCATGGTTGCCGCCATCCGGTCACCGCGGCGGAAAAGGCCTCGGGCCGTTTTCAGCAGGGTGTGTGTTGCCCACACTGTTACGACACCCTGACCGCCGAGCAAAAGGCCAGGTTTGCGGAGCGCCAAAAGCAGATCGACCTGGCGGCCCGGCGAGGGGAGCAGCATGTGGGCGCTGCCCCGCCTGCGCGCCAGCTCCGCGCCGGAAAGGGGACGGCCTAGCGCCCGGGCGGCTGCAAGGGTGCACCGCTGCCCGCTGTCGACGCCAGTTCCGGCGGCAGCGCCTGGCGGAACGCCGACACCGGCACATAGCGACTGTAGTCGACACTGTTGCCCTCGGAGATCACGCCGCTGAGCAGGGGTACCCCCGCTGCCGTGAGCTGGACCACCGCTCCTCCCGAGGCGCCCTTGTAAGCGCGACAGTCACTGTCACCGCTGTGCTTGTCGGCCGCGGTTATCCGGCAGGCCGGGTCGTAGCTCAGCTGTTCCCCGTTCGCGCCGGTTCCCGAATCCCGTGAGTACCCCGCCATGACTACCGTCAGCGCCGGATCGGCCTGCCGCGGGTGCAGCTGCAGCGCCGGTACCTGTGACACAGGTATTCGCTGGCGCAGGCGCAGTAGTGCCCAGTCCGCCGCCATGCCGCCGCCATCGCTGTAGCGCACTGCCTCGATCGCCAGCGGCGCACCGCTGGCGGGGAGCAGGGTGAAGATAATCCTCTGGCTCAGATCCTCGTAGTCCTCCAGACAGTGCCATGCCGAAACGATCACCGAGGCATGGCTGGCGCCCGGGGCTGCAACCAGCGTGGCGCTGCAGCGTTCGGTGTGGTGGCGCGAATAGCCATTCTCCTGCCTGATACCGGGTACCGTCAGCTGGCCGATGGCGCGCAACCAGTCCGGCGCAGCCGGTGAATAGCGCAGCCGCGAATCCTCGCTTGCCCCGGAGGCGGCAGCCAGCAGCAAGAGCAGCAGCGGGGGCAATTGGAAGCGCAAGGTAATTTCTCCAGGGTGGCCTAACATGTTGGTCAACGGCTGCCGGGGCGGGCTTGGCGTCCGCCATAGCTACCATTAGCATGGTCGGCGAAAGTAGCTGAAGTAGCAAGCGGGAGGACAGAATGGGGCAGGGCAGGGAATGCATTGCGGTAGTGACGGGCGCCAGTCGCGGTGCGGGCAAGGGGATTGCCAAGGCTCTCGCAGCTGCCGGCGCCACGGTGTATATCACCGGCCGCAGCTGGCGCGCCGGGGAGGCGGCGCTGCCAGGATCCCTCACCGAAACCGCGGAAGAAATTGCTGCTGCGGGGGGCGTTGCGATTCCGGTTCGCTGCGACCATGGCCGCGACGAGGAGGTCGAGGCGCTGTTTGCCCGGGTGCGGGCAGATCACGGCCGGCTCGACATACTGGTCAATAATGCCACCAGCCTGCACGATGCCCTCACCGCGACCGGGCCATTTTGGGAAAAGCCCCTGGACTTGACCACGATCTGGGATGTCGGCATGCGCTCCCACTACACCGCGAGCTGGTACGCGGCGCCGCTGCTGCTGGCGAATGGCGAAGGGCTGGTAGTAAACACCTCCTCTTTTGGTGGACGCATTTACATGCACGGGCCCGCCTACGGCGCCGGCAAGGCGGCGGTCGACAAGATGGCGCACGACATGGCGGTCGACTTCAGGCCCCACAAGGTTGCGGTGATCTCACTGTGGATGGGCCTGCTGCTTACCGAGCGCACCAGACAGGTGTTCGACGCGGAACCTGACAAATACGCAGACCTGGTTACCACCGCGGAGCACCCTGAGTTCAGTGGCAGGGTGATCGCGGCGCTGTGGGCGGATCCCGAACGCATGGCGCACACCGGCACGGTGTGTATCGGTGCGGAGCTCGGTGAGGCCTACGGCGTTACCGATATCGATGGAGGCCATCCCCCTTCCCACAGGGCCTTCTTCGGTCCCCCCACCACCTTTGGCGATGCGGTGGTGGAGTAGGATTCATACCCCATATGGAGGATGATTATCCGCTACCTGCAGCGTTTAATACCCGGGCTTGGAAAAGAGCAATAACAGCTTGCAGGAGGTTTTCATGACGGTGCAACAGGCAATGACGGCGGCGACGCTCGACAATTCCCATGGTCTCGGCTCTTCGCGGGCGGAGACGTTGCTGGCCGCGGCCCGGGCGATGGGTCCCGTGTTGCGCGAACGTGCGGCGCGCTGCCGCGCCGAGCGCAAGGTGCCGGCGGAGACGATCGCCGATTTCCAGGCGGCCGGTTTTTTCAGGATCCTGCAGCCGGAACAGTGGGGTGGCTATGCGATGGATCCCCAGGTGTTCTACTCCGTGGGCCTGGAAATCGCGAAACACTGTATGTCCAGTGCCTGGGTGTTGGGCGTCGTTGCGGTGCACAACTGGCAGCTGGCCGTGTTCGACGACCGTGCCGCGCAGGATGTATGGGGTGACGATTCCTCCGTGTTGATTTCCTCCTCCTACGCGCCGGTGGGGAAGGTGACGCCGGTGGATGGTGGCTATCGCCTGAGTGGGCGCTGGAGTTTCTCTTCCGGCAGTGAGCACTGCCAGTGGGCCTTCCTGGGCGCCGTTGTGCCGACGCCTGAAGCGCCGTTTGACATGATGAACTATCGCACGTTCCTGGTGCCGATCAGCGATTACCGGATCGTCGACAACTGGGACGTGGTGGGCTTGCAGGGTACCGGCAGCCACGACATCGTGGTCGAGGATGCCTTTGTGCCAGAGCACCGGACCCACCGCTCACTGGACGGCTACCGCTGTGACAATCCCGGCAACGCGGTCAACGACGCGCCACTGTACCGAATGCCGTTCATGCAGGTGTTTGTACGGGCCGTCTGTACGGCCACCCTCGGGGCCCTGCAGGGTTCACTGGAAAATTTCGTCGAGGTCGCGCAAACCCGCCGGGTAGGGCCGATGTTGATGAGCGCAGATCCTTATGCGCGCCGGCTGGCCGCAGACGTCAAGACCGGGATTGAGGAAATGAAACTCACCATGCTGCGCAATTTCGACGCCATGATGCGCTGTACCCGGGCCGGCGAACCGATCCCGGTCGAGGACCGTGTCCGCTATCGCTACGATTCAGCGGTGGTGGCCGACCGCTGCCTGGAGTTCTCGGGCAAGATGCTCAAGGCCGCGGGCAGCGGCGGCATTCGCACGGGCAGCGAATTGCTCGCGCGGCACCTTGACATACTCGCCAGCCAGGCTCACGTTGCCAACCATTCGGCACCGTTCGCCGACAATATGGGTGCGGTGCTGTTCGGCGAGGAAAACCGCGACTACGCTGTCTGATAACTGATAACACGGGGACAAAGATGGGAACCAAAGGACTGCTGCCGGAAGGCAAGTACGCCGATTGCGCCAACGGCTACCGGATTCACTACCTTGACCAGGGAGAGGGTGAGGACACCGTGGTATTCCTGCACGGTTCAGGCCCGGGTGCCAGTGGCTACAGCAACTTCAAGGGCAACTTTCCGTCCCTGGTAGACGCGGGCTTTCGCTGCATTGTTCCCGATCATATAGGCTATGGTTTTTCCGACAAGCCCGACGATGTTGATCACACCCTGGATTTCTTCGTGCAGTGTATCAAGCAGACGCTCGACGAGGCTGGTGTCAGTCGCTGTAGCCTGGTGGGCAACTCGCTTGGCGGCGTTGTGGCGATAGGCCTGGCGCTGGCACATCCCGAACTGATCGACAAGCTGATCCTGATGGCCCCCGGCGGGCTGAGCGAAATGCACGAGTATCAGCAGATGCCGGGCATGCAGAAGATGTTCAAGGTCTTTGGCTCTGGCGAGCCCGTGACCCACGAGGTGATGAAGGATCTGTTTGCCACAGGCCTGATGTACGACCCCCGCCATGCGACCGATGAGCTGGTCAGTGAGCGCATGCAGATCATGGGCATCATGAACGGGCATGTAATGGCCAGCATGAAGATTCCCGTCGTTGTCGATCGCCTGCACGAACTGGACTGCCCGGTGCTCGCTTTCTGGGGCATGAATGAACGCATGATGCCGGATAGCGGCATCATGGCGCTGGCGAAAAACGTCAGACACCTCCAGTTTATTCTGCTGTCCGAGTGTGGCCACTGGGTCATGGTGGAGCACCAGGACCTGTTTAACCGCCGCTGTCTGGAGTTTCTCCAGCATGGATAAGCAGCAGATAGCGCGGCACGGTGATGAACTCTACCGTGCCCTGCGCGAGCGGCACACCCTGGCGCCACTGACCGAGCGCGCACCCCACATCAGCATCATTGATGCCTACCACATCAGCCTGCAGATGCTGCAGCAGCGCCTCGAGCGCGATGGCGAACGGGTGGTGGGCAAGAAGATCGGCGTTACCAGCAAGCCGGTGCAGGACATGCTGGGCGTATTCCAGCCCGATTTCGGTTTTCTCACCGATGCCATGGCATACCCCGATGGCGCCGACATTGCCATCGCCGGCCACCTGATCCAGCCCCGCGCCGAGGGCGAGATCGCCTTCCGCCTGAAGAAGGACTTGCAGGGCCCGGGCGTAACCGAACAGGATGTGCTGGATGCCACCGAGAGCATCATGCCCTGCTTCGAAATCGTGGATTCACGCATCCGCAACTGGGAGATCAAGATCCAGGATACGGTGGCGGACAATGCCTCCTGCGGCGTCTACGTGCTGGGCGAGAACGCGGTAGATCCGCGGGACCATGACCTGCCAAACCTGAAAATGACCATCTGGAAAAACGGCGAGTATCATTCTGAAGGCCTGGGCAGCGCCGTGCAGGGCAATCCCCTGACTGCCGTCGCCTGGCTGGCCAACACCCTGGGGGAATTCGGGATTCCCTTCAAGGCCGGCGAAGTGATCCTCTCGGGCTCCCTGGCACCGCTGATCCCGGTCGTGGCGGGAGACGAGATGCGGCTGGAAATCGACGGCATCGGCGGCTGCAGCTGCCGTTTCGTCTGAGTCCCGCAGCGGCCACCCATTCAAGACAACGGAAACGCAGACATGAGCAAGAAAATCAGGGCGGCCATCATCGGCCCCGGCAATATCGGCACCGACCTGTTGATGAAGGCGATGCGCAGCGAACTGGTCGAGCCCGTGTGGATGGTGGGTGTTGACCCCGACTCCCCCGGGCTGGCCCGGGCGAAGGACATGGGCATCAAGACCACCTGCGACGGTGTGGACGGTATGGTGCCGCACATGCGCGAGGACAATATCCAGATCTGCTTCGACGCCACCTCGGCCTATGTGCACGCGGAAAACAGCCGCAAGGTGAACGAGCAGGGCGCGGTAATGATAGATCTGACGCCCGCCGCCATCGGCCCCTTCTGCATCCCGCCGGTGAACCTGCACGACGCCGTGGCCGCGAAAGCCATGAACGTGAACATGGTGACCTGCGGTGGCCAGGCCACCATCCCCATGGTGGCGGCCGTGAGCCGGGTGCAGACGGTCATCTACGGCGAGATCGTGGCCACCGTGAGCTCCAAGTCCGTGGGCCCGGGCACCCGCAAGAACATCGACGAATTCACCCGCACTACCGCCCGCGGCGTGGAGCTGATCGGCGGCGCCCAGAAGGGCAAGGCGATCATCGTGATCAACCCGGCGGAGCCGCCGCTGATCATGCGCGACACCATCCACTGCCTGACGCTGGAAGAACCCGACCAGACGGCGATCACGAAGTCCGTGCACGACATGGTGGCGGAGGTACAGCAATACGTGCCCGGCTACACCCTGAAAAACGGCCCGGTGTTCGATGGCAACAAGGTCAGCATTTACATGGAGGTCGCCGGGCTGGGGGACTTCCTGCCGCGCTATGCGGGGAACCTGGATATCATGACCGCGGCGGGGCTGCGGACGGCGGAGATGTACGCGGAGCAGATACTCGCCGGCACGTTTGTGCCGCAGGCGGCCTGATTGGAGGCAGCGATTATGGGCACTTCGAAAACGGCGCCACCACCGCTGCGCGCCCTCCGGGACACGCCGTGAACCCATCCATGGGGGCTCGGAGCCTGGGCGGCCCCGCGCTTCCATGTCGCATACGGTCCCGGAGGGCGCGCACCGGTGTTGACGCCTCCTTGAGAGGGAAATTCGGGCTTTTTTTCGCGCCTGAACCAGTACCATTTGAGTTATGGGTGTCGTATCCGGTCCCGGCAGGCCCACCCCAGCGCCGGTGCCTCGCACGGAGTGAGTATCGAGCAAGGTTTTCTATCCGGGGCACAACAACAGCGGTATTGGGTCCACGAGCATCAAATTGCGTGGAGTACCGGTTTAAAGGACTCGCAGGCGGTATGAGCCACGAGACTTGATTCACAGACAGAGGGCGTGCCGGGCGTGGTGGGGTTGGCTGGACCGTATGCGACATGGATGTCGCATCCGAGCCTACATGGATGTATTCACGGCGTGTCCAGCCAGCCCCACCACGTTCGGCGCGCCCGGAGCCGAATCGAAGCTCCAAGCGGCTTCCCAAAAGCCCTGTTACCAGCTCAGATAATGTTCCGGGAGAACAGATGATGAACCTGCAAGGCAAGAAAATCACCGTCCACGACATGTGCCTGCGCGACGGCATGCACCCCAAGCAGCACAAGATCACCGTCAGCGAGATGGTGGACATCGCCGTGGCTATGGACGCCGCCGGCATCCCCATGATCGAGGTGACCCACGGCGACGGCCTCGGCGGCGCCTCGGTCAACTACGGCTTCCCCGCCGCCAGTGACGAGGAGTACCTCACCGCGGTGTGCAAAGCCGTGCGCAAGACCAAAGTGTCGGCGCTGCTGCTGCCGGGTATCGGTACCGTGGATCACCTGAAGATGGCGGTGGACTGCGGCATCGGCACGATCCGGGTGGCGACGCACTGTACCGAGGCGGATGTCTCCGAGCAGCACATCAGCATGGCGGCGCAGATCCAGGGCCTGGATACCGTGGGCTTTTTGATGATGGCGCACATGATCGAGCCGGAGGAGCTGCTGGTGCAGCTGAAGCTGATGGAATCCTACGGCGCCAACTGTGTTTACATCACCGACTCCGCCGGTTACATGCTGCCGGACGACGTGGCGGCCCGGGTCAAGCTCGCGCGGCAGGAATTGAAGCCGGAGACCGAGCTGGGCTTCCACGGCCACCACAACCTGGGGATGGGCATTGCCAATTCGCTGGCGGCGGTGGAGGCGGGGGCCAACCGGATTGACGGCTCACTGGCTGGTCTGGGTGCGGGTGCCGGCAACACACCGCTGGAAGTGTTCCTGGCGGTCTGTGACCGCATGGGCGTGGAGACCGGGGTCGACCTGTTCAAGGCCATGGACGTGGCCGAGGACCTGATCGTGCCGCTGATGGACCATATCGTGCGGGTGGATCGGGACTCGCTGACCCTGGGCTGGGCCGGCGTTTACTCCAGTTTTCTGCTGTTTGCCAAGCGCAGTGCGGCCAAGTACGGGCTGTCCTCACGGGATATCCTGGTGGAACTGGGTCGCCGGCGCACGGTGGGCGGCCAGGAGGACATGATCGAGGATCTGGCGCTGGACATGGCGCGGGAGCGGGACGCCGCGGCCGGCTAGGAGCGAGGGTTGGGGAGTGGCCTGTGGGGTGCTCCCGGGCGAGGCAAGCTCAGTGCTGGCTTCGCCGGGCGCTCGCCTGTCAGTGCCGTTTGTCCTTGCGCGATTGGCGCCCTTCTTCTGTTTCCCTGCCGTTTTCGTAGCGATCCAGCAGACCCAGGTCCAGGACCGGGGAGGCGTCGATATGTTCCGCATCCATCATTTTTGCAATGCGCTGCAGGGAGGAGATGATCATGGTCTGCTCCCACTCCTGCAGCTCCCCGAATTGCCTGGTGAACTGTTCCTGTAATGGAATCGGCGCGTTTTTCAGGATTTCCTGTGCATCCGCTGTGAGATGGGCGTGAACCTTGCGCTTGTCCTCATTCGAGCGCTGGCGATATACAAGCCCCCGCTTTTCCAGGCGGTCGAGAATGGTGGTTACCGTCGCCTGACTCAGGCTGATATCCGTCGCGAGTTCGCCGATGGTCACCTCGCCGCGGTCGCGGATGGTCTGCAGTAGCAGGATTTGCGGCGCGGTAAGGCCTGTAGTCTTGGCCAGGTGGCGGGAGTGCAGGTCGGTTGCCCGAATGACCCGCCGCAGGGCGACAAGTACCTCATCTATCCTCCCCAACAGTATGTCTCCCCTGCTTGCATAAACCAGCACAGTGTACCTCCGGGCCGTGTCACGGCGTTAGTAGTTGAAGCGGATTTCGGACGCTTCCGGGTGGTGGTTTTCTGTTTGCGTGGTGCACAGTGTAAATATTTAGTGCACAAAAAACAAAAAACGACTTGAACATTGCTAAAAGTCGCCAATAAGCGGCCAATAAACACGAATGTCTGGTTAATATCCTCGGCCTGACCTGTTATAATGCTTAGCGTTCTAAAGAATAGGGAGGCAAGTATGAGTCTTGACCTGACACTGCGTCCGCCTGTGGCCACCGATGGCATGCCTGTGCACCGTCTGATTGCAAGCTGTCCGCCACTGGATACCAACTCTGCTTACTGCAATTTGGTGCAGTGCACGCATTTCGCCAGTACTTCCGTCCTCGCAGAAGGGGCAGGAGAGGTCGTCGGATTCATTTCCGGACATCGAGTTCCGGCGCGCCCGGATACGCTGTTTGTGTGGCAGGTGGCAGTCAGTGAGAAGGGCCGTGGCCAGGGTTTGGCCGGACGTATGTTGGCTGCCATTCTCGATCGCCCGGAGAATGAAGATATCTGTTACATCGAGACCACGGTGACCGCTGACAATGCAGCATCCTGGGCTTTGTTTGAAAGCTTCGCCCGCAAGAGAAATGCCGAGCTGGTGCGCAGTGTGCTGTTTGATCGCGAGCTGCACTTCGCAGGTAGTCACGATTCGGAGATGCTTGCCAGAATCGGGCCTTTCAGGCAGCAGGCACTGCACGCTGTGTCGCACTGATTAATTTTACGTACGCATTTGACAATACACGACAAAGGAATAGTTGATGAAAATTTTTGAAGAGATTGAATCCGAAGTGCAGAGCTATGCCCGCTCCTTCCCGCGGATTTTCAACCGTGCGAAAGGCGAGTTTCTCTACGATGAGGAAGGCAAGGAATACCTGGATTTCCTCGCCGGCGCGGGAACCCTGAACTACGGGCACAATAACCCCGTGTTCAAGGAGAAGCTGCTGTCCTACATCGAGGCAGATGGCATCAGTCACGGCCTCGACCTGCATACCCGGGCGAAGGCTGAGTTCCTCGAGGCCTTCAACGAAAAGATCCTGAAGCCGCGCAATCTTGAGTTTGTAGTCCAGTTTACCGGGCCCACCGGCACCAATGCGGTTGAGGCGGCCCTGAAGCTGGCGCGGAACGTGACCGGGCGCGAAAATGTGATTTCCTTTACCAACGGCTTCCATGGGGTCAGCCTGGGCTCGCTGGCAACCACCGGTAATTCCCACCACCGGGGTGCCGCGGGCGTCAGCCTGGGTGGCAGCAGCCGCATGCCCTATGACGGCTACCTTGGCGACGGTATCGACACTACCGCCTATCTCGACAAGGTGCTGTCGGATTCCAGCAGCGGTATCGACATGCCTGCGGCGGTTCTGGTGGAAACGGTCCAGGGCGAAGGCGGCATCAATGCCGCAGGGTTCGAGTGGCTGCGCAATCTCGAGGCTGTCTGTCGCAAGCACAATCTGCTGTTGATTGTTGATGATATTCAGGCGGGCTGTGGCCGTACGGGTACCTGGTTCAGCTTCGAAGAGGCAGGCATCTCCCCGGATATCGTGACCATGTCCAAGTCCCTGAGTGGTTACGGGCTGCCCTTTGCAGTGGTGCTGATCCGCCCAGAACTGGACCAGTGGAAGCCCGGCGAGCACAACGGCACGTTCCGCGGCAACAATCTGGCTTTTGTCACTGCCAAGGCATCGATAGATCATTACTGGTCGGACGACAGCTTTGCGAAAGAGGTGCAGGCCAAGGGCCGCTATGTGTCCGGGCGCCTGCAGACCATTGTCGCCCGCTATGGCGAAGGCAACTTCACCACGCGCGGCCGCGGCATGTTCCAGGGTATCAATTGTGTGAACGGTGAAATTGCCGCCCGTATTACCCGCAAGGCATTTGCCAAGGGTCTGATGATCGAGACCAGCGGCGCTGATGACCAGGTAGTCAAGTTCCTCTGCCCACTGACCATTTCCGAGGCGAATCTGAAGCGTGGTATCGATATCGTCGAGCAGGCGATCGCCGAGGTGTGCGCATCCGAGGGTGAAATCCCTGAAACGGTGGATTTCTTCGAGGAGGACTACAGCGTCTCTGCCGAGGAGCGTTTCCGCAAGGCGAGCTGAGCTGGTGACGGGCAGGCGTGAACCGAATTACGCCGTCCGCTTCGCGAACCCCCTACACGATTAAGGAATAGACAATGATAGTACGAGACATGGAAACCGCTGCCCGTGAAGGGCGAATGATCAAGGATCCCGGTGGCAACTGGGACAGTACCCGCTTGTTGCTGAAGGACGACAATATGGGTTTCTCCTTCCACATCACCACCATTTATGCGGGTGCCGATTTTCGGATGCACTACCAGAATCACCTGGAGTCGGTATATTGCATGTCCGGCGAGGGCGAGGTGGAAACCCTTGCCGATGGCAAGGTCTACCCGATCAAACCCGGCACGATCTACATTCTGGACAAGCATGACCAGCACATCCTGCGCGCGCGCAAGGAAATGAAAATGGCCTGTGTCTTCAACCCGCCATTACATGGGACGGAGGTACACAACGCCGAGGGTGCCTACGAGCTGGAAGCCGATCCGGTGCGGGTGTAGCAGCCGTGACCGGGGTAACGCACATTACTACAGGACAAAAATTGGAACGGAATGGTCGCGGAAGGAAAAGGGGAATGGTGAACAGGCATACTGTGGAAAAGATCGGTGGTACGTCCATGAGCGATTATGCCGCCGTGCGTGACAGCATCGTTTTTGGTCAGTCCAACGGTGACACCCCGTACCAGCGCGTGTTCGTTGTATCCGCCTATGGCGGCATGACCAACAAATTGCTCGAGGACAAGAAGGACGGCAAGCCGGGTGTGTATGGCTTGTTTGCCAGCAGTTTCCAGGACAGCAGTTGGGAAGAGGCGCTGGATAACGTGCGGCACGATATGTTTGCCATCAACGCTGAGCTTTTTGTTGACCCCGAGTCGCTGGCGGAAGCGAATGCTTTTATCGGCGAGCGTCTCGACAATGCCCGCAAGTGCCTTGAGGATCTGCAAAGTCTCTGCGGCCACGGCCACTTCCTGGTGGAGGATCACCTGGTCACGGTCCGCGAAATGTTGTCCAGCGTTGGCGAGGCCCACAGCGCCTGGAATCTGGCCAGGTTGCTGCGCCGTGACGGATTGAACGCGACGTTTGTGGATTTGTCGGGCTGGCAGACCACGGGCAACATGCCTCTCGACGAGTGCGTGCAACAGGCATTCGCCAACCTTGACCTCGAGCGTGAATTGCCTATCGTAACCGGCTACGCCTATTGCAGCGAAGGCCTCATCACCCAGTTCGACCGTGGCTATAGCGAAATGACCTTCAGTCGCATTGCGGTGCTGACCGGCGCGCGCGAAGCGATTATCCACAAGGAGTTTCACCTCAGCAGTGCGGACCCGCGCCTGGTGGGAGAGGATAACGCCGTGCCCATCGGTCGCACCAATTACGATGTGGCTGATCAGCTGGCCAACCTGGGGATGGAGGCTATTCATCCGAAGGCGGCCAAGGGATTGCGCCAGAACGATATTCCGCTGCGGGTCAAGAATACTTTTGAGCCGGAGCATACCGGTACCCTGATCACCCGCGATTACGTCAGCGACGTCGCCTGTGTCGAAATCATCGCCGGTTGCCGGGGCGTATACGCGCTGGAACTGTTCGACCAGGACATGGCGGGTATAGTTGGCCAGTACGACACGGAAATCCTCCGCAATGTGCAGCGCTTCAAGGCACATATTGTCGGCAAGGATATCAATGCCAATACAGTGACCCACTATCTCGACACCAATCTGAAGACGGTGAAACGGATCAAGACCGTACTGCAGGACGCGTTTCCGGAGTCCGAGATCCGCGAGCAGAAGGTTGCCATAGTTTCCGCAATCGGCAGTGATATGCAGGTTCCCGGCTTGCTGGCACGTACGGTGGCGGCGCTGTCGGACCAAAACCTCAGTGTCCTGGCGATCCACCAGAGCATGCGCCAGGTCGATATCCAGTTTATCGTCAATGATGACGACTATGAGCAGGCGATCAGGAGCTTGCACGAGACTCTGGTCGAGCCCCACGACCATGGCAGGGCCATCCGCCTGGCCACCTCCTGAACGGCTGGATGCAGGGCTGTCGCGCGTAATGCACCGACGTTGGCAAGGTGGAGTTTGACGTGGACATCGACCCTTGGGTCTACAATCTTGGTATTGCCTACCGCTTCTAGCGGGGATGAGAGCGGGTCGCCGAGTGCGGCCCGTTCATCACTTCTTCTGCGTTCCTCAATGATGATGTTTTTCCTGTCCCGGAGCGACGTGTTCCTGCGGGGCAGGGCTGCCATGTCCCGCGTGGCTGTCGTGGTTGCCATGGCTCAGTATCACATACAGCGTCCACAAACCGGACAGTATCAGCAACACGCCAAGGATAGTTTTCAGCCCCTTGCGTCGCAGCACTGACCGCACGGCGCCGGCTCCGAAGCTCGTGGCGAGCATCGCCGGCAGCGTTCCCAACCCGAAAAACAGCATCATGAGAGCCGACAGCCGGGCATCCTGAGCCGTCGCGGCCCAGGCCAGGCTGCTGTAGATGAGGCCGCAGGGCATCAGCCCCCAGCAAAGACCCAGTGCCGCGCCCTGGTACCAGTGGCGCAGCGGCAGCAGCCTGGCGGACCAGCGCTGCACCGGACGCCAGAGCATGGCTCCACCTCGCTCCAGCCACTGCAGCGCTCGCCACCAGTCGGCGATGTACAGGCCCATGGCTACCAGCAAAATGCCGGCCAGGTAACGCAGCCCCATCGTCCAGGCGGCGATATCGATACTGCCTGCGGCAAAGCCCAGCGCGGCGCCGAGCAGGGTATAGCTGGTGATACGACCTCCGTGATAAGCCAGGGTCATGCCGCTGCCCCTGGCACCGCCCAGTTGCAGCGCGGCGGCGATGCCGCCACACATTCCGAGGCAGTGGCCTGCTCCTGCCAGCCCCAGCGCGAACGCGCTGCCGAGTTCAGTCAGCACCGTTGTCCCCTTCTTTGGGCCCGGGGTTCTGCTTGCCGGTTTCCTCCTCCATGAGAATGCGGGAGGCCTCCTTGTCCAGATCCTCATATTGGCCGCTGTCTATGGCCCAGATCAGCAGGCGGATGACGATGACGCAGAACAGCAGGGCAATGGGTATCAACAGGTACAGGCTTTCCATGGTGGGCGCGGCCTCAGTCGCGGGACTTGCTAAGGCGCAGTGAGTTCATCACCACGATCAGTGAACTGAGCGACATCCCCAGCGCCGCGACCCAGGGCGGGATGAAGCCCATGGCGGCCAGGGGAATCCCGCTACAGTTATAGGCCAGGGCCCAGGCAAAGTTCTGCTTGATGATGCGAGTGCATTCCCGGGCCTTGCGCAGGCTGGTTATGACAGCGGCAAGATTGTCACTGTCGACCACAAAGTCAGCCTGGGCACGAGCCAGGTCTGTGGCGCCGGCTACCGCGAAGGAGGCGTTGGCCAGACTCAGCAGCGGTGCATCGTTGAGCCCATCGCCTACCGCCATGACAACCTGCCCGGCATCCTGCCAGGCGCGCACCTGCTGCATTTTACCCTCCGGCGACAGGCCGATACCGATGTGGTCGAAGCCGAGTTCGGCTCCCAGCCGATTGCCGGCGGAGGAACTGTCTCCCGTCAGCAGTGCCAGAGACATGCCGGCCTGGCGGGCGGCGGCAATCACCGCGGGCGTCTCGGCACGAAGCTGGTCGGAAAGCCCCAGCCAGGCCAGCGGTTGGTCACGGCTGCACAGGGCAACCCAGTACAAACCGGTATCCGGTGGCGCGGGCAAGCCGGGCGCAAGCTCTCGGCAAAAACGCTCGCTCCCCATCCTGACACGCTGGCCCTGCCAGCTGGCCTCGACACCGGCACCGGTGACATGGATTGCATCCGTGACGCCGGTGGTCGGCGCGATGCCGCTGAAAGCGTGTGCGATCGGATGATTGGAGTGTTGCTGCAGTGCGCTGGCCAGAGCGCCCAACAACTCCCCCTGCACCTGGCTGCAGGGCACGACCCGCTGCAGCTGCAGTTTACCTTCGGTCAGGGTGCCGGTCTTGTCGAAAACCAGCAGCCTGGCGCGAGCCAGGGCCTCGATGGCGTTTTCCCCATGGACAATCACACCCTGGTTGCGCAGGGCGCTCGCGGCAGAGGTGAGCGCCGCCGGTGTGGCCAGGGCCAGGGCGCAGGGGCAGCTGATTACCAGCACTGACAGGCAAATCCACAGCACCTGGTCTGGCGCAATCTGGCTCCAAACCAGCCCGGTCGCCGCGGTGATGAGCAGGATACCGGCCACGAACCAGGCGGAAAGCCGGTCTGCCAGTCGCGCCAGTTCCGGTTTACTGCGCTGGGCTCGCTCCACACTCTGCTGCAGCGCAGCGAGGCGGCTGCTGTCATAGAGCTGTTCAACCTTGAGTTCCAGGCTGCCTTCCAGGTTTATGGTGCCGGCGAAGACAGCATCCCCGGGAGCGACTGTGCGCGGTACATACTCACCGTTAAAGGTGTCTTCGCGCACGCTGCTGTTGCCCTGCTGCACGGTGCCATCGACAGCGATGGTCTCCCCGGCCACGACCCTGACCGTATCGCCGGGCTGCAGCAGGCGGCGCGGCACCCGCTCCCAGTTTGCGCCGCGGCGCAGGCTCACAGTCAGCGGCAGTCCACTCTCGGCATCGTAGCAGGCGAGCATATGCCTGCGCCGTACCCGCTTTTCGAAGAAACGGCCCAGCAACAGGAAGAAGGTGAACATCACCACCGAGTCGAAGTAGACCTCGCCGCCACCGGTGGCGGTCGCCCAGACGCTGGCCGTGAATGCGAGGCCGATTGCCAATGCGACAGGGAGATCCATGACCAGGGAGCCGCGGCGCAGGTGGCGCCAGGCGGTGGTGAAGAAAGGGCGAGCGGAGTACACCATGACAAAGCTGGCGACCAGCAGGCTTACCGTGCGCAGCAAGCCCTGGTGCTCCAGTGCGATACCCTGCATGTCACCGGCATGCAGGGCGATGCCGAACATCCCCACCTGCATCATGCCGATGCCTGCCACCGCCACCCGCCGCAGGTCGCTGCGGTACTCCCGTTCGACCTGCTCGCGCTGGCTGCTGTTGTGGAAAGGCCTGGCGGTATAGCCCAGTGATTCCAGCAGGGCAAAGATCCGGCTCGGTTGGACTTGGGCTGGGTTAAAGCGGAGCGACAGGCGCTGCTGTGCAAGATTGACCTGCGCATCAAGCACACCGGGCTCACGCAGCAGAGTCTGCTCAATCAGCCAGGTGCAGGCTGCACAGGTGATGCCGCCTAGCAACAGGTTTGCAGTTTCGCTGCCGTCCTCGCCCGGGCGGCAGAACTGGCCGCGCAGGGCCGGGTCGTCGTAGAGCAGGTATTCACCCGGCGATGGCGAGGCGTCCTGGGCCGGTTTGTCGCTGAATGCCGTGCGCTGGCGATAGAAGCTGGCCATGCCGCTGTCGGCAATGAGGCTGGCGACCGCGCGGCAGCCGGGACAACACATGGGCTGGGCGATGCCGTCGATGTCGACACTGAAGCGGCTGCCGGCCGGGATTGGCTCGCCGCAGTGGAAACAGGCCTGGGGACCGCTCATGGCCGCGCTGCGCTTGTTCAGGATTCTTCCGTCAGCAGATCCCTCGCGCTGACGATGCCATCCAGGCGCCACTCGCCGCCGGAACTGTCGCTGAGAATCCAGTGCCAGCGCTCGCCTACGGCGGCCGTCAGGATGCCATGGTAAATGCCTGCTCCCACCCGCTGCAGGGGGATGCTGAAGTCGCGGTCAGCTTCCATGGGATGGGAAAACGTCAGTTCCAGGGTGTCGGCAGAGACCTGGCCGTCCAGCCTGGCCGTGACCTGCTGGTCGGTAATAGTGAACGCTGCCGCCAACTCAAGCTCCCGCGCCCGTTCCTTGCGTTCAAGCTGCCGATTAATGGCCAGTCCGACCTTGTAGTACTGGTCCACAACCAGGTCATCGGAGTGCTTGTAGGCGGTGTACATGAGATGAAAACTGATCACCACCACGGTACCCGGGAGGGCGATGAGAAACCAGGGCCAGAACTGGCGGTACCAGGGCGTAGTGTCCTGATCGGGATACACGGGCTTCATTACAGTGGCCTCATGAAACGGGATTCCGAGCCTATCTCGAGGGTGTCCTGATCGGTCGCACGGACAGTAAACAGGATTTCGGTACTGGGCCGACTCAGCTGTTCCGGGTCCGCCCGCACGCGCAGGCTGATGCTGCGCACTTCGCCGCCATCGAGGGTGTGGAGGGTGTCGCCGACAATTTCCGCGCCGTCTATGCCGCTCACCAGGATCTCGAATTCGTGCATGGACTGCTCCATGTTGACCAGGCTGAGGGTGTAGATGTTTTCAATCTTGCCATCCATGGTGGTGATGTACAGCTCATTGCGATCACGAATCACAGTGAGCTCCAGCGGTACCCGGGTAGCGACCCGGTAGCTGAACAGGCCCACCATGACGCAGAGCACCAGCATGTAGCCAACAATCCGGGGTCGCAGCCAGCGGGTTGTGCCACCCTGCAGCTGGTGCTCGCTGGTGTAGCTGATCAGGCCCCGGGGATAAGACATCTTGTCCATTACCGAGTTGCAGGCGTCAATACAGAGGGCGCAGCCGATGCACTCGTACTGCAGGCCGTCGCGGATATCGATGCCGGTGGGGCACACCTGGACGCAGAGTTCGCAGTCGATGCAGTCTCCCAGCCCCTGCGCCTTGTAATCCGCGTCACGCTTGCGCGATCCACGGGGTTCACCGCGCGCCGGGTCGTAGGAGACGATCAGGGTATCCTGGTCGAACATTACCGACTGGAAGCGCGCATAGGGGCACATGTACGTGCAGACCTGTTCGCGCATCCAGCCGGCATTGATGTAGGTGGCACAGGTGAAGAACAGGGTCCAGAGAACACCCCACTGGCCCGCGGACAGGGTCAGCAGGTCGGGCAGCAGGTCCCGCACCGGATAAAAATAGCCGACGAATGTCATCCCGGTGAGGAAGGATACGAACAGCCAGCCACTGTGCTTGAGGCCTTTTCGCACCACCTTCTCAGCGGTCCAGGGACCCTGGTCCAGGCGCACGCGCTGGTTGCGACTGCCCTCGAATTTCTGCTCAATCCACATGAAGATGCTGGTCCAAACCGTTTGCGGGCAGGTGTAGCCGCACCAGACCCTGCCGGCAAAGACGGTCACCGCAAACAGGGCGAACGCGGAAATGATCAGCAGGAATGCCAGCAAGGGGAAATCCTGCGGCCAGAATACCAGCCCTAAAATGTGGAATTTGCGCTCGGGGAGATCGAACCAGACCGCCTGGCGTCCATCCCAGGACAGCCAGGGCAGAAGGAAGTAACCGATCAGCAGAGGCCAGCCGGTATACAGCCTGATCCGCTGGAAAAATCCCTCGATCTTGCGGGTGTAGATTTTTTCCCGGCGCTGGTACAGGTCGAGCTCGCTGACTTCCGCCGGTGCGAACTCGTGGACTTCAATCAGGTGCTTGTCTTTCATGCCGTGTTACCACTACCGGGAGAACCCGGGCAGGAGGTTTAAGCGACCGCCCCGCGGGGAGGGCGGTCAGAGATCAGTTGCTGAGGCTGTAAATATAGGCCGTCAGTATGTGGATCTTGTCTTCGGTGAGGCTTTCGCCGAATGCCGGCATCACGCCGTTGCGCCCCGCCCGCAGGCTGTGGGCGATCTGCTCGCGGCTGCCACCGTAGAGCCAGATGCCGTTGGTCAGGTTGGGTGCGCCGAACATGTGGTTGCCCTTGGCGTCAGCGCCGTGGCAGGCTGCACAGTACATCTGGTAATGTTTTTCCCCCGCGGCGGTCAGGGCGGTATCGGTAGAGCGCCCGTTCAGGGACAGGACATACTCGGTGGTTTCCGCAATTCCCTGGTCGCCCAGTATACCTGCCCAGGCCGGCATCGCGGCGCGACGGCCGTCCACGAGGGTTGTCTTGATTGCGGCCGGACTGCCGCCGTAGAGCCAGTCGTCGTCGGTCAGGTTGGGGAACCCATAGCGACCCTTGCCGTCTGCGCCGTGGCACTGGGCGCAGTTGTTGCCAAACAGGCGCATGCCCATCCTGCGCACAGCCGGATCCAGGGCGATTTCCTCCACCGGCATGGCCAGATAGCGGCTGCGCATTTCGCTGTAGCGTTCTTCTGCGGCCGCCACCTCGGCTTCGTGTTGGCCAATCTGGGTCCAGCCGATCAACCCCGGGTAGTTGCCCATCCCGGGATAGACCACCAGATAGCCAATCGCCCAGACGATGGTGATGACAAACATGTAGAACCACCAGGCGGGCAGTGGATTGTCATACTCCTCAATGCCGTCGTGGGCGTGGCCGGTTGTCTGGTCGGTAGTACCTTGACCACCCTTGCGATTTGCCAGCAGGATCCAGCTGATGCCAACCAGTGTGATGACGGTCAGGATGATGACCCACCAACTCCAGAAACTAGCCATTCCTTGCCTCCTCCTGCGTAGTGCGTTGACTCAGTTCCTCATCTGCGAATGGCAGGTTGGCGGCCTCGTCAAAAGATTGCTTGCGCTTGCTGCTCCAGGCCCAGATGCAGAGACCGATAAAAGCGATCAGCAGCAATGCCGTGCTGATTCCCCTGAGATCATTGATATCCATAGTCATCAGCGCCTCGTTTGCAGTAGCGTACCGAGCTGCTGGAGATAGGCGATAAGCGCATCAATCTCAAGCTTGCCTTCCACGGCGGTGGCGGCGCCGGCAATGTCCTCATCGCTGTAGGGCACACCGACTTTGCGCAGGGCGGTCATTTTTTTCCCGGTGCGCTCGCCGTTGAGCTCGTTGTCGAACAGCCACGGATAGGCGGGCATGTTGGACTCCGGAACCACGTCCCTGGGGTTGTACATATGGGCTCGATGCCAGTCGTCGCTGTAGCGCTGCCCGACCCGGGCCAGGTCCGGTCCAGTGCGCTTGGACCCCCACAGGAACGGGTGGTCATAGACGAATTCGCCGGCGACGGAATAATGGCCGTAGCGTTCGGTTTCTGCGCGCAGCGGCCTGACCATCTGTGAGTGACAGTTGTTGCAGCCCTCACGGATATAGATGTCGCGGCCCTCGAGCTCCAGCGCGGGCAGCGGCTTCAGGCCCGCGAGCGGCTCGTTGGTCTGCTTGATGAACATCAGCGGAACAAGCTCCACCAGGGTGCCAAAACTGATAGCAACGATGATAAAGATGATCATCAGGCCAACGTTTTTTTCTACCACTTCATGCTTCATGCGTGACTCCCCTGTGCACTGCCTGCCGGTAGCGCCTGCTCGGCAACACCCTTGCGCGTGGTCATATAGACGTTGTAAGCCATGACCAGCATGCCGCCGAAGAAGATCGCACCGCCGGCGAGCCGCACCAGATAGCCGGGGTGACTGGCCACCACGGACTCGACAAAGGTATAGGTCAATGTGCCGTCTTCGTTGTAGGCGCGCCACATCAGGCCCTGGAGGATGCCGTTGACCCACATGGAGGCGATGTACATCACCGTGCCTATGGTCGACATCCAGAAGTGGACGTTAATCAGCTCGACGCTGTACATGCGGTTCTTGCCGAACAGCACCGGGATCAGGTGATAGATACAGCCGATGGAGATCATCGCGACCCAGCCCAGGGCCCCGGAGTGTACATGGCCGATAGTCCAGTCCGTGTAGTGCGACAGGGCGTTCACGGTCTTGATCGACATCATCGGGCCTTCAAAGGTGGACATGCCGTAGAAGGACAGGCTGACCACCATGAAACGCAGGATCGGGTCGGTGCGGAGTTTGTGCCAGGCGCCGGACAGCGTCATCATGCCGTTGATCATGCCGCCCCAGGACGGTGCCAGCAGGATGATGGACATCACCATGCCCAGGCTCTGGGCCCAGTCGGGCAGGGCGGTGTAGTGCAGGTGGTGGGGCCCCGCCCAGATGTAGACAGCGACCAGCGCCCAGAAGTGGACAATGCTGAGCCGGTAGGAGTACACCGGCCGCTCTGCCTGCTTGGGCACAAAGTAGTACATCATGCCGAGAAAGCCCGCAGTGAGGAAGAAGCCGACCGCGTTGTGGCCGTACCACCACTGCACCATGGCATCCACGGTGCCGGCGTAGGCGGAATAGGACTTGGTCGCGTCAACCGGCATCGCCGCACTGTTGATGATATGCAGCACGGCGACCGTGACGATAAAACCACCGAAGAACCAGTTGGCCACGTAGATGTGGCTGACCTTGCGCTTGACGATGGTGCCGAAAAACACAATGGCGTAGGAAACCCAGACTACCGCGATGAGAATATCGATAGGCCACTCCAGTTCGGCGTACTCCTTGGAGGAGGTCATGCCCAGCGGCAGGGTCACCGCCGCAGCCACAATCACTGCCTGCCAGCCCCAGAAGGTGAAGGCGGCCAGCTTGTCGGAGATCAGCCGCGCCTGGGTGGTACGCTGCACGACATAGTAGGAAGTCGCGAACAGGGCACTGCCGCCAAAGGCGAAAATGACCGCATTGGTGTGCAGCGGCCGCATGCGCCCGAAGCTGGTCCAGGGCAGGTCGAAGTTCAGGGCTGGCCAGGCCAGCTGGGCCGCGATCAGCACGCCGACCAGCATGCCTACGATACCCCACACCACTGTCATGATGGCAAATTGGCGCACGACCTTGTAATTGTAGGTCGGATGCTCCAGTGCAGCGTTGAGTTCACTCATGGTTTGGTTCCACTGTCATTGAAGGTGGGCCAAAAGCCCGGACCGGAATTGTTCAGACGTCGGTGAAGGCTGGCCCCGCGCCGAAGTCCCAGAGGATAACGGTGGTCACCATCAGGGAAACGAGAATGACCAGCGCCACGCCGACCACCGCGGTTGAGAAGAGGAAGCCGCGTTCCTCGGGAATATGCATCATGATGGGAATGCCGAGGTACAGCAGGTACACCGACCAGCTGACGGCGACGACCCCCAGCAACATGTCAACCCACAGCAGGGGATAGAAGCCCGCGAGGCCGAACACGAACAGGGGTGTGACGGTAAGGCCCGCGACCACGATACCCCTGGCGAAGGTGGTGCTGGCGCCGTAGGTGCCCGCCATCCAGTGGATGAAGTACCCCACCGCCACCACGCAGCCCACCATCGCGAAGTAGAACAGAATGCACAGCTGCAGTGCGCTCTCGGCAGTGAGCCTGATGGCCGGGCCGTCGCCGACTGTCCAGCCTACCCGGCTGGTACCGAAGTACCAGGCCACCGCGGGCAGCAGCGCCAGCACACAGGGGTAGAGGACGAGGATGTTGAGAGACCGGGTGGGCAATTCCGCCACACTGCGCCACTGCGTGTCGGGTTTGACCAAAAGACCTAGAGTGTGCTGGATCATGTCGTCGTACTCTTTCCATGAAGTCTGGGTGCCTGGCACCGGCGCATTCTAACCAGCTGCCCGCCCAGTACCATGATACAGATCAAGAGAGGCCGGGGTGTTCCCGCCGTCACGCCGCGATGTTCGCCGCCTGCTGCAGCGCTTCCTGATCCAGGATCTCGATTTCCTTGTTGTCCACGCTCAGCACGCCGCTTTTCTGCAGCCGGCTGAATACGCGGCTGATGGTCTCGACAGTGAGCCCAAGATAGTTCCCGATGTCCACCCGCGACATGGGCAGGCGGAACTGGCTGGCGCTCAGCTGGCGGCGGGCGTTGCGCCGGGAAATGCTGAGCAGCAGGGTGGCGACCCGCTCATCGGCCGTGTTCTTGCTCAGCAATGTGATCAGCAGCTGGTCCTCGGTGATTTCCCGGCTCATTAACTGGAACAAATGCCTCTGCAGGCCCGGCATGGTAGCGCTGAGTTTTTCCAGGGAGTCGAAGGGAACCGCACACACGGCCGCGGTCTCAAGCGCCCGTGCGGATGAAGCGTGGGCATTCTCGCTGATGCCGTCCATGCCCAGTATTTCCCCGGGGAGGTAAAAGCCGGTCACCTGTTCTCGCCCGTCGGGTGTGGTCCGGTAACCCTTGAGGGCGCCCGAGCGAACCGCGTAGAGTGATTGAAAAGGAGTCCCCTCGTGGTAGAGGAGCTCATTCTTCTGCAGGGGCCTGCCGCGCTGGATGATGGTTTCCAGCTGGTCCAGGTCGCCGCTGTCCAGTGCCAGCGGCAGGCAGATGCGGCTGAGCCGGCAGGTTTCACAGCTGACCTTGTACTCGTGGTTGCAGGCCCGGAATGGCCCGGTCTCACTGGCGTTCTGCAGGTGCACGGACATGGTGTCCTCCTGGACAATATCGCAGGTCGAAGTATAGAGCATTTGCCGGGCGCACTACACCACGACGGGCGAGTCCCTCCGCGACCTCAGCCCAGCGAGGCGACGCTCTTCAGCACCAGGCGCACCAGCTCGGCCTGGCGGGACACCCCGGTTTTCGCAAAGATGGACTTCAGCTGGGCTCGGGCAGTATGCGGCGAAATGTTCTGGGCCTCCGATACCTCGGTCAGGCTCAAGCCGCGTGACAGCAGCAGGGCCAGGTTCGCCTCGGCCGGCGTGAGGTCGAATAGCTGCCCCAGGGTGCCCTGCGAGGCGGTCTCGTTGAGCTCCGGATCGGAGATAAACACAGCTACGCAGGGGCTGGACTGGCCTTCGCCCCACTCGGAGACAGGGACCGGCCGCAGCACCAGGCCCAGCTGCGAATGACCGCCGCCCCGCGGTACCCGCAGGGCGCGCACCACCGAGGTTTCGCCGCGGTGCTGGGCCTTGATGATGGTGTCGAGTGCGGCCTGCAGCTCCCTGTTCTTGTCGCGGCCCTCGATGACCAGCTGTTGCCCGCGCGCGCTGAGCCCGTTGCCCTCATCCAGCAGTGCCCGGGCAATAGTGTTGGTGCTGAGAATCCGCCCCTGCTCATCCAGGACGATGGTCGCCACCGCCAGCTGCTCCACCGCCCCGGCGTACAGGTTGCGCTCCGAAGCCGTGCGGCTCAGGGTGGCGTAGAGCTGGATCGAAAGTCGCAGGTGGGGCGCGATTCGCGCCAGCAGATTGCGTTCGTCGGCGCTGAAGCGGGGCTCATTGCGCCGCCGGGAAAAGCGCAGTCGCGCCAGCATGCCGCCCGGTTCAACTGTATCAAGGCCGAGAATCCGGAACAGGCCTGCGGACTTCAGGTAGTGTTCGTAATAGTCCGAGGCGACCAGTTCTTCGTCGCTGAGTATATCTTCCAGCGCCACTACCCGGTCCGGTGGCAGGTTGACGAAAGGATCGAGGGAAAAGAACTGCTCCCGGTAGGCGGTCACCTCCCAGTCGGCGGGGTCCGAAAGCCCTGCAACGTTTGCCCGCTCTACCGGTGGGCGAACGCTGTTGAGAATCACCCCCCGATCGTCTTCTGCGGGAGGCCGCAGTACCAGGGAAACCACATGGCAGTCGATCAATTGGCGCAGTGCCGGCAGCGCCGAGGCCCAAGGCGGGTTTTCCAGGGGGCCGCGGTACAGGGCTGCCACCAGGTCGTCGTAGGCCGCGGGAATCGCGGCCAGCGCCAATCCCCGGTTGTCTGCCATTATGTTTCCAGGCTCAGGAGGTCCAGTGCCACCTCTGCCAGGGGCTTGGGCCGACCGATGCCCCAGCCCTGGAGGTAATCCACGCCAATCTCCTGTAACTTGGCGATGATGGCCTCGTTTTCGACCGACTCGGCGATGGTTTCCTGCCCCAGGAAGTGGGCCAGGTCGTTGATGGAGTGCACCATCGCGTAGTCATTGCGGTTCTCGTGGATGCTGGTGATAAAGCTGCCATCGATTTTTACATAGTCGACCGGAAGCTCGCGCAGGTAGTTGTGACTGGCGAGGCCGGTGCCGAAGTCGTCGATGGAGAACTTGCAGCCGATGTTGCGGAAGGCGCGGACGAAGTCCGCGGCCTTGACCAGGTTGGAGATGGTCCCGGTCTCGGTGATTTCGAAACAGAGTCGGTTGGTGCCCACACCGAATTCGGAGATCTGCTCGAACAGGTAGTCGAGGAAAGCATCGTCGGTAACGCTGGAACCGGACAGGTTGATGGACAGGTTGGGCACAACTTTCTGCGCGTCCATGAGTGAGCTGATCCAGCGAAAAGCTTCGCGGACGACCCAGCGATCCACCAGAGTCATGAAGCCGTAGCGCTCGGCCGAGCCGATGAAGGTTGCCGGTGAAGTCAGGTTGCCGTCCTTGTCGCGGATGGCGAGCAATAGCTCGTAGTGGCGGGTAACGGGCAGGTGGCCGGCCACCGCAGTCTTGGCGATCGGCTGGGCCCGGAGGACGAACCGTTCGCTCTGCAGTGCTTCCTCCAGTGCTTCACGGGACCGGCGCTGCTCGTAGCGGTAGTCCTTCACGGCATCCTCGCTGTCCCGGTATTGTTCCACCCGGTTGCGCCCCAGTTGCTTGGCCCGCTGCATGGCGCTCTGGGCGTTGGCCATGACCTGGTTGACGCCGGGGCTGTAGTCAAGAATCGGGGCGATGCCGATGGATACGGTGAACGAGACTTTCTCGCCGTCGATCTCCACGCTGCTGGCCGCGATGTCAGCGCGAATTTTCTCGGCAATCGCCTGCGCCTGCTCCAGGTCACGGTCCACCAGTAACACGGCGAACTCGTCAGCGCCCAGTCGGGCAGAGGAGGTTTTCTTGCCGTGCAGCTGCGCCAGCAGGCGCGAGAACTCCAGCAGGACCTGGTTGCCGCTTATTCGGTCGTAGACCGAGTTGACGAGCTTGAACTGGTCGATATTGAGCCACAGCATGGCATGCTGGGACTGGTGCTGCTGCGCGTGGCGCAAGGTGCGCCCCAGTTGCTCAAGGAAGGTCTCGCGATTGATCAGGCGGGTCAGGGCGTCGTGATTGCGGGTAAAGCTCAGGGTCCTCTGCACATGTTCCAGAGTGCCGTACATGCTCTGGTCAACGACCGACAGCTTGTCGGCCGGCGCCGGTGGCTGCGCACCCCGGCTGAGCTCGCGGGCCAGCTGTACCTTACCCAATTCAGCCACTTTCTGCCCGCGATCATTGACGAACAGGTAGCGCTTGCCGTCGTCGCTGATCCAGGCCAGTTGCATTCGATGTCGCTGGCCTGTCCTGTCGTGGTAGTTCAGCCAGCTGCCGGTGCTCAGTTCTTCCACGCGCCGCAGCCAGCGCCGCAGGCGCGGGGTCCTGTCGCTGTCCTTTGGGAGCCTGTCGTCGGCGGCCTCTCTGCTCGCGCCAGGCAGGCCGCCCGGCGCCACCAGGATCGGTGTCTCGCCGGCGAGGATGGCACGCAATTCATCGAGTACATTCTGAATGGATACGTTGCCGGGGAGGGCGGCATTGACCTGCTGTTCCAGCAGGTCGATGAAGGGCTCTGCTTCCAGACTGCGTCCGACCAGCAGATCCTCGTCGACGTCGCCCTGCTGTTGCTGCGCCAGCCAGGACGCCAGCAGCTCCAGGGTCCGGAGCTGCTCTTGCCATTCCTGGCTGTCCGGTCCCTGCTTGACATGGGTGAGTACCATCAGGTCGCGCCAGCCACTGTCGATGAGGTCCACAAGTACCTTGGGAGTCTCGGCCCCTGACAGAGTGTCCTGGACAGCGACCTCCACGGCGGCGCGGGCGCGGTGCAGACGCTCCTTGCCCTCCTGGGTCCTGACCACCCTCTCGACGTTGCGCGCATGGGCGTGGGCCTGCTGTTGCACGAGCTTTTCCACCCCGGCCAGTGCCTGCTCGAATACTGCGGTGTCACGATCAAAATCGGTGACTATGGTGTCGACGATGGCTTCGACCCTGGATTCCAGCATCCGGTTGGGGAAATTTGCCGAGCTTGCCAGCACCGCCAGCTTGTCGACCAGGCTGCGCGCGGGGTGCTCCGGGTCGAGGAAAAAGTGTGGTTCCAGCAGCGCCAGCCGTGCCAGGGGAACCAGCAAATTGTCCAGTGCCGGTTTCAGTTCACTGCTGATGTCGAGCTGGGATCGGATAGTGCTGAACAAACTCTCCACCAGCTCCAGCTGGTTACGATTCTCGGCGCTGAGGCCGCTGCCGGCTTCCAGCCCCTGCGAGCCACCCGTGTGCGTGACGAGGTAGTCAGCGATTGACCCGGCGCGCTGTATTTTCTCCAGTGCCTCGGCATTATTCTGGAGCAGACTCAGGGCAGTCACCACGCTCTGGGCATCTGCGACGGGACCGCTGCTGCCCACCGCCGGCCCAGCGCTTTCGGCTTCGCGCTTGAAATTCAGGGCGTTGATGACAGAGTTGTAGAGTTGCTGGGGCCGTGATGGTGCCGCGTTCGCTGGCGCCTGCTCAATCCGGGCTGCAGGGGCTCCCGCCGTGCTGGCATGGGGAATTTCGGTCACGGCTTCGGCCGCGCTCGCGGCGGGCTGTTCGCGGCCGGGTTGTGGCGGCGGGCGCCGGTGGGGTTGTTCCGGCTTCTTCAGCCTGGAGCCGCTGCTGCGAATCTCGGCCTCCAGCTCCGGCCGTAGCCCGGCTGTCACCAGGTGATCGTTTAGCGTGGCAAAGAACTTTCCCAGGTGGCGAATGAAGTGAGTGACGAAATAGTCGTAGATTCGGGGTGTCAGCCGGTGCGGTACATGGAACTCTTCCAGTACCAGCTGAAGCGCCCGGCTCAGCTGCGCAACGTGTTCGGGCAGGCGCAGCTGCATAGGGTCGGCGTTCACCAGCTCGGCGACGCGGATCTGCAGTGCCTCAAGCGGCACGCGATACAAATCCTCGCCGATGGCGACGATGCGCTCGATAGCGAGGAAATCCTCGAAGCTGTTCAGGTCCACCAGGTCGAGCGTGCCGCCCTCGTCGATCAGGTCCGACCACTGGTTCAGTTCCGAGGGCGGCGGAGTGAGGTTGGCGTGGAATTGGCGGAGTTGCTCCAGGTAGCTGGCGACCATGCGCTTGCGCTGCATCTGCAGAATGGTGACGCCCTCGGCCACTGTGCTGCGACTGGCCTGCCCGGGTTGCCAGCCAGGGTTAATACTCAACAGGTGATCGCTGAGCTCCTCGAGGAACTCATTGAATCGTTCCTGAAGCTCGCGCTCGCTGAGTGCCCGGTAACTGTCCAGCAGACTCAAGCGGCTTCCTCCCCTTAAAAAGGGTCAGTATACCGTCAAGGGTGACGTGGAAGAATAGGCCCGCAGGTACCTCGTGAATCACCCGTGTTGGCGGTGCAGCGATGTGTTCTCACAAATTTCCCCGGGTGGGCCAGACTCGTATTTGTCGGGTATCGAGCGTATCAAGGAGGTTGTCGGGGTGTGGTTGAACCCGCGGATTTCGACTGTTACGGTGTCGCCGGTGAGACAAACCGGGGAGTTTACCTTCATTTAGCGAAAGTGCGGGGGTGTGTCAGTGCTCCGCAGGCCTGTACGTCAGCTGTTGCGGCAGTTCCCCGATTCAATAGGCGTCCTCCCCGCTGGGCAGTGCAAAGACTCCCGCTGGTAGAGATGCGGCTACCCCGGGTATTTCGAACGGAGCCGCCGGGCTGGAAAATGAGAGGGGGGTTGTTATGTTCAAGTTAAAGAGCGCCAGGGAAACCAAAAGGGCGAAATCCCCAGGGAAGGAACAGTCTTCGTTATCGATTGCAAACCTGATTATCGGGGATGTCAGTTTTTCCTCCGATGGAAAGGCTTTGTTGATAGAAGAAAAATCCGCGAAAGCCCGGATTGCTATCGGCGTTGAGAACCTCTCTGATCTTATGCAGTATCTCTCCAACCTTTCCGGAAGGTGCGAGAGAAGGGCGTTTCGTGTGCCGATTCATGACTCCTTTGGTCTGCAGGTTAAAGTCGATTATCCCGATGAGGCTGGTATTCCGGGTAAAGTCCGGGATATCAGCTACATAGGTGCTCTGGTGGAACTGGCAGGCGGGCGGAAGCACGATCTGCCCGTGGACTCGCAGCTGAGTGTAGAGTTTTCCCTCGAAGGTGTTGTGTACCGGAGCCATGCTGTTATCAAGCGAGCGGCGGAAAACGGATACGGCTTGATGTTCCCGGAATCCTTCAAAGACAGCGGGAGTATAGACCCGCCCGACCCCCTGTTGAAAATGGTGCGCCGACTCGAGGAAAGGTGGGTTTCCAGTCGAATGCAAAGTCATTGATCCGACAGCGAGTCCGTTGGAGGGCGCCTGTAAGCTCCTGGCGCCTATCACATCCGGCAGGGTTTGATGCTGCGGTCAGTGCGGCCACAGCCACATAGACGGATTACCCGGAGTAGTGAATAACAGAGAAATGCCAGTCAGGAACAGGGTTCAGGCAACGCTGGAAATTACTCCCGGTCCTGCGGGGGAGCCGCTGGCAAACTGAACGCCAGCAGGGCGTCACCGGCCTCGGACCACCCATGCCCGCCGGCCGCGAGTACCACGAACTGACGTCCCTGGGGGTGTGTGCGGTAGCTGAGCGGGGTGGCATTGCCGGTAAACGGCAGGTCGTACTGCCACAGCAACTCGCCGCTGGCGCTGGCGAAGGCGCGGAAGCGTGAGTCCGTGGTGGCGGCGATGAACACCAGGCCGGAGGCGGTGGTCAGTGGGCCTCCGGCATTGGGGCTGCCGGCATCGAACCAGAAGGGCCAGGGAGCCTGGCCGCGGGTATTGCCGAGGCTGCGGGTCCACACGGTTTCTCCGGTGCGCAGGTCCACCGCCGTCAGGCTGCCCCAGGGGCGCGGATTGCAGGGTGCGCCCAGGGGCGACATCAGCGGAAAGCGGCGCACGCCATAGGGGCTGCCGGCCATCGCGTAGTGCTCCAGCGGGTAGCCGGGTTCCGGGTTCAGCGCATCGTACTCTGCCCGCGGGATCAGCTGGACCACCGAGGCCAGGTGCATCTGGTTTACGATCAGCAGGCCCCGCTGCGAGTCGATGCTGATGCCACCCCAGTTGATGCCGCCGGTGGTGGTGGGGTAGATAATGCTGCCCTCCAGGCTGGGCGGGGTAAACATGCCCTCGTTGCGGTATTTGGCCAGCTCCCGCCGGCAGGCCAGCTTGTCCAGCCAGACAAATCCGTCCATGTGCTCCGGCCCCAGGCGCTCGGGCAGGTGCAGTGGTGGCGGATGGGTGGGGAAGGGCTGGGTTGGTGACAGTTTTTCACCGGCTACGCCATCCCCGGGCACCGGGCGCTCCTCCACCGGGTACAGCGGCTCGCCGGTCTCCCGGTCGAGCAGGAAAACATGGCCCATCTTGGTGGCCTGGGCCAGCCCCGGGCGTCCGGCGCCGACGCCGGGAATCCGGAACAGGGTAGGTTGGGAGGCCACATCGTAGTCCCAGACATCGTGGTGCACCGTCTGGAAATACCAGCGCAGTTCGCCGCTGCGGTCGTCCAGGGCCACCACCGAGGAGCCGTAGGTGTCAATACCGTCGCGTTCCCCGGCGAACAGGTCGGGTGCCGGGTTGCCCGTGGGCACGTAGACCAGGCCCCGCTCGGGATCGCCCGCAATGGGAGCCCAGACGTTGGGGCTGCCCTGGTGATAGCGGGCGTTGCCGAGACTGTCCCGGTGCCGTTCCCGATAGTCTTCCGGCACCGGTTCCCAGGCCCAGACCAGCTTGCCACTGCGCACATCGAAGGCGCGCACTAAGCCGGAGGGCGCGTCCTTGCGTTCATTGTCCGGTACCAGGGCGCCGATGACGGCGACATCGTTCTGTATCCAGGGTGGCGAGGTCGGGTAGTACACCAGCGGCTCTCCGCCGGTAATGTCTTCTCGCAATGAAACCCGACCGTTGTCGCCGAAGTCCGTGCAGGGCTTGCCAGTGGCCGCATCCAGGGCGATCAGTTCCGCGTCGCGGGTGCCGTACAGGACCCGCTGCCCGCAGCTGCCGGCGGCTTCCCGCGGGTCACTGGCCCGCCACAGGGAGACGCCGCGGCAGACTGCCGGGTAGACACCGCTGCGGCGGTTTTGCACCTCGGGGTCGAACCGCCAGCGCTCGGTGCCGGTATTCGCGTCAAGGGCGAAGACGCGGCCAAACGGTGTGCAGTAGTACAGGGTGTCGCCGTCGACCACGGGGGTGACCTGGAAGGAGGTCAGGCCCCAGTCGCCGCTGCCGTCGCTGTAGTCACCGGAGCGGTGCTCCCAGGCCAGCTCCAGCTCCCCCACATTGTCCGGGGTAATCTCCATCAGCGGGCTGAACTGGCTGGCGTCGCGGCCGCCGTAATTGGGCCAGCCGGCGACGGGGGCCTCGCCGCGCAATGTGCCCGGCCCCGCCTCCTGGGCGCCGTGGCAGCCCGCTGCCAGACCCAGTGCCAGCGCCAGTGCGCCCAGCCTGTGGCGGGGGCTCACCCGCCGGTGCTCGCGTTGGCGGCCTGCAGGAAGGCCGGCTTCTCGCCGCCACCGTGCACGGCGATGCTGCTGCCACTGATGTAGGAAGCGAGGGGCGAAGCGAGAAACAGGCAGGTATTGCCGATATCCCCCGGCACCGCCATGCGACCCAGCGGGATGGTGCGGCCCACCGCGGCCACGCCCTCTGCGTCACCGTAGTGGAGGTGTGCCTGCTCGGTCTCGACCAGCCCCACGACAATGGCGTTGATACGAACTTTCGGGCCCCACTCGACCGCCAGCGAGTGCCCCAGATTGACCAGGCCGGCCTTGGCCGCGCCGTAGGCTGCGGTACCCGGTGAGGGGCGGATGGTGCTGACGCTGGCGATGTTTATGATGCTGCCGCCGTCCGCCTGCTGCTGCATGACCCGGTTGGCGAGCTGGGCGGCGTGCAGCGCCGATGTCAGGTTGAGGGCGATAATGGATTCGTGAAAACGCGGCGAGGCGGTTGCGGCGTCGGCGTGGGGGGCTCCTCCGGCGTTGTTGACCAGCACATCCAGGCGCCCAAAGCGATCGACAATGGTATTTACCAGGGTTTCCAGCTGCTCGTGGCGGCGGACGTCGCAGGCCACGAAAAAGGCCTCGCGGCCGTCTACCGCGGGCAGCGTCCCGGGCGGATTGCGACCGCAGATGGCCACGTCGGCGCCGGCTGCCAGGAAACGTTCACTGATACCCCTGCCGACCCCCTTGCCACCCCCGGTTACCAACACCGTGCGGCCACTGAAATCCATGGGATTGTGCATGTCATCGCTCCTTGCTGCTGTCGTGTGGCAACTTGTGATCGGCAGGTGAATTGCCTAATATGCCCCGGCCCTGTGCATCCTACCCCCTTCCCCGGGATCGGGAAATGCCGGCGGGGTCACGATCATTTTCCGGGCAGAGAGAGGCGGTCTCGGTAGACTTAGCTGAACCATCAGTCCCTTCACCAAGCAAGCAGGAATGAACCTATGACAACTGAATCACTCCCGGTCCTCGCCATTCTCGGCGGTACCGGCGATCTGGGAACGGGGCTCGCACGGCGCTGGGCACAGGCGGGCTACCGCGTCATTATCGGCTCGCGTACCCAGGACAAAGCCGAGGCTGCCGCCACCGACCTGCGCGACGTCATGGCCTCCCGCGGTACCGCTGGGGTGAACGTCGAGGCCATGGAAAACCTGGCCGCCGCCGAGGCTGCTGACATCGTGGCTCTCACCGTGCCCTTCAGTCACCAGAAATCCACCCTGGAGCTGGTAGCGCCGGCCCTGCAGGGCAAGATCCTGATCGACGTCACGGTGCCACTGGTACCGCCGCGAGTAGCGAGGGTACAGCTGCCGCCGGAGGGCAGCGCGGGTCAGATCGCCCAGGACTTGCTGGGGGAGGGCGTGGCCGTGGTGTCCGCGTTCCAGAATGTCGCCGCGGCGCACCTGCAGGATACCGGGGCCGTGGACTGCGACGTGCTGGTCTGTGGTGACAAGAAAGACGCCCGTGCGGAAGTGATCAAACTGGTTGAGGCCGCCGGGCTTCGCGGTTTCCATGCCGGCATGATTGCCAACGCCGCGGCAGCCGAGGCGCTGACCTCGGTGCTGATCACCATCAACAAGCAGTACAGCTGCCACGCCGGGATTCGCATTTCCGGTCTGGACAGCCATGAATGAGTGCACGCCTCGAGCTGATTCCCCTGGAGCAGTTTCCCGAGGTGGTGCCGGGGGATGACCTGGCGGCACTGATCGCCGCCAGCCTGGAGGCCAACGGGCTTGCCCTGGAAGACGGTGACGTACTGGTCCTGGCGCAGAAGATCGTGTCCAAGGCCGAGGGGCGTTATCGCCGCCTGGCGGAGGTACAGCCGGGCTCCCGGGCGCTGGAGCTGGCCCGGGAGGCGGACAAGGATCCGCGGCTGGTGGAGCTGATCCTGCAGGAGTCACGGGAGGTCTTGCGAGTGCGCCCCGGCGTGATCATCGTCGAGCATCGCTGTGGCTATGTGCATGCGAACGCCGGCATCGATCGCTCCAATATCCGCAACAGCCCCGAGGATCCACAGGTGCTGCTGCTCCCGGAGGACTGTGACGCCTCCGCGGCAGCGCTGCGCGAGGCGCTGGCGCTGCGCTGTGGTGTCGCGCCGCAAATCATCATCAACGACAGCGCCGGCCGCGCCTGGCGCATCGGTACCGTGGGCATGGCCCTGGGCACAGCCGGGCTGGACCCGTTGTTCAACCAGATTGGCGGCCAGGACCGTTTCGGCAACCGGCTGGAGGTCACCGAGCCCGCGGTCGCCGATGAGCTCGCCGGGGCCGCCTCCCTGGTCATGGGCCAGGCGGCGGAAGGCCTGCCGGTGG
>CAMYIZ010000010.1 GCA_947258585.1 uncultured Haliea sp. | reverse complement strand
GGGCCGGCGGGGGTTCCGGGGCCGGCGGAGGCGCGGCCTCAGGCTCCAGCGGCGCCACTACCGTGGCGTCATCACCGAGCGGGCTGACCACCGTCGCATCGCTGTCGTCGGCGGCGGGTGCCAGCCCCGCCACCACGACCCGGAACTTGTATTTGTCGAACTGGACATCGTCCCCGTTCTTGAGCTCTACCGTACCGACCAGGCGCAAACCGTTGACCAGCGTACCGTTGGCAGAGCCCATATCCTCAAGCAATACCCGCGTGCCCTCGACCCGGATCGCCGCGTGGTTGCGGGACACGCGGGGATCGGCAATGGTGATTTCGCAATCGTCGGTGCGCCCGACCCGCATTTCGCCGGTCAGGACATGTTCAGCGCCGTCCGGCGCGACCAGGGTGGCACTAAAATCAGCCGTCATACCTCAAACTCCCTCACGCCCCACCGATGGGACCGAAAACATACCACGCCGCTGCGGCGGACAGTGCCAGCAGCGCCACGAGTGCCAGGCTCATGATGCGCTGGCGCCGTCTTTTTGCCGGCAGCTCCAGGGCGACCCGGCGCAGCTTGGCCATTTCATCCGCCGACATCATCTGGGTGACTTCGGGGGACCTGGGTGCGACACGCGCCCGCCTGGGAGCCGCCGTGCGAGGCTCTGTGTCGTCTGCGACCGGCAGGCCCGGCTGCACCAGCTCCGGCAAGCCGTGGTAATCACCGGAGGCCGGATCATACCGCCAGACTACCGTGGGGTCGACCGCTGCGTCGGCTTCGGCTGCGGAGTCCTTGCCCACCCACTGCACCAGAACCACCGTGACATTGTCGCGGCCGCCACTCTGCACAGCCGCCTGCACCAGTTGCCGGCAGCGCTCTTCCAGCGGCTCGTCCAGGGACAGGATTGCCGCGAGGCGGTCACAATCCACGACGTCGCTGAGCCCGTCGCTGCAGAGGACCAGAATATCGCCCGACTTCAGATGGCCACCATTGCTGCCCACCCGCAACTTGTCCTCGTCCTGCAGGCCGATGGCCTGGACGATGACATTCTTGCGCGGGTGGTTGCGGGCTTCGGCGAAGGTGATCTGCCCCTTTTCCAGCAGCGCCTCGACATAGGAGTGATCCCGGGTGAGCAATTTCAACTGCCCGTCCCAGAGGTAGGCGCGGCTGTCGCCCACCCAGGCCAGCTCATAGCGGGGTCCGTCGAACTGGACAGCAACCACGGTAGTCGCCATGCCGGCCTTGCCGCGGCCGGCGGCGACGGCGTCGCGCACTTCCAGGTTGGCTCTGCGGATGGCGGCCTCGAGGTCACCGAGACGTTGCACGTCCCGCGCCAGTACCTCGCAGGTCACCTGGCTGGCCACCTCGCCGGCCTGGTGGCCTCCCACCCCATCCGCGACGACCATCAAGCCCAGCGCGTCGTCACAAAAGAACGCATCCTCGTTGTGCTCGCGCCGGCCAACGTCGGTATCGCCGCAAACCTGCCAGCGGGCGTCGGACCGTTGCGTCATAGGGCTCCCATCAGTTGCCTTGCCAGTACCGCGAACTGCTGCGGTACAAAGCGGTTTTCGTCTTCGACGGTATTGTACAGGGCGTCGAGGCGTGATTTCAGGCGCTCCGCATCACCCAGCGCGAGCGACAGGGTCTCTACCGCCAGGAATGCCTGTTCCGCGGCGGTGAAATGGCGAAAGCGTTCCGCAGCGGACTGGGCCAGCAGTTCCCGGCGCAGCAGGCGCTGCTGCTCGGGGCCGTAGCTGCCTTTGCCGAGGCGCTCCACCAGCGGCTCGAGGCGGGCGTGCAGGGCCCGGGCGGCACTCACTACCCGCTCCCGGGATTGCCGGGAAGCCTGGTGCAGGGCGTCCAGGTCCCGCCGCAGGCCGGCGACATCACCGGGGGACAGGGTTTCCAGCACCGCCAGCAGGACCACCAGGCTGGCGTCATTCAGGCGCACGCTGCCCGGCGGCAGCTGATCGGGCTCCGCCGACCAGCGCAGGTCGTCCATGGGGTGGTGGCAGGCGTGGCACTGGAAGAATGACAGCTCCGGCACCAGGCCGGGCCGTGTGAACCAGTCCTCCTGCAGCAACTCCAGGGTATGCATGCCGGTGACCGCGAGGCCCGCCAGCCACATGTTGACCGATGCAATGTAGGGCTTGCGCTCGCGATAGTCGGCATCCGCGTCGTAGTGGGCCGGCTGGTTGACGGTGAAGGTCTCCAGTTCGAATGCCAGCCGCGGGTGGCCGGCGCCCATGATCTCGTGGGTGGCGAACTTGTCCTTGGTGCCGAGGTGGCAGGACAGGCAGAGGCGCGCCCGGGCCAGCGGGTCCTCGGTCGGGTACATCCCTTTGGCGAGGTTGTCGGCATGACTGGTATCGGCCTCGGCATGGGACTCCAGCCAGCGCCCGCCGCCGCCGTGGCAGGCCTCGCAACCGACCCCATCGGAGATCTGGAAGCGCCGCCCGCGGGCCTCCGCCGGCACATTGTCCGCATGGCAGTCGAGGCAGATCTTGGCGCCCTGGGCGCTGGGCAGCCCAAGCTTGGCGGCAATGGCCTGGGACTGGGCGGTCTGCAGGGTCCGGTAGGCCCGGGAGTGGTAGTCCTGGCGCAGCCAGATCCGGTACTCGTTCAGCCACACGGTGGACGCCGGATCGGCGCTGACCTTGCCGTGGCAGACGCTGGTGGCGCAGCTGGCGACGCCCTCGTGGATATCGCGCCCCTCCTCCGGCAAAGGCTGTGCCAGGGCATTGCCTGCGGCAATCCCCAGCAGCAGCGCCAGTGCTGTCAGTTTTCTACGAACCATGGCTTGCCATCTTTGTCAGTGAAGAGTTTGCGCATCTCGTCCAGATTCAGCGGTCGCGCACCGATGCGGCCGAACACCGCTACCTGGCCACCGGTTTCGTCCACCCCGCGGTCCCGCTCCAGGCCCCTGCTCAGGGACAGGGCCGGAGAACTGGTCGCGTAGCTCGCAATCAGCTCCGGCGCAGGCTCCGGCGAGAAGCCGTAGAACTTGGGCTGGCTCGAGGGCGAGGTCAGCTGGATTACCTTGAGGCCACCGGCACCGTCCGCCACATAGGCGAACAGGGAGGCATTGGTGGATCCGACCGCGACATCGTGGGCATCCACCAGGCCTTCGCTGAAGGTCTGCAGCAGGCGCATTCTGTCGGGCCGGGTGATATCGACAATGGCCACACCCTCGCGGCCCGCCGCCACATAGGCATAGGTGCGTGCCAGGTGCATCCGCCGCGCCTGACCCAGGGGGATGGTGTTGTCCGCTACCAGGCTCGGCGCCTCGGGATTGGTGACGTCGATCGTCTTCAGGCCGTCGGCGTCGGTGACAAACAGGTAGCGGAACTGCAGGGCCACGGAGTGGCCGCGATTGAGCGGCACCACCTTGACCAGCCGCGGCTGCAGGGGTTGCTCGAGGCTCACCACCACCAGGCCGGCGTCGGCGACGATGTAGGCGTAATACCCGCCGAGGGCCATGTGCCGGGCACCGTTGAGCACCCCGTTTTCGTTCCAGGTCAGGTCGCGCTCGAGGAAGTTGTTGCGCGGCTCGCCGTCGGAGAGGGTGTTGACGTCAGTGAGGATCAGGCCCTCCGCGGCATCGGTGACCAGCACATAGTTGTAGATCGGGTGGAACGGTTGCTCCAGGTTCACATCCCGCATCAGCTCACCCTGGTTGCGATCGGGGTGGATGGGCTGGTTGGTGGGCAGCACGACGCAGGTCGCGTTGGCGCTGGGTATGCGGGTGTCGTGGCCCAGGGGACTGAAGGGCGCGGTAATGACTCGCTGGGAAATGCCCTTGTTGGCGATCCCGGCAATGTCGTACACGCGCATGCCCTTGTCCCCCTCGGCGACAAACAGGTACTCCCCTCGATGCTGGACGCAGGAGGCGGGCCCGCTGCTGTGCGGATAGCCGTGCAGCAGCTGCCGCTGGTTGGCCTGGTGCTCGGCAAACCAGTCCGGGTAGGCATAGCGGTGGAGGTAGGAGCCAATCACCGCCTGGGGCTCGTCCCACTCGGTCACCTGCACACCGGTAACGTGTTCCTCCCCGCCGACCCAGGCATAGTAACCGACCAGGTTGACGAAGCCGGTGCCGTACATCAACAGCTGGGCCATGATGGCGTTGTTGTCGTTGTTCTTCGACAGGTGGCAGTCTTCGCAGTCCTTGGTCTCGGTTTTACGCACAGTGTGGGCGAAGTGCGGGTTGAAGGCCTGGGAACTGTAGCCGCTGGCGGCGATGGGCGGCTGCTGGATATAGATCTTCTCGCGGTTGGCATTGGTCGAGGACAGCACCAGCGCCGACGTCGAGCGAACCGGCGCGATCTTGCCGCCCTTGGCGGCCTCGCGGCGGCCGAGCAGGAACATCTGGTCCCGGGACACCTGGGGATTATAGGTGGCCCAGTTGCGCGAGTAGCCGCCCTCGTAGTGCTTGCGTTCCGTTTTGTAGTTGGCTTCGATCGGCAGGTGGCAACCGGCGCAGCTGGTGGTCCAGGAGGTGTGACAGGTGTAGCACTCCATGTCCTCGTCGCTGTGGGCGAGGTTGTCGCTGGCCACCTCCAGGCCGTAATCCTGCTCCGCCGTGTCCCGGCTCATGAGCTTGGCCCGGGCGGCTTTCTCGTTGTAACCGGGATGACTCGGGTCCACTGTATCCTTGACCAGGCTCATCTCCCATTCCAGATCGGGGTTCAGTACCGAGCGCTGGACCAGGGTATTGCCGTTCCACTCGAAGCGCAGGCGACCGTCCGGGTTGCGAATGGCACCGAGATCCGTGCCGCCTTCCAGGGCGGCGGGGCCCGAGGTAAACAGGTTGGGATAGGCCTTGGCCGAGCCGTGGCAGTCCTTGCAGTCGATCTCCACCGCCGCGGCCACTTCGCCGTAGATATGGCCATTGCCGTGCGCGTCCTGGGCAAAGTGACAGTCGACACAGTGCATGCCCTTGTCCAGGTGAATGGAGGACATGTGCACCGCTTTCTTGAACTTGTCGGGATCGGTGTCCTCGACCACATCACCCTCCGCATCCAGCAGGTTGCCCGTGCGGTCCCGCTTGAACACGGCGCGGAAGTTCCAGCCGTGGCCATGGTAGTCGGCGAACTGGGTATCCGTCAGCGTGGGGTTGAGCTCGGAAACTTTCTCCAGGAAATCCACGTCCGCCCACTTGCCACGCGGCGCGGCGCCCTCGGGGTTGCGGGACAGTACATCGACCTGCTCTTCGTGGGTCGGATAGACCTGCTTTTCCGGCCACATGGAGGGCGCGTCCGACTCGTAATCCCACATGGTGTAGCCGAGGAAGCTGTTGACGAACATGTTGGGCTGGTGCATGTGGCATGACATGCACTGGGCGGTGGGGATGGCGCGGGTGAAGGCGTGCTTCAGAGGGTGCCCCTTGCGATCCTTGGGAATGGTCGGGTCCACGGTCTGGGATTTCCCGGTGTGCCCGAATTCGGCGTACTGGGCCGAATGGCGCGGGTCGCGGTCGTTGGCGTACACCACATGGCAGGATGCACAGCCGGACGAGCGGTAGTCACCGGGCTGGTCGTTGGTGCCCAGGAACCAGGTATGGGGGTCGTTCAGGCGGGTCTTGGTGATATTGATCACCGGCACCGAAATCCTCGCCCCCGTGCCCGGGCCGCGATTGGACTGGCGGAAATCGGGACGGCCCGGCTCCTCAATGCGCTGCAGCTGGCCGAGGGCGTTGGGCAGGCCGGTCTCGGGAAACAGGTTGGTGATGTTGCGGCCACCGCGCTCGAACACGCGGAAGATATCCCCGGGCTTGATGGTCTCCCAGGCCGGCAGCGGGTACAGCGCCGGCAGGATGCTGGCCATGGTCATCTCTGCGGTGGGCTCCACCGGGCCGGGAATCATCGCCGGCTCCCCCTCCCGGGTATAGGCCTCCCCGAGAATATAGCGTTTGTAGGGCAGGATCCCGTTGTTGTAGGCGGCGCCACCCCAGAGCATGGCCGAGGTGGCCATGAGGCTGCGCTCCGCCGCCTCGATAATCGGCAGGTGACAGGCGCCGCAGGCCTCGCGGGCTATGCGGTAATCTGACGGGTTGATGAAACGGGTAAACTCCGGGCTCTCCCTGTTCAGCAGCGTGTAGGTGCGCTCGGGGTTGGCGCTGGAGGGATAGTGCCAGGATTCGGGGTAGCGCGGCAGCACGTGGGCCCGCTCCATGACCGCCAGGTAGGCGGGGTCCTCGATCCCGTCGCCGCTGGTGCGGCGCACATCGGCGTTGCCACCGTGGCAATCGGTACAACCCAGCTTGACCGCCGGATTGGCGTGCATGGTTTTCTCGTCGGTCGCCGTGTGACAGGTGACGCAGCCCGCTGACTTCGCCTCCATCTGTGCGTTGCTCTGGCTGACCGGCGCATTGGGCGCGGTCACATAGACGCGCTCCACTGCCTCCTCGCCACCGGCGGCGTGGACCGGGCTCACAGGCAGCGCCAACAAGCCCGCCATCAGGCCCGCTGCCAACCAGTGAATGGGGTTGCCGATACGTCCAGTGTGATCAGGTGTGCTCATAGCGGCCACTCAGAATGTCAGTATTACGTTGCACAAAAGGGAGTATGGGTCTTCGTCTCCGTACAGGTCCTTGTAGCCCTGGCCGGACAGCAGCTGGGCATAGGACAGTCGCACCACCACGTTCTGGCTCATGAACGGACGCCAGATCACCGCCGCGGACAGGTCCATGCCGATCTCGCTGTCGACATTGGCCTGCTGCCGCGCCACCTCCAGCACCTCGGTTTCCGCGAAGGCCAGGTAGTTGGCATTGAAGGACAGGCGCAGTTCGGGAAGCAGGTCCAGGTCCACGCCGCCGCCGAGCAGGAAGACCCCGGGGTTGGTGAAGTTGGACTGGCCGTGCTCCTTGGAGGAGCGCAGGGAGTTCAGCACGCCGTTGCGCTGGGACAGCGCCACCCGGCCACCGCCAATCAGGGGCAGACCCTGGCGAATGTAGTAGCTGGTGTCGGCACCGGCGAACTGGGGGTTCTCGAAAATGGCATCGAAACCGGTACTCTTGCCGTCAAAGGGATCATCGTCACCGCTGCCGTAGAGGAAGGACAGGCGGGGGCGGATCCAGTCGAAGTCCATGGACGACTCGGCGGCGAAGAAGAAGGCCTCGATATCCGACTTGCGGCCGCTGAACACGGCGTCCTTCTCTTCGCCCAGGGCGACATACAGCGAGGTGGTCAGGTTGAGGCGCCCGAAGTGACCGTCACCGTTGTAGCCAAGGTAATAGACATCGTACTCCCGCAGGCGCTCCTCGCCGACCGATGCCGGCCGCTGGATGAACTCGTTGGTGTCGTAGAACACCTCGTCTTCACGGTTGCGGTTGTAGATCAGGCTGGCCTGGGAGAAGAAGCCCAGTTTCGGGAAGTCCTGCCAGTAGACATTGGCAACCAGGACATCGTCATCGCGCAGCCGCTCGCTGACATCGTTGAGGCCACTGTTGGTGTCTTTCTCCATGCGCCGGAACCAGGCCAGGTTGTACTGGAACCGGTTGTTGTCGCGGGTACCGAACAACCGCACACCAAAGGGAGCGTCCTGGAACAGGAAGCCGCGGAAGTCGCTGGAGAAGGGCTGGATGCCCACCCGCACCGAGTCGAAGTCGTAGCGATCAGAGACATCGCGCAGGTGCTTGTCGACAAACGCGGCCTGGATGCCGACATGGTTGTCGCTGCGGGTGCGGCCATCGCGGGGGTCCGCGTTGACGCCGAGGATTTCATCCAGCTCGGTGTAGTTGTAGTTGAAGACCGGGGTGAAGCGGAACTCCCAGTCGGGCGGCCGAAACACGGTATCGCCCTTGTAGTAGACCAGCTCTACCGCCAGGTTCTGGTTGAACAGATACTGCTCCGTGTTCCCCAGCACGTCCAGCGAGCCCGGGTCGCCGGTGCTCTGGCCGCCGACCGGGGTCGGCACCTCGCGCAGTTCCAGCACCGAGTCGGAGATGGCGATAATGTTGAAGAACCAGTCATCGTGGATGGGCTTGTCACCCTTGATCGTGTTCTGGTTGTAGGGGTCCCACCAGTTGTCCTCGTAGCCGAGGCTGTCGACGATGCGCCAGCGATCGGGAATGGGGACCAGCTCCACGTACTGCTCCGCGGTCGGCCGGGGAATGGAGGAGTAGCGCCGCGGCAGCACCGTGCGCGGGGCGGCGGCCACCGGCACCTCGCGCAGCACTTCACCGGTTTCCTCGTCGACGGTGACCTCCCGGTAGGTGCAGTCGCGGTTGGAGCCACCGGCGCGGCGCCGGGTGCTGCGCCCGCGGTCGCGGGGGTCGAGGTCATCGCAATAAACCAGTTCGGGCTCTGGCTCCTGGGCCGCGGCCGCGCCGGGGGATGTCGCGGCAGCCAGCAACAGAACCAGGCCCAGGGCTGAGAACCCCGCCAGGGCGGGACCAGTCAGTGATGGATGCTTGGCCATGGCCCTCACTTCCCTGCACACACTTGCTGTGCGTCGCTGTTGATGAACGGTGTCTGCGGGCACTGGATATAGCGCAGGCGCACTCCGCCGGGTGTCAGCTGGTCGGCGCGTATGTCCGGTGGGGCATTGTTGATCGCCCCCCCCAGCGCTGCGCCGGCCTCGTGCACGCCGAGGAAGGAAATCATGTCGTCCTGCTCGATGCCGTCGCCAGACACCCCGATACCACCAATGAGCGTAGTGCCCCGGTAAACCGGCACGCTGCCGGGAAAGATCTGGATCCCGTTCGCTACCCGCGGCTGCGCTGACTGGGCGCAGTTGGCCCCGACATCGGTGTCGGACAGGCCCGCCACGAAAGCGATGTGGGCAATGATGTTGTTGAACGACAGGTCCAGCTGCAGCCCGGTCGAGAACACGCTCCACTCGCTGTCATAGGGCTTGCTGAAAGGGCCGTTGGGATTGCCGATGATGCCGTCGGGATAGAACGGCCGGGACAGATTGCCACCGGCGCGGTCGGAGAACGCGGTGCCGTCGGTGAGCGCCTGGGGACCAATGAACAGCTGCGCCGCGTCCACGTAATCGCCGATGTCCACCGTTGCCGCGGGGCTCAGGTCCGGGTTCAGGTACTGGGCCGGGGTGCTTATGCCGCGCAGGAAATCCGCCGCGTCAGGGGACGAGAACAACACCGCGGTGCGCGCCTTCTGCAACGACACGTCGGCGCCGAACATGGGGCCGTCCCGGGTGCGCAGCATGCCGAGGATGGCGCCGCGACTGTCGACTATCGACACCGTGACCCGGGCCGGCGTCCCTACCGGCCGGCGGATCTGGGCGCGAGCCCGGTTGGCGACGCCAATCGCACTCGCCAGTAACTGCCGCACCTCCTCCGCACTGAATGCGGCTTCGCCCAGTTCGGCGCCATCGGTGCCGGCCCGGGGTGGATAGCGATTGTTGTTGCCAGCGTCGACGAAGACGAAGGCGTCCAGGCCGGGGAAATCAGTGGCCGGGCGCACACCGGACTCGGGCTGGCCAAAGGCCATGCCGCGGCGTATCTGGCCGTCGCTGTAGCCCCGTACCGCCAGCAAGTCGCCGGCAGCCGCGAGGCTGGCAAAGTCGGGAGCCTGGGCCGGGTCCGCCGGCAAGTCGTCCAGATCCACATCACTGAAGCGGAACACCTTGCCTTCCACGGTGATCCGTTCGGCACGCCGGTCCGGCGGCGCGATGAAGCCAAAGGTGGCGGCGAGGGCTATCTGCTCGTCCACATCCACATCGCTGTCCAGCAGGCTCTTGTCAATGCTGTAGCGGCCATCGGCGATCACGCCGACACCGCCCACCGGAGTACCGCCCTTGTACAGCGGGAAGCCGCCGGGGTCGGCCGCCAGCCCCAGGGGGGATCGCCTCGGGCCCACCCCGACATCGACGCCGCCGACGGTGAAGTCGGAACAGGCCAGCTGGCTGAATTGCACGCCAAACAGCGGACCCGCTGGCTGGTTGCGCTCGCCGGGGTTGAAGTGTTCCTGGACGATCTGGTTCGCGGTCCGCGTGGTGAAGGCGTTGCCCTCGCTGGACAGGTAGGCGCCGGTGATGGCCTTGGCAATCGCCGCCAGCGCGTCCCCGCCCACAGCCACGGGCAGCACGACACCCTCCAGGCCGGTTGTCACCTGCACCGGGAAGTCGGTAGCCAGCTCCACGTCGTTGTCGCCATCGACACCAGCCATGCGGTAGACCGCCAGCACGTTGCCCACGCGGTCGACCACCGCAATGGTAGCCGCCGCCCCCAGCGCCTCGGCCTGGTGTACGCCCTGGGCCAGCACCCGGCGTACATCAGCCTGGTCGAGAAAGCTGCTGGCCGAGGCGCACTGACCCTCGCAGGGCGCGTTGTCGGGAGCGCGATCCGGAGAACTGCCCTCGGTGCTGCTACCGCCGCCACCCCCGCCGCAGGCCGAGACCAGGGTGACAGCAAAAAGACCGATCAGTCGCCGTATCATGGTGCTCTCCCCTGCAGTAATGCGCTGTCACGCGCCAGCCGGGACAGAGTGCCCCCGTCCGGATGGAACGCATGGCAGCTCACACAATCCAGCGTCGCCGCACCCTTGCTTTCGGCGTGACAGGCGAGACAGTTATCCTGGTTGGGCATGAGAATATCCTCCGCCGCGTTGGACGCTGAGGCTTCGTGACAGGTCTCGCAGACCTGGTCCGGATTGCCCGCCGCCTGGCTCTGGTGGCTGTGGTGGTCAAAGCGGGCCTGTGGGTACCAGTCGTCGGTCAGGCGGATCGGCTGCACAAACCAGCGATCATTGATGTCCGCCAGCCCCGTTTCCAGCACCTCGTGGCAGGTGATGCAACCGGTGTTGGCAAACTGGTATTCGGCTTCCCTGAGGGCCTCGGCACGACCGCAATCGAGGCCGCTGCCCTCGCAGCTGGCAGCGGATTCGCGCTTGCCGGGCACCCGGCGCGGCTTCTCCGCCGCGCGCTGTCGACGCAGCTCCGGGTCGGTGAATTCGCGGATGAAATGGGCCTCCATGGCGACAATCGCGGCCCGCAGATCGCCGTGGGGCAGTTCCAGTTCCGGCTCGAATATATCGAAACTCAGGCCGTGGCAGCTGCGGCAATGGGCGTCCATGCTGATCGGCTCGAAGTGCTCGCCATCATCCTTGAGGGTGTGGCAACTGGCGCATTCGAGGGCGGCACCGGTGCCCTCGTGCTGCACTTTATCCGGGTCCAGGTGCACCTCGTGGGTGAACTTGAGATTGGAAGACTCCCGCAGGGGCTCGGGGCCCGGGCGCACCCGGCGCAGCTCCCAGCCGTGGGCCGCACCGATACCCTGCGGCTCCAGCAATCCCAGCCGGAATGTGGGGTGGCCGGCGGCGGTAAAGGCTGTCACCGCCTCCATGGGCATTTTGCCGGGCACTTCCCAGGCACCGGGACCGGCGTGGCAGTCCACGCACAGGCCCTTGTCGCGGCGGGACACCATGGCCGGCTCATTGTGCTCCCGGTGGCAGGAGGCACAGCGGACATCGGCAAAGGCATGGGCGTCGTGGATGGCGACATCCACATGCTCGGTCATCCCGCTATGGCAATCCAGGCAGGCGCCATCCTGCACCATCACAAAGGGCTTCTGGTGGCAGGCCTCGCACTCTTGGGCAATACCCGAGGCCTGGTGGGCGGACACCAGCGGCCCGCTGGACCACAGGCCGTCGTCAGGCAGGGGGGTACTGCGCAGGGTGTCCGCGACATCGCTGCGCCACAGCCCTGCTGCGGGCACCACCAGCCCCAGCACCAGGACGGCCAGCCCCAGCAGCCAGCTGGTCTTGCGCACACTCCAGGTATGCCGCTCCAGGCTGACGTCGCCGGCAAAGGTACTGGCGGGCTTGCCCCGGGCCTGCAGCTGTAGCGCAAAATCAAACCCCTGGGGCGGTGCGATGACCTCCAGCGCATAGCCCGGCAGTTCGAAGGTGTCTCCCACCGCCAGCGTCGCCTTGTTGCTGGCGACACCGGCCACCGCAATGACCGGGCGCCGCGCAGTGATACGCCCGGCGCCGCCGCCGGTGGCCTGTATGGTGACATCCCCGCCAACTCCGGGCAGTGGCACCATGGCCCCGGGCTCGCCACCGAGGGTGAGCCTGTCGCCCTGATACTCCGTCTCCAGCGCTTCGCCGCTAGCGCGACCGGTCAGTTTGCGAACCAGAAAGTACATCGGGCTACCAGTAAATGAAGACGGAGACAATATGGACTACCAGTGCCACCAGCAGGCCTACCGTCAGGGGGATATGGAAATACAGCCAGATCTTCATCAGGCCGCGCAGCTGCACCTCGCGCCGCAACTGGTGCAGCAGCACCTGGCGGCGACCGAACAGGCCCAGCAGCTCGTTCAGCACTTCCGCTTCCGACTGCTTGCGGGCATCGGGTATGCGTCCGGCCAGATGACCGATCACCACCCCCTGCTCCACATTGGGCATGGCCTGGGCTTTCTGGCTGGTATCACCCGGTACCATGACCCGGGACCGGTCCCGTGCCAGCAGCTGCTGCCAGGCCGATCCGCCCACGCGGGTCAGCTCCAGGGCACTGATCATCAGCGACTGCAAATTGGCATCGCAGCGCTCGGACGCGTCGCGAATGCGGGCGTCGATCCGGGCCAACTCGTCCAGGCGCCCGTCCTGGCCGCCCCCGGACTGGATGGACGCCAGGTGGCCGGGCAGGTGCAGATAGGCGTAGAGGCCATAAAAACCCGACAGTATCACCAGGCACATGAGTACGTAGGCCAGGGTGTGAACGTTGAAACCAAACTGCAGGGCACAGTGCAGTGTTGCCACGACCAGCAAGGCCGTGCCCAGGTACACATGGGCCGAGGCCCAACCCTGAACGGTGCCGGCAGTGGATTTGTAGCTGCGCTTGCGCACCCCCAGCAGGCTCAGCCAGACAATGAGCAGGGCCCCCAGCGTGCCCAGCACATAGCCCTGCCAGGTGCCGCCATTGGGTGGCTGGGCGGCGTTGCTGCCGCCCTGGGTTACATAGAGGGCGATGCTGAGCAGCAGCAGTGCCAGCCCCCACTTCAGGTAGCGGTACTGTTGCCAGCCAAGCAGGCTCTCACGCATCCTCAACGGGCCTCAACCAGGGCGACAAACTGCTCCGGGGACAGGCGCATGGCGGCCCCCGTGGGGCAGGCCCGGACACAGGCCGGGCCACCGGCCTGACCCATACAGGCATCGCATTTCACGGCTTTCTTGCCACGCTCCTTGTCGGCGGCGGCAGGAGTGAATGTTTCCGGCTGGCCGGGGCCCGCGCCACGCCCGAACAGCAGCCAGGACAGCAACCCGGGCTTGGGCGGCGCCGCGTAGCTGAGCTTGATGGCGTTGTAGGGGCAGTTGGTCTCGCAGTTGCCACAGCCAATACAGTTGTCGGTAATGAACACCTCGCCGTTCGCGGAGCGGCGAATCGCGTCCGGCGGGCAATCCTTCATGCAGTGCGGCAGCTCGCAATGGCGGCAGGAGATCGGCACATGCAGGTTGGCAAAGGACGGACCCGCCGCGCGGTTCAACCGCGACAGGCCACTGTGGGTTTCCGCGCAGGCGCGCTCACAGTTGTCGCAACCCACGCACAGTGACTCGTCGATGACCAGGGCATTGGTCGCCTCGCCCAGGCCCTGTTCCATGAGAAAGCCAATGGAACGTGCCGCCTCGGGCTGGGAGGCCATGGCGTTGGTCTTTTCCAGCAGGGAGCTGAGGCGCCCCTGCAGGGTCGCGATATGTTCGGGCTGGCTGTTGACCAGGGCCAGGAACTCCGCGCGCTTGACCTTGATGGTTTCGGTGCGCACCGCGGCAACCGCCGTGTCGCGCCGCAGGGGAGACCCCATCAGCGCCATCTGCCCGACCAGGTCGCCGGAGTGATGCTGGGCCACCACCATGTTTGCGCTGCCTCTGGAGAGCACCACGGTGCCACTGCGGATCAGGTGCAGGCAATCCCCTTCCTCCCCCTCGCTGAACAGCGTCTGGCCGGCATTGAAGCGGCAGGTCTCCACCTGGCCGGCAATGGCGGACAGCTCTGCCAGCGGCAGTTTGGGACGGAACGCGGCCTGCAGGGCGCGCACGATGAAGATGCGGTCAATGCCCTTGCGCACTTCCTCGTTGGAGTTCATCAGCTTGACCATGATCCGCCGCGGGGTCTCGATCAGGATCGCGTCCGCGCTGACCACTGCGTCACCCTGGCGCGGGCGGCCCGATATCAGGCTCATCTCGCCGAAGAACTGGCCCGGCTTGAGCGTGTGCCAAGGTCCATCCTGCTCCAGTTGCAGCTTCACTTCACCTTCCACCAGGGTATAGAAGGTGGTGCTGAATTCGCCGTTGCGGTAAACCGGTTCGTCCGCGGGGATGAACACGGTGGAGCGCTCCCCCTTTTGCTCCGCCTGCGCCAGGTCGGCGGGAGGCAGGCTCACCAGGATCCGGCTCTCGATGATCAATTCGCGGAAGGCCAGCGGGTTCATGCGCCGGAACATGGGGATGCGCTGCTGGTACAGCTCCAGTACATCCTCTGCATCCATGACATAGGGCAGACCCGAGAACTGGTCCTGCAACAGGGGATAGTCGGCGGGCTTGGTGTCCTTGCCGTGGATGAACTCGATGACATCGTAGCCCTGGTTCATGGCCTGCTTGATCAGCGGGTAGCCGCCCAGGGCGCCGATCACGTAGAGCCCCGGCACATTGCTCTGGTAGTGCCGATCCACATCCGGTACCGCGTCGGCACTGGGACTGCTGATCTCGATACCGCAGGACTCAACGAAACTGCGTGGGGGGATGGTGCCGAGACGGGCGATGATCCGGTGACAGGCCAGGCGCTCTTCGCCGGCTGGAGTGTTGAGGATTATGGCGCCCATCTCGCCGGGGCTGGCCGGCAGCTCCAGGCCGGCGACCCCCGCCTCGTAGCGGCAGTGGAAGGGCCGGCTCTTGTCGTTGATCGCCGCCAGCACCGCGTTCAGGTTGCCGTCCTTGGCCCGGCTGAATTCGTTGCGCCGGTTGACGATGTAGACCGTGTTGTAGTCGGACAGGGCGATGGCGTTTTCAATGGCGGCGTCACCGGCGCCGACCACCACGATGGTTTCTTTCTTGAAGTCCTCGGGATCATCCAGGGTGTAGCGAACGAAGTCCGACTCGCTGTCACCCTTCACTCCCAGGCTACGGGGATTGCCCTGGGTGCCGATGGACAGCACCACATGCTCGGCTTCGATTTCATCCCCGGACTGCAGCGTGAGCACGAACTGGCCACGGCTGCCGCTGATCCCGGTAACCTCGCTGTCGTAGCGGACGTTCAGGCCGGCCTTTATACTGTCCTGCCAGGCCCCGAGGATTTCCTCCCGCTTGCCGGCGACAAAGGGCACCGGGCTGCGCAGGGCCAGAAACCCGGGCTCGTCCATGACGTGCTTGCCCTTCTGGTACTTCTGGATGGTCTTGGCGAAGATCGAAAAACCTTCCAGCAGGACATAACCCGGACTGCTGGCCCCTGCTTCGCGATCGTACTCGGCCGCCCGTCCAGCTGCGCTAAGACCAGCGGGCCCCGCCCCTACCACGGCGATGTGATATCTCTCCCCCAAGAGCTTTATCCTTTGTTGGCTTATTATCCCAACCCTGCTCTTTCGCAGAGCTTAGTGCCCTCACTATAGACGCCCGGTGCAGAATTGCCCAAGTTTTTCTTGGTATCGGGTTTGCGCCAGGCCCAGCTACTCGACAGCCGCAAGCGCTTCCGACAGCTTTGACACCGGGATTACCTGCATCCCCTTGATCTCGCCGCGGGGGGCGTTGGCGCGGGGCACAATGGCACGCCGGAAGCCGTGCTTCGCCGCCTCCGCCAGCCGCTCCTGACCGCTGGGTACCGGCCGGATTTCTCCCGAGAGACCGACCTCGCCGAAGATCACCATGTCCCGGGGCAACTGGCGGTCGCGAAAGCTGGAGACGATAGCCAACAGCAGCGCGAGGTCCGCGCTGGTCTCCAGCACCTTGACCCCGCCCACCACGTTGGCGAACACGTCCTGGTCGCCCACCTGCAGTCCGCCGTGCCTGTGCAGCACCGCCAACAGCATCGCCAGCCGGTTCTGTTCCAGGCCCACCGCGACCCGTCGCGGGTTGCCCAGGGCACTGTCATCCACCAGGGCCTGGATCTCGACCAGCAGCGGTCGGGTACCCTCCCAGACCACCATCACCGCGCTGCCCGAGGCGGGCTCGCTGCTCCGGTCCAGGAAGATGGCGGAGGGATTGCGCACCTCGCGCAGGCCCTGCTCGGTCATGGCGAAAACCCCCAGCTCGTTGACCGCGCCGAAGCGGTTTTTCTGCCCCCGCAGGGTGCGGAAGCGGGAGTCGTGGTCACCTTCCAGCAATATCGAACAGTCAATCATGTGCTCGAGCACCTTGGGGCCCGCCAGGGAACCATCCTTGGTGACGTGGCCGACCAGAAACAGCACGGTACCGGTTTGCTTGGCAAAACGGGTCAGGAACGCCGCGCACTCGCGCACCTGGGAGACACTGCCCGGTGCCGAGTTGAGGTCGTCCGAGTGCACCACCTGAATGGAATCCACCACCAGCACCCGAGGTCGGTACTTGTCCGCGGCGGCGATAATGGCCTCGACATTGGTCTCCGCCATCAGGCGCAGCTTGTCCGTCGCCAGCCCCAGGCGTTGGGCACGCATCGCCACCTGCTGCAGGGACTCCTCGCCCGTGATGTACAGCGCTTCCATGGCCGCGGCCAGGTGACACATGGTCTGCAACAGCAGGGTGCTCTTGCCGGCACCGGGGTTGCCGCCCACCAGGATGGCCGAACCCGGCACCAGGCCACCCCCCAGCACCCGGTCGAACTCATCGGCGCCGCTGGAAAACCGCGGCAGGTCCGCCAGGTCGATCTCGCCCAGCAACCGCGCCTCCGCCAGGGTGCCGGTATAACCACCGCGGCTGCCGCCGGCGCGACCGGGGGCAGGATTGCGGGAGCCGCCAGTGGCCGGGCCCAGCCGCACCTCCGCGAGCGTATTCCAGGCCCCGCAGTCGTTGCACTGTCCCTGCCATTTGGCGTAATCCGAGCCACAGTCACTGCACACGAATGCGGTTTTGCTCTTGGCCATGCCCTGTCCTGCTCCTGTTCCCGGGGAAAAAGTCTGGCATCCGGCTATCGGTTACCGGGTGAGCTCGGTATCCTAGTGTATGCGATTGCCCAACACTACCGGATTACCCATGTCAGACGCCTCCATCGTTCCCGAACAGCCACTGGTGTTCTCACCCGGGCTGGCGGCGACGATAGGGCTGGAAGAGGCCATCCTGCTGCAGCAGCTTGGCTCCCTGTTCGCGCACCGCCAGCCCCGGTCTGGCGATGGCTTCTCCTGGCTCACCGTGGAGCGCGATTTTCTGTTGCGCCAGCTGCCCTTCTGGACCCCCACCGACCTGCACCGCATTACCCGCAGCCTGGCCGACAAGGGCGTGATCCTGATGCAGTCGCCGCCCCTGCACAGCCATGGCGAACTGGTCTTTGCCCTGAACGAGCCCGCGCAGCAGCCGCAGCAGGCAAAGCGCCGCCCCCCGGATCCGCCGCCCGGCCCTGCCCGGGCGGGCCAGCTGCCACCCAACTGGTCCCCCAGCGAGGACCTGCTGCAGCTATTGGCACTGAACCACAACATACCGCGGCAGTTTGCGATTGATCAGCTGGAGGATTTCATCTTTTACTGGCGCGAACGGGGCGAACCAAATCACGCCTGGGAGAACAAATACCGCCAGCATGTCATCAGCAGCTGGCGCCGCCAGCAGCAGCTGGAGGCGGAGGCCTTCCGCATCGAGCACAGCCCGGAACTGGACAACCACTGGCGCCCCAGCCGGGACGCCCTGGAAATCATGCTGCGCAGCGGGGTAGAGCGGGATTTCATCGACGAGGCGATCCCCGAGTTCATCCTCTACTGGCGCGAGCGGGGCACGGCGCCCAGGGAGCTGAACTCGAAGTTCATCCAGCACATCCGTATCCAGTGGGCCAAGTACACGTCAAGCATGACCCACAGCACCGAGCCCAGGCGCATCAGCGAGGATTGGCAGCCGGACGCGGACGTCTTTGATATCCTGCGCCTGTCGCACATCGACGAGGACTTCGCCCGGGGCCTGCTGCCGGAATTCATCATCTACTGGCGTGACAGCAACCAGGCCCATACCTCGTGGAACAGCAAGTTCCTGCAGCATGTGAAATTCCACTGGGCCAAACAGCACCGTATTGAACAGGCAGGGCACAGCCATGACGAAGGACAGGGATCTCATCGAACGGGTCGCACGCGGGATCGCAGCCTCGCCGACGACCTCAGCGACACCTCCTGGGCGGACTGAGGGGCGACGCCAGGCCAGCGAGGCCCACGTGGAGGCCATCAACCAGGTCTTCGCCCTGTTCCGGCTCAATTATCACAACCAGTACTACGCCGCCTACCCGGATGCCGAGCAGCTCAAGCAGATCAAGAAGCTGTGGCTGGAATCCCTGGCCGACTACCCGGTGGAGCAAATCCTCCGCGGGGCCCGCCATGCGATCGAGAACAGTGAGTATTTACCAACCCTGCACCGCATGCTCGAATGTTGCCGCGAAGGCATCGCCGGGCTGGGACTGCCCGCCCCCTACGACGCCTACCTCGAGGCCTGCGGTGCCCGCAGCCCGCGCTCGGCCCAGAGCTGGAGCCATCCCGCAGTCTACCTGGCCGGCCGCGACAGCGACTGGTTCTTCCTGGCCAACAACCCCGAGCGCCTGACCTGGCCGGTGTTCCGCCAGCACTACCAGGACTACTGTACCCGGGTGCTGCGGGGAGAGACCCTGGCCGTTCCCGAGGAACCGGCGCTGGAACAGCACAGCCCCGCACCTCTCAGCCCCGAAGAACAGCTGGCAGAGCTGAAAAAACTGCGGGAGACTGCCAAATTGTAACCGCGGGAGATGCCCCATGAACGCACCATTCCACGACGACCAACGCGCAAGCCACCTGGCCGACACCCACGAGGTGGAAAACGTGTCGCGGGAGCTGGCGGATTACAATCCTTTCACCCAGGATCGCGCCCTGCGCGATGCGGTGCAGCGCGAGGGCGCGGGCTGGGCCGAACAGGACCTGACCGCCTTCGGCGATACCATTGGCGACGCCGACTATCTGCAACTGGGCTTTGCCGCCAATCGCTACCCGCCGGAGTTCGATACCCACGACCGCTTCGGCAACCGGGTCGACCTGGTCAGCTACCACCCCGCCTACCACACCCTGATGGACACGGCGATCAGCCACGGCCTGCACTCCTCGCCCTGGACCCGCCCCGGCCCCGGAGCCCATGTGGCGCGGGCGGCCCACTGCTACCTGCACGGCCAGGTGGAAGCCGGCCACGGCTGCCCCATTACCATGACCTTCGCCTGCATTCCCTCGATCCGCACCACCCCGGCCATCGCCGCGCTCTGGGAGCCGAAAATCACCGCCTGTGAATACGACCCGCGCAATGTGCCGGACCGGGACAAGCGCAGCCTCACCATCGGCATGGGCATGACCGAGAAGCAGGGCGGCTCCGATGTGCGCAGCAACAGCACCCGGGCCTACCCCGTGGGCCAGCGCGGGGCGGGTGAGCTGTATGAGCTGGTGGGGCACAAGTTCTTTCTCTCCGCCCCGATGTGCGATGCGTTCCTGGTGCTGGCCCAGACCGAGGCGGGGCCGGGCTGCTTCCTGGTGCCGCGCTGGCGCCCGGACGGCAGCAAGAACCCGCTGCAGGTGCTGCGCCTGAAGAAGAAGCTCAGCAACGCCTCCAACGCCTCCAGCGAAATCGAGCTGCGCGGTGCCCTGGGCTGGCTGCTGGGCGAGGAAGGCCGCGGGGTGCGCACCATCGTCGAGATGGTCAGCCTGACCCGCTTCGACTGCATGATTGGCTCCGCCGCCGGCATGCGCATGGCCGTGTCCCAGGCCCTGCATCACTGCAGTATCCGCAAGGCGTTTGGCAAGGTCTTGAATCAACAACCGCTGATGCAGAACGTACTCGCCGACCTCGCCATCGAGAGCGAGGCCGCGCTGGTTAGCGGCATGCGCATGGCCCGGGCCCTGGACAACCCCGGTGACGAGCAGGAGGCACTGCTGATGCGCCTGGGCGTCGCGGTGGGTAAATACTGGGTCTGCAAGCGCAGCCCCAACCACGCCTACGAGGCCATGGAGTGCATCGGCGGCAGTGGCCTGATGGAGGACAGCATCATGCCGCGCCTGTACCGGGAAGCGCCGGTCAACGCGATCTGGGAGGGCAGCGGCAATGTGCAGTGCCTGGACGTACTGCGCGCGCTGCAGAAGTCGCCGCAGGTAGTCGAAGCCTTCTTCAACGAGACCGGCAAGGCCCGCGGGCGGAACGCTGCCCTGGACCGCCAGCTGGACACCCTCGCCCGCGAACTCAAGAACCCTGCCGACATGGAATACCGCGCCCGCAGCGTGGTCGATCGCCTGGCCACCTCCCTGCAGGCCGCCCTGCTCCTGCAGCACGCTCCCGGCGAAGTCGCCGACGCATTCTGCGCCACCCGCCTCGAAGCTGCCGGGCACCACAACTACGGTGCCCTCCCCCAGGGCATCGACTGCGCTACCATCATTGAACGGTCAACTCCGAAAGCCTGAATGTACTGCCTTGATCGGGGACCCGGTGGCTGGCTGCTTCCGGGCGGGACTGTATGAAACATGGATGTTTCATACAAGCCCCCATGGATGGGTTTACGGCGTGTCCCGCCCGGGAGCAGCCAGGCACCGGGGCCGCGGAAACCCGCGACAGTAAACGAACGTCGGGATCCGGCCAGGTCGTCAGTCGTCGTAATTCCCGCGCGCGAGATTCTCGAAGCGGGTGAACTGCCCGATAAACGCCAGGCGGCAGGTTCCGATGGGGCCATTCCGCTGCTTGCCGAGAATAATCTCCGCGGTACCCTTGTCCGGGGAATCCTCGTGATAGACCTCGTCCCGATAGATGAACATGATCACGTCCGCGTCCTGCTCAATCGCCCCCGATTCCCGCAGGTCTGAATTCACCGGGCGCTTGTTCGGGCGCTGCTCCAGGGCGCGGTTGAGCTGGGACAGGGCCACCATCGGGCACTGGAACTCCTTGGCGATGGCCTTGAGGCTGCGGGAGATCTCGGAGATCTCCGCGGTCCGCCCTTCCGAGGAACCGGCGATCTGCATCAGCTGGATATAGTCCACCATGATCATCCCGATCTGGCCGTGCTCGCGGGCAATGCGGCGTGCGCGGCTGCGCACTTCCGTGGGGGTCAGCGCCGGGGTGTCATCGATGAACAGGGGCCGGTCCTTGAGCTTGGAGACCGCGGCGCTGAGCTTGGGCCAGTCCTCCTGCTCCAGCTTGCCGTTGCGGATCCGGGTCTGGTCGATGCGGCCAACCGAGGACAGCATACGGATGATCAGCTGCTCCGCCGGCATCTCCATGCTGAATACCAGGATCGGCTTGTCCTGGCCCAGCACCGCGTTTTCCACCAGGTTCATGGCAAAACTGGTCTTCCCCATCGACGGTCGGCCAGCGACGATGACCAGGTCCGAGGGCTGCAAGCCGGAGGTCATGCGATTGAGGTCAAGGAAACCGGTATCCAGGCCGGTAATATCACCGCCGGAGTGAAACAGCTCCTCGATCCGGCTCAGGGCCGACTGCAGCAGCGGATTCACTTCCCGCGGCCCGCCCGCCTTGGGCCCCTGCTCGGAGATCTGCATGATCAGGCGCTCGGCCTCGTCGATCAGTTCATCGGAGCTGCGGCCCTCCGGACTGAAACCGCTCTCCGCAATCACCTGCGCCGCCTCGATCAACTTGCGCAGGCTGGCGCGCTCGCTGACGACCTGGGCGTAGGCGCGGATATTCGAGGCGCTGGGGGTGTTGCTGGCAAGCTCGGCCAGGTAGCCGAGACCGCCGGCCGCGTCCAGCTCACCATTGGCCGTCAGGCGATCGGCCACGGTGATCACGTCAACCGGCTGCGCGGCCTCCGCGAGCTTGGCAATCTGACGAAAAATGAGGCGATGATCCGGCCGGTAGAAATCCTGCGCCGTGACCGCTTCCGCCACCGCGTCCCAGCCGTCCGCTGACAGCAGCAGGCCACCGAGCACCGACTGCTCGGCCTCAATGGAGTGCGGCTGCATCTTGATGCGGGCAATGTCCCGGTCGCTCACGCCGCGCCCGCCACCATAGGGTGGCTCGGAGATGACGTCGGGATAGTCGGTATCGGGCATGCAGGTCTGCTGTGACAGTCGGGGCAGGACAGGTTAGCGGATTTTACCGGGCATGGAAAAGACCGCGCCGGATTTATTCAACCCGGCACGTGCCATGGACAGGGAGAGACCCGGGCAGAACGCCCGGGCGGGGTGCCTTACTCGGGAACGACGGCGATAACGACCGTGGCGGTGACGTCGCCGTGCACCTGGATATCCACTTCGAATTCACCCAGCTCGCGCAGGGGGCCTTCGGGGAGACGCACTTCGGATTTGTCGACCTCGCAGCCGGCCGCAGTCAGGGCCTCGGCGATATCGCGAGTACCGACGGAACCGAACAGCTTGCCTTCCTCACCGGCGTTGGCGCCGATGGAGATGGGCTGGAGGGCGTTCAGGGCCTCGGCGCGCTTCTCGGCAGCGGCGAGGGTCGCGGCCGCGGCAGCTTCGAGCTCGGCACGACGGGTTTCAAACTCGGCAACGTTGTCCCGGGTAGCGGGCACAGCCTTGCCCTGGGGGATAAGGAAGTTGCGGCCGTAACCGGCTTTCACATCCACCTTGTCACCCAGGCCACCCAGGTTGCCGATATTTTCCAGCAATATGACTTCCATCTTGATTTCCTCTCTCAGGGGAGTCACCTCCCGCTTGGTTTAAATCTTCAGTCGCTGTCTTCGTCATCGCGGCGGGACACACTGTTCCCGGCGCGGGCCTGCCAGCGCTGGCGGAATCCCAGCCAGCTGTCGGCCACGGCCGCGACCACCACCATAATCTTCACCAGGTCGAACAGCACCCAGGCAATGTAAAACCCAGCCAACAGACCCGTGCCCCGCCCGCGCAGTGCCACCCGGGCGTGCAGCAGGGCGATGCCTGCCGCAGTCAGGGGCACCACCGCAATGGCGGCCCAGGACCGATACTCAAGCCCGAGACTGGCCAGGCCCAACGCCACTGCCAGCAACAGGCCGCTGACAGCAGGCGGGTAGTACAGGGCGCGAAACTCGCTGCCGAACCCACCCGGATTGTACAGCGCCGCCTGCCACCAGCGCGCAAGCAACAGGCACAGTGCGCTCAGCACCGCATTGGCGGCGCCGAGCATGCCGGCGACCTGCAAGGCCGTCGGCCGCGCCAGGGTTACTGCCGCGGCGCCCTCGACAGCCATTTGCTGCTCGAGATTGCCCAGAAACTGGTCAAAAAACGCCAGCATCTGTTCCAGCACGGGGCCGCCGAAAACGGCCACCCCCCAACCGGTCACCAGGCCCACCGGGACGCTGGCCAACAACGCGAACGGCAGGCTGACCGTAAACCTGAGCACCAGCGCCAGGGCAGTCGTTCCGAGCAGCAGGGCCAGCGGGCCACTGTCGCCGAAAGCGAACATCAATGCCCCGGCGGGCAGCAGCGCCCACAACAGCAACCAGGCGCCGGGACCGGCACCCCGCCGCAGGGTCACCAGGGCGATCGCAGCAGCGCTGACCCAGCAGAACAACAGACTGCCCGCACCGGCAACCGCGACCACCAGCGCCTGCAGGCGCCCGCGCATGACAAAACTGGCCAGGCCTTTCAACACGGGCCTCCCAGGGTCACGCCACCCATGGCGGCGTGAGTCCGGGGATACTTACTGGTGTGAATCCGAATAGGGCAACAGCGCCAGGAAGCGCGCACGCTTGACGGCAGTAGCCAGCTGGCGCTGGTACCTGGCCTTGGTACCGGTAATCCGGCTGGGTACGATCTTGCCGGTTTCGGAAACGTACGCTTTCAGCGTTTCCAGATCCTTGTAGTCGATTTCCTTCGTGCCTTCGGCAGTGAAGCGACAGAACTTGCGGCGACGGAAAAAACGTGCCATGAAACTACTCCTCTTGAACCTTGATAAACGTTACAGGACTGCGAGCGGCTTATTCGCCAGACTCGTCGTCGCCTTCGTCGTCGTTGCTGCTCGCGCGGGGCGCACGCTCGGCTTCTGCCGACTGGCGCTCCTCGTAGCGGGTCTTGCGCTCGCGGCTTTCCTTCTCGGCCTTCATGATGAATGACTCATCAGTAACGGCTTCATCGCGGCGGATGACCAGATTGCGCAGGACGGCGTCGTTGTAACGGAAAGTGGTGGTCAGTTCTTCCATCGCTTCATTGGAAGCCTCAACATTCATCAGGATATAGTGCGCCTTGTGAATCTTGTTGATGGGGTAGGCCAGCTGGCGACGACCCCAGTCTTCCAGACGGTGCACGGAGCCGCCGTCTTTCTGGATGGTATTGGAGTAGCGCTCGATCATGCCGGGCACCTGTTCGGACTGGTCCGGGTGGACCATGAATACAACTTCGTAATGACGCATCGTGGCTCCTTACGGGTTAATGCTACCCATCAGCGTGGTGTAGCAAGGAGAATCGGCTGCTGAAACAGCCGGGCAAAATTCAGGCCGCGGATTCTATAGAGTTTGCCGGCGCACCGCAAGCACCTTGACAAGGCCGCTCGCGCTACCCCTGCTGGCGCTGGCGCACCGCTTCGAACAGGCAGATACCGGTCGCGACCGACACATTGAGGCTGCTGACCGAGCCCGCCATGGGCAGCTTGACCAGGTGGTCGCAGAGTTCCCGGGTAAGTCGCCTCAGGCCAGCGCCCTCGGCGCCCATCACCAGGGCCACGGAGCCCCTGAGATCGGCTTCGTATACTGTGACCTCCGCCTCCCCGGCGGTGCCGTAAATCCACACACCCCGGGCCTTGAGGGCTTCCAGGGTACGGGCGATATTGGTCACCCGGGCAAAGGGCACCACCTCGGCAGCACCACAGGCCACCTTGCTGACGGTGGGACCGAGGTCCGCGGATTTGTCCTTGGGCACCACCACCGCATGAACGCCGGCGGCATCCGCACTGCGCAGGCAGGCGCCGAGGTTGTGAGGGTCGGTGATGCCATCCAGTACCAGCAACAGGACAGGACCTGGGCTGTCATCCACCAGCCGCAGCAGGTCGACCTCGTCCAGCAGGTTGCCGCCCAGCGCCGCAGGACCGGCGGCTGCTTCCGCAACGGTGGCTATAGCACCCTGGTGGCGACCCTGGACCCGTTCGTCCAGGACCTTGCGTGGCTCGCGCACCACCGCCACACCCTGGTTGCGGGCCAATGCCTCGAGACTGGCAATGCGCTTGTCTGCCCGCCCCTGCTGCAGGGCCAGCTGGCGCACCGCCGCGGGGTTGCGCCGCAGCAGGCCGTCGACCGCGTGAATGCCGTAGATATACTGCACGGCGAAATCCTAGCGACGACGGCGGCGGCGGGACTTGCCGGCGGGAGCCGGCTGCTCCGGATCGACAGCGGACTTGGCCGCCGCGGGGGCTTTTTTCTTGCCGGCGCCGGGCTTCTTCGCCGCCCCGGATTTCTTGCGGGGCGCAGGCTCGCTGGCATCCGCCTTTTTCCCGGCCTTCCTCCGCGGCTTCCTGGCCGCGCCAGCAGAGGGCGGTGCCGAGTCAATCAGCTCCAGATCCACCTTCTTGTCATCCAGGTCCACCCGGGCGACCTGCACCCGCACGCGGCCACCGAGCTTGTAGCTGCGGCCACTGCGCTCGCCCACCAGGCGCTGGTGGGAGGCATCAAAACTGTAGTAGTCCCCCGGCAGGGCGCTGATGTGCACCAGGCCTTCTATATAGATAGGCTGCAACTCCACAAACAGGCCGAAACTGGTGACCGCGGCAATCACCCCGTCAAACTCGTCACCCACATGATCCTGCAGGAACTCGCACTTGAGCCAGGACTCCACATCGCGGGTGGCGTCATCCGCCCGGCGCTCGGTCATGGAGCAGTGCATGCCCTGGGCCACCATGTCACGCTCGTCGTAGGGGAAAATCTGCTCCCGGGGCAGCAGCGGTGCGCCGCGCTGGCGTACCACGGTTTTGGTGCGCACCTTGGAACGGATAATGTGGCGGATGCCGCGATGCACCAGCAGGTCCGCGTAGCGCCGGATCGGGGAGGTGAAGTGGGCGTAGGCCGGGTAGTGGAGGCCGAAATGGCCCTCGTTCTCCGGCTGGTATACCGCCTGGCGCAGGGAGCGCAGCAGCATGGTCTGGATAACATTGGCATCGACGCGGCCCTGCACCTCATCCAGCAACTTGCCGTAATGGGCCGGGGTCGGCTTGTCGCCGCCGCGCAGGTCCAGGCCCAGCTCACCCAGGAAGGCCCGCAGGTTATCCAGTTTCTCCGGCGTGGGACCCTCGTGCACCCGATACAGCACCGGCAGTTTGTGCTCTTCATAGAAGCGCGCGGCCGCCACGTTGGCGCACAGCATGCACTCCTCGATCAGCTTGTGGGCGTCGTTGCGCACCACCGGCACGATGGCCTCGATCTTGCGTTGCTCGTTGAACAGAATGCGGGTCTCGGTGGTCTCGAAATCGATCGCCCCGCGGTCCCCCCTGGCGCTGCGCAGGACTTTGTAGAGAGACTGCAGCCGCTTCAGGTCCTTGACCAGGCCCTTGCTGATCCGGGGATGAGCGCCCTGCTCCAGGGCCTCGCCGACCTGGGTATAGGTCAAGCGGGCGTGGGAGTGGATCACCGCCTCGTAGAACCGGAAACCGGTCAGCTTGCCCGAGCCGCTGAGCTCCATCTCACAGACCATGGCCAGGCGATCCACCTCCGGCTTCAACGAGCACAGCCCGTTGGACAGGGCCTCCGGGAGCATGGGCACCACCTGTTCCGGGAAGTACACCGAGTTGCCGCGCTGTGCCGCTTCCTGGTCCAGCGCGGAGCCCGCCTGCACATAGTGCGACACGTCGGCGATGGCCACCCACAGGCGCCAGCCGCGCAGGCGCTTCTCGCAATACACTGCGTCATCGAAATCACGGGCGTCTTCGCCGTCGATGGTGACAAACGCGAGCTTGCGTAGGTCCGCGCGGTGCAGCTTGTCCTCTTCGCGGGGCTCCGCCTCCAGGGAGCCGGCCTCCCGCAGGACTTCTTCCGGCCATTCGTGGGGGATGTTGTGGGAGCGGATGGCGACGTCGATTTCCAGACCGGGGTCCAGGTGGTCACCCAGCACTTCGACAATGCTGCCCTTGGCACCCAGATTACGGGTGGGGTAGTCGGTGATCTCGGCCGTGACAATCTGGCCCGACTTCGCTCCACCCTTGAGCTTCGGCGGAATGAGGATGCGGTGGTTGACGCGGCTGTTGTCCGGGACCACGAAGCCGATACCGCTCTCTTCTTCATAGCGGCCCACGATGCGGCTGGTGCCGCGCTGCAGAACCTCGACTACCCTGCCTTCCGGACGCCCGCGTCGATCAAGGCCGATGATGGCGACCAGCACCTCGTCGCCGTCGAACACGAACTGCATCTGGCGCGAGCTCAGATAGACGTCGTCGCCCTCCGCTAGCGGGATGGCGAAACCGTAGCCGTCGCGGTGGCCCTGGACCCGGCAGCGCAGCAGGTTCATCTTGTCCACCAGGCCGTAGGCTCCCCGGCGGTTGACCATCAGCTGGCCGTCGCGCTCCATGGCCCGCAGGCGCTTGCGCAGGGCTTCTACCGAATCTTCATCCTCGAGCAGGAGCTGCCTGGCAATCTGGGCGTGACTGAGGGGTTTGTCCGCCTCGGTAAGCAGGTCGAGGATGGCCTCGCGACTGGGGATGGGGTTGTCATAACGGGCGGCTTCGCGCTCGGCGTGGGGGTCGGCAATCTTGCCTTTTTTGGTCATATGGAGGGGGATATCCTTGTCTGTTTTCGCTGTTGCAAAATTTACTGGCCGACAGTATACGCGAGGATTGACAAAGCTGCCCGGGAAAAGTAAAGTGCGCGCCCTCGGGTAGTCCACCGCGATTACACGATGCCCAGGTGGTGAAATTGGTAGACACGCTAGCTTCAGGTGCTAGTGCTCGAAAGGGCGTGGAGGTTCAAGTCCTCTCCTGGGCACCATTTTGAAAAACGTCGAAAGACCACGAGAGACCATTTAAGATGCTGATTCTTAAATGGTTTTTTTGTTTATAGCATCTCGACCTCTTGTCTCTCATCGTCTCAAATTGTCCCTTCTGTGGAACGCCAGTGGAACGTGAGTGGAACGCAGAATTCCAAAATTCACTGAGCAAAGAGCCGCCTGCATAACCACGATTAACCCTGTCGGACGCTTGCGGTACACGTGTTGGCCTTACCAAGAAACCACCGACTACTGCGACTTTACTGAGTAGCGAAACGATCACATCATCAGCTTCCTTGAAACATAGACCCCGTAACTGTAGTAGTCGCCATACTTTTCGTAGAGGGTTATTTCGTTCTGTTCCGCCTCGACGATGGCCACCGCCTCATCGCTCGCGCTATGCCGTTTGAGGAATGCTTCAAACTGACGCTGCATGGGTCGATAGTAGTTATCAAGCCAGCAATGTGCCGGCAGGACAAAGTAAGCCTCCGGACTGTATCCGTGCCGCTCCAGGATCCCGATCTTCGCCGAGGCGACGTCGATCTCCGGGTACTCAGTCTCCCAGTGAGACTGAAGTTCCATCGGTCGTATCGCGCTCAGCCAGGTGATCTCAGAAACGATAAGCTTTCCACCCGGCTTCAGGAATCGGCTCCAGGCCGATATCCCGGCCTCAAAGCCCATGTTGTAGACAGCCCCTTCGGACCAGATCACGTCGAACTCACCTTCAGCAAACGGCAGGGCATCCATGGAACACTTCAACGTGGTTATCCTGTCCGCCACGCCATGGTCGCTGGCTCTCGCCTGGAGCTCGTCGAGAAACTCCGGTAAGAAGTCCACGGCGGTGATGTCGGCATCCAGTTCACTTGCCAGCAAAAGGGTTGATGCGCCGGTGCCGCAGCCAATATCCACGATCTTCAAAGGCCGCGAGCGATCGAGTCCGGCCAGCTCCAGTGCCCGTCTTGTTTCAGCATCCCCACCAGGCCCCTGTCGCTCCGCAGGCCGGTGGAGATCCAGGAGTAGTTGAAAGTCGGTCATGGTCCTATTTTGATCCTCATAAGTTATCGGGTGGGCAGAGTCTACGCGACAAGGATTGCCTGACGAACGCGTTCCCGGCACCCTTCGTCTGGTCGAGCAGCGCGCGAATCTGATCTAACACATCATCTATGTGGGCTCTCTCGGCCGCAGCCAGAGCGAGTTCATAGGCATCGATCACATCGATGCTCATCACCTCGTAACCCCACCCCTCGTTCAACCAACGAAGCGCAGCTATTGCCGCACCGAGAGCAAACTCAGGTTCCGTCTCAAGAAAATCTCTCGCCGCCCGGGTCAGCGTCTTTGGCTCGCATGGGCTCTGGTCAGCGAGCAGCAACGCGAAGTCATAGAGTTTCAAATCCTTGGCTGTCGCAAACCACTTACCCTCACTCCCCGGCGTGGTCTTGATCAGATCCGAGAGAATGTCTTCCGGCGCCATCATGGGATAGCGTTTTGCCACGGCACGAAACCGCGCCAGATACGAATTTCCTTGAGCTGCACTCAGCCCATAGCGCCGATACGCCTCGTCATGGAGGCCGGAGGAGATCTGGATCTCTTCGCAGGCCTGGTCAATCGTCGAATCCGGTTGATTGAGCCCTCTGGAAACCTCGGCGTATTTCAGGGCTTCTGACTTCCTGCCCATCGCCAGTAACGCCTCGACACCGTAGCGGCGGTAATGCCAGAAAGGTTTGCGGTCCAGCGCCAACAGATCAAGCAACTCCTGGTAACGCCCCACCACCAGCAGACAGGACAGGCACGCCGTTGTGCCGTGAAAATAGTTACCAGGATTGGGATGAGTCCAGCATGACCGAAGTGTCGGCATCAACTCCTCCGCCCACTGATTGGCCGTTTCCACCGAACCGCATAACTCACCCCAGCGATCGCCCACCGGCCCCAGATAGTCGAGGCCATCATCTTCCATGGCCTGCCACAGGCGTTCGAGCCATTTGTCACGAGTTTTGGCATCGGCCGGGGCTTTGATGATCAGCGGAATCAGGTCATCGAGTGCTTTGTTCACCGCGGAACCCAGGGCGCCGCTGGAACTGTCGACATGTTCCAGCGCGGGCCAGAGCTTTTCCATTAGTCGAACAGCGCCCTCTGCACCAAGGACAGGCTCTTTCTTTGATACCTTCTTTATCTCGGAAACGGCTTCGCGCAGTCGCTGACACGCCAATTTGGAAGATTTCCAGCCATAACCGCCTGCTCGGAAGCGTGCGGGGAAACTCCATTTGTGCCGTATTTCAGTTGCCATCAGAGAAACCGCTGGTTGATTTCTCTACAGCTCGTGGACATGAACGGAACCGGACACTTGCCCAAACTGCTCAACAACACGCGAATGATGGGTAAACAGAATGACTTGAGTCTTCTCTGCCAGTTCAGCCAGTGAGTTCAATGCTGCTTGCAAGCGCGATTCACCACCAAAGCCCGCAAGAATGTCATTGGCGATGTAATGCATTGGTTCGAACATACCTCTTAGTCCCGCCATTGGGCCTCCCCATCAATTATTTCAGCAACTCGCCACCCTTTATTCTTCAGTAGGTCGATATTTCGTTCGCTAGCTTGATCTTCACCCAATGCTGAAAGTGGTACAGCGAGGCAGAGCAAATGACTTGGGCGTGTCATCGCAACATAGGTATGTAATAGGCGCTGTACATCCCTGGCTCCAGCGCCGTTTTCGTTTGCACTTTCTCCTATTAACCAAGGCATCATTCGCCGTGCAGATTGGTCGTGCCAATAGGTATTCAGCAATAATGTGGCAAGATGTGTTTGTCCCTTTACGGAGTGAATCGAACCCAGACGGATATCGATAGATCCATCATCCACTAGGACGCGGTAGACATTTGGAATGAAGTTGCTCGTTGGTGATTTTTCTTTTGATTCGATGGAGGGATCATCTTTAGGCCATTCCAGAAACCGCTCAGCTTTACTCTTATCGGTATCCCCGTCGCAAAGGGCAGCTGCTACCAGCATCACACTTTCCGAAAGCGCGGGCCAGTCAGCTTCGGAAAGCACCTCTCGATCAGCTAGCAGACGTCGAACAATATTCTTGTAGGTCGCACGCTCTTCGGGCGCGCTCTCAAGCTTCTCAATAACTGCGCGGTGCGTGCGTGACTTACGCTTTAAATCTCCGATATCTCCGATGCGGCGTGCTAAACGTAGGATCCCGGAAGCAATCTTCTCGACACCGGGAGACAGGACATTACCGTCTGCAGTCAGGCTCTGCGCAGCGCGCAAATATTGAGCAAGAGTACGCGGAGTTGGATCCTTGCGGGTTATCTCGACTGCGTAACCATCCCAGTAGTGACCAACGGATTTAGGGTAATGAGCATGCCCCGGCGACACTTCCGGGTCGTCCTGATGAATATGACCGATGGCCGTGATTAGACCTTTACTGACAAGCTCTATTCCGAGAATTGAGACGGCGTGCTTGCCATAGGCGTCAAGCACGCCGACTGTGCTGTCGTCCGGAAATATGAACACGGCGTGACCGCCCTCATGTTCGGGCATGCGTGATCCCTTGGGGCCGATACCCGTCAAACCGGCGGTGCCGACAGGTTGCACCGCAAAGGGAGAAGCGAGTGCCGCAATCTGGTTGCCAAAACGGTAGCTGTTCGGAATTGCGATACACTCATCCGGATCGGGAAAAAAATCAGTTTCGGCCGAATTCGCTTCTGGCGCATCGAATATTGCCTGATTAGGGTCACCGACTCTCTGCACTATGATTCTGTCAGACGTACGCGGAAATACCGTACTCAAGAATTTCGCCTGCCGCACAAACGTATCCTGCATTTCATCGAGGATGATTAACGGAAAACGATGCGTGAGCCATACGGGCACTTGTGCATGGTTCTGAAGAAGGGCATCTGCCCATACGAACATTTCGTCGTAGCAGTGGAAACCTCTCTCAATCGACTCCTTGCAAGAGGCTACAAGAGCTTGATAAGTAGTAGAGCTTCTTCCTAGGCTGCCTCTTCCCCAGCGAATATCGCCTAAAGAAAAGTCACTGTCAGATATTCTAAGAAGCGCGTGGTCATAACGGTTTCGCTCTAAACCACTCCGAGTCGCGTGATGAAGATTGAACCACCTGCGGCGCAGAGCGATTTCATCATCAATCGTTTCTACCGGATAGCCGCGGGAATACAACCACGGTAAAGCCAGAAACCGGTTCACAAAGCCATGAATCGTGTCGATGAAATGAGGGTAAGAGAGCAACCGTTGTCCAACAACGGTTCGACCAAGCCGATGCTCGATCTGCTCGCGCGCAACATTTGTGTGTGACAGAACGCAGATACCTTTGGTTCTGTATTGCCATTTCCTGGCGAGAATCGCTAGTTTGGCGACGATCAGGGTTGTCTTACCGCTACCGGGACACGCAGAAAGGTCTACGGTAGTGCAGCATTTCAAATATTCGCGCCGTGGCGTATCGAATGGATCGAGTCCCAAGAGCTCGCAAACCCAGTCAATGTCATCATCGGTAACTTCCGGTATCAGGGTTTCTAAATCGGGCATGATCACCCCTTACGAAGCAGTCGTCGGAGCCACATGCTCTGGCTGTGAAGTCACGAACTCGATGGCATCGACGATATAGACGGGCAACAACGTGCGGAATGTGGCCGCGTCGATCTCTTCAGCTTTGCAGTGATCAGGCAGCAGTTCTGCCAAGTGCTGCGCCGCAATAGCCTTTGATGCCGCCCGAGAGTGGAAGAGCTGGTAGATTTTCGAGCAGATAACTTCGTCGTCACCGCTTGATTCATCCTTCAGTGCTTCGAACCGAGTCTTCGCATCGGCAATCACCTCCATACGATCCTTCTTTTCCGCATTCAATGGATCATCGTTCTTCGCGAGGATTGCGGCCATGACAACCTGCTCCGCGAGACCACAGCGCGCAAGGTCGTATTCGAGCGTCCAGTGATCCGCCACAAACGTCTTCACTGACTGACTGTCATTCTCTTTCAGTCGCTGACGCTGTTCCTCAAGAGCCACCTGGCGTGCGTCCGCTTCATCACCATAATCCCGATGTGCACGCCATCTGCGTGCAGTGCTTTTCCATTTTTCGTCGTCATCATTCGCGACCAGACCGAGAATTTCCGGCGCGCAGTCTGGCATGACGTCCATATCGGCCAAGCATGCGACAGGTATGTCGATCTTGGGCGCCTCGTCATCCTGCCGTTGGAAAATACGGCTGAATCGGCGCAAACCCTTGCCCCCGACATTGACGATTGATACGCCGTGTTCAGTCAGGTCTCTGCCGATCAGTTTCGCAAGGACAGGCACGAGAATCGCTTCGGCATCACCTTCAACAATCAGCACTCCGTGTGAGAAAAACAGGTTGGCCTTGGTGACATCAAGAAATCGCTCAAGGAATCGATAGTCGCCAGTTTCGAGTTTTGTTTGTCCTTTGACGAGCGAATAGGCACGCCGCCCCTGCAGGAGGACGAGATTTCCAAGTGGAATTTTCGATGCGAGATTAGGGCTGTGTGTTGAGAGCAGAACCTGAACAGTCCGGTTGCCACTTTCAATTGTGCTTTCCGCCGCTTGCAGAAGGAACTCCATCAAACGGAGCTGTCGTTGGGGGTGTAGGTGAGCTTCCGGCTCTTCTATGAGAAGTAAGGGTAGACCTTCAGGCTCTTTGCCGAGTAATAAGAGCTCGCATGCCATGAATAGCAAGTTATTCGAGCCCAGGCCATAGCGTCCCAGAGGGCTACCGCTCGACGCGTCCAGCAGTCCAAGTTCAAGCCGTTCCAGAATCTGGCGAAGCCTAGCGCTCTCTGTACCACCTTCGGAAACGTCGATTTTTCCCCGGATATCATCCCCACGCAACGAGAGTGAAGCTAAATACTGTTCATTGATAGCGGACTCTGCATTGCCCACGCCCGAATGCTGCCTGACGTTATGGCGCATATAGTCTGCCAACCCAACAAGTCCGAGACTCCCGACCGCATCCGCATCCTGAGGCATTTTCTTTTCGTCGAATTTGGCTCCATCACTGATCCCAGGCACGTTTGCAAGGATTTGCGACAGTCGCGAACCTCTACCCGGCGACATTTCTCGTTCTGCGTCGCGAAGCGGGCGCAAATATGTAGCGGATAACAGTTCTCGCATGGACATATCGAATGTGGGGCCTGCGCCATCAACTCCACTGCGAACTGAAACATCAATCCAACGGCGCGTTCCGGGTACATCGCTCAGTCTTCGCGCACTCCAATGGACATGAACTGAAACTTCTTCCCCCTCATACGAAAGGTACTCGATAAATGCACCCTTCTCGCTGTCACTGAGCCCGGTCAGCTTGCAGAAAATGTAAATCTCGGTAGCTTGCTCCCCGTGCGCATCAATATGGAAATCTTCGGGCTGCACACGTATGTATTCCTGATCTCGGGTTAGCAGTGCATAGCGAATCGAATCAATAAATGCAGTCTTACCGGAATCGTTCCGCCCGACCAATGCGGTCACACCCGGTTGAAGATCAATCGACAGTTCAAAGTCACCCGAACCAAATTGTCTGAAGTTCCTGATCCTGAGTTCCGAAAGATACATGATTGAAGCTCCCTTTGTGTTTTATAGTGCCGCAGCCGCTACACCCAAAGGGGCGATGTCGCCTATAGAACGACAAGTGATCCAACCAGAATTCCGCAAACCAGCACGTCCAGCGCTCATTTGCTCTCACTCCATCCGGACATCATCAATTCAATAAAATCGCGTCGAGACAAAACTTGAGAGCAACTGCGCCAATCAATCTCGGAAGGAGACATGGTCTCGGTGTAGCGCAGGTCGAATCCATTGGCCTGTTTCTGGGCGTTGATATACTCATCCATTTTTTCGCCCATGGTTTCGATATCCTCAATCCATTCATCACGAATGGTATCGGGTAGTGAGCCAAACAGGTTGTAGCGGTCTTGCATCCGCTCGGACAGCTTCTCGTAAACCTTTTCGTCGACGGTTTGTTCGTTGACGAGATTCAGCATGTCGACTTTTTCGCGCACCTGACCAAAGCGCTTGATGCGTCCGATACGTTGCTCTAAGCGAGTAGGGTTCCATGGCAGGTCGATATTGATCAGGGTGCCTAGCGTCTGAAGGTTCAACCCCTCGCAAGCGGCATCGGTGGCCACCATGATTTCAAGCAGATGCTCGGCAACCATGCGTTTCAGCGTTTCCCGTTCAATATTGACGCTGTCACCCTTTTGGTACAGCCGACTACGGCCTGCGCCGGCATACAGGCCTACCGCTTGGTCTGGGTAACGCTCGGCGAGCGAATCCGCAACCCACTTCGCCGTGTCGTAGTACTGGCTAAAAATAATGACACCAAACTTCAGCCACTTCTCTTTTTCAAGGTAATGGATTACTGCGTTGAGCTTTGGGTCTTCTTCAATGCGCTCAAGCCGGGCGATCATTCGTTCGAGAACGGCAATTTCATCCGGGCTTTCGGCTTTAACCTCTATCAGCTGCTCGTCACTTTCTTCACGAACAGTCCGGCCTTCCAGCAGCATTCGTGCTGTGTTCAGTCCAGCCGCGATACTTGAGCAAATCCTTTGTTCCATCAGGTTTTTCATAAACCCACTGCCTTTGCCACTTTGAGCAAGAGCCTTCCCGAAATGCCGCGCTTCGGCGTAGGCTTGCCTGAAGTCCTCGCTTGTTCGCAGTGCTTTACCCTCGAACAAGCTGTTAAATTGGTGGACTTCCTTCGACAATTCCCGATCGGGATGCAAGTCGACGCCTATGCGCGGTAAAAGCCCGGCATCTTCAAGCGTTACACGTTTGCGTAAAACGACATGACGGATAAAAGGATTTTCGCGCTGAAAAAAACTGGCACCCGATATATTTCTATCCAGTTCATCTTCAAGGTATTCCAGCGAGTCATCTGACAAATCAGAGAGTGTGCTCTTAATGTCCCACTTGTCGTTTTGATTAATTAATCCAAGATCCTGACGAAGAGAGCTGAATAAGCGGCGTGCAAATTGTTCGTTGGTCGAGTCAACGACAGGCAGTGGTGAGCGGAGCAGCTCCCAAGCGAAGCTCGGCTCGGTAACGCGCTGTTCACCAGATAAAATAGGCAGTACCTCAGGTGGACGGTGCCATTTGGCAAAGTCGTTGCCGAGTACGAAATTGCCACTGCCCTGATGTAGGATACCAATCAAGTCCCACAAATCTTCGGGGCGGGTTTGAATAGGTGTTGCTGTGCCCAGAATGACATGGTCTGATCGCGCAGCAATCTCGCGCATAAAGGCCAGCAATTCATTGTGGGTGCCGGCGTCTTTGCCGAAACCCTGCCGACTGCGCGCCTTATGGGCTTCATCCAATATTGCCACGCCAAAGCGCAACCCCAGCAGATGCTGCTTTTCCAAAGAATCGCGCATCATTAGCCCGGTGGATACGATGCCAACGCGCAGCGGACACTTGGCAATGTGCTCTTGCCCTGAGGGAGAAATGATTCGTCCTTCAGGGTCCAGCCACGCTTTTTTTTGGGTTTGCCAGCGGGCACAGGGAATGCCCAGCTTATCAATCATTTCTACTTGCCACTGCTCGCAGAGGGTAGCTGGGGCGAAAATGATGACGGGCTTACGCTTCTTGTTCTCTCTGTCGCTCAGCAAACACAGCGAAAGCGCCGCCGTGGCCATGGATAGGGTTTTACCAAGGCCAACCTCATCAGCAATCAGTAAACGCACAATACCGTGGTTGTGATAATGGCGAACGCACTCGCTGACAAAGCCTTGTTGCCAGGGCTGCAATGAGAAGCCTTGGCGATACAGCGGGGACTCAATCAGCGCAGCGGGTGCAATATCATCGTCTTCGACAATATCTTCAAACAGCACCTCTCTGCGATAGCCACGACGTTTCACCTCTCGGATCACTGCTTCAGGTAATGGGCGAGCAGCATTCCACAAAAAGTCGAATTCCTGCTCAATCCACTGTACGCCTTCCGGTGATTCGTCTTCCCACAGGATTTCATAGTGACGTTGCCAGCCGCTGCTGGTCTCGTTCATCGAGCCAATGAAGCCAATTTTTTTGCCGTCGGCCAGCTCAATAACGCCCGCTTTGCCATGCAGAAAACCGCAAATGCTGTCGGGGGCAACGCGGATGACCTGGCCATGTTTGGCAAGGAAGCTGTCTAGGCGGCGATAGCGGTCACGGTTGAGCAAGCTTTCGGCTTCAATGTCCCGCTCATTCCAGCGACCGATCATCTTGGACTCACGCAGCTGAGCCACCTTCAGGTCGTCGGGATGGATATCCACATTGCAGACGATTTTCACATCGGGGATGGACTCAATCAGCTCGTTGGCTACTTCAAACAGCGAGCTAGTAAAGTAACCGGCAATACGCTTATAGCTGCGAGCACCTTTGAGGTGCTCCAACAAGAAGCTACTGTCGAGCCTATGGGTGCGCGATGAAAATCGACGAATGCTCATTGCTGCGGAATCTCCATCCCTATCTTCATAAACAGTAGTTATTCAACTAATCGTTTCATTGGGCTCTCATCTTTATTGGTTCCACTATCACTGCCCGAGCGCACGCATATTCTTCAAGCGCGCACCTAACACTTCAGCGGCATCGCGAGTGGCTTTTTCTGGGGCCTTTTTCTCAATAAAGGTCAACATGTCGATCAGTATTGGCCGGACCTCCATAAAGTCTGGCAAGTCTGCTTGTAATTGACTGATAACCGTCTGCGGCTCTTTCTCGTTGAGTATTTGTTGCAACCCAATAACCAGGTGACCCAGCCAAGTGGAGCCGATTTCAGTGCTATCTGTCAGGTCGCGAGAAGCAAACTCAGGAATCCGCTTCAGTTGTGCCTTGTTGGCAGTCATATTGCCCATTACCCGACCGTAATCTTCAACGCGGAAGGCTTTGGCAAAGTTCTGGTAGTTGTCGAGCTTAGAGGCGCCGGTGGTTTCAATGTCCATCATGCGCAAATAGAAGCGCTGAATGCCGTTGATCTTTTGCCAGGTATCGGCAGTTAAACCTTCCGGCACCAGCAAACTGTTTGCGGCTTCGGCGGCTTGTTGCACGATCTCATCCACAACCGTCACTTCTCCCTTGGTGCGTGGCCGCAGGGCAAAGCTAGTGACATCCTCACCGCCAATATGGGTGTAGGATGTTAGTACTTTGAGTGCTGCCGCATAACCGGCCATTTGCAGATCAGAATCGTTGAAAACAGGCTCACCCAGCTTGTCTTTCACCTCATCATTCAGGTGCATCATGGTTTCGATCTGGCGCTTTACTTCCGCGCGCACAGCTGGGAGCAGTCGCTGCTTAAAGCCCGCGTTTTCGCCGGCAGGACGCTTACGTAACATCAGTATCACTGTACCTTGTACATAACCGCCTTTTTTCAGCTCGGTACTGGTTTCCGTGGCGATATACCATGCGCCAACAACCTGCAAACCGGATGCCCAGAAAATCCCAATCATATCTGACCAAACGCCGGTATCCTGGTGGGTGAACATTACGCATTGCATGCCATTGTCGGGCATATGGTCTGCCATAGCTTTATAGGCGTTGACCATGCCTTTGCGGAAGTCGTCACCAGAGCCCTTGATTGCTAGGGCGCGGCGCGAATCCCAGGTCCATTCATCAAATGGTTTGGGTGGATTCTTTCGCAGCCAAGCGATAAAAAATTCGGTAATTTCGTGATAATTAACGGCATCTGCGTACGGCGGATCTGTAATAAATAGTTCTGCTGTATTTAATATCTCAGCGGCGGCATGATTTGCCACGATGCTTCTACCCAGCATTATTAAAGAGGACCCAAAAGTATCCTCAAATATAGAGCTTATATTTGAAAGTGCGTATGAGCTGTAGAGGCTATGTGTATTAAGAGACTGACTTGCGAAAGTGTTAGTCGGACTTTCTCTGGTAGCATTGGTTCCCCAGCCACATAGCTTGGATGCATAATCAACCGCATGAGCTATACCAACATTCAGTGAATTAGCTTCCCTAGAAAATTTGGAATGCTTCCTAAATAAGGCAAATATAATCAGTTGTCTTGGAGTAAATAAGTGGTGCCAAAATGCCCATCCACGCTCACGAATCGGCTGTGTTGTGTTATACCCAGGCTCTATTGCCATATCCGGTATTAAACCTTCGTCCTGCCACTTCGCTAGATTTTGCTCCACAAACTGTTCTGCCTTGGCTTCACGATCCAAGTCGGCTTTGGTTACTGAGGCGAAGAACGTTTCTTTTCTTGTGTTATCCAATGTCTCCTTTGAGTACCATTGAATTGCAAAAAGACGTTCTTGGAAGACGTCCTCCGGCCTTGGCTTAAAATCGCCTCTTTCCCAAAGTCGTAGTTTGTTTAAGTAATTACCATCTTTATCACGAAAGTCTCCGCGAAGAGTCTTTATCGAAGAGCTATAAGTTCTCCCATCTAGCTCATAAACCAAATTTCCATTGCGAATGGTCCCATTCGAAGCCCTTTTCATTTCATCTATGGAAACATTCATTTCAACTATAATGTTGAACCTTTTGCTTTCATGATCGGGTAAAAGCTTTGCAACTGTATTTCTTTGCTTTGAAACAATCCAATTGGGTGCTAAAGGTACGAGCCAACCTGTTTCGGGGCAGCGTATCTCAAGGCAATAGAGAAAGGCCTTAACACGATTTCCGTAGTCATCAAACTCTATCCCTAGTTCAACAATCTCTCTTTCTACAGCAGAAACAATTTCTTTTTGAGCACGCTCAATCTCTAACCGCTGATCTGATGAGGCTCCAACAATATTTAATGCTCCCCAAGTTAGCATGCAGGCTACGGGATTCAGATCCGATGCGTACACATCGCAGCCTAATCGCGCAGCTTCAAACGGAATAGAGCCTCCACCACTGAAGGTATCAGCTACTGTGGGTCGGTGCCCGTAGCGAAGTTGACCCAGTTGCTCTATCAGTTCCTGATGTGATTTAGCCTTAATGTTGAGGCTTTGATAATGTCGATTAACGTTGGGCCAAATGTGTTCGTATAGCCACTGCTGATCCACTTCTTCCGGCCGCTTACAAAGACTCGCCTTTGCTTCGTAACCTTCGATGGTTTCTAAATATTCACGATAAATTGCGAGCTTATCACTCTCTTCAATGTCGCGACGCCATCGCAGCTTTAAACCGAGCGTATCGCTATTGATGGGAAATTGCAGAGTATCAACATCATTGAAATTATCGTCAGTGACTTTGATGTTGTGACTAAAGTAATCCCAGGGATTGTGCAGCTGAATGCGTGATGCGATTTCTGCGGGTTTAACGTCATTTTGAATGAGAGCGCGCTTAGCGAGGCTTTCGATATCAAAGCCCATCAGCAGTTCATATATCTCCAGATCTCTTTCAGTATCTTCTGTCTGGGGTAAAAGTGTGCCCAATACAACTGAGCGAACAAGGATCAGAGGCTTTCGGCCTTTCCAATACGAACCCAGTGATGTTAATGTCTGCCCGGTACCAGCCTTGCGTTCTTTTTGCGCTTCGAATGATATTTTCTGCGCGGGATAAACCGCTTCAATGAGTGCAGGCGCATCCTTTAGTGCGAATGGTGTTAGTTCTGTCATTTAAACTTCGTCTCCAAACAGGTCCAGATAGGGAACACCCGGCTCCTGAATTTGATTGCGCACAATTTTGCGCTCGCGAGGTTTGAGTTGATCGCTTTGTGCAACATCACCCATTGCATGTCGCAAGGCGAGGCGCCAGCCTAAGTCACAATCGTTAATGCCACCTGTGCTCATGGCAGTCATACCAAACAGCCACCAGCGCTCCTCCGGCCGGAGTGCCAGCCAGTTGCGCACAGCTACCGGTACTTTTTCCAACTCCATGCCTTCCACAGCCCAAGCCAATACGCACAACTCTTTACCCAGCAAACGGTCCACCACGTTTTCGCCCACTTTCCAGGAGGCGGTTTTGACATCGTGGTTTTTGAGTCGGGCATTAAAGGTGCGTTGTACCTCTGCGCGAATGGCAGTCCAGCGAGGGCGGTCGAGCAATACGCGATCAATCACCGCGAATTCGTCGCTTTGTGCCTGAAGACCTAAGTACTCGCTGATTTGTACTTTGCCGGTGTTGGCCTTGGGAATAATCACTTTAAAATGGTGAGGGTCGCTGGTGGCCGGCACACCAAAGCCCAGCGTTGCATGCTTCACCGCTGTTTTGGTTGTCTTTGATGGTGCCTTTGCCATATTTCTTGCCTCTCTTTTTCAAAGCGAGCCGCTTAAAAGCGGCGCTTAGTCGTCTTGAGCAATGTCGCCCGGTTTCAACTCGATGCCAACTAATTTGGCAAACTCTTTGGCTTCAAAGCCGTTCTCAAAATCGATGCCGTCTCTGACTGCAATTGAGACATTGGCATCTGCTTCATTCAGTACATCGCGCAGGCTATTAACGGTGGCCTCGATCATCGAGGCGGTGATTTCGCGCTCGCCGAAGCGAATACCCACAGTGTTTTCACCTTCACCAATCTCAATGCGAACACCTTTAAAGCGAGTGTTTGCCTGATCTTTGAAACGGTTTATCACCGTAAAGACTTTTTCCGTGGTATCCAACGGGACACGCTTGCCACTGTTCAGGCGTGCTGGCTTGGTGTCATCAATCTGCACAGTCTTGTCGCCGCTATGCGGGATCTGGAAGTCGGCTGTTTTGGTTGCTTCACCTGATTTGGCATAAACCAGCAATCGGGCCGCTTCCGAGCCCACTTCGAAGGTCTCTGTATAGGGTTGCCCGTCTTTGGGGTTTGAACCATCCAACGTGTAGAACATGTCGGCTTTCGGTGTGCACTGCAGGGTGACCTTGCGCTTATCGGCGGAAGGTTCAATCTGGTGTCGTATTTTTAGATCGGCCAGCCAGCGTGTGGTTGGACCTGTTTCATATTTGCCAGTGGGGTCCGCGACCTTAAAGTAAAGCGTGCCTTCGGATGTACTGAAACTTTCCAGATCATCGATCTTAGGATCGGTTTCGAGTACTTCAGGCTTGGTCGAGTAATAGATAACCGGGCTTTCACCAGCGTTTCTTGGTGTCAGGCTGATCAATGACTCGCCTGTTTCTGGACTGGTACCCAATAGCGAGACGTTGACACTGGTTTTCTCTTTCGGGAATGGACCTTTTTCAATATATCCGTCTTCGCCCAACCGCCAACGGCCTTGTTTCAGGGCCTCGGTTTTCAGTGTGTCCATACCGCCGCTACCAGGCATCCAGGGCCAGCCCGGATTGCATTTGGCGCGGTTGACGACATCCTTCCATGGGGTGCGACGGTTGTTTGCACCGGAAGGCCACAGCTCAGATTCGGCCATCGCGAAGTACTGGCCGAAGTCATCTTTCAGATCAGCTGCCAGTTTGTAGTTGGCTCGAGGGTCGGCCATCAGGTTTTCGATTTGTACTTCGGCCGATTGATCGCCTTCGCCCACTTTCAAACCATTGTCGATGGTGACTTTGAGCAGTCGCTCAGAGCCGTCGAGCTCATCAATGCCAGGGAAGAGAATGGTGTTGTAGGCGGCGGACAGCGCCTTGGTAAATCGGCCTTCTGCTTCTTCGAGTCGGTCGCGGGCCTCCTCGTATAATGTGTCACCTGGCTTTAGACGCCTGGCGATTTGTTCAATGGCATAGAGCTCTCGAAGTCGATCTTCAACTGCGTCCGCCATAATGCTGTCTTGACCGGTGAGCACCAGCAGGTTGTTCTTCTCCTGCTGAAACTCGAAGAAGTTTGTCAGTTCACTGGGCGGTACTTTTCCGTCAGGCTTAATGACAATCAGCACACGTGGACCGCTCAATTTGAGCTCATCCATGCGAGGCAGTATCTGTACTTCCTGATAGACGTTGCGGCGATTGGCCTGAAGTATGCCTTTAAGCCGGTTAATCAACGCCTGATCTATTTTGGGCTGAGGTATTTCCTTCGCATTACGCTCAATCTGACGCGACAGGTTTTCAGTTTCTTTGATAAAGAAACGCTGGTCTTCACGGTGTAAATACCAGGCTTGTTCACGAAGCTTCTGGAGCGCATCCAGGAATTCATCGGCCTTGCGATTCGGCGCAGCCAGGAACTCAATCACTTCACTTTCTGATAGACCAATGCGTCCACCTACGGCACGCGACAGTGACGATGCCAGCAGCAATGTCATTAACTGGCTGGCTGCATCATTACTCAGTTCGCCGTCGATATTTTCCGCGATAGCATCACCTTTATCGGCGATGTCTCTTGTGACCGCAGGAATCAGCTTGGGTGAGATCCGTTCGATCTCGTCTTTAACCTGATCATCATTGAGATCCAAATGTTGTGTGCCAACCAGAAACACATCGTCTGTCTGTCGTTGTTCTACGCTTTTCAGGAGGCGGGCGGTAAACTGCATTAAACCGCGCGTCTGTCTGAAGCCTTCGTTTTCTTTAAACAGGGCTACCAAGTGCTTGAACGACGGATGGAATGGGTAAGTCTCTCTGACCTGTTCGGCGATTTGCTCAATACTCGATGCGATGATGTAGCCGCCGTCTTCGGCTTTTTTGACTTGTTGGGCGTACTCTTCAGCAACATCACCGATTGTCTGCTCATCGGGCAGCTCATCAATCAGTCGCTTTTTGAGGATCTCATAAATCTCATTACCCGATAGCTGTACCGGCGTAATGGTCATCGACTGTCTGCGGGTTTCTTGCTGGAGATTCGAGATGGCTTCTTTCAGGGCTTTGGTCTGAGCGCTGTAACTGCCCGATAAATTGGCAATGACGATACAGCAGTTCGGCAGTTCCAATGCTGCACTCATCAGGGTGCTAAGGCTGTACACCACCATGTTGGCGAGCGTGCCAGAACCGTAGACCTGGGTGCTAGCGTTATCGAGATATGGTGGCAGCTCGTCGATCATAATCAGCGTGGGAGTGTCGCCAATGATCTCTTTCCATTTTTGCTGATCAACGGATTTTGGGCCATTGATCCAGTGTTGTTTGATTTTCTCTGACTCACCGAGTTGGGTGGCAATCTCACCCCAGATATAGTTGTCAGGAGTGTTGCGACCGTTGAACGCTGCAATACGTGCATTACCGAAATCGAGTCGCTCAATTAAATCCGCAGGCAGTACCTCGGGGCGCAGATGGCCATGTTTTGCCAGCAGACCCAGCGCAATCATCATGTGTGTTTTACCACCACCCATCGCCTGGGTGAGCTCGAACACCGCCTGGTCTGATTTTCCGGATAGCCGAAGCATGCCCTCACGGAACAGTTGCTCCATGCCGTGAGTGACATAGTTTCGGGAGAAGAACTCTTTGCCGTCACCTGCGTCGTTAATGAGATCAGCCAGATTCTCAATTCCCTGGCTCATCCGGTAATCCTGAATAACAGGATTAAAACGACACGCCTGTTTAACTGTCTTGATCATGCTTAACGCTCCCCACGTTGATCTGAATCTTGGGCCTGCTCTATGGCTATACCGTTTTTCTCGCAATGCTCGCGGATGAGCACCTCTATCATGTTGGCAATAGAGCGGTGCTCCGCTTGTGCAGCTGCTCGCAGCGCCTCCTTTAAGCCAGGATCGACTCGGATGGTAAGCGTCGCAGTTTTGGTGGTAGCCATTACACTCTCCCAGAATGACTGCAAATGTACTGCAATATACTGTATTGCGCTTTGCAGTACAATTACAAAAAGTACAAAGCACCAGCCCCACATTTGGTGGGAACCCGATACTTTTCTCGAAGAGTGACCTCAACTATCATTTGACTATGGACAATCAAGGTTTGAACCATCCGCAGCCGCACAGAGCGACGCTTATCACTCGCAAGCTTTTGATGGTTTGTGCGGGATTCGCAGCAGCTATGTACAACGTGGTGCTTGAGATTTTTGCCTCGACAGAGGATCCAGACGACGCGGAACGCCGGCTACACGATTCAGATTTATCGGGAGAGCTGAATCACCGCACTGGACGGCTGGATGCCGGAACCGATCCTTTCGGCTGGTACGACGATTAGCAGGATGCGACGCTAACGGCGGACTCCTCGGCTCATCGCTGCCTTTCCAATCGAACCGCCTTGGCGACCAGCATCTTCTCCTGGTCGCGCCAACGGGGCCACTGCGTTGTTGATCGACCGACCGACCTGCACCCCCGCCCACGCCATCATCCCACTCCATAACAATGGCAATCCCAGATAGAGACTGGTCGTAATCATATTTAGCAGCATGCGCTTGGCATCGTGTTCGCCTGGGTTGGCGAAGATCTGAAGGAAGATATTAACGTCGGGATACATGGATAGAATCAGGTTCTGATCCACCCACATCGCCAGGTACCAGAGCACCGTCCAGAATTTGATGGTGAAGATGGCCATGCCACCAATCACCATCATGGCAATGGAGTAGCGGGATAAGACGACCACCAGCGGCAGCAATGCATAGATACCCAGCAGCATGATGGCCTGGACCATGGGCAGTGACTGCAGCACGGCGGTCATGGTGACAGAAAACAAAGCGGATGCGGTGATCACGCCACCGGCGGCTAGGCCCCCTTTGACGATATTGCCGGCGGTATTGAACAAGCCCGGACCGGAGGCGTTGTTGGCGATCAGTTCGTTGCTCGACCAGGAAGGTGGCGCGTTGGTAAGCACGGTTTTGGCGACAGCGTCGTTTTGCTGCTCACCGGCCAACGCCGGAGCGATGGCAACCACCAGGCCAGAGAAACCTGCGGATGTCGCATCGGCTTCATTGATCAGCTTCTCTCTCAGGCCGATCGCTGCATCTTCCCACCACTGTTTGCAGAAGGGCTTGCCCCAGGCCGGCGGCGCTGTCGGATCGTACTCCGTATCCCTGGCCGCGTTGTAGGCCCAGCCGGTGATTTGGTTGGCCGGGCGCAAGGTGTCGTAATAGCCCGCCGTATCCCGGTAGACGTGTGAGCCCATCCAGTCCGGGTCATCGGCGCCATAGGTGGCGAGGATGCCACTGATCGCCGGGGTATCCGGTCGCTCTGCCTGATACTTGGAGCGGGCCGGAATATAACACTGGCTGAAGAAATCGCTGACCTCTTGCCGCAAGCGAGGATCCGCAATGGTGGCCAGATGGGCCTGCTGCTCGAAGGTGCGCATATCCGCCACCGTCGGCAGGCCTTCGACGATCGCGTGGTTCAAACCCGAACTCAGCGCGATGACACCGTACCACCACACCGGTACGTTGATGGTCGCGGCAGAGCCGGTAAACCCGGTGGTGCCATAGGTACTCTGTGGCGCAGCCACGGTTGCGGCTGCTGGGGCCGGATCCAACAGAGTCGGTGGTGGCGAATACGACAGGGTTGCGGCGTTGAGGAGAGTGAGCGCAGCGGGTTGCCCTGCAAGCACGACCACCAACAGTGCGATGAACAGCTCGATCTCCATACGCCGCAGTGACAGTCCGCTGGCATGGCCCACTTCCCCACCTTGTGCGGGTTCGCGCCAGTTATCGATCAGAATGCCCAGAAACGGGAGATAGACGATACCTGTGCTGACCAGCACATCCCACAGAATGCCGTAGAAGGCCCAGCCGAAGAGCGAGGTAAAGAGCTCCAGGTAGCTGTCGACACTCATCAGACGATCGGCCCTGCGGTCATGCCGAGAAACTTCACAACCAGCCCCTGACCCAGCACCAGTTCGAGGATGACCAGCCAGGCGACGGCGCGCCAGCGATACCGGTGCAACTGATCTGCCTGGGCGGAATGGATCTTTCCAATTTTGGCGAGGTGTTCAACGCCGACATGCCAACCGAACGCCACCAGCGCGATCACCGTCCAACGGCATAGCGTGAGTGTCAAGCGCCAGGTGTCGATACTCTGTTGGATGGACTGCACAGAGTCGGTCTGTAAACGATGCATCAGCCAATAGCCCACCAGGGCCGTCAGCAGGGCGGCAACCAGTGTAGCAACCAAGAAGCCCTTGCGTTTTGCCCCACTGTTATTGAACACGACCACCTCGCAACGGGTTCGGATCGAGGGTCGGCACTTCCGGTACGGTGAGCGAGCTCTGCCTTCTGGCTGCCGCGCGTTCGAGTAAGGTGGCAACGGTGTCGGAGACCACTTCTTTGCGCACACGGGTTTCAAACAGCAGGTTTTCGATTTCCTTGTCGAGCTCGGCAATAGAAGTGTCTGCATGCTCGCGTGCGACTTCTGTGGCGTAGACCTCGGGAACCTGCCGGCCCGACAATAACAATCGCCGTGCGAACAGCGCCTTCTCGACCGTGCGCGCGGTGCTGATTTCCGAGACCAGTCGCCCCATGATCAGGCTCTGCTCAGACGGTGGCATTTCACGGATCGCTTCGATCACCTGACGGGTGATGGCCACACCGGGCGCGGTGATCTGATCGAGATTAGCCAGCGTCGGCGGTGTCGCGCCGCTGACCAGGTTCTGAATCTCGGTGGTGACGGTAGCGGACTCCTGGTAGAGCTTGGGTAACAGCCCGGTGCCGGGAATGCTGTCTTTGCGGCAGGTGTCGCAGGTGGTGACGATGTTCTCGCCCACCACATCGACGGTCCAATCGCGAGCCTCTGCCGGAGAGCCCCAGAGTTCAGACAGGCGCGTTGTCGATGCCGCCGGCACCGGTGTGGTATCGGTGACGGCGCGATTCATATTGATGTTGTAACCGGCCTCGACGATGTCGCCGGTGAACTCCAGCACCGGTTGCCCACTGCCCCCTGCCTGCCCGCCGATCCAGGGCACGCCGTTGTCGCCATTCGAGGACTCCACCGTATCTTTGGCGGTGACGGCATCATTGCCGCCAATCCCCATCTGTACCTTCCAGTCGTTGCCTTTGGATAGAGTGATCAGATCGGCATAGGGGTTCTTGCCCTGGGCGATCTCGGCCTCCATCTGCTCGCAGGACTTGGTCGCCAGCTGCATGGTTTCTTCAGCCTTGATCAGCGCGTTCTGGAAAAGATCGTACAGGCCGGGATTGGCGCGCTGCAGGATCAATGCCGGTAACGCCGCAATGGCACTGGTCGCTGCAGCGGTCATCGCAGCCATCATGTTATCGACACCGGCACCGATGTCATTCAGGGTGTTGGTCACCGCCGCTACCGGATCAAATTTGCCGCAGCTGTAGCCGAGTCCCAATTGGGCAGAACCTCCCAATGTGACCGAGACTACCGCGGGGTTGGCCGGCACAGAGACCGGCTCGGCCCCACCAATTTCGTAGTACCACAAGCTATCTTCGGTGGGACCCTGGGCCGCGTGAAGGACCTGACTCACACTCAGGGCGCCAAACAATAATATCGTGCGAACAGACACTTTCATGCTCATGGTGGGTAATTGATCCAGTCGACGTTGAACAGAAAGATGCCGCGATCCCGACAACAGCTGTAGGGGCGCCACAGGTTCCAGGCATAGTCGCCCTGGGCATCGACTCGACCGCCACCCCAGCCGGTGAAACTGGCCAGGTCATTGGTGCCAAAAACCTTGCAGGTCGACTCCGCTCTGGGCAAAAGCATCTGCCACTCACCCGTGTCGGGATCGTCTTCAACCAGCGGGCCGGGTGGCCACACGCGCTGCCGTGAACTGGAACCGCCAGTTATCGGCACGTAGATATGGGGTTGCCCCCGACGGGTCACGATGTCGCCGGCACGTTGCGCATTGATAGCTGCCGCCTTGGGTTCCTCCGCCTGCGTCGTCCAGCCGGTGCGAGGGTACACGCCTCCCCAGGTCTGCAGTGGCCAGGTGCCGATCTCCCGCAAACCGGGTATCAGGCTCGCCGGGTAGAACATCTCCGGGATTTCCATCCGCCAGGAGAGTGCGTCCAGTCCCGACAGGAAATGCGGAAAGAAGGAAGTAGTTTGTGAATTACAGAGGTAGCCGGTGCTGGCTACGATGCTTGACAGGGAGCTGACCGGATGCCCGATGACATCCGTTTCCCGAAAAACCAGGTTGCGATGATCCTTGTTACCCTGCCCGCCTTCGGTTCTATTGCCGGCGCTGTCAATCGGCACCGCCAGCAAGCTGCCGAGGAGCCCATTGGCGGCGGTTCGTTGTGCCACACCCAGCGTACTGCGAATCTCGACCCAGGGATTGCCGCCGAGTTCGTTGTAGGCACTCACCACCGCATCAGGTTGGTAATGCCCTACTTTAATCGAGGTGCGCACGCTGCACCCGGAGAGGGAGCAACGCAACCAGAAGCACATCCCCACCGGCATCCAACGCATACAGCTGAGCGCCGCACGAGTGGTCTGCGCAATAATTTCTGGTGTGGTAATGGTGCCGGTGTGGCCGACCAGCGGCATTAACAGCAGTAGGATCAGCCAACCACGGTACAGGGCGGCTTTCATTGTGCTGCGCTCTCTGCTTGCCACCGCTGATAAAGCTGGGTTGCAGCGGGAATGTCTGTAAGGCCATACACCACGGCCTGGCCGTCAAAGACAATGGCCGGGTAGCGATCGATACCGTACTGCGTTGCCTGCACCAAGCCTTTGGCTGCGTTTTCCAGTTCTCTGCTGAGCTGAGTGTCCATCCGCTGGAATCGTTGCAGGGCCAGCGCTTTGGCGGACTCTGGATCCGCTGGCAGGTCAATGGAAAGTTCTTCCTGTAGTTTGTGTATCCGATCGATCAGGTAGACGGTCGCATGGCCATTTCCAGAAACAATCTGAAGACTCGAATCGGTGAACGCCTCGATCGTCGGGGCCTGCTCAATGGTCTGCTCGATGGCAATCTCGCTGGCTTGCACAGACGCACAGAGTGTTCCTGTTAGCAGCAACGAGATTATGTATTGAGCCTTTGCGACATTCACTGACGATCGTCCAACCCGGGAGGGATTTGAGAAAGTCACCATCCTGAGCGATTACGGATTTGGGAAACACGGTTTATTCAGACAGAAGCGGTCGAAGTTTCTGGAACAGAAACAACAGCGTTTTTATAATCAAGGGAAATCGACTTTGGAAACAAAATACGGAAATGGACTTCAGCCCCATCATCCAGCAAGTCTACGGCGCGCTGTGGTATCTCATTCCACTGGCCATCCTAGCCGGGATTCTCAAATCGCCCTGGTTCAAAGGGATTACCGGTGAGTTCTTGGTGAATACAGCCGCTCGGCTATTTCTCCCCAATGACGAGTACCACCTGATCAAGGATGTGACCTTACAGGCAGAGGATGGCACGACGCAGATCGACCATATCATCGTGTCACGTTACGGGGTGTTCGTAATTGAAACCAAAAACATGAAGGGGTGGATATTCGGCTCGGCCAACCAGAAGACCTGGACGCAGAAGATCTATAAGCACACCAACAAGTTTCAAAACCCGCTGAATCAGAACTACAAACACGTCAAAACGCTTGAAGCCCTGTTGGATATTCCGGCTTCCGCCATTCACTCGCTGGTGGTGTTTGTCGGTGACTCTACGTTCAGGACTGAGATGCCCGATAACGTGACCTATGCCGGTGGCTATATTCGTCACATTAAAGCAAAGCGCGAGGTGGTACTGAGTCAGGCCGACATCGATGCCGTGATCAGACAGATCGAGCAGCTGCGATTGCAGCGCGGGCTGAGCACCAACCGCCAACACGTCCGTCATCTGCGTCAGAAGCAGGCTGTCGCATCTCCAGTCACGCCCTCCACCACGCCACTCACCACGCCATCAACCACTCCCTCGGCCACACACCAAAGTCCAAAACAGTGCCCGAAGTGCGGTAGCGAGATGGTGCTTCGTACCACCAAAAATGGAAAAAATGCGGGCAATAAGTTTTGGGGATGTGCAACGTTTCCGGCCTGCCGTGGCGTGGTACAGCTGCGCTGAACCGCCAGCCTGAATAAGACTACCGCGACTGCTCAATCCGTCTTGCAACCTCATAAACGGCTTCGAGCTCTGAGCAATGCTTTTCACGCATAATGGCGGCGCGCTCGGCCTTCTCGTGCTTTTCAGTCATGGCCAATGCCAGCGATAAGGCAGGTGGTACATTGCGGAATAACGCCTCAACCTTGTCGGCCAGCACAACGCCCTCCACGTATTTACCCGGCTCCTTGCGAGCCGAGAGTAAAAGGTTACGCTGTTCATCATTCAGATCCTTGAAGCGAGCGATTTGCTCAACTTCCTCTTTCGGCATCACCAGGCACAGCCACCATTCCATCATATTGAGCATCTTGCGGCTGGCGTCCGGGAAGTCCTCCAGATTCTGGGTGGCGATCCAGAACCAGGCACCGAGCTTGCGCCACATCTTAGTGATCTTGACCACGTAACGCGCCAGCAGTGGATTGGTGGTGATGATGTGACCCTCGTCGGTGACTACCAGCGTGGGCCTGTCATCGTGCTGGTGGCGTTCCACCAGATCGTTGATGTGGCTCATCATCGACAGGTAAGCGACAGTCAGTTGGTCCTCGTAGCCCTCCCGGGCCAGCATGCCCATTTCGAGAATGGTGACATCGGCCTCCGGCCAGGACTGCCCCGGTCGGTTAAAGAAATGACCGGCAAGACCCGAGCAGAACAACGCCATACCATCGCCCATTTCCAGCGCGCGATTGCGCCGGTGCTCGGGTAATTCCTTGTTGGTGGCGATGGCCTGAAAAGCATCGACCACGTCCTGGGTAACCACCTGGGTATTGCCGGCCTCTTTCACGGTTTTCGCAGCAAGGAATATGGCATTGCGAATCAGTAGCCGGTCGGCACGGGTCAAGCGCGCATCCTCGCGCTCATCGCCACCGGTAATCATGATGCGCGCGGCGATTTCCATTTCACCGAGAATATCGCGCCCGCCGCCCTCGTCTTCGATCTCATCGTCTTCGTCCAGCGTCTCCTCCAACGAGGGGTCATCGGCATCGAGCGGATTCAGGGCATGGCGCCGATCAAGCAGGCGAAGTGCATCGGCAAACGGTGGCAGACTCACATCGACATTCGGGTTCAACGTAATCTGGTTGACCGACAAGCCATGGTGCGCAAAATGCTGCCCCAGCAGGGAAAACGACGCGCCCGCTTCGATAATAAAAATACGAGGGCGGTGGCGCGCCATCATCTGTTGCAGCAGATACACCAGCAGTGCCGACTTGCCTGCACCCGTTGGCCCCAGGATCAGCATGTGAGCGTTCTTCTTACGATCCTCCCGATGCAAGGGGTCGAACACCAGCGGCTCGGCACCGCGGTTATAGAACACCAGCCCCGGATGACCAGTTCCCCGCGAACGGCCATAGAACGGCAACAGATTGGCAATATGGCGAGAGAAAATCAGCCGCGAACGGCGCCGCGATTTATCCAGCTCCGCGTCATAGGCCATGGGCAGGTTGCGGATGTAGCTATCAAGCGCCAGCAAGTCTGCTTCCTGGGTGATCGGTTGCAATCCATTCGGAAGGAGCAGCGCGTTGAGGCGATTCAAATTGTGACGCAGGGACTTTTGATTCTCGCCGCGCACATAGAAAGCCAGGCTGACAGGATAGAGCTTGTTACCCTGCGCCATCTCCCGTTCCACTTGCTCTGCGTCTTCTCGGGTGATCGACGCCTCCGCAGAATCGCCTACCGAGGCACGTTTGATTTGCGCGATGTGATTACGGGTGGTGTCCTGTGGTTTCAGCGTGAGCGTTATTGCCATGATGGTGTGCTCAGGCAGGCGATCAAAGAGCGAGAACACCTGATCCCCCGCCTGGCGCTCCGCCGTGAAGTGGCCGATGTCCGGCGCCCGCCGTAAGTTTTGAATCGTCACGACCGTGTGCGGCAAATTATCGAAGTGCCAGCTCGCCGTTGCCTCATCAGAACGCGGCATCGACAGCGTCAATTGTTCCGCAAAGTCGTAACCAAAGGGTAAATCGTCGTCGCCCGGATAGGGCGCCATCTGCAGCAACGAGTCTGGGCTTCCCTCGGCAAATGCTGGCTTGGGGTTAAACCAGCTCAGCATCCAGTGATAAAACGCCTTGCCATCCGCACGCTGGATATGGATCCCTGCCGAAGCGAGAGCGGCAATCCATTTAGTCGCCACATCATTGAGCGCCTCCTCCACCTCGATGGCTGCCGGAGTTTTGCCGTTGTGCTTCAAACGCCGGTAGAGCACCACCCGAATCCGACGCTGCTGGCCCTGCCAGCGCGAACCCGTGACCGTGGTATCGTCAAACAAGCCGCCCGGGCGGGAGATCGCCTGCAAATGCGCCGACATCACGGCCTGATAGTATTGTGAATAGTCAGATGCGCGAACTTTCGGCATCGGATAACGGGCCAGTAAGGCGTCGAACTGATTGAGCCGTGGTTCATCCTGCACATAGACCTGTAATACCCAGGGCGCATCGTCGCGTTCAGGAATAGCCTCATTGATCGCGGTCTGGATGGTATCTCGCAGCTGCGCCATAAACGCCGGCGTGCGTGCTTCACAGCCGACCGGGGTGACTTCGAACAGCGCCCCCAGGCTGACACCGTCCTCCAACACAAAGGCTTTGCACTCAGGGATGTATTCCATCCAGGGCAACAGGTCGGTAAACGACGGTGGGCGGTCGTAGTGCCGCTTGATAGTCGCGTTAGTGAGCGGGGATGCATCCGAGTTTTCGGGTTGATTGATTGCCATGGGTACCCCTACTGGCCTGATGGTGACTGACTATTGTCAGACGGCATCTCGCCGGACACTTCCCCGGGCAGGGCGTACTCCACCGTTTCATAGAGGGGAAAGGTGGTCACATAACCCGGTATCGGGGTGCGCTCACTCCCCGACAGGTGAGGAAAGATGTACATCACCAGCGTGGGGTTGGGCAGGCGGGGAAATACGGTATCGATCTCGTTGGCCGCTTCCCGCACGAAGCCGCGGTAGTGCTCGATACCCGATTGCGGTAACGGCTGACCACCGATCACGCGACGATGGTCGGGCTTTTGAACGTCCACCATGTGCTGGTCGTAAATGGACTTCATAGTCGGGCCGTCCTGGGGCAACACCGTCTCTTTGGTGCTCGCGCAGCCGACCATCAACAGGCTAGTCCAAACCAGAACCAGTGGTAGTCGTCGCATGTTGGAATAGATTCGCGTCATGATGAAGTTTCCTGCCATTGGAATGGAAATCGATGGGAATTTCGTGATCGACGTGGATTGCCAGCTCGACGCCGGCGGGGACAAAGACCGCATCGAAACTCTGCGCCTGGCGCTCCCGCAGCCACTGGGCCACTTCCTCGCTGCCGCCGCTCAGGGTTTTGCCCAACACATATTTGCCGGTCTCTCCGGAAACGACGCTCGTTGCCGTACCGGCATCGTTGATCAGGGTGGTGGTTTCCGCCTGCGCGGCCGCTTCGCCCGCCGCTTCAAGCGCCATCACGCCGATACGCTGAGTAAGGAAGGCAGGTGCGTTGGTCTTGCGTTCGCCCGTGATACAGGGAATACCGCGCGCATCGGAAATCCAGCCGAGCGGCCGGTTATCGCCTCCCCCTGCGCTGTTTCCACTGGAACCACTCCGTTGATTGTCATCACTGGAGAGAGTCTGAATGGTGCCGTCCTCGAACACGAAGGTCACCGATTCCAATTTTCCGGTCACACAGGAGAGGGTCCAGTCGCCGATCGCGGTGCCGCTCCAGATCATGCCTTCGATGCCCGGAATGCGTAGGCCATTGGCGGCCAGGTTTTCCTTACCGGTAATCACCTTGAATGGCATGGGGTCTCGCACCTGCCCCTGAATAGGCACCCTGCCGACCAGGGCAGTCATGCCGGTGGAACCAATCAGGGTGGCATTGCGAGGCACCGTGTAGACCGGCAGTGTGCTGTTGAGGGCATCAGAGCCTTTGGCAACCAACGATTGCACCGGCGGACCCGCGCTGTCGAGCGCGTTGCGACCGGTGCGACTGAAGCGGTTGAGCAGCGTCTCTTTGTCCTCGCCGGGCGATGTCGAGAGCTCCAAAGGATTGACCCACACCAGCGACTCTGAATTCGCAGAGGGTGCGCTGACACCATCTAGCCCGAGCCCGACGGGGATATCAGAACCCACAGCCGATGAAGGTTTTGCCGACTGGCCGTAGCGGTTAGTCAGGGAGTCCACCCTGGCGGTCAAGGCCGCGATAGCGGAGGTCGTCTCCGGCGAAGCTGTGTCGGTTCGTTTGGCTGCCAGGGATTGCTGCACTCGGGTCAGCACGTTGTTTTCGATCTGTTTGCGGTCCTCGATCAACTCGCGGTTTTCTTGTTTGAGCGCCGAGTTGTCCCGACGCAGGGCATTCAGCTCCGAGGTCATGGCGCTGACATTGGCGGTCAGCGTCTTGATGGTGTCTGCCGGCGAATCGGCATCCGGTTTCGGCGCCTGCGGCACCGCCTCCAAGACTTGAGCCTGCTCTTCATCCGGCGAGCAGGACTTCACGGCAACCAGCGCCGCCATCAAGACAACGGAGCCGGCAAGCAGAGGTAATAAGCGATTACTGGTGACCATCGACATGGGGTAGATTCCACTCCTCTCTCAAAGCGCCACATCGAATGGCCGATCCGAGATCAGATAGATCGCGGTGGTATCGGCTTCATCGCCCGCAGGTAGCAAGCGGTTGTGCTGAAACGTTGCTGCTAACCAGGCCCCGCGCAGTTCTCGTGGATCCAGCACCACCGGCCTTTGGGTTCGATTGGTCAACTTGACGGCGGTGACATAACGTAAACCCGCCTTCCAGGCGGCGACGGGGACCGCTTCGATCCGTGCGCCATGCACCAGCTCGACCGGTTCGGCGCTAACGGGAATGGCGACCACACCGGGCTGACGAGGAATTAGTCGTGCGGGTGCGTAGAGTTGTTGCGCGGCATAGCGAGTGAGTGCGGTATAGCCCCAGGACAGGGATTGGGTGTTAGATAGCGACTCGGCAGCATCCGTGCCCGGTTCCGAATCCAGCAGTATCTGTACATCGGGTAGTGTGTGACTGTCGGCCTCGGCAGGTTCTGCTGACACATCGAGGACATACAGCGGCCCCTCGGTTTCCGATCGCACCATGATGCGGGTGGTGTCGAATGGCTCTCTGGCCAATAGGTACAGGGTGCCGTTTATGCTTTGGCTGCGCAGCTGCGCTGTCAGTGACTGCGGCAGACCGATACTTACCGAGTCTGGGAAATGCACCAGACGTTCTTCGCCGACGACCAACGGAATCGCGATGGGCGTTTTGTTCCAGACCACACGTTCAGGCGCATTTGATGCTGCATCGACTTGTGCAAAGGACAGCAGCGGAATGCAGAAACCGAGCAAGACGATCCACCTCACTGGCGCGACGAAATGACGGGGATTCATTGGGATGATTCCTTATTTGTAGTGGCGCCAGTCACGCCGGGTTCAGCCAGCTCGGCATCGGTCAATCGACGCGGGCCATCACTGGCGTACCCATCGAGCGCCAGACCCCAGGGATTCGATTCCGGGTCGATGGCCTGGCGCACCACGCGAATTGGGTAGCGAATCGTGGTTTGCTTCACGGTCATGCCTTTTACTGACTCCAACAGGTCGAGATCCAGCCAGACGACCCAGACATCGGGTGACAGCACATCGACGCGACGCTCTTCATAACCGTGCCCTGGCACTTCATGAACACCGCGTACCCGGTAGGTCAATTCGCCGCGGCGAGCTTTGAGCTCCATGTCGGCGATCAGATCATTGCGATAGCGCGGGGTCAGATAGGGTGAGATGCGGAAAATCGCGCTGCCGTAGTCCGTTGCACCGTTGTCGGGCCAACGATTGAGTTGCTGGAAAATGTAGAATGCAAAGGCATACACATTGGCCGGAGGCACCTCCTCGACCGCCAGAACCGCACCAGAGCGCAGATCCGGCGGCACGTAGACTCGCAATTGCTTAGGCGCCTGACTCCAGCCGACCCAGAGCGCGAGGATGATCAGCCCTTGCAGAGCAATGACGATCCACAAAGAACGCAAATGAGCGCGCACGTTATCGATTTCGAGACGGTAACGGCGCATGCGGCGTCCTCCCGATATCCCAGGCGCCCGTACGCAATACCCAGGGCGCGCGATAGAGACCCGTCGACTGCAGGCGGATGCGCATCCATTGCTGGTAGTAACCGTCAGGCCGCCCACGTTTGATGCGCTGAAATACGGTCGCCATCACCACGACGGTGGCGACCACGCCGACACCGGCAATACCGAAACCCATGGTGATGGCACCGAGCATCCAGGCGAGGAGCAGACTGAGGGGCAGCCAGATCACTATGGCCAGCCCCACAATCATGCCAAGCTCAGAGGACGAGGAACCTTTGAAGATGACGGGCTCGGCATTGAGCCGGTCCGCCAGGATTTCATGGTCTTTCGACATTCACACCTCCTGCCACTTTCTGCTCTTGATGTCAGGTATCAAATGACACCGGCCGCTTCGGTCAGCAGATAGCTGGCGAAGATCAGGACGATGGCACCAACGATGCCCAAGACGCCCACTTCAGCCCATTCCGCTTTGCCCTGCCGGGCTTCATTGAATTTGGCGAAGCCCAGATAGGCGATCCAAAGAAAACCCAGAACCGCGATAGCGAGTCCGAGCACCAGGCCACCGTCTTTGATGTAGCCCTGGATCAGTCCGATCCAGTCACCCGCGCCCGGAGCGGTACTCGGCGCGACTGGCGTCGGCAATGCCGCCCAGAGCGGCAATGGAAAAAACACCGCGGCCGTTGCCAATAGCGGCCTGCGAATGGCAACGGACGTTTTGCTGAACCCGTTTTGTGTAGTTGATGTACCCATAGGAAATGTCCTCTTCTGTAACGCTGATAAAAATGGGGCCTATCCCCGCATCCCACTGCGATGCACCGCCGCTTGCCCTTACCGGGCTTTCTCGATCCACTCACCGCAAATAGAAACCCAACACCATCAACACAATGCTTGCCCGCAAGGTGCTCCAGGTCAGGTCGAAGACCGTGGCCTGACCTTCCTGCCAAGCCCGAAAGGTGCCGATGGCAACCCAGATCACCCACACAAACGCCAGCACCAGGACCATCGACGCGATCGCTGTCAGCATCGTCGCTGGGGTAATACCGGAACCGGCCTGGAAAGCTGTTTGTTGTGCCCCTGTCATCGCGCAACCTAGCGACGGTAATCACCGCGCAGGGGCGGGAAGGAACGTGGTTGGGCGCGAGGTGCATCGATGTGTGACTGAACCCCGTCCCTGACTTGCTTCAGGTCCTGGCGCAGCCAGTCAAAACGAAAACGAACACGGGCATCCGGATCGGCATTTGCCTCGGCTTGCTTGATCAGTGGTTCAAGAGCATTCAGTTCATGGATGATCTTTGCCAGTGCCTCACGCTCGGCCTCTGCATCGGCAAAGGCCATCGGCGTGATGAATGAACCGATGATCAGAAAAGAAGGTAGCCAGAGGTGGCGTTGCATGGCACTGCTGCTCCCGTGTGTTGTTACGGGGCATAGTGCGAGAATCAGTAGCGAGGAACGATGGAAAATCTATTCGGTGGGTGGGGTGGTTTTCCGACGGCGTACATTGATACCAATACAGCCGCTTAAACAAAATCAGATTATTGTGCGGATGTCTTATTCGATCCTGGCTGGCAACTTAGGCTCGTTCAAAGGTTATATTGAATCCCTGTTCTATATCGCTCAAGCCAAGGCGAGATCATGTCTGCGATGTCATAATTTCAAGAGGATCGGTCGCGCCAGGGTTGAATGGGGGTAGTGTTTGAGCTGGAACAACTGCTCGATGTTGTAGGTTCTTCAGGTGACCATCCAGCAGTTCATAAGTGTGAGCGCCATTGACAAGGCGAATTAGTTCCCCAATTACAACCGCCGCTGCAACCGCTCCCACAAACGGCGCCCCAACCGTTCGGCCGGCTAGTTGTGTGAGACCACAACGGTCAGCGCCGGCGGCTGCAAGAGACTCATACGCTGGCAAAACTAGCAGGTTTTCTCTTTCAGCTTCTGCTGCGCGCCAGATGTCACGCGCCCGCCGTGAACCGGGGAAGACATGTGTTCGGAACCCGAGAAAATCTTTGATGCCAGCGCCAAGCCCAGCTTCAATAACTCTCTTAAAGCCAACATCTTCCAGCGCGCATCGGGCCAGAGCATTGTCCACGCCGCAGAGGGCGACACCTGGCTCATCAATCCCCACTCGGAAGTCAGATGAAAAGCGGCGCTCTATAATCGTCGTCTCGAATCCACGATTTTCAGCCCAGTGAGCCATAGCCCTTGTTTTGCGCATCCCAACCAACCCCGGATGTGTAAGGACCGATGTACTGTCGTTTGACTCCGCGAGCATATCGAAATCCTGCAGGACCAAGCTCAGCTTGCTTGGATCGGCATATGGCAGCATTCCGATAATCCAGAGGAAAGCCTGCCCCAAATTTCCTAGCCCTACGATCCATACGGATGAAGGCAAGTGCCTTATCCGAGGGCCAATCGCGGTCGGGTCACGCCAATCTACTTCGGGCTTCCACAATGACAAACCCATCGGCCGACGTCCGGTAACGGGATGGCTGTTTCTTAAATGTTGGAATGCCTCCGCAACAGCGAGGGCGCCCGCCAGGACGCCCGACGGTATGAATTCATTGTTTTCGGCCAGGCGCGATGCGCCGCAGCGCACTGGCACTATTCCGCCGGTCCATCCGTCAAACGTTGTCCGGATAGCAAAAGAGTTTTCAAAATCCGTCTGTTGATCGCCCATGAGAATCAGCGGTATATCTGCAGCAGGAGAGCCAACAACTCTTCCACCCAAGCCAACTACAGCTTCTTCCAGTGTCTTGTACGGAGGAAGTGCGACGAGAAGCGGCAGCCCGGCTATACCGGAAACTTCAACGCCCCCAAGCAGGCAGCGTCTGCCGGTGTTCACGATGGTGAGCAGCGCCGCTTGATGAGTTGCAGAACGCCCAACATCTCTTCCTACAGCGACGGCCAGTTTGTATCCGACGAACAGTTGTAGCGCTTCCTCGACACTGGCTGCTTCACCAGTATCCAGTGCCAGCTTGACCAACCTGTTGAGGTTTTCGGCTATGAGAGTTGGGTCAGTGATTTTTGTGTCCGCTATAACGGCCATTCTGGTCTCTTAGCTCCGGATATGAAGATAGCGAGAAATCCGATCCCCACTCAAATCCCGCCAGCGGTGACTGCCGAGATATTCAAAGAACCCGACGTCCTGCATCCGAACCGGTGGTCGAGCGAAATACGGTAAAATCAGGGCTAGGTGCCCACGTAGCGCGATCATCGGATTGTTCCTGTCGGCAAGACTCTGCCAAGCCCCTTTGGGATGGACGTGGATATCAGCGACAACCAAGAGTTTCCGAGACTTGCAGTGGTCCCAGAGCACCCCAAAACTTGAAGCATGCATAACAACCACGCCGGTACGATATGCATGCGGGTCCAGATCATCGTAATACACGATCTCTTCAACTATGCGATCGCCGTTATTAACGCGGCCTAACAGGAACGCGCCACTTTCATGGCATTCACGTGTTCGGCGGTGAAGTTCAGAAAGGAGAATGCGCCATATGGTCAGTTTGATATGTAGTTGTGGATCACGCTGCACGGCTGCCCCCGTAATCGCTGGAGTTCAGCAGCTCATGAATGATTGTCAGGTACTTGCAAATCCCCTTTTCAGGTTCCCACAGTAGTGCGGGGTACTCATGTCGCCAGTTGTTGTGCCCTTCAATCGACTGACGATCGCATGGCAGATACAGGCAAGTGCCATTCTTCCAGTTCGGATTAAACGCTAGAGAAAATCGTCCGTTACCTTTGGGCCACTTATCCGCAGGCAGTCTATTGTTAGCGTCCAGATCCCAGGGGCCACCAGTGACGGGAGTGTGTGGATAATTGGCACAGTGAAATCGGAATACATACTCGATCTCACCACGAGCTGTGATAGCGATTGTCACATATGGCCAGTTCAGCGCAATTAGACGCCACCACCCACGGGCCACACCGCTTCGGAACCGCCCCGACTCCAAATGGTGCCGGAGCATCTGTTCGTCAGGGGACAAAAGCTCTTCCGTCATAATCTCAGCCCTCTACCCGTTTCAGCGGAACCAGGTCGAAATCGAGGTGGCAATCGGGGCATGTCGCAAGCGAGCCAATATGCGTGTCGGGTTCGGGACGATCGGTCGTACCAGCCAATTGCAGTACATGTTCCGCCGCATCGCCCGCGTCCATCTCGAATGCCTTGTTCGTGGCCCATTTCTTCAAAGAGGCGATCGTTTTTCCCGGTCCGAACTCGTGCTCCTTCGTCACCCCGTTGAAGGTGACCGTCACTTCGACCCTATGGCACCGATGGACATGCAGGCGAATAGGTTGTCCATCCTTGCCCTTTGAAAGCCGGGAGCCCGGCGGTAACGCCTCTTCGTGGTCTTCCAGAAAGACATGAAAATCCCCTTCGACTTCACAGCTGCGATGCTTGGCTGCTGCCGCAAGAATTTTTTCAGCGCCTTCGTCGTGACCAATTTTTATAATCTCAATGTCGGGGATATGCTCCCCCTGTAAAAGAATTTCAGTCTTCACTGCTACACTCCTTCGATCTTACTCGGAGCGTGCTGACCGGCCCATCCGGTTTATCTTCGCTCCTAGTAAGTTATTCGACGGGGCGGGGGAAAACCGGAAAAGGGGATTTTGACTGGTTGACTGGTGGATTCATTCTTCTTGAGTCGATGTGCAGGCTGCATATGCACACTATTAGATATGCTCGGCACTGAAGACTGACGATTATTGCACCACTCCATAAGGTCGTCGTTAAAACAGATTTCGCGCTGGTGAAGTGACTGCCACCAGCGCGAAACATCGATAAACTTTCAGATATCCACAGCTTAATCTTTGTCAGTTTGTGCTGATTTGATTATTGCAAGCCAATGGGCCTTTTCCTCGGCAGTCAGTGAGGACTCTCGAACGGCTTCTTCAAAGCTCTGTTGAATTTCTTCATGTCCATTCTTGGAGGCTGACATTGATCTCGTCACGATCGCAGGCAAAGGGCCGGCAAAGAAGTCGGCAACAATTGCGACAACACGGTTTAGCCGCCTGCTTACCTGGCTGAGCAGCTGCGGAGGAATGGTGTCCGGGCTAATCTTCCGCTTATTGAGCTTGTCGAGTAAGCTCAAATCAATACCGCACTCTTTTGCATAATCCTCAGGTGTATATCCAATTGTTTCGGCATCTGCCAGCAAATCCGTCAGCGAGGATTTGCTCCTTCCAGATTGGGCAAATTCGTTACGGGCATATGAGACGTTTGCCACGTGACTCATTGCCCGATTTACTACGGCTTTTTCTTTTTCTTCGTTCAATTCCGGCGCTGGCGGTAAGGCCATTTGTTCCGCCCACGCAGCCGCAAACTCAATCAGATCACGACGATATTGTGGGTATAGCCGTGCAGTCGCTTCTATAGCGTCCGCCGTTGGTACAGGATGTTCCACCATAAACTCGTTTAAAACGTCACCTAGCGTCGGTGTGTCAGTCTTCGCCATCATCGTTTCTTCTCCCGGAAACCGGCCAGTAATCTATCGGCTTCCTTTAGCCTGTTGCGTATGGTCCGTCCCGTGCACTTGAAGTGCTCGGCGAGCGTCAGTTCTTCTGAGTCACCGATCATAGAAACATCCTCGCCGATCTTCATGCCAACGGCATGCCGGAGCAGGAACAACTCCCTGAGTTCCGGTGGTAGGCTTTCCAGGGCCTGTCCAAGTGTTGCGAGCTGCTCCGGACCCAACCTTTCATCAGTTATGGTTTCTAGCTTGGTACGACCATCTGCTTCATCATCAGAGATGGTTTCATTGAGGCTTTCGGTGGCTCGTAGATGCCGTGAAGCCGCGCGGCACGCGTCGATTGACTTGCGTTCCAGGTACGTCCAAAAACGAACCTGCATAAAGTCGCCACGGTCATCGTCGGCCAGAAGGTCTTCGACGACACCCTTCAAAACCTCGCTCTGGAGGTCTTCCCGCGCGTCCTCGTTGAAACCACGGAACTTGCCACGGAAGAAAGGTGTGCAGCGCTCCAATAGTTCACGAAACAACGCCTCCCGGGATTTCCTGTCGTCTCTTCTGTCCGCTCGCCTGATGAAATAGACGAGCGCTTCGGCACAGAGGAATTCTCTCGAATCCTCACCCCGTATTCTTGCCCGCGCCACTAGAGCCGGCTCATTAAGCGATAGCGCTGATACGATCTGCCGCTCTGTTGCGGACAGCCTTTTGTATTGACGCCGCGTCAGCGGTTCCACGACGGGCGTGTTACGGCTGTTTTCGCTTTTCGCCGGATCCGGGGCGGTATGAGTGACTTGATCGGCCATTCTGTCCCCTTTCATAATGAGGTAATCGTGCCGGGCCGTGAAAACCGGAAATATTTTTTTGCTAATCGCTATTTACCTGATTTCCGCCAGTTCTGTTTTCCAACATCGCTGATGGATTTCGGCATTAATATGCGCTTTGAGACTCCTGCAGCGCCTTATCGACCAGTTCGCACCGGCACTTGAACAGTCGGGGCCAGGGGCTCAAGGATGGATTGATATCGTCTTACAACCCGGTCGTAGAGATCGGGTGTTCGCGGCGATTCAACAGTAATCACCAGTGCATACTTGATTTTGTTCGGCGTTCGATCCGCTTGTCCCTCAGCCCGCGAAACGTAATGAATGTCAAATATTGGGTTTTTCAGGCTACTCCCGCGCTTTCGTACCGAAGCGTGAAGACATGTTTCCCATTTATGGGCGTCGCGACGCAGCACATCTTCGGTGGGATATAGGTCAGCTGGCCTGAAGAAGCTTGCCGATTTAGCATGCATTGCGTCATCGTCCCGAATGTCCTCGTGCGGCCGGAAGACAACATCCAGCCCACTGCGCGTATAGTTGCCGGGATGAGCGGAATCTACGGCCGTTGCAAAACAGAATGTCGCGGTAATTTTGACATTGCCCGTCAGTTCCTCTGTTGGCATAGGGATAGACGCCCGAAGGTATTTAGACGCCGTCAACTCTCCCTGATAGACAACGCGCACCACCCCGTCCCGACAAACTACGATATCTTCCAATTCACCTGCCGCGCGGCCCCATCCGACTTCGTTTCTCGGATGAGAACTCGGCTCTGACGTGTGAATGAGCAGTGATTTAATTGCGAGCGGACTTAAAGATTGGCCGAAATGTGCCCGGACACCAATTCCCAACCGAAGTGCTTCTGGCGCAGCAAAGCTGGTTCCTGAAGTGCCTACGATTGTCGTCCCCCCGCCAACATCCAGCACGTTGTAAGGCTCTGTATCTTCACCACCGAATGCCAAAATATCAGGCTTTACGATGCCGGGACTCCGTCCCGGCCCTATCGCGCTGTATGATGCGCGCTGCCAGGTAGATCCGCGGGTATTACATGCGCCGATTGAAAGGCCATTCACGCAATCGCCTGGGACTTGAATCCGGTTCAAGCTGAGAGACGGGTCGGATTCACCGTTATTACCCACTCTATTGTAAACAAGACATTTTTATCTTTTATATTCAATGGCTTATTTTCCTGCTAATTGGTAATACCATGAAAAATACCATGCTCAGAAAAGGCTTAACAATATTTTGAAAAATTGCCTACTGAGCGCTGCCGCACAGCTCCATAGGCCGCTTTCCTGGCTTTGCTTCCAGATGTATGCTCTTCTGCTCCTGCAGCTAATGGATCACCGCAAACAGGTTACTCGCCTGGGGATTCCCTTTCGACCCGAGCATCCGTATGAGACTCATGCTCGATTATTATTATTATAGAAGCCCCCATGAATAAATCGCTCATCATTTTCGGCATCGTCAACATAACCTCGGACAGTTTCTCCGATGGAGGCCGGTATCTGGCGCCAGACGCAGCCATTGCGCAGGCGCGTAAGCTGATGGCCGAGGGGGCAGATGTGATCGACCTCGGTCCGGCATCCAGCAATCCCGACGCCGCGCCTGTTTCGTCCGACACAGAAATCGCGCGTATCGCGCCGGTGCTGGACGCGCTCAAGGCAGATGGCATTCCCGTCTCGCTCGACAGTTATCAACCCGCGACGCAAGCCTATGCCTTGTCGCGTGGTGTGGCCTATCTCAATGATATTCGCGGTTTTCCAGACGCTGCGTTCTATCCGCAATTGGCGAAATCATCTGCCAAACTCGTCGTTATGCATTCGGTGCAAGACGGGCAGGCAGATCGGCGCGAGGCACCCGCTGGCGACATCATGGATCACATTGCGGCGTTCTTTGACGCGCGCATCGCGGCGCTGACGGGTGCCGGTATCAAACGCAACCGCCTTGTCCTTGATCCCGGCATGGGGTTTTTTCTGGGGGCTGCTCCCGAAACCTCGCTCTCGGTGCTGGCGCGGTTCGATGAATTGCGGCTGCGCTTCGATTTGCCGGTGCTTCTGTCTGTTTCGCGCAAATCCTTTCTGCGCGCGCTCACAGGCCGTGGTCCGGGGGATGTCGGGGCCGCGACACTCGCTGCAGAGCTTGCCGCCGCCGCAGGTGGAGCTGACTTCATCCGCACACACGAGCCGCGCCCCTTGCGCGACGGGCTGGCGGTATTGGCGGCGCTGAAAGAAACCGCAAGAATTCGTTAACTGCACATTCGGGATATTTCTCTATATTCGCGGTTCAGCAGGCATGTCCCCTTTGAGGGCGACCCGACGACAGGATAATCGACCTTATGGTGCGCAAATATTTCGGCACAGACGGTATTCGTGGCAAAGCCAACGAAGGCGCGATGACGGCGGAAACCGCCTTGCGCGTCGGCATGGCGGCTGGCCGTGTCTTTCGTCGCGGTGACCACCGCCATCGTGTCGTGATCGGCAAGGATACGCGCCTGTCGGGCTATATGCTTGAACCCGCGCTCACAGCCGGTTTCACCTCGATGGGCATGGACGTATTCCTTTTTGGCCCGCTGCCGACAACGTATAGGAAGAATAAACGCCCTTTTCACCCAAGTCCAACAGCTTTGGACCGCAGTTGACTCTTTCGACACCCCTGCGATGCAACCCAATCCGGCTGACGGGGAGCCAGCAACGCTGAAAATTTACCCTCCTCTTTCCCACTAGCGGCTCCTTTTCCGACAACCAGCACGGCGGATCCCTGCCGCGGCGCTGTGAACGCAGCATTTTGATTGGTATCGTTGGCCTTCAGGCTCGTCAGTCAAACAGACCCAGGAGCAGCTCAGCCGGTGGCGCCCGGCTTTCGGGTAACGCCCTGGTCCCGCTGGTTTCGGCTTTGTGCTTCAGGTGATCAAGGATCTGCTTGATCACTATAGGGTCTTCAATGCAGGCGATGACTTTCATGGCGCCGCCGCAGCCGCTGCAGGTCTCGATGTCGATATTGAAAACACGCTTGAGCCGTTGCGCCCATGTCATCGACGCTCGCCGTTGTGCTGGTGTTGCCGGTTCATCAGCCACCCTGACCTTGTTGCCCCTGCCCCGTTTTGCCGGCGTGACCAACGCCCGGTGCCGACTGTTGGGTGCGAACACCCCGTGGAAGGGGTCCTAGGGATTTTGCCTCCAAATATTGCAAAAACCGCCGGAGGCCCCGCCATCCGTGGGCTGCAGGGGGCTATTAGTTTCTAATGCGCTGAGAAATTCGGTATCTTCTTCGACCTTTAGGT
>CAMYIZ010000009.1 GCA_947258585.1 uncultured Haliea sp. | reverse complement strand
GATGCCTCGCTGGTGACGGTGCTGGAGGATGACGCCGGCAAGGTGCTGAACGTGGGCAGGAAGTCACGGATTGTGCCGGAGCGCATCCGCCGCGCCCTGCGGGAGCGGGACGGAGTCTGCCAGTATCTGGGTTGCCAGGAATCGGAGTACGTCGACGCCCATCATATCCAGCACCGGGCCGAGGGTGGGGAAACGCGGCTGGACAATCTGGTGACCCTGTGCCGGTTCCATCACCGGCAGTTGCACCGCGGGTGCTTCGACATTCGTCTCAATGGCGCCTCCGCGGAGATTTGGGCGCCCGCGGATTATTAGCCAGGGATACCCGCGGGCTTCAGCTGCCTCTGGTCCATCCGCCAGGGGGTGCCCCCGCAGATGTCGTAGTGCGTGCAGTCTCTGGTGCAGCCGCGGCAGGGCAAGCGGGGATGGTTGGGTGCTACCGGTGGCGGGGAAGTATTCTCTGGCATGGTTTGTTCTCCTGCTCTGCTGTCCTGATGATCCACACGAGTATACGGCATTGGTCGGTGTTCCGATCAGCCCTGTGCTGGACAGGTCGGTCCGGGCAGGCCAGTATCAAATACCGTCATTACCTGCCACCAGGAGTCCCCATGTCCTCAACAGAAGCGCCTCCCTGGGTCATCGCCGAGCTGTCAGAGTCGGTACTGTGGCTCGTACTGAACCGGCCAGGGCAGCGTAATCCGCTGTCCAGCCAGATGATCAATAAGCTGCAGGAGTCTCTGGCCGCTGCAGGAGAGGATGCCGAAGTGCGGTGTATTGTCATCGCCAGCTCCGGCCCGGCCTTTTCCGCGGGTCACGACCTGCGCGAAATGGCAGTTCAGGCCGGCGAAACGGAAGCTGATTGCAGGGCCCGGATGCGCGGGATTCTGGAAGCCTGTTCCCGCCTTATGCTGGACATCACCCGATCCCCCAAGGCGGTGGTCGCCTGTGTCCAGGGTGTTGCCACCGCGGCGGGTTGTCAGTTGGTGGCGGCCTGTGATCTTGCCATCGCCAGTGAAGAGGCCCGTTTCTGCCTGCCGGGGGTCAACATCGGCGCTTTCTGTACCACGCCGCTGGTAGCGGTGGGCCGCAACATGCATCGCAAACACGCCATGGAATTGGCCCTGACCGGCGACCTGTTCGATGCCGAGGACGCCGTGCGCATGGGGCTGGTCAACCGTGCGGTACCGGCTGCCTCGCTGCGGGCAGTCACCGAACAGCTGGCCCGGAAAATCGCGGGGAAGTCCACCGAGGGGATTGCCCGCGGCAAGTCGGCGTTCTATGAGCAACTCAACAAACCACTGGCTGAAGCCTATGCCACAAGCTGTGAGCCCATGATCGACACCATGACCACCGCGGACGCCCGCGAGGGTACCCAGGCTTTCTTCGACAAGCGCCAGCCCGTGTGGCCGCAGGGGTAGCATTGCGGCGGTGAATCGCAGCACCCGGGTCAGGGCTGGACACGGGTCAGGGCTGGCGCTGAATCAGGTGGCAGGCCGCCAGATGACCGCTGCTGGTGTCAATCAGCGCCGGTTCCTGTTCCGCGCAGCGGGGCTCCGCCACCGGACATCTGGGGTGAAAGCTGCAGCCGGAGGGGGGATTGATGGGAGACGGCACATCCCCGTGCAACACCTGGCGCTCTGCCTTGCGGTGCGGGTCAGGCACGGGAATGGCGGCGATCAGGCTCTGGGTGTAGGGGTGACGTGCCTGGTGGTAGATGGTCTCGCTGGCCGCGGTCTCGACGATCTTGCCCAGGTACATGATGGCGACCCGGTCGGAGACGTGCTTCACCACTGCCAGGTCGTGGGCGATGAACAGGTAGGAGAGCTTGAACTCCCGCTGCAGGTCGACCAGCAGGTTGAGAATCTGGCTCTGGATGGACACATCCAGCGCGGATACCGGCTCATCGCAGATCACCAGTTTTGGGTTGAGGGCAATGGCCCGGGCAATACCGATCCGCTGGCGCTGGCCGCCGGAAAATTCAAACGGATAACGGGTAGCCGAGCGCGCCGGCAGGCCGACGGTATTCAGCAGTTCCGCCACCCGCTTCTGCCGCCAGAGCCGGTCGCCGATCTTCTGCACGATAAACGGTTCCTCCAGAATATCGCCCACCGTATGGCGCGAATTCAGGGATTCCATCGGGTCCTGGAAGATCATCTGGATGTCCTGGCGCAGGGGACGCAGGGCGCCGGCCTTCATTCGCGTGATGTCCTGGCCGTCGAAGACGATACTGCCGCCTGTGGGCTGGTAGAGGCGAGCCACGCAGCGCCCGAGTGTGGACTTGCCGCAGCCCGACTCCCCGACCAGCCCCAGAGTTTCCCCGGGGCCGATAGTGAAGGAGACGCCGTCCACCGCCCGGTTGAAGGCCCTGGCACGCAGCAGCAGGCCCTCCCGCACCGGAAAGTGCATGGCCAGGTTGCTGACCTCCAGCAGGGGCGCGCTCACAGGTCCCGCCAGCGAATGCAGCTGACGCTGTGGCCGTCCGCGACGGGTTCCAGTGGCGGAACCACCTCCCGGCACTGGTCAACGGCGTGGCTGCAGCGATTCTCGAACCGGCAACCCACGGGCAGGTCGCGCAGGCCCGGCACCATGCCCTCGATAACCCCCAGGCGCGACTTGGGTACGGTATCCAGCCGCGGGATGGAATTCAGCAGGCCGCGGCTGTAGGGGTGCGCCGGACGGTCGAAGATATCGAATACCGTACCGCGCTCGGCGACCTTGCCCGCGTACATCACCACCACCTGGTCGCAGGTCTCCGCGATTACGCCGAGGTCGTGGGTAATCATGATCACCGCCATCCCCATCTCCGCCTGCAGGTCCTTGATCAACTCCAGGATCTGGGCCTGGATGGTCACATCCAGGGCCGTGGTTGGCTCATCGGCAATCAGCAGTCCCGGCCGGCAAGCCAGGGCCATGGCGATCACGACTCGCTGGCGCATGCCCCCTGACAGCTGGTGCGGGTATTCGCCGAGACGCATGTCGGGAGAGGGAATGCCCACCCGGTCCAGCAGTTCCGCCGCCGCCCGCAGGGCATCGGCGGGTGCACAGATCCGGTGCAGCAGCATGCCTTCGGTCAGCTGGCGGCCTATGGTATGCACCGGGTTGAGTGCGGTCATGGGCTCCTGGAAGACCATGCCAATATGGCAGCCCCGGATTTTCTCCATGTCGGGGATGGACAACTGTGCCAGGTCGCGACCCTGGAAGCGAAGGGTGCCGCCGGCGATGCGGCCCATGGGCTGTGGCAGCAGGCGCATGATGGACAACGCGGTAACGCTCTTGCCACAGCCGGATTCACCCACGATGCCTACCGTGGCGCCCGGTTCGACGCTGAAGCTGACCCCGTCCACGGCTCGCACCAGGCCCTCGTCAGTGGCGAATTCGGTGACCAGGTTGTCGACCTCCAGCAAGGCCATCAGCGAGTCACTCGGCCCACTGGTCGTAAACGGTGATCGAGGGCTCGAAGGTCTTGCCTGAGCGCCTGGCGGCCAGAGTCTCCTCCTTCATGTCGGTATCGATCCAGTGCACGAACAGTTCCCCGGCACCGTCCGAGTGTTTATAGGAGAAGCCGTCTGGATAGCGTACCCAGCGCCAGTGGCCGACCCGGAAGAACCCCTGGTAGAAGCCGGGCACGAACGAAGCGTGTTCATGGTGCAGCGCAATCATCTGGTGCGACAGTGCGATCATCTCCTCCCGGTCCGAGGATGCCCGGTAGCGCTCGATGAGCTGGTCCATCTCCAGCAGCGCGAACGCCTCCAGGTTGTTGGTCTGGGTCTTGGGCTGGCGGTCGGGGTTGACGCTGCCATCCTCCAGGAAAGCGCGGTCCCAGGCGTTGTCGGAGTGGTAGTGCTCCCAGAACCGGGGGTACTGTTCCAGAAAGCGCCCGAATGCGAGGAAGGAAATCTCGTGCTGTTTTTCCTGCACCTGTTTCCAGCCGACGGTGCCATCGAGCACCTCCAGGCGCAGGTCCAGCCCCGCCTTGGCGGCCTCCTGCCGCAGGATGGTCAGCACGTCGCGCATGGTCTCGTAGCCGGTGGAGAGGTTGAAGGACAGCCTCTGCCCGGCCTCGTTGACCAGGATGCCGTCCGCGCCGCGCCGGCTGAATCCCGCCCTGGCAAAATGCTCCTGGGCCCTGGCGATATCGAACTCCCGCGCCTTCAGCGTGGGGTGGGAAAACTCCCCGAAGCCGTCGTTGGCAGTATCCAGGCGCTCGTTGTCGCCGCGGAAAAATTTCTCGATCACCATATCCCAGTTGGTGGCGTGGGCGATCCCCACGCGGATATCGCGGTTGTCCAGCAGCGGTTGTGCGGTGTTGATCCAGAGCCCGAAGGGCGGGCGCGGTCTCTGGTTGTGGAAGACGGTCTTGTGGATATAGCCCGCCTGCACATCGGGGTCGGAATCGGGCAGCTTCTCGTACCAGTACTCTGCCAGCCCCAGGCCAAACTGGTCGATGTCGCCGCGCTTGAAGGCCTCGAACATTTTCGAGGCGTCGCGGATAACGCTGAGCTGGATGCGGTCGGGGTTGAAGCGGTAGCGCCAGTGCTTCTTGTCCCGGGCCCACCAGTTCTCAAGCCGGGTCAGGGCGATGGAGCGGCCCTTGCGTATATCCTGGTCGCGGACGATGTACGGCCCCGGGGTGGGTTCAAACTCCCACTGGTAGCGCTCGCTGAAATCGTCGTCCATCTGCCGGTAGAAATGGCGGGGGACGGGGCGCAGCAACATGCCCAGCTCGTCCATGTCGGGCTTGCGCTCGGCCATGCTGATGGAGATGGTGTGGTCGTCGTAGCGGGTAATGTTGGTGTACTTGGTGCTGTAGAAGTTATCGTACCAGGGCGCCATGATGTAGGGCGAACGGTAGAACCAGAACATGAACAGGTAGTCGTCGGCAGTAATCGGCTCGCCATCGGACCAGGTCGCCGCCGGATCCAGCTTCGTATAAACGGTCTGGTTGTCCCAGTCCACCGCCCAGGACTCCGCCAGACCCGGGTATAGCTCCAGCGTTTCCGGGTGCACGTGGGCAAGAGTCATGCCCACATCATCGAGCAGAAAGGGCCGGAAGCCGCCGTTGGAATCCGGGCCGACGGTGCGCAGGGTGCGCGGGAAATCCTGCAGGGCGCCGTATTGGGTGCCGCCCTTCCTGGCCTCCGGCGAGCCGATCTCCGGCAGGTGTTCGTTGCTGGTCCACGTCAGGTCGGCGGGCAGGTCCGCGGGGGTCTTGAAGCCAAAGAACTCCGGGTGGGCGGCGTAGTACGCCTCCACCTCGGCATCGACCCCGGCCGCCGTGGCGGTTTCCGCCGCAGCGCTGGGGGCCTCCCCGGCCCCGTCAGTCTCGCCCTGCCCGCATCCACCCAGCAGGAGGATGAGGCCGGCAAGGAACAGCGTGGACAACGGTTTCTTCATCGCAGTGACCTCAGGTGATGCATGGTTAACGGTAAACGGAAAACGTTCTCGGATCGAACGACTCGCGTATGGCCTCGCCAATAAACGTGACCAGGGTAAGCAGGGCGACCAGGGTGCCAAAGGCGGAAATCACGATCCAGGGCGCGGTGCGCAGGTTGGCGGTGCCCTGTTTCAGGAGCTCCCCCAGGCTGGGCGTTGGCGCCGGCAGGCCAAAGCCGAGGAAATCCAGCGCGGTGATGGCGGAGATCGCGGCGACAATGGTGAACGGCATGAAGGTCACGAGGGTCGACAACACATTGGGCATGATGTGGCGAAAGATGATGCGCGCATTGGAGGCGCCGATCACACGCGCCGAGGCGATGTAATCGCGGGATTTTTCCTTGTAGGTCTCCGTGCGCATGTAATAGGTCATGCCGGTCCAGGAAAACAGTACCATCACCAGCAGCAGGATGCCGATCCGGGTAGTTACCGCGACACTGGAGGGAATCACCGAGAAGATGATGATCACCATGTACAGGAAGGGGACGTTGGACCAGATTTCGATGATGCGCTGGAAGACGAGGTCGAAAACGCCGCCGAAGTAACCCATGGCGCAGCCGATGGTGATGCCGATCACGTAGACGCAGGCGGTGAACAGCAGGGCAAACACCAGGGCGATACGGGTGCCGTAGAACAGGCGCGCGAGGATGTCGCGGCTGGTGGTGTCGGTGCCCAGATAGTGCTGCTCAGCCGCGTTCGGCGGCAGGGGCCTGAAAATACCGCCCGGGGCGTGGTTTTCGTAAGGGTTGTAGGGCACCAGCGGCAGCAGTACCCAGTTGCCCTCGTCCTTTTGCTGGAACTGGATTTTCAGCTCCCGGTAGTTGGTCTCGTAGGCGTAGTCCAGGCCGAAATCGGTGCCGGGGTGGAAATCGCTGTAGGTCGGGAAGTACAGCTGGCCCTGGTAGCTCACGACCAGGGCACGGCTGTTGATCAGCAGTTCGCCGAAGGCCAGCAGCACCCCGAGCCCGGCGAGCAGCAGGAAGCTGTAGTAGCCGCGCTTGATCTTGCGAAAGCGCTGCAGCTTCTTGCGGGTCTGGGGATTCAGGCTGAACACCGGCTACTGGAACCTGATCCGCGGGTCGACCAGGGCGACCAGGATGTCCGACAGGATGTTGCCGATCAGCAGCAACAGGCTGGCGAGCAGCACCACGCCCATTACCACCGGGTAATCGCGGTCGAGAATGGCGGTCAGGCCCAGCAGGCCGAAACCGTCGATATCGAAGATGGTCTCGATGAGGAATGAGCCTGAGACCAGCAGGGTAATGTTCTGGCCGAAGGTGGTGGCGATGGGGATGAGGGAGTTCCTGACCGCGTGGCGGGTGACCGACTGGCGGAATGACACGCCCTTGGCGACCGCGGTGCGGATGTAGTCGGCCGCCAGGTTATCCATCAGGTGGTTCTTCAACAACAGGGTCACCAGGGCGAAACTGCCCACCAGGTAGCAGATCAGCGGCAGTGCCGAGTGGTGCAGCAGGTCCAGTACCTGTTGCCCCGGTCCCAGGTCGTGGAAGTTGTAGCTGACAAAGCCACCCATGGGGAACCACTCCAGACGGACGGCGAAGAACAGGATCAGCAGCGAGCCCAGGGCGTAGCCCGGGATGGCATAGCCAATGAAAATCAGGATGGAACTGATATTGTCGACGAAGGTGCGATGGCGAATGGCCTTGAGGATGCCCAGCGGAATGCACACCGCGTAGGTCAACACCAGGGTCACCAGCCCGTAGTACAGGGACACCGGGAAGCGCTGCTGGATAACCTCCCAGACCGGCTCGTTGTAGCGATAGGAGGAGCCCAGGTCTCCCCGCACGACCTTGCCAAGCCAGTCGGCATAGCTTTGCAGGACCGGCTTGTCGAAGCCGTAGTACTCGCGCAGCCGGTCCAGCTGTGCCTCGGAGATAGCCATGCCCTGCCCGGCCATTTGCGAGCCACCACCGCCGGTCATGCTCATCTGCTGGGTTTCCATGATCGCCCGTTCCAGCGGCCCGCCGGGTACCAGGCGGGTGATCGCGAACACGATGATGGTGACACCGATCAGCGTGGGGGGGACGAGCAAAAGGCGTCTGAGGAAATAGTCGCGCATGCTGTTGCCGGTGGGTCCCCTGTGGAGGTTCTGCCTGCATGTGGGTGGATCAGATCAGCGGTCGATGGTGCCACAAAGCGACCGCGGGGCAAAGCGGGAAGGGTGTGCCGGCATCCGCTGTTGTCCGAGATGCGTACTGTTAAGCGGAACGCTACTGGAGAGGCCCCGGCGCAGAGGGCCACGAGGACAATTGACATGCCGGAAGGACCAGAAATTCGCCGTGCCGCCGACCGCATAGCGGCCGTGCTGGAGGGGAATGTTGTCGAAACCGTGCGCTTTGCGGCGCCGCGGCTGCGCGGTCAGGCACCAGTCCTGCGTGGCCATCGCGTGACGGGGGTGGAAACCCGGGGCAAGGCAATGCTGATTCACTTTGAGCACGGCTGGAGCATCTACGCCCACAATCAGCTTTACGGCGTCTGGCGGGTGCAGCCGGGGCACAGTCTGCCCGACAGCTCCCGCTCCCTGCGTCTGCTGCTGCAGACCGCGAACGATTCCGCCCTGCTCTACAGTGCGTCCGACATCAGTGTCTGGCGCTCGGAAGAGCTCAGCGCCCACCCGTTTCTGGCCCGCCTGGGCCCGGACATCATGGACCCCGGTCTCGGCTGGCGCGCTATCGCTGCGCGTCTGCAGGCCCCCGCCTTTGCCGGCCGCAGTCTGGCTGCCCTGTATCTGGATCAGCGCTTCCTCGCCGGTGTGGGCAACTACCTGCGCAGTGAGATTCTGTTCGCCGCGGGCCTGCATCCCGCGCGCAGGGCGTCCTCCCTCGGGGTGCGCGAGCGCGGTCGCCTGGCCCGTGAGACCCTGGCGATCAGCCAGCGTAGCTATCGCAGTGGGGGCGTCACCCTGTCGGCGACTCTGGCGCGGGCGCTGACCAGGTCGGAGCTACCCCGGGAGCAGCGCCGGTTCGCGGTCTTCGGCCGCAGCGATCTCCCCTGTTACCGTTGCGCGGGTGTCGTTGTGCGCATCGAGAGCAACAGTCGGCGTCTGTACCTGTGTCCCGGCTGTCAGCCCGGTTGAAGCGTCCGGCGCTGCCGGCGCCTAGCGAGTGTTATTGAGGCGCTGCTGGCGGCGCCAGTCCCAGGGCGGCACCGGCTCGCTGCCTGCCCACAGTCCGCGACGGGCGTCACTGGCACTGCGCTGGGCTGCTTCCAGGGGGCGCTCGTGGCGGGCAAAGTGCTGGTACCACCAGGCGTGGCCCTGCTGCACCATGGCCAGGTTGATATTGCCGCCATCGGCGTAGAGAGTGCCAACCAGGCGGCCGTAGTCGTCGGTTTCCACGACCACCACGCCCAGGCGCCTGCCGCTGACCATGGCGGCAAGCGCCTCCCGGGCCCGGTCGCCGTGGGGCTGGTCAAGCTCCGGCGCGTCAATGCCGAACAGGCGAATCCGGTGCTGCGCATTGTCGCCGTCCAGCAGGGAAACCGTATCGCCGTCCGCCACTCTGACAATGCGGCCGCTGATATCGAAGCGCGGCAGGGGAGTGCCCTCCCGGGCTGCGCCTGCATCCTCCAGCTTCTCCGCGGCGTGGCGCCAGCCCGGATCGGCGCCATCGTCGCCGGTGAGTGTTGCCAGCACTTGCCGGTGCCAGGTGATTTCGCCGCTGGAAAAATACTGGAACAGGGTCAGGCCCAGCAGTATTACCGCGACGCGGGTCAGATTTTTCCGTGACAGGGCGGTCATGCCTTTCATCGTTGCGGCCTAGTCTGCTGCACTTGCCAGGCTAACTCGCAGCCGGTAGCTCATCAGCGTTATCGGTACGCCATTCCTGGTGGACACCGCCAGCATCTCCCAACCCAGCGCCAGGTAGAAGGCCGCGTGTTCCGGGGTGTACAGGTAGAGTCGTTGCAGGCCGCGCTGATAACCCTGCTCGCAGGCGTGCAGCACCAGCTGCTTGCCCAGCCCGTGTCCGCGCCACGCCCTCTCCACCCAGAGATTGGCCAGCCAGGGGGTGAGCTCCGGTCTGTTGTCCAGGTCATGTTCAATCAGGGAGACTGAGCCGATGACGGCCCTGCCGGCCACCAGAACCCAGGTTGACGGTACTGGATCCGTGCCCAGGGAGCGTGCCAGGTCTGTTGCAAAAGTGGCGACGCTGTCCTCGGGATACAGCGCCCGCCACTCGGCCAGGTGCGCTGCCGCCAGATCATCGATGGCCTCGGGCCGGTCGCCCAGCGGCAGTATGTCGGCGACAATTGCGTCACGGGCCTTTAACATCGGCGCTATAGCCTCGTCCATTCTCATTTGCTCAGGATACCGCGCCCGATGATTTCACGCCGCCATTTTCTCAGGCTGTCCTCGATCCTGGCGGGGTCCGTGGTGGTATCCACCGCCCTGGGCGGTTGCCAGCCGCTGCGGTCGCGCGATTCGCTGTCGGCCGCCCGATTTGTGCACGGCGTCGCCTCGGGCGATCCGGCCAGCGACAGCGTACTGCTGTGGACCCGGGCCACGCCCGCCGCGGGCGAAGCTGCGCTGGAACTGGCCTGGGAGCTGGCCGAGGACACCGACTTTGCCCGGGTCATCAGGCGCGGCCAGGTCCAGGCGACAGCGGAGCGCGACTATACCGTCAAGGTCGAGGCGCGCGACCTCAGGCCGGGCACTGACTATTTCTACCGATTCAGCGCGCGCGACAGCCAGAGCGCGGCGGGCCGGACGAGGACCCTCCCCGCAGCCGGTGTGCGGCAGGTGCGGCTCGCGGTGTTCTCCTGCGCCAATTTTCCCGCGGGCTATTTCCACGTCTACCGCGAGGGCAGCCGGGTGGCCGATCTGGACGCTTTTGTGCACCTGGGGGATTACCTCTACGAATACGGCACGGGAGGCTACGTTACCGAGCGGGCGCAGGAGCTGGGTCGCAGTCTGCCAGCCGACAACAGCGGCGAACTGTACAGCCTTGCAGACTATCGCAAGCGCTATGCCCTGTACCGTACGGACCCCGACCTGCAGGCCCTGCATGCGGCCGCCCCCTGTATCGCCGTGTGGGATGACCACGAGGTCGCCAATGACGCCTGGCGGGATGGCGCGGAAAATCACTCGCCCGACGAGGGAGATTTCGGCGAGCGCAAGCTGGCGGCCCTGCGGGCCTGGTACGAGTGGCTGCCGGTACGCCCCCCCGTCGCCGAAGGCAGCGAACAGATCTACCGCAGCTTTGACTTCGGTGACCTGCTGTCCCTGCATATGCTCGACACCCGAATCATCGGCCGCGACCGGCTGCTGGAGTACCGCGACTACGTGGATTCCGCAAGCGGTACCATGGATCAGGAGCGGTTCCGGAGCGACCTTCTCCACCCCGGGCGCAGTCTTTTGGGAGGCGCGCAGCGGGCCTGGCTGGGTGAGCGGCTCGCCGCCTCGGAGGCCCGCTGGCAGCTGCTGGGCCAGCAGGTGCTGATGGCGAAAATGCACCTGCCGGCGGAACTGCTGGGCGTCGAGGAGCTGACGGACCTGCCGCCGCTGCTCGCCGAGTTCGCCGAGCTGAAGGCAGCACTGCTGCAGGGCGCGGAGATTGGCGCGGAGCAGCAAGCCCGCTTGCAGCGGGTGACGCCCTACAACCTGGATGCCTGGGATGGCTACCCGGTGGAGCGGGAACAGCTTTACGCCCTGGCGCGGCAGTTGGGCAAGCGCCTTGTTGTGCTTGCCGGCGATACCCACAACGCCTGGTGCAGCCGGCTCCACGACCAGCAGGGCAACGAGATCGGGGTGGAGCTGGCTACCGCCAGCGTGTCTTCACCGGGAATGGAGCAATACCTGGGCCTGGATGGCGATACGGCGCGGGAGCTGGCGGAGGCAATGACCCTGCTGATCGACGAGCTGCAGTACTGCAACCTCCACCAGCGCGGCTTCATGCTGCTGACCGTGACCCCCGGCGCCCTGGAATCAGACTGGCTGTTTGTCGACACGACCAGTGACCGGTCCTACCTGCCGGCCGCTGGTCACCGGGTGGTACTGGATACCTGATCGGACTCTTTCAGCAGCTGCGGCTGCACGGTCACCGCTTCGCCGGCGCCCGTCAACCAGACCTCGCCGCCGGAAAGCGTGCATTGCAGGGCGAGCCCGCTGCGGGCCATGGCGGCGAGAGCGCGGGCGCTGCTGTCGGGTATCTGCCAGACCTCCAGGTGCCGGAACCGGGCCAGGCCTGGGCCGTGCTTCTGCCACCACACGGGGGCCGCCCGGTCGCCGTAGGCGTACAGGATGACCCGCCTTGAGCGGGAGCAGGCCTTCCGCAGGCGGTCCGGGTCGGGGGTGCCGAGCTCGATCCAGGTCTCGATGCTACCGGTCAGGTCCTTTTGCCACAGGTCCGGCTCGTCATCGGTGCTGATCCCGCGGCCGAACTCCAGGGTCTCGCTCGCGTGCAGGGCAAAGGCCAGTACCCGCAGCATCATCCGCTCGTCGGTTTCCGACGGGTGGCGAGCGAGGGTCAGGGGAAAATCGGCATAGAACTGGCGGTCCAGGTCGGCAACGTTGAGGTCGAGTTTGAAGATGGTGGACTTGAGCGCCATGGCATCAGCTTATGCGGTATCGGGGTGGCGCACTATAGCGCATGCGCGCTGGCGGCGCTGGAATACGCGTTTCTGGTGGTCGCGGCGATCTCGATAGCGAAGCCAGCGGCCCACAGTAGCAGCCCGAGGGCTTCCAGCCAGCCCGTCGGTCTCGCGCCGGTGTGGCTTCCGGCGAGGGTGATCGAACGGGTCGGAGTTGGCACTGCCTATATCCAGCGCGAGTGACCTCAGGGTCTCACCTCATCCGTGTGCCGGAGCGGATCGTCATGAAGGCACTTGGGATTGGGCGCCTGAAGGGCAACTGACAGCCGCGACGCCGCTATCCTCTGGAGCAGCGTCAACGGCCGTCAGTCCCAGCATGGATGCCTTGCTGACAGCCTGCACGCGGTTGCGGGCATTCAGCTTGGCAAAGATATTCTTGAGGTGAAAGCGCACGGTGTTCTCGGACAGGTCCAGGTCCCTGGCAATCACCTTGTTCGCAGCACCCAGGCTCAGCAGGGCCAGCACCTCTTGTTCACGCTTGCTGAGCAGGGGCTTGGTCGCGCCGGCGGTCGCTGGTGCCAGCAGCCGCTCCCTGATGGCGACGACATGGTCCAGCAACCCCGGATCAAGGTCCTCGCTGTGCTCCAGGTACAGGGCGATGAGATTGTCGAGCGGACCCGCATCGTCAACCAGGGCGCGGACGAAACCGGTTCGCCGCGACAGTGCCAGGGCCCGTCCTGTGTGCTCTCGCGCCTGTTCTCTGTCGTCCAGCGCCAGGGCTGCCTGGGCCATCAACAATGCATAGCGTATTGAAGAGCGCAGGCGCCCCTGCTCCAGGGCCTGCGCCGAAAAATGCTCCAGCTCGGCGAGCGCCTCCCCACTGCGCCCCTCTGCGAGGAGCAGGCGGCTGATTGCAAGCGCCGCAACATCCCGCTCGCGCCATGCCGCCTCCTTGCCGTCACCGCTGCGGTAGGCCTCGAGGCTGATGCCGGAATTCGTCAATACCGCACGCGCTGCCCGGTGCTTGCCGGCTCTTACCAGGAGCTCGATGCGCTGGCACTGCAGCAGATCTTCCAGGCGCGCCAGGCGCTGCTGGTCGGCGTATTTCATTGCCCTGTCCAGCAAGCGCAAGGCCGGCTTCAGACCCGAACGCCGGTACTCAATGTTGCTGACTGTGCAGTAGCCGGCCAGGTAGATATCGAACCAGGCCTCTCGAGCCTCCAACTCGCGGGGGAGCTGCCGCAGTACCATGAGTGAGATATCGTCGCGGTCCAGTTCGTCGAGCAACTCGAACAGCAGTACATGACCGATGAGCCTGAGGCCTTTGTCCTCGCTGAACTTGCGTCGTGCGATGTCCAGCCCGATGCGGTAGAGCTCTTCCGCCCTGGCGGATTCGCCCTCGGCAAAGCTGGCGTCGCCGAGGTGGAAGTACAGGTAGCTTTCGCCATACAGGGAGCCTATTTCGCGAAAGTTGCGTATGGCCTCCCGGGCAAAGTGACGGGCGCTGCGGAAATCACCCTGCTGTGTGTGGACCACACACATGAGGTTGTAGTGGAAGGCGCGCCGCTCCGGATCTTGCCGGTCAATCCGGGGTGTTGATTCCAGCAGGGCCTGGTAGCTGGTTTCCCGGATTCGGCGCCCGGCATAGATGGCCAGATAGGCGTCGATCTGCCTGAGCTCGTTAAGCAGGGTATCGGGTATCTCTGTCGCCGAGATGGCAGCATCATCCCGGGCTAGCTGCTCCGCCTCGCGGAATGTCTGCAGGGCTCTGAATACCAGCCCGTCCTTGACCTCGATGATACTCTGCAGCAACAACAGTAACGGCGAGGTCGCAATGACCCGTGTGTCGAGCAGCCCCAGCGCCGTTCGAATCCGGGTAATGCCCTCGCGCAGCCAGAGGGAAATGGCCCCCATGGACTCGATAATGCCGATGGCGCTACCGGGGTTATCGGCGAGTACGCAGTGGCGTACCGCATTGACCAGGTCGGACTCGTGCGCATGCCAGCCCGCGATGCGGGCGTGCAAGTGTCGGAGGCGTGCCGGATCCTGAATCTGTAGCCGCCGGTAAAGATGCTCCCGCAACAGCGGGTGTAGCTGAAAGATGTCACCGGGCCCGGATATTGGCCGTATCAGGCTGTGCAGGTGCTGGAGCCGGTGAATGCGTTGCAGGCTGTCATCGGCCTCCAGCACGTGATTGGCCAATTGGCAATCGACTCTCTCCAGCGGTGCAACTGACATCAGAAATTGTTGGTCTGACTCCTCCAGACCTTCCAGGATCTGGTGGGCAAGATAGGCAGACAGGGTGCCGGTATCCCGGCCCAGCTCCTGCAGCACCCGCTCGTGGTCGCGCTCGTTGGCGAGGGCGCTGCGCAGCATTTGTACGGCGACCGGCCAGCCACGGGTGCGGCGGTAGACTTCCTCTGCTGCCGCGGCAGGCAGCTGGTCCGAGAAAATCTCCTGGATTTCGGGCAGGGTGAACTGTAGTGCGGTGGAGTCGAGGCGCTGCACTTGCCCGTCGACCTCCTGCCGGCTGACGTCCAGGGCGCTGTCATCGCGGGTGGCGATACAAAGATGCAGGTTCTGGGGTGCGTAGCGTAACAGTGGCTGAATGATTGCCGAGATGGTCGCCGGCCTGAGCTTTTCGAAATCGTCGATGACCAGCAGAACGCGTCCGGGCCAGGCGTCGATGCTGTGCTGGATAAGATTGAGAATCTGGCGGGACGTCAGTTCTCCGCGGAAAGCGTTGCTGTCCTGGTAGGTGGGTTGCAGAACGCCGGCCCGGGAAAGGCTGAAGGCGAGATAAGTCAGCAGCTGCAGGTCATCGTTGTCATCTTCGTCGATCGCCAGCCAGCAACAGGTTGCTGCGTTGTCTGGCAGTTGTCGCAACCAGTTGGCGATCAGGGTGCTTTTTCCATACCCCGCGGGGGCGCTGACAATGGTCGCCAGCTTTGACAAGCTCTCGTTCAGTCGCAGCTCGAGACCCCGGCGGGCCAGGGCATCCAGCCGCTGGCTGGGCGGATAGACTTTGGCCACTGTCAGCCACGGCGGGAAGGCCGTCGCCGGGTGGGGGTTACCTTGTGTGGCATGTTCCTGCATGAGACAGACTGTATAAGACTGGCGGCGAGAAATCGACGCGCACGCACCCTGATATGCCTACCCGAACGGGTAGGCTCAGTACGATGCTGGAGATTATCGCCCCACCCGCGGACAACGACTTCCCACACCAGAAGCTGATTGTGAGCGGAGGTCGCTCTGGCTAGGGTAAGCCCAAGGTAGTCAGGGATACATAGCGCAATGAGAATCGGGGTCGATGTCGGTGGGACGAATACGGACGCAGTGCTGGTAGATGGCCTGAGGGTGGTTGCCAGTTGCAAGCAGCCTACGACAGAGGATGTCAGCTCTGGCATCGAAGCCGCTCTGCGCACGGTACTGAGGACCGCCGCGGTCGGGGCGGAAGCCGTAACCTCGGTGATGATTGGTACCACCCATTTCACCAACGCCTTCGTGGCCCGCCAGGCACTGCTGCCAGTGGGTATTCTGCGGGTCGCCCTGCCCGCTGCCCGGGGTATTCCGCCGCTGGTGGACTGGCCCCGGGATATTCGCCAGGCAATCGGTGGCCCCAGTTTTCAGGTGCGTGGTGGCGTGCAATACGATGGCCGTGTGAACGCGGAGCTCGACGAAGATGCCGTGCGCGAGGCGGCCGGCCACTTTCGCAATGCGGGGATACAGACCGTGGCCATCTCTTCCCTGTTTTCCCCCATCAGTGCCGATATGGAATTGCGCGCAGCGGACATCGTGCGGTCGGAGATGGGCGCGGAAGTGTCGATCACCCTGTCCCATACCATTGGCAGGATCGGACTGCTGGAGCGAGAGAACGCCACCATCATGAACGCGTCGCTAGCCCGGTTGTCCCGCGAGGTTGTCCGTTCCTTTGGCGAAGCGATGCGCGCCCTGAAGCTGGATGCGCCTTTCTTCATCAGCCAGAACGACGGCACTCTGATGAGCGCGGATTTCGTCGAGCGCTACCCTGTGCTGACCTTTGCGTCAGGCCCGACCAACAGCATGCGCGGAGCCGCGCGCCTGGGTGGTCATGAGACCGCGATGGTGGCCGACATTGGCGGCACTACCACTGATTTTGGCTGGCTGGCGGGCGGCTTCCCGCGGGAATCCTCGGTGTCTGTGGATGTTGGCGGCGTACGCACCAATTTCCGCATGCCCGATATTTACGCGTTAGGGCTGGGCGGGGGATCCCGCATCGTGGAGCAGGCCGGTGATATCGCCATTGGTCCGGGCTCGGTGGGTTACCGCCTGCTGGATGAAGCCCTGGTGTTTGGCGGGTCCACGCTGACTGCGACGGATATTGCGGTCGCGGCAGGCTACGCCGAAATCGGCGACCGTGACCGGGTGGCACACCTTGATCCCGCGCTGGTGGAGCGCTGTGTCGCCCGCATGCACGACATGGTGGCTGCCGGGGTGGACCGGATGAAAACCAGTGCCGAACCGGTGCCGTTGATCCTGGTGGGAGGCGGCGCGGTGCTGATCAACCGGGAAATCCCCGGAACCTCCGAGGTCATCGTGCCGGAGCACGCCGGCGTCGCCAACGCCATCGGTGCATCAATTGCCCAGATAGGGGGTGAAACCGACAGGGTTTTCTCCTATGAGCAAAGCGGTCGCGACGCGGCATTGGCTACCGCGCGGGCGGAAGCCTGCGAGCGCGCTGTGGCCGCCGGTGCACGGCCGGACAGTATCAAGGTTATCGACCTGGAGGAGTTGCCGTTGGCTTATGTACCCGGCAATGCTGTCCGGGTGAAGGTCAAGGTGGCCGGGGATCTGGCCATCGGTAGTTGAAATCGGCAGAGCGCTACGGGAGCACACAAGCGAACATGAAAATCAGTCTGGAAGACCTGCCCTACATTGCCACTGGCGCTGCGTTCCTGGGGACCGGCGGCGGGGGTGACCCTTACATAGGCCGGATGCTGGCAACCAGTGCGATAGAGGAGTTCGGATCACCGGAGCTGGTTGGTGTGGAAAGTCTTGCGGACGATGCCAATGTGTACACCATCGCGATGCTCGGGGCACCCACCGTGCTGGTGGAGAAGGGCGCCTGCGGCGATGACATTGATCTCGCCCTCGCGCGACTGCAGGAGTATACCGGCCGTCGCGCGGATGCGGTTATCCCGATCGAAATTGGCGGGGTCAATTCCCTCGTTCCGGTCATGGCTGCGGCCCGCACCGGGTTGCCATTGGTGGACGCGGACGGGATGGGCCGTGCCTTTCCGGAAATCCAGATGGTCACCTACAACGTGCACGGTGTGTCCTGCACTCCACTGGTGGTGACCGACGAGCACTTGAATTCACTGGTGGTGAATACCGGCAGCGCCAAGCGCGCGGAGGATCTGGTGCGCGTGTGTGCGGTGGAAATGGGTTGCAGCGTCATGCTTTCCAGTTATCTCATGACCGGTCGCCAGGTCAAGGACAGTGCGGTCACCGGCACCATGACCCTGGCGCTGGAGATAGGTCGCGCCATCGCCGCGGGGCGCAAGGCTGGAGATCCGGTGGCGGCGCTGCTGTCGGCCCTGCGCGCCACGCCTTATTACAACCACTGCAAGGTGATCTTCGACGGCAAGGTGAGCGACCTGCAGCGCGATACCCGGGGCGGATTCTCGGTGGGGCTGTGCGACCTGGTGGCGCTGGACGGAAGCGAAGCCAGCTTGCAGCTGACATTCCAGAATGAGCATCTCGTGGCCCGGCAAGGTGACGTTGTGCGAGCCATAGTGCCCGACCTGATCTGTGTGGTGGACCGGGAAACAGCCGAGCCAATCCCGGTCGAGGGACTCAAGTACGGGCAGCGGGTGAAGGTGCTTGGTGTCAGCGCGCCTCCCATTCTCAGGACACCGGCGGCGCTGCAGGTCTTCGGGCCCGCTGCTTTCGGGCTGGATGACATTTTCCAGCCTATTGAATCACTGTGAAGCATCGAAAAAACATCAACTCTCGGGGAGAACGATATGCAGGTCAATAGCAGGATGATCGCGGCGATACTCGCTGCCACCACCACCGGATTCCAGTATCAGCTTGCGGCGCAGCCGGCAGCCAGCCTGCAGCTGGAGGAAGTTATTGTTACAGCGCAGAAACGGGAGCAAAGTTTCAATGAGGTCGGGATTGCGGTGACAGCCCTGAGTGGCGATGAGATAAAAGCGCTGCGTCTCAACCAGCCGGTCGACATCGCGGCGCAGACACCCAACCTGCGCATCAATAACGTGGTCGCCAACTCCATCCCCAATGTCACAATCCGCGGTATCGGGCTCAATGACTACGCGACCAACAACAATCCGGCGGCGGGTATCTACATCGACGAGGTGTACCTGGTGTCACCGGCCATGCTCAGCTTCCAGATGCACGACCTGGCGCGAGTGGAGGTGCTGAAAGGCCCGCAGGGGACCCTGTTCGGGCGCAACACCACCGCCGGGGCGGTCAATTTCATCGCCAACCGCCCCACCGAGGAATTCGCCGCGGGGGTAACGCTGGAGTACGGCCGTTACGAACAGGCGTCCGGTCAGGGCTTTGTCAGTGGTGAATTGATGCCGGGACTGGCGGGGCGGCTGTCGGTACAGCGAATCCGCCAGAGTGAGGGCCACCAGACCAATCGTGTCACCGGTGAGGACGTGGGCCGGGTAGCCAGTACCGCCTGGCGGGCCCTGTTGCAGTGGCAGCCCGCGGAATCCCTGGATATTCTCCTCAATCTCCACGGCGGCAAGGATGATTCGGACATTCATCTGGTGAAGATCGATAACCCGTTTTCGGCTGAGGACGACGGTGATCGCGATGTGTTCCGCTCCGGCGCATCGGTGGCAACCCGTCAGCAAATAGACAGCGAAGGATTCTCCCTGACCGCCAACTGGGCCTTTGCCGATGCGCTCAGCCTGACCTCTATCAGCGCCTGGGAAGAACTCGACCGCTTCCATGTGGAAGACCGTGACGCCACCAGCCTGGTCCAGCTCGACGGCTATTTCGATAATGCCGTGGAGCAGTTCTCCCAGGAGCTGCGCCTCACCTACCTCGGTGACGAGCTGGTGTGGATAGCAGGCGCATTTTATGGCAATGATGAGGTCGAGACACGGGACCGCTTTGACGCCGGCGACCTGCTGCCACTGCTGGGCCTGGATGGTTTCGAATCGTTGGGCAACGAATACCGTCAGGAATCCGACTCAATCGCCCTGTTCCTGCATACAGAGTGGCAGGCGACGCCCGAGTGGCGCCTGACGGCAGGTCTGCGCTACACAGACGAGGAAAAAACCTTTGCCGATGCTTTCACCTATCTGATCGGCGGTGGTTTCGAGGCACCGCTGTTTCCGTCGGTGCGCAACGAATACAGCACCGACGATGTATCCGGAAAGTTTGGTGTTGATTACACAGGGATCGAGGACACTCTGCTGTACGCCAGCATATCACGGGGATTCAAATCCGGCGGATTCCAGGGCCAGCTGACCTTTAACCCTGCTGACTTGCAGCCCTTCCAGGAGGAAAACCTCCTGGCTTACGAGGCCGGGGCCAAACTGACCTTGTTGGATGGCTCGATGCAGCTCAACGCCGCCATTTTCTTCTACGACTACGAGGATATGCAGTTCTATGGCGGCATCTTCGATTCACCGGTCGGCACCCTGTTTGGGATCGCCAATGTGGGCGATTCAGAGGTTACGGGCGGTGAAATTGAGCTGGCATGGCGACCCGCCCAGGGGCTGGACCTGCGGCTTGGTATGGGATTGCTGGATACCGAGATTACCAACTCCGTCGTCGGCGGCGTTGCCGAGGGCAGTGAGCTACCGAATTCCCCGGAGTTGAACCTCAATGGGGTACTGCGCTACCAGTGGCCCCTGTCGTCGGGCCTGTATGCCGATGCCATGGTGGACTTCAACTACCAGGATGATATGACCTTCGATATTGTGCGCCAGCCGCAGGAGGCTCGGGAGGACAGCTACTGGCTGTGGAATGCACGCGCCGGCATTGGAGCCGCATCCGGGGCGTGGACACTGTCGCTTTGGGGCAAGAACCTGTCCGATGAACGCTATCGCACCCAGGTGTTGTTTTCCAGCGTGGGTTTTGGCGAGTCCTGGGGCATGCCCCGGACCTACGGGGTCAGCCTGGATCTAAGCATCTGATTTTCTTGGAATTAGCAAGCAGAGGCAGCGACATGAAATCAGTTATCCACATCATTACTCCTATTATCACGGAAGGTATACGCAGTCTTGACGACGTACAGCCCTTCCTGCGTCAAGACATGGAGGTCCGTCACAGCCTTATCGGGACCGGTCCTGCATCGATAGAGTGCTCGGTGGATGAGGCCCTCAGTATTCCGGGCATTCTGGAGCAGGCGGTGGTCGCGGAGCGTGACGGTGCCTCGGCACTGATTATCGATTGCATGGGCGACCCCGGGCTGGAGGCCTGCCGGGAGTTGGTATCGATTCCCGTGCTGGGTCCTGCGCAAACCTGCATGCACTACGCCAGCATGCTGGGGCATCACTTTGCGTTTATTACTGTCCTGGACCGACTCAAGCCAATGATAGATGGTCTGGTTGCGCGCTACGGGCTGCAGGCGAACTACGCCGGATTCGGTGCAGTTGATATTCCGGTGCTGGAAATCGAGCAGCGCCTCGATGAACTTGTGGAACAATTGGTGGCCGCATCCTTGCGCAGTGTGGAGACTGCCCGGGCCGGCGCCATTATTCTGGGTTGTACCGGCTTTTTCGGGTGTGCCCAGGCCATCGCTGAGCGCCTTGCCGCGGCAGGCTATGCGGTGCCGGTGCTGGACCCGATTCCGCTGACCCTGCATGCAGCGGATGCCCTGGTGAAGACCGGTCTGAGCCACAGCAAGTACATCTATCCTGCCCCCAGGCGCAAGCCCCTGGCGGGCTACGCATTGCCGGGTGCGTACGATACCGTCTGAGTAAAACTGACCTGGCGGCAGGACCTGGGTTGCGGGTGCATCCGGCTTCTTGTGGCCAGGCGCCAGTCCTGATCCGGGGCCGGTCCTGCAGGGCCGTCGCTATCTGCCGCTGGACTCGAGCTCGAAGAAGGTCGCCTTGTCGACTGTGAAGCGGCCATCGGAGATTTGATGGATCACCGTGCCCTCGTTGTTGACCAGGGTGCCGGAGAAGGTGCCCGCAAATGCCGAGTGGCCGGATTGCCGGGCGTCGATGAGGGTCGCCTCAAGGCTTCCCTCATTCATGCCATACATGACGTTGTAGACTCCGGCACGGGGCAGCAGCAGGATGGACACTTCCTCTCTGCCCTTGCCCGGCAGGTTATGGCGCTGGCTGCTGCTGCCGGGGCGAAAGCCGAAGGAAACTGAAATCTGGCTGCCGCTGCCGGAAACGGTGGGGTAGCCGGTGTCCGGATGACGCTCGAAGCGGATGTCCCTGGAGTCGAAGCCGCCGAGCACGACGGTGCCGGAGTGTTCGTCCGGCAGCATCCACATGGCCCCCGACCCGCTCCCCTCGCTGGTTTCACCCGGGATATACCAGGTTCGCGGCTCGCCATCGACAAGCGCCGTGATGGTGCCTATCGGGTCGAACTGCGCGAGGACGCTGGCCGCCGGCACGATGGTCAGCATCAGCGCGGCACACAGGGATTGGATCGGCTTCACGGTGGTGCACCCCCAGCTATGCTGTGATCTTGGAACTCACAGCATAGCAAATATGCCCGCTGCAGTTGTCTCTGCGGCTTTCGGCACCCTGTCTCAGCTGGCTGCGGGCTCTGCGGTCAGGATTTGCTGCAGGAATTGCAGGTGTTCAGCGGCTTCATGCCCCAGTGGGGTGAGAAAACCGCCGTCTTCATGATCCACCAGGCCCTTGGCGTGCAGCCGGCTGGCGGCCGCAATCATCTCCGGGACTGCATTACTGTGGATTTTCAGCCCGACCTGGGTGCTGCTCAGGTCGAACTTCAGCAGGAGATCAATCTCGTCTATCAAATCCGGGGTCAGTGTCATCGCGGCTTCCAGTTTGTGTTATTGCGCAAGCATAGCGCATTAGTGCCGCCCGGGCTGTAGTCTCCAGCGCCTGTCAGTCATTTACCGGCAGCGGGGCGCGAACTGCCGGCTCCAGGCGCACGATGGCGGAGGGTTTGGCGCCACGGTCATCGATGGCGAGATAGACCAGGCCGTCCGGTCCCTGGCGTACATCGCGGATGCGGCCCAGGCCCTTGACCAGGCTCTCCTCTCGCACGACGCGCTGCCCGTCCAGCTCCAGCAGCGTCACTTCCTGTCCCGCCAGCCCGCCGGCCAACAGGTGGCCGCGCCAGTGCGGGAAGGCATCGCCGCTGTACAGTGCCAGTCCGGAAGTGCCGATGGAGGGCACCCAGACCTTGCGCGGCTGGGTCATCCCCTCGGCATGGGTGGCGGCATGAATCGCCGAGCCAGAGCCGTAGTTGACGCCATAGCCGATCACGGGCCAGCCGTAGTTGGCGCCGGCTTCCACCAGGTTGAGTTCGTCTCCACCCTGGGGGCCGTGCTCGGTCAGCCACAGCTCGCCGGTGGCCGGATCCATGATCATGCCCTGGGCGTTGCGGTGGCCATAGCTCCAGATTTCCGGCAGGGCGTTGCGCTTGCCGGCGAACGGGTTGTCGCCGGGGATACTGCCATCCTCCATGAGCCGCACAACCACCCCGTGGTGATCGGACAGTAACTGTGCCGGGTGCTTTTCCAGCTCGCCGGATGGCGGCGCCTGGCGATCGCCGATGGTGACGAAGATATGGCCCTTGCCATCGAACACCATGCGGGAACCGTAGTGCCCGCGGCCGCGTGACCTGGCTTCGAAAACTTCCTCCACGTCCTGGAGCGCACCGCCCTGGTAGCGCCCGCGGATAACCGCGGTGGTGGACTCATCGCCCGGCAGCGGCTTGGAGTAGGTGAGGTACAGCAGTTGGTTGTCGGCGAAGTCCGGGTGCGGGACTACGTCGAGCAGCCCACCCTGGCCGCGATAGTAAACTTCCGGCAGGCCAGCCACAGGCTCCTGCAGCAGCTCCCCGTTGCGCACAACACGCAATCGTCCCGGCTGTTCGGTGACCAGCATCTCGCCGTCGGGCAGGAAAGCGATGGACCAGGGCCGGATCAAACCCTCGGCCACGGTCGCCACGCGGTAGTCGTGGAACGCGGAATAGCGTGTTTCACCGGCTTGTGCGGACTGTTCGCTGGCGATAGTTGCGCACGACAGCAGCAGGGTGAACAGAAACCCCGGAATTTTCATGAAGAGAGCTCCAGATGGTGAATTTGGCCCACCAGTATAGCCGGTCCGTACTTACAGGGTGAAACCTCACAGCGGTCGCCCAAGGCCGCCGCCCGCCAGTTGTCATCAATCTGAAATTGTCCGGTCATTTCTTTGTCATTGACGCGCTCTAGTATCGCGCCGGTCAAGAAAATTCGTCACGGCATCTCGCCTGGTGAGTCATTTGTTCTGGAGGAGAGCATGAGCAAGCAGACTGGATGGAAAACGGCACGCAGGACGATCGCGACCGCAGTGGGTATGGCCCTGGCGGGTACTGCGCTCGCCCAGTCACAGCCCGAGGCGCTGGAGGAAATCATCGTCCATGGTACCCGGGCCGCGTTGATCAATGCGCTGGAACGCCAGCGCGCCTCGGATAAAATCGCCAGCGTGGTGGATTCGGATGCGATCGGCAATTTCGCCGATATCAATGTCGCCGAGTCGTTGCGCCGGGTATCCGGGGTCATGGTTGAAAACGATCAGGGCGAAGGCCGTTACATCTCGGTGCGCGGCATGAATGCGGATCTCAACGCCATGACCATCAACGGCGTCAGCACGGCGTCGCCGGAAAATCGCCGCGGCATCATGCTCGATGGGGTTGCTTCCGACATGCTGGACTCCATGACAGTCTACAAGACGCTCACCCCCAACCTCGACGCGGATACTATCGGCGGCGCCATTGACCTGGAAACCATCAGTGCTTTCAAGCACGAGGGCTTCCACGCCAAAGTGAAGGCAGAGACCTCCTGGAACGAGCTGACCAGGGACAGCAATAACCCCAAACTTGCAGTGGTCGCCAGCAACCGCTTCCCACTCGCCGATGGCGAGCTGGGCGTGGCGCTGACCCTCAGCGACCAGAGCCGGCGCATCGTATCGGAAAACAATGAAACTGGCGGCTGGTCGGATGTCGCCATCAACGAAGACTACGAAATGCGCTACTACGATCTGGAGCGCGAGCGCCAGGGCGTGGTCCTTAATTTCGACTATCACGCCGCCAGTGGCAACAAGTACTACGCCCGCTTTTTCCACAACGAGTACACCGATACCGAGGACCGCACCAAGTGGGAAGTTCGCCGTGCCTTCGAGGAAGAGCCGGTGATCGACGGCGACATCGCGACCTATCCCTTCCAGCGCGTGGACACTGAATCCCGCCCCCGGGTAGAAATCCGCACCATCAGTTCGGTACAGCTCGGGAGCGAGTTCCAGCTCAGCGAGCGCAGCACCCTCAAGGCCGAGATTTTTGGCTCCGAGGCGGAGCAGGACGATACCGACAAGTGGAACGTGATTTTCCGCAGCGCCCAGCTCGACGTCCCGATGACCTACGACAACAGCAACCCGAAGAAACCGGTCATCAACTTCGCCCCGGAATTCTACGACCCCGTTAATTTCGAGCTGAACGCCTTCGAGGCGGAAAACGCCCTGACCACGGACCGGGATGTCGGCTTCAAGCTGGACTTGAGCTACGCCATGAACGAGCACACCGAGCTGCAGTACGGTATCAAGTACCGTGAACGGGAAAAGGACAACGACTTCAACTTCTGCGGCTATGAGCCAGTGACTGATTCCACGCTCGCGGACTATCCCAACCAGGAGATCGGCGACTATTTTGGCAACCGGCATGGACCCGCGCCGACAGTGGCTGGCACTCGCGCCCTGATTTCCACCCTGGGTGACGGTGTATTTACGCTCTCTGATGGCACGACCTGTCGCGCTCCCGGGATGGCCTGGGAGATGAGTGGCGACGAGGATGAGGAATCCATCGCCGCGGACTGGTATACCGACGAGGACATTCTGGCCGGTTACCTGATGGCCACCACGGTGACCGACACGGTGACCTGGATCTACGGTCTGCGCTATGAGGACACCCGGGCGACCTACGCTGGCAAACAGTTTGACGGCGGTGCTTTTGCCGGCAGGGTGTCCTTCGACAACGACTACGGTTTCCTGGCGCCCTCACTGAATGTCCGGATCGAGCTCAACGATGAACAGGTACTGCGCCTGGCTGCGTTCCGCTCCCTGGTGCGGCCCGGGTTTGGCGAATCTTCCGCGGGCGCGGAAATCGACCTGGAGGACAACGAGATCGATGGCGGCAACCCCTTTCTGGATCCCACCATTGCCTGGAATCTCGATGCCAGCTTTGAATGGTACCGGGGTGACGAGACCTTCATCGGTGCGGGCCTTTTCTACAAGGATATCAAGGATGCCATTGTCGAGGTGGACGCGGCTGACAGCTTTCTCCGGGGTCAGGTCTGGGACCGGGCTGAAACCTTCATCAATGCGGGTGACAGCAGCATCTGGGGTGCCGAGCTCTCCTACCAGACGGCGCTGGACAACGGCTTCCTGCTGGTGCTGAACTACACCTACGCCGATGGCGAGACCGATCTGCCGGCGGACTCTGCCTACGGTGAGCGCAGCATCCCGTACTTCAAGCAGGCGAGGCACACAGCCAACGTGTCCGTGGGCTACGACAAGGGGCCGTGGGATATCCGTCTGGCGACCAACTACCGTGACAAGTACCTGGATGCGATCGGCGGGGAGCCCCTGAATGACCGCTACACCGGCGACTTTGTGCAGGTGGACCTGACCGGCAAGTATGCGATCAACGACAAGCTGACCCTGACCGCCGCGGCGATCAACCTCAACGACCGTCCCGAGTTCTACTACTTTGGCAACGAGCGCCGCCTGTCGCAGTACGACGAGTTCGGCACTACCTACGAACTGGGCTTGACCTACACGTTCTAGGAGGGCGTCTGGTCGGGGCGCCCGGCAATCGCGGTTGGCGCGGGCTGCCCCCGCAGTGCGGAGTTTTTGGAGGAGATAGGCATGCCCAGAACCCTTGCGATATTCCTGCTGGTCCTGGTTCTGCCAGCGTTGGCGGATGGTCCCGGACCAGCGGCGGCGGACCGGCTGATGCGCAACGTGCTGTATTTTCCCCAGCCGGACAACGCCCCGGCGGAAGTGTATGCGCTGGTGGAAATTCCCGCCGGCAGCACCACCAAGTACGAGCTCGATGCCGCCACCGGCCACCTGCTGGTGGACCGTTTCCAGTCCATGCCGGTGGTGTACCCGGCCAACTACGGCACCCTGACCTCCACCCTGGCGGGGGACGACGATCCGCTGGATGTGCTGGTCTATACCCGCGAGCCCGTCGTACCTGGCGCGCTGATCCGGGTGCGCCCGATCGGTGTGCTGAGGATGCTCGACGGCGGTGAGCAGGATGACAAGCTGGTTGCGGTGCCGGCGGATGCGGTAGATCCAGCCTATGCCGAGGTGCGGGATATCGGCGATCTGCCGGAGATCGAGCTGCAGCGTCTGCAGGCCTTTTTCAGCGTCTATAAGGATCTGCCTGCCGGTCGCAAGCGGATAGAACTGCGGGGCGTGGGCGATCGCGCTGCGGCCCTGGAGGTCACCCGGGCTGCGCTGCTGCGCTTTGCGGCTGCAGCCAGAGAGGGAGCAGACTGAGGTCCGCGAGGGACAACCCTATTTTGCCGCCGTCAAGTCTTGCGTCCGGCGCGGCGTGGTGCAAGTATCCGCCAACATGTGTTGTGGATAGTGTCATTCATGAACCCGCGGAAGTTTTCTGCCCTGCTGTGGCTGGTCGCCTGCTCCCCGGCTTTCGCCGACGACGGCTTCCCGGCCTGCCTGCTCGCACTGCAGAACCAGGCTCGAGAGGCGCGTGTCGCCGACTGGATCGTTGACGATGTGGTACCCGTCCTGCAGCAGCAGGAGCGGGTGCTGGCACTCGACGGCAAGCAGCCGGAGTTCGTCCAGACCTTCGCCCAGTACCTGAATGCCCGTGTGACCCAGGCGCGGATAGAACAGGGCCGCATCCTGTATCGCAAGCACCAGGACTTCCTGGCCCGCCTGCAGCAGAAGTACGGCGTGCCTGGACACTACCTGGTCGCATTCTGGGGGCTGGAAACCAATTTCGGCAGTTACCTGGGCGGTATGCCCACCCTGGACTCCCTGGCGACCCTCGCCTGTGATACCCGCCGGGCGGAGTTCTTTGGCGGCGAGTTTATCGCCGCGCTGCAGCTGCTGGAGCGCGAGGGCCTGCAACCGGGGGAGATGCGAGGTTCCTGGGCCGGTGCCGTCGGACACACCCAGTTCATGCCCAGCAACTACCTGCGGTACGCCGTGGACGGTGACGGCGATGGCCGCATTGATCTCTGGCGCAGTGAGCAGGACGCGCTGGCCTCCGGTGCCAACTTCCTGAGCCAGCTGGGTTGGGTGCCCGAATTGCGCTGGGGGCGTGAAGTGCGCCTGCAGCCGGGTTTCCGCTTTGACCTGGCCGGCACCGGCAAGCGGCGTCCACTGCTTGAATGGTCGCAGCTTGGGGTCCGCCGGAGCGACGGCGGCCGGCTGCCCGACTCGGAGTTGCAGGCTGCTGTCCTGCTGCCCGCGGGGGCCGATGGTCCGGCATTCATGGTGTACGAGAATTTCGATGTCATCATGCGCTGGAACCGTTCCGAGTCCTACGCCCTGTCGGTCGGGCACCTCGCGGACCGCATCGCCGGTGCGGGTCCCCTGCAGCAGCCTCCACCGGTGAACCAGCGCCCGCTGTCCCGGGGCGACGTTGAAGTCGTCCAGCAGCAGCTCAACCAGCTGGGTTTCGAGGCGGGTGCCGAGGACGGCATTTTCGGCTCGGGTACCCGCGCCGCCCTGAGTGAGTTCCAGCGCAGCAAGGGCATGGTGGCGGATGGTTACCCCGACGCGGACAGTATCGAAGGTCTTCAGCAGGCCGCCGAACGGCGCGAAGGCAATTAGCGTGGAAGCTGCCGCGGTACCATGACACGACGCTGCAGCCAGCGCTCGAAGCGGAGGCTCACCCGGTCCAGGTTGTCCGACCACCACTGGGCATCCGGTTCGATAGTGGTGGCCTGGCCAGGCCCGCCCACAGCGCTGCCGTCACCGCTGGGGCCGCCCGACTCACTCAGTGTTCCGGCGCCTGGGCAGGGTTAGCCTGCAGCATCTCATCGTGCTCCGCCATATTCCAGGGCAGGCTGGCAGGTGAGATATGCAGAAAGTGCAGGTGTTTCTCCAGCTGATCGAGGATATCCGTAATGATGTCCTGCTGGTCGAAACCGAACAGGTCATAGGCCTGGCCACCCCGGCGCAGGAAGACTTCCGCCCGGTAGTAGGTGTTGGGCGCGTCCCGGTGGTGGTCCATTTCCGGGAAGGCGTAGTCGGGCAGGGCATGCTCGATCATCCGGATCTCGTAGACGAAGTCGACCCGGTCATCCTTGATCACCTCCAGCCAGATGCGAAACGGTGCTTCCTCGTCGTGCAAACTGGCACTCCAGCCCTGCTTGTCCAGCTCCCGTTGCACCCGGGTCATGGCCTTGCGGACGGTGGTGGTGATGAATTCCGCCACCTGTGCCTGGCCCGGGTGGCTCACCATTCCGGCGATGCGCCGGCGCCAGAGCCCTTTGCCGGAGGTGCCGGAGAACCGGCTCTGGATATCCGTCTTCAGGCTGGTGTGATGGTGACCCTCGATGATCAGCGCCCGCCACATGCCGAAGGCGGCCACAATCATGATCAGGGAAAAGGGCAGCGCGCTGGCAATGGTCATCGTCTGCAGGGCGCTGAGACCGCCCGCGAGCAGCAGCGCGGCGGCGACAGCCCCTTCCGAGGAGGCCCAGAACACCCGCTGCCAGACTGGCGTGGTGGTTGCGCCGCCGGATGCCAGCGAGTCGATCACCAGTGAACCCGAGTCAGAGGAGGTGACAAAAAAGGTGACGATCAGGATGACGGTGAGGAAGGACACGACACTGGAAAAGGGCAGTACTTCAAAAAGCTTGAACAGCGCTACGGCGTGGTCTGCCTGTACATCGGCAATCAATGTGCTGTAACCCTCATTCATGATCATGTGCAGGGCGGTGTCGCCAAAGATGGAAAACCAGAGGAAGGTAAATACCGTGGGCACCAGCATGACGCCCACCACGAACTGGCGGATGGTGCGACCGCGGCTGATCTTGGCTATGAAAAGCCCCACGAAGGGCGCCCAGGCGATGGTCCAGCCAAAGATGAACAGGGTCCAGTTGCCGATCCAGTCGCTGCGCGAGTAGGCCTGCAGGTTAAAAGTCCGTTCGACGATATGATTGAGGTAGCTGCCGGTATTCTGCAGGAAGCTCTCCAGGATGTGGATGCTGGGGCCAACACTGAAGACGAACAGCATCAGCGCGACAGCCAGTACCATGTTGAGTATGGACAGGCGCTTGACGCCTTTGTCCAGGCCCGCGACCACGGACAGGATGGCGAGGCCGGTGATGATAACGATGGCGATGATTTGCACGGTCACGCTGACCGGTATCCCGGGCCACAGGTAGTTGATGCCGGCGTTGATCTGGGCCACCGACAGCCCCAGGGTCGTCGCGATGCCGAACATGGTGCCGAGAATCGCGAACACGTCGACGGCGTGTCCGATGGGACCGTGGATTCTGTCGCCGATCAGTGGGTAGAGCGCCGAGCGGATGGACAGCGGCAAGCCGTGACGGAAGGCGAAGTAGGCGAGCACCAATCCCACCAGACCGTAGATGGCCCAGATGTGGAAGCCCCAGTGGAAAAAAGCGATCTGCATGGCCTGGCGGGCGGCATTGACGGTTTCCGGCGCCCCGGCGGGCGGAGAGGCATAGTGCAGTACCGGCTCCGCCACGCCGAAGAACAGCAGCGCGATGCCGTAACCGGCGGAAAACAGCATCGCAAACCAGGCCGGGAAACTGTACTGGGGGTCGGCGTGGTCGGGGCCTAGCTTGATGTGGCCCCAGCTGGTGAAGGCCACGCTGACGATAAACACCAGAAAGAACGCCACCGACAGCATGTAGAACCAGCCGAAGGTCGAGGTGATGTAGGCGAGGACGGAGCTGAACGCCTCTCCTGCCAGTTCCGGATTGCTGATAGTGCCAACGACCAGCAGCAGGATCACTACGACTGCTGGAACGAACACGGGGATGAGAACGGTGGATGTGGATTCGGCGGCAGATGTTGCCTGGCTCATGGACAGGATTCCTCGATCCGGGGCATTACCGGGGCGGCCGCTGACCGGTCCCGCTGGGTCTGCAGGGTAGCAGACGCCGCTCTTGACGTGTAGGGTCACTGCTTTCGGCCACTTTTTGCAGTGGTTTTTTCGGTCTGTGGCAGGTAACAATACAGGCCCGTGTCACTGTCCCTGGAGAGCTCATGAGTAGCAACAGCAACCGCCAGTTCCTGTTGCGCGCCCGGCCTGAAGGCCGTATCGCGCGCGATCATTTCGATTTCGTCGAGTCGCCGGTGCCAGAACCCGGTCCCGGCGAAGCACTGGTGCGGGTGCTCTACCTGAGCCTGGATCCCACCAACCGGATCTGGATGAGTGACATGGACCAGTACATGCCGCCGGTGGCGATTGGCGAGGTCATGCGCGGCGGTGGGATCGGCGTGGTGGTGAAGTCCAACTCACCCCGCTATGAGCCCGGCGCCCACGTCATGGGCCTGACTGGCTGGCAGGATTACTGTCTGGCGGATGAAGGTGCCAACGCCATGTCGGTACTGCCTGCGGATCTGCCCATACCGCTATCCACCATGCTTGGCGCCTGTGGCATGACCGGGGTGACAGCCTACTTCGGCCTGTTGGAACTCGGCCGGCCCCAGCCCGGGGAAACGGTGCTGGTTTCGGCGGCCGCGGGCGCGGTCGGTTCCGTGGTCGGCCAGATTGCCAGGATCAAGGGCTGCCGGGTTGTCGGTATCGCCGGCGGTGCCGAGAAGTGCCGGCACATCGTGGAGGATCTGGGTTTTGATGCGGCGGTGGACTACAAGGCGAGCGACTGGCGCGAACAGCTTGCCGCCGCCACCCCCGACGGCATTGACGTGAACTTCGAGAATGTCGGCGGCGAAATCATGGAAGCAGTAATGGCGCGGATGAACCTGTTCGGGCGGATGCCCCTGTGCGGGATGATTTCGGGCTACAACAGCGGCCAGCCCATGCGCGCGGATTTCTCGCCCATCCTGATGCGCCGCATCGAAGTGCGCGGCTTTATCGTCTCGGATTTCATGGATCGCTTTCCCGAAGCCACCATGGCGCTGGCGACCTGGTATCTGGAGGGCAAGCTCAAACACGAGGAGACCCTGATCGAGGGCCTGGAGTCCGCGCCCGAGGCGGTGAACCTGCTGTTCGACGGCGGCAATGTGGGCAAGCTGGTGGTCAAGGTCAGCCAGGCCTGATGGTGCCGGCCCCGGTCAGCGGATGGCGACCGGGTTGATGACGGCCTGTACCGCGCCGACAAAGCGGGGCTGGCCGAGGACGAACAGGAACTCTGTTGCGGCATCTGCCGCCAGTGCCCGGGTGTCCATGTTTTCCAGTATGTAAACCCCGTTGCGCGCCAGCAGCTCCTGGTGGGCTGGAAACATCTCGTCCGCGCGCTCCCCCGGCATTGCGTCCAGGCCCCAGGTGTCGGCGCCGACGGCCACCACCCCCAACTCCGCGAGGTAGCGTGCGCCCTCCTGGCTCAGGCCCGGTTCTCCCGCCATGAAACGCGCCGGATCGGTGTCCGCGACCGCGAGCCAGCCCGTATGGAGCAGAACCACATCTCCCCGTTCAATGCTGACCTTCTGCGCTGCTGCCGCAGCCTTTATCTCGGCACTGCCGAAAACGGTACCTGCAGCGAGAATCTCCTGGCCCAGGTGGCTGGCCATATTGATCAGGACCCCGCGGGTGACGATCGGCGGCAGGGTCTCAATCCCGAAGCTGGTAAGCCCGGTCACGGTGACAAACTCACTGGCGTGCTTGCCGTTGTAGTAGCGGTGGTTGATACCGAGGTGGCCGAGGCCATCAATCTGACTGCCAATCCCCATCCAGGTCTGCAGCAGGTCATCGTTGGAGGTCAGCTGGTTTGCCGCCAACGGCGCGCCGACGCCATCGTCCAGTTGCAGCACGGTGAGGGCATAACTGCGGGGCCCGTAGGCAGGCGAGTCGGGTCCGGTCTCTACCCCCAGCGCATAGGTCTTGCCGGTCTTTACCAGCCGCGCCGCCTGCAGCACCTTCTCTGGCGAGAGGTAGTTTATCGCGCCGAGGGTATCCTCCGCGCCGTGTCGCGAGGGGAACCAGTCGCCTTCATCCTCGGCGCTGAGGGCTGGCAGCGTTGGCATGAGCAGCAGGCTCAGCAGACAGATTGATCGCAATGGCGCCATGGCAGAGCTCCTGTGTTTCGTTATTGGGTTCCGGCCGCAGGCCGCCTGCCGGTCACCGGTAGCATAGACCAGATCCCTCCCGGCCGCTGTGGGCTGTCAAAGGGGATCAACTTTGTCCCGTGCACTGTATATACTCCCGGGGGGATGCGCCGAGGCCAGATGGCCCGCGCCTGTTTGCCAAGGATCCTGGCCGGTGGTCAGGCAACACAAGGATTCAGTAATACATGAGACTGGTCGTACTGATACTGGGGGTGCTGTTGGCGGGTTGCCAGCTGGCCGCGAATGATTCCGCTGCCGTATCACAGTGCAGCAGCGACAACCTGCTGGCGAATACAGACTTTGGCAGCAGCGACCCCGCCGCCGGTCTCAGTCCCTGGCGCGGCTCCCAGCATGCGGGCGAAACGTCGTTTCGCACCCGCGTCAACAACGGTGAGCTGACCATTGAGAAAATCGGTACCCAACCCTGGTACCGTCTGGTCCAGGCCCCCCGGGCGCGTGACTTGCGCGGGGAATCGCTGGTGTTTCGCGCCGAGATCCGTTTGGATCTGACTGCGGACGAGCTGACCCACGGCTTCACCCATGGCGGCGGGCTGCAGGTCTCGGTCTGGGGCGACCCCGACCCGGTCATGGGTGGCGACAGGCTGGTATTCTCCAGCACCCTGGAGCACGAGCCCCGGCTCGGCACGACAGACTGGGTGGAAGTGCGTGTTCCGTTTGCGGTGCCCTCGACGGCAACCCGCATGAGCGTCGGTTTCCTGCACCAGGCCAACGGCAGCATGCAGGTGCGCAATCCCGGTTTGTACCGCTGCGGCAGTTAAGCGGGTCTCAGAGCGCGGCGTTGTGGTAAACGTTCTGCACGTCGTCGAGGTAGTTGAGCATATCCAGCAGCTTTTCCATGACCTGGGTGTCTTCCTCCTCCAGGGTCACTGACGCCTGGGGGACGAACTGTACTTCATCGACCTCGAACTCAATGTCGCCGAACGCGTCCAGCAGGGCCTGGCGGGCCTTGAAGTGGTCGGTATGCGGCACGAAGGCGCTGATGATGCCGTTCTCGCTTTCGATGTCGGTAACGTCGACATCCGCGTCCATCATGGCTTCCAGGGCCGCGTCCTCGTCGTCGCCGGGAAACACCAGGATGGCGCTGTGGTCGAACAGGTGGCTGACGCTGCCGGGGGTGCCCAGCTTGCATTTGGTCTTGGTGAAGCAGTGGCGCACATCGCCGAAGGTGCGGTTGGGGTTGTCGGTCAGGCACTCGACGATGACCATGCTCCCGCCCGGGCCGAATCCTTCGTAGCGCGCCACAGCGAAGTCCTCGCCGCCGCCGCCCCTGGCCTTGTCGATTGCTTTCTCGATAACATGCGCCGGCACCTGGTCCTTGCGGGCGCGCTCCAGCAGGCTGCGCAGGGCGAGGTTGGCGTCCGGATCAGTGCCGCCGGCCTTGCCGGTGACGTAGATCTCCCGGGCATATTTGCTGTAGACCCTGGCCTTGGCGTCAGAGGTCTTGGCGATGGATTCCTTGCGATTCTGGTAGGCGCGGCCCATGAGAGTTTCCCGATAGCGACACAGCCGGGCATTATAGGGCCCTCACCCCGGGGGCTGACAAGTCAAAGCCCGCGGCAGATGGCTGGCGGTGGCGTCCGCAAGGCCCGGGCGGGATGGTAGGGAACCATTGTGGTATGGTTTTGACTGCGAGCACAGTGTGCCCGCGGGTGCCGCGGGGGGCCATTTAGAGAGGATAGAGTCCTATGTTTATAGCAACATGCACGTGGCGCAGGGTTGTGCTGGCCACAGCAATCGCCCTTGGCGCCGCGCTGCTGGCCCCCGGCAGCGCGGCGCAAGAGTCCGTCTCCACCACCGGTCTGAAGGTGCTGGTGCGGGCAGACGATGCCAAGTTTATCGGCAGCGGCGTTGGCGGCATGAACATCCTGGTTCGCGATGCCGGGACAGGTGAGCTGCTTGCCCGGGGCGCCATCACCGGGCCCACCGGGGACACGAAAGCGCTGATGCAAGCCCCGCAGACCCGTGGTCGCTCCGCGACCGAGGGCGCTCCTGCCAGTTTCCAGGCAGAGCTCGCCATAGCGCGTCCCACCCGCATCGAAGTCAGCGTAACCGGCCCATTGGCTGTTGCCCAGAGCATTCAGGCCACCTCCACCAGCCTGTGGCTGATCCCCGGGCAGGACCGGGTGGAACACCCGGTGATACTGCACCTGCCCGGACTGATAACTGACCTGCGGGAGCTCAGTATCGATCGACGCAACCTGGCAGTGACCGCCAGTGTTACCATGATCTGCGGCTGTCCCATCAGCGAGGACGGTCTCTGGCGAGCTGCTGACTTCCGGGCGGCGGTGCAGTTGTACCGCGACGGCGAGCTGCTTGTCGAAGGGCCCCTGGAGTTCAGCGGCAAGGAAAACGAGTTTGCCGGAAAACTGGATCTGCCCGGCACCGGGGACTTCGAGATGCTGGTCTACGCGTATCAGCTGAGCACCGGCAATGCGGGTGTTTATGAGCGCTCGCTGCGCGTTGAATAGGTAGTCCGGTGATTGGTGGCGCCCACTGGGTATTCGGCTACGGTTCGCTGATCTACAAAGTCGACTTTCCGTTCCTGCAGCGGGAGGTTGCTGCGGTAACCGGCTGGGAACGGCGTTTCTGGCAGGGCTCCCATGATCACCGGGGTACCGCGGAAGCTCCCGGGCGCGTGGTGACCCTCATGCCTTCGTCCGGCACGGTCTGCAAGGGTGTGGCCTACCTGATCGACGAATCGGTGTTCGAGCACCTGGACCACCGGGAAAAGAACGGTTACCGGCGCCACGAAGTGGAGATTGCCCTTGCCGGCCGAGGAGACACCGTGGCCGGAGTGCTCTATGTTGCCGAAGAGGACAACCACGCATTCCTGGGGCCGGCGTCCGCGGTCGAGATCGCCGCCCATATTGCGGCCGCTTCCGGGCCCAGTGGCAGCAATCGCGAGTACCTGTTGCGGCTGGCCCAGGCTTTGCGGAATCTCGATGCGCCGGATCCGCATGTGCACGAACTGGCGGCGCTGGTAGAACAGATGACGGGCCCTGGCCCATGACAACGAACCTGTCCGGCCCCGAAGCGGGGTCTGGGCAGCCACGGAGGACTGCAGTCTATGGATCACAGCAACAACTACACCCCACCGCAGGTCTGGAGCCCGGACACCGAGACTGGCGGCCGTTTCGCCAGTATCAATCGCCCGGTGGCCGGTGCGACCCATGACAAGGCACTGCCGGTGGGCAAACACTCGCTGCAGCTGTACTCGCTGGCGACGCCCAACGGGATCAAGGTGACCGTACTGTTGGAGGAGCTGCTGGCGCTGGGCATTACCGGTGCCGAATACGACGCCTGGCCGATCAATATCCTGGAGGGCGATCAGTTCGGCTCCGACTTTGTTGCCATCAATCCCAATTCCAAGATTCCCGCCTTGCTGGATCACAGCACCTCGCCGCCAACCCGCTTGTTCGAGTCCGGCGCGATTCTGGTGTACCTGGCGGAAAAGTTTGCTGCATTCCTGCCTGCCGCGCCATCTGCGCGCGCCGAGTGTCTGTCCTGGCTCTTCTGGCAGATGGGCAGTGCGCCCTACCTGGGCGGCGGCTTTGGCCACTTCTATGCCTACGCGCCGGAAAAGTGGGAGTACCCGATCAATCGCTTCACCATGGAGGTCAAGCGCCAGCTGGATGTCCTCGACCGCAATCTGGCGGACCGGCGCTTCCTGTGTGGCGAGGACTACACCATCGCCGACATGGCGGTCTGGCCCTGGTATGGCGGCCTGGTACTGGACACGCTCTACGACGCCCAGGAGTTTCTGGACGTGGGTTCCTACCGGCATCTCAACCGCTGGGCACGTGAGATCCAGGCTCGCCCCGCGGTGCAGCGTGGGCGCCGGGTCAATCGTATTTGGGGCCCGGAGGAAGAGCATCTCCCCGAGCGGCACTCGGCCAGCGATTTCGAGAGGTAGCAGTTATGGCAGGCTCACTGCAGGACCAGTTGCTCAAGGCGGGACTGGCGGATACAGACAAGGCCAGGAAGCTGGACAAGGAGAAGCGCAAGCAGGCCAAGGTCGCCAGGCGCTCGGGTGAAGAGATCGGGGGTGATACCAAGGCTGCGGTTCGGGAGGCGCTGGCCGAGAAGGTCCGGCGTGACCGCGAGCTGAATGAGGCCCGTAACGCCGAGGCCCTGCGCAAGGCGATCAATGCCCAGATCAAGCAATTGATCGACAATCACAAGCTGCCCCGGGGGCGCGGTGACATCGGCTTCAACTTCACCGATGGCAAGAAGGTCAAGAAGGTCTATGTGATGTCGGTGGAGCAAAAGCAGCTTGCCGCCGGTAACCTGGCCATCGTCAAGCAGGGGGACCAGTATGAGCTGTTGCCCTGGCCCATTGCCGCCAAGATTGCCGAGCGCGACAGCAGCCGGGTGATTGTCTGCAGTGAGGCGGGGGACCCGGGCCTGACGGCAGAAGAGCAGGAGTGGTACAAGGACTACGAGGTACCCGATGACCTGATGTGGTGAGACGGCCGTTTGGACTTCCCGACAACGCCCCCGCCGCGCGCACTCCGCAGCCAGTTCGTGACTGAAACCGCCAGTGCGCCGCCGGCGGTCACCATTGCCCTGACGCGTCACGCCGAGGATGACGAGTTGCTGGAGGGTGCCCTCCATTGTCTGGCCGGTCAACGCAACATCACAGCGACGGTGCTGGTGCTGGATCAGCGTCCGGCGGCTGCGGTGGAGCAATTCTGCCGGGATCGCTCTGTCGGCCCCGTCAGTTTTCACTATCACCGGGAGCCGAGTTGCGGCATCTCCCGGGCTCGGAATCGAGCGCTTGTGTTGTGCAGGACCGATCTGCTGCTGTTCACGGAGCTGGATGCCCGCCGCGCACTATCAGCCCTATTGGCGACAGATGACTGCCTTTGCGCTTCCCTCATTCTACGATGGCCGAATTCGCATCAACCTGCAGGGCCGCGAGCGTTATGGCAAGGTCACGCCAGCCGACTACCGGGCCGTCTGCGACGAGATCGCTGGCATGCTGATGGCGACCACCAATGTCCGAACCGGTCGTCCCGCAGTGCGCAGTATCGAGATCAACGAGACCAAAGATCCGCTGTCCCTCGAGGCCTCGGATGCAGATATTGTCGTCGATTGGGACGGGCCGTCCCTGGCGCTGGCGCACCCGGAGCTGGGGGTGATCGGTCCACTGCCCTATCGCCGGCCGGGGGGGCACTCTGGTGGCTTCGGCATGTCCTATATCGTGGGGCCGGGTATTGAGCCCGGCGACTGCGGGCTGAGAAGCGCGTTCGACCTGGTGCCAACGCTGTTTGCCCTCGCCGGCGAGGCAACGCCGGAGCACCTGTCCGGCACGAGCCTGCTCTGACCCCGGAGTTGCCCGAGGACGGCCTTATCCCGTGGCTGCCGCGGCGCTGGTTTGGATGGCCTTCAGCACATCCTCCGGTCTGATTGGCAAGTGTCGCAACCGGGCGCCGACCGCGGCGTAAATCGCATTGCCGATGGCGGGCGCCACGACGGTCGTGCCGGGTTCGCCCAGTCCCACCGCCTGCTCGGTACTGTCCACGAATTCGATGGACATTTCCGGAACGTCCAGCATGCGCATCGGCGTGTAGCTGTTGAGGTTGCGGTCTTTCACCTGCCCGTCAACGAATTCCGTGCCCTCGTGCAGGGCCATGCTGGCGCCCCACAGGGCTGCGCCCTCGGTCTGCGCCAGCGCGCCATCGGGGTGGACGATGGTGCCGGCGTCGAGAACCAGGTCCAGCCTGTCCAGGGTCACCTTGCCACTGTCAGGGGCCACGCTGACTGTTGCCACACAGGCTGTCCAGGTCGGCATATCCCGCTCCTGGCCAAAGGTCGTCGCGACCCCCATGCCAGTATTCTCAGGCAGTTTCCGGCCCCAGTCGGCATTGGCGGCAACGCGCTCCAGCACGGCGGCGAGACGCCTTGCGCCGCCCACCGAGTTCGGTGATTCCCCCGCGTTGCGCCCCTCGCCAGTGAGTAGCTGCAGGCGGAACGTGACCGGGTCGATACCCAGCTCCCGCGCCATCTCGTCGATGAAGGACTCCAGCGCCCAGTTGGTCCAGCCGGGCCCGACGGAGCGCAGCCAGCCCGGGCGGAAGGTGCGATTGGCGAGATCGTTGGAGATGGCACGTACACGGTGGGCGCCGACCTCGTACCAGTGGTTGGCGCCGCTGATGGAAAAGGAGTCGAACTTCACGCCGTTCTCGCCGGGCCCCATAAAGAACGGCGCCATCACCTCCGTTGGCCAGCCGGCGGCGGCGTGATGCTGCATGCCGAGGATACGCTTGTCGGCGGCCAGCGCCATACTGACGCGCTGTACTGAGGGCGAGCGTACGGAATCAAAGCGTGAGTCGTCTTCCCGGGTCAGTACCAGTTTCACCGGCCGCCCCAGGGCCTTGGCGGCGAGCAGTGCCGGCACCCCGTAGTCGCCGTTGAGACGGCGCCCGAAGCCCCCGCCGAGCAGGTAGGTTTTCATCAGGATACGGTCTTCCGGGACATCGAGTGCCCTGGCATACCAGGGCAGGGCGAGGGATTGCCACTGGTTGCCGGTATGTAGCTCCCAGATGCCGTCCTGGCGCTGCAGTGCCAGGGCGTTCACCGGCTCCAACTGGAAATGCAGGACGGTGCTGGTGGTGTACTCCCGCTCCACCACCCGGTCGGCGCTGGCATAGGCTTCCTCGACCCCCGGGTCGGCTACCACGAGCGAGCCCGAGTCACCTGCAATAAGCTGGCGCGCCCGGTCCTGCAGATCGGATTCACTGACGCCGGCGGTCTCCCCGGCCTCGAATTCGACCTCCACGACCTTTGCCGCGCGCAGGGCCGCGTGGAAAGAGTCGGCGACCACCACCACCCAGCCGCTGGCGTGTCCGGAGGGGTCATCCAGCGCAATGCTCTGGCGATAGCCGGCAATGCCTTGCGCCTTGCTGTCATCAATACGCCTGACGCTGGCACCGTTGCGTGTCGGCGGCAGGATCGGGGCGGCGTAGACCATACCCTCGACCACGGCATCTATGCCGTACACCGCTTCGCCGCGGGTCTTCTCCGGAATGTCCAGGGCATCAAACCGGCCGCCGATGAGGCGGCGTTGGTTCGCCGGCTTGATAGGCATGGCGGCGAGTTCGTCCTCGCTGTACCGGCGGGAGATATCGCCGCGCTGGATGATTTCTGCATAGGTGATCCCGGCATCGCCGCAGAACACCCGGCTGGACTCAGCCCGGCAGTCGGCGGCGGGTTTGCCGAGCAGTCTCGCGCCCTCCTCCAGCAGCGCGGTGCGCCCGGCGGCACCGGCGCGGGACAGCAGGTCAAAATTCTGGAATACCGACCAGCTGCCGCCGGTAACCCGATAGCCCCAGGTGTCCTCGCTGTCGACATGGTGCAGGCGAACATCGCTCCAGTCGGCTTCCAGTTCGTCCGCGACGATGCGCGCCAGTGCCGTGCCGACATGCTGGCCCATCTCCGCTTCGGCCACGTTGACGGTGACAATACCGTCGCGGTCGATGCTGTACCAAACACTGGGCTCAAACCGGCCTTCGCTGACCGCGACAGCGGGTGAGCTGTACATCAAACCGGCGGGCACGAAAGCCAGGGTAAAGCCCGCAGCGCTGGCGCCGATCATGAAGCCACGGCGCGTAATTCCCTCTCTCTGCCCGCTGCCAGCTTTCTCCATCAGGTACTGTAACTTACCCATGCTGGCGCTCCTCCGTGGCGTCGTACGCCAACTTGTCTGCGGTCTGCCTGATGGCCTTGTGGATGCGCAGGTACGCCATGCAGCGGCAGAGGTTGCCATTCATGGCCTGCCTGATCTGGTCGTCGTCGGGATTGGGGTTGCGCGCCAGCAGGCTCGCGGCCTGCATGATCTGCCCCGACTGGCAGTAGCCGCACTGCGGCGCCTGGACGTCGATCCAGGCCTGCTGCAGAGGGTGGTCCAGCCCTTCTATGGTGGTGATTGACTTGCCCGCCGCTTCCGATGCCGGAGTCACACAGGAGCGTACGGCAACGCCGTCGATGTGCACGGTGCAGGCGCCACACAGGCCGATCCCGCAGCCGAACTTGGTACCTTTCAGTCCAAGCTCGTCGCGAATCAGCCACAACAGGGGCGTATCCTCCGGGACCTCGGCCTCGACAGCCCGGTCGTTGATGGTCATTGTCATGCCCACGGCGCATCCCTCGAATCGGTCGACTAGTGTTAACAGCATAGACCAAGTGGGCGGGCAATACCCGGCCGGGGGAGCTTCTGTGCTCTGGATGGCGGAAGCCGCCCCCCACCATCTCCATTTTGATCCCCACAGCAAACCTGCACTTGTCAGCCATTCAGCGACAAATCGGCAATAAATCAGTGTTTCATCAGGCGGTTGGCCGGCTGATTTCCTACTCTGGTCCCTGGATGCACGAGTCTGCAGAGCCTGGAAGGAAACCGATATGAGAAAATCACTGATCCTAACCGCAATGATCGCCTTGACCGGCACGCTTGCAGCCCAGGCCGAGCCTGGAAAGCGCGAGGCATTCCCCAAGCGCGTGCCGGTGCTGACCGGGTCCCCGGTAGAAGGATTCACCATTGGCAGTGGCACAACGGCCTACAGCAGCTCTATCGATGGCTCTATCTACAAGGTGGACCTGCGCAGTGGTGCGGGTGAGGTGCTGGTAGCGCCGGAGGACAACTTCGACGTATTGGCAGGGGACTGCTACAAGCTGGGCATGCGGGTCGACCCCCGCAGCAATTACCTCTACGTGGCCGGCTGTTTCTGGGGCAATGCCTACGTCTTCGACGCGGACACGGGGGAGGAACTGGCCAATATCCAGGTGACCTCGTTTGGTGAAGTGATTAACGATATTGCGATTACCCGCACCGCGGTCTATTTCACCAATTTCAGCGAGCCCTTCATTCACCGCCTGCCGCTGTCAGCCAATGGCCAGATGATTGCGGGTGAAGCGCCGCTGCCCATTCCGATGCAGGGCGACGACAACGGCGACCCACTGGCCAGTCCGCTGACCGCCAATGGTATTGTGGCCACGCCGAACGGAGATACGCTGATTATAGGCGACTCAAAGACCGCGCAAATCTATCGCCTGGACCCGCTGACCGGCCATGCAGACCGGATTGTCGTGGAGCCGCCGCTTGAGGGCTTTATCGACGGCATTGTGATGCACCAGGACACACTCTATATCCTCACCCCCGGAAACCCGGGAGACCCTGCGGATATCGACCGCATTCAAGTCGTATCGTTGGACAAGGAACTCCTGCACGGCACCCTGGTGGGTAACATTGTTGACTCCGATCTCGATGGCGTTGCCAGTGGTGCGATGCTCGGCGGGTCCCTGTACGTCAACAACGCGCGCTACCGGGACCTCCCCCAGTCCGACACGAAATACTCACTGACCCGCCTCAACCGCAAGGACGTCTCGCCCCTGCCGTAGAAGCTCTGCGGCACGGTGTCGATAACAGGTACCAGCCCGACGAGCGCGGGCTTCTTCTTTTCCCTGATGTCGGTTTCAGGAGCGGCTGCCCTCGGAGCTAACTGGCAGCGCTCGGGCTGAAAACTGGTCGGCCTTCTCCCCCACAGAAGAAGTCTTTACTGCCAGCTGAAAATTAGTGCAATAATGAAACCTTCTACCGAATGACCGAAGCGGTAGCGGGTTGTGCAAGTTCATTATTGACGGACGCTGTGGCGGTTTCAAAGCAAACAGGGCAGGACAAGGGTCAGATCACGGAACAGCAGGACAGGTCTGCTGCAGCTGTCTTTACCCACCAGTTTGGCCCCTGGGGTTTCGACGCCGATACGGGCGATCTCTTCAAGGACGATTCCGTCACCCGCCTGGAGCCAAAGGTTGCTGCCCTGCTCAGCTATTTCCTCGACCACCAACACAAGGTCATTACCCGGGGCGAGCTTATCGCCACGGTCTGGGAAGGTCGTTCGGTCACTGACGACGCCATTACGCGCTGTGTATCCATTCTCAGGCAACTGCTGACCCCGGACGATAAACATCGCTATATCGAAACCGTTGTTCGCAAGGGTTACATCGCTCATTTCCCGGTGGCAGCTGTGGAGGAGGTCGAGAGACCGCAGCGAGTACGAAAGCGCCTCCTCTGGCTTGGCGCGGTGGCGGGCGTGCTCGCCATTTCCTTGGGCCTTCTGCTCGACAATCCGGGCGGGGCACCTGTCGATATACAGATGGCCCGCCCCCCGGGGCCCCCTCTGGTTGCGGTGCTGCCGTTCGCCAGCTCCAGTGGCGATGAGGCGAGCAGGTTCTTTGCCGATGGCATGTTCGAGGACCTGCTGACTCAGCTCAGCAACTTGCAGGCGGTGCGCGTGGTTTCCTCTACCTCCGCCAGGGAGTACCGGAATATTGCGCGCAATATCCGCCAGATTGGCGTGGAGCTGGGCGCGGACATTATCATCGAAGGGAATGTGCAGATACGCGGTGACCGGATTCGCATCAATGCACAGCTTGTTGATGCCCGTACCGACGAGCACTTGTGGGCCCAGCGCTATGACCGGGATCTGACCCTGGCCAATGTGTTCGAGATCCAGAGCGGTATCGCCGCTGCCATCGCCGAAGAGACGCAAGCCACTCTGACACGCGCAGATCAGCAGCAACTGGCTTTGATCCCCACCGAGAACCTGGCCGCTTATCGGGCCTATCACCGCGCCATTCATCTGCGGGACACCATTGGCTACTCGGTGCTCGGCCAGCCCGAGTACATCCAGGCACTCGAGGAAGCGGTTGCACTTGACCCGACGTTCACCCGCGCCCTGGCCGAACTGGCCACTACGCTCGCATTTGCCGACTTTGAGGGAAACCAGCCGGAGATGACCCATCGAGCCGAACAGGTGCTGGAACAACTGCAATCCGCCGCGCCGGGTTCGGCTGATCACCTGATTGCTCAGGCTGCCTATGTCTATTACACGCTCAGGGACTTTGACCGGGCTCACGATATCCTCAGCCAGGCGCTTGAGCTCAGTCCGAGCAATGTGGATGCCTTGCAAATAAAGGCGTGGATTGAGCGCCGTCAGGGCAATTTCGACGCCTACCTGAAAACCCGGTATGAAACGCGGCGGCTGGACCCGAGGGATCCGGCAGGCACCGACCAGCTGCTGATCGCCCTTTTGGTCACTCACCGCTACAACGAGGCATGGGCAGAGAGCAGATCCACGAGCCTGCACAGCTTTAGAATCGGGCACACGCGATTGCTGCATCAGTTCAGTCAGGACAGAGACACCGACCGCCTCCAGGCGGGTGTCGCGGAGCTCTGCCGGCGCTACCAGGAGACGGGCTGTGGCTGGAGCGAATATGTAGCCAACCGCGATTATTCGCGGGCGCTTGCCACTTTCGGTAGTTTGGATGAGGCTGGCCGATTGGAGCCCGATTCGACGGAAACCCGGCGCTGGATGTATACCCTGTGGCTGATCAACGACCACACGTCGCTGGCGCCACGGCTGCCGCTGTGGAAGGCAGAGCTGTTAGCCGGGCTGGAAGCGGTCGATCCGTATCACCGGTCGCCGTTTTATCTCGGTTTGGGTCTCCTCACAGCCATTGAAGGGGACTCCGGGGAGGCCGTTGAATGGCTGCAGCGTTGGGAACGGCAACACCCCGTTGACTGGGCTGAACGGATGAATGGCCGGCACGAGGTGTGTCGGGTTCTGGGCATGGTCGCGGATGCCCCGGCGACGGTGCGATGTATACGCGCGGGACTGGCCGATGCCAGCCTGGTCGCGCCCTTTATGGAACCAATGCTGCCCTTCTACGACGACGTGCGGGATGCCCCGGAATTTGTTGCTTTGCTGGAAGAGCTGGAGGCCCCTCCGGTACAGTAGGCTCTTGCGGGGTGCAGCGTGCAATCCGGGCGGCGGGTCTTCTCCCGTATACCCGGTTTCTTTTCTGCGGCGATTGTAGAGGGCCAACAACACAGCGCTCGTCTGGTTTGGGTACTGAGCGGAAAACCCTTAAGCCAGCTTTAACCAGTCCTTGAGGCTGCGCCCGATATCCTGGATCTCCTCCATGCACACCTCGTGTTGCATTGGGTAGCTGCGGTACACCGGTGCAAAGCCCATGCCCTGCAATATCTGGTTCGCCGTATGGCCCATTGTCTCAGGAACCATGGGATCTCGAGTGCCGTGGAAAATATGAATTGGCAGCCTTTTATTTGCCTCCGAGAGACTGACTTCCCTGGCCGTCGCGAAGTAGGTCGACAGCGCCATCAATCCGGCCAGGGCCTTTGGGTAGGACAGTGCCGTATGGTAGGCAACAGCGCCTCCCTGACTGAACCCGGCGAGCACAATCCGCTCACTCGGTATGCCTGCGTCCAATTCACGCTGGATCAATTCCCTGATGGCGGCAGAAGATGATTGTATCTGCTCCAGGTCAATCTCGCGCTCCAACGACATCGCGAATATGTCGTACCACGCTGGCATCACCATGCCGCCGTTAATTGTCACGGGTATCTGCGGGGCATGGGGAAAGACGAAACGCACACCGTGACCTGCCGGCAAGCCCAGATGGGGCACCACCGGGACGAAATCGTGACCGCTGGCTCCCAGGCCGTGCAGCCAAATCACCGCAGCATCTGCCGGACGGCCGGGTTCCAGTACTTCACAATTGAGCAAGATCTGATACTCCTGTATTTGAAAATTTCGCACAGGATATCATGGGAGGCTCTTCATCATTAAAGGGGGACACCGGTGTTCATTAAACTGATTTTGCGAAGTCTGTTTAATGGAGATAACACCGATGTCCCACGCAGGATTAATTTTAGGCCTTCCAGAGCTGGAGGTCGAACGGGTTGATCGTAGCGACGCAATCAGGGTGTACGCCAGGCCCAAGACGAGGCCTTGAATCGCCACGGAATCTCCGGAGGCTCACTTGTTTGAGTCAGGCCACCATGGCTGACTCTTCCAGTTGGCGATAGTACGCCATTTCCAATTCCGCGGGGGATATTGCCGATGGGTTCCCGCAGCCGGCGATTATTGAACCAATCAACCCATTTCAGAGTCGCATACTCCACCTCATCGACGTTGCGCCAGGGGCCTTGTTTGTGAATCACCTCTGTCTTGTACAAGCCGTTGATCGTCTCTGCTAAGGCGTTGTCATACGAATCCCCCCGGCTGCCAACGGAGGGCGAGTGCGTTCAACGAATGGATTAGGACGATTGGATAAAGGCGGATAGCCACTTTTGCCTGGCTGGAGGGAATTAATTTGCCGGCATTTTAGTTTTGGATGGAAATTAGCTTCCGCCCTTTATGTGAGTCAATTTTGTTGTTCACTCAACATGCCAGGTCGTTCTCGCGCTGACGCAACCAATCTTCCACATCCTGTCTTACGATCTTTCCGCTTGAACTTCGGGGGAACTCGTCGAAATCGATAAAATGAAACGCCTTTGGCACTTTATAGCTTGCCAGGTCTCGTAGACAATTGGCTCGTAAGTCGCTCTCTAGCGTATCGAGGGCGACTTCTTCTGAGGCAATCACTGCGACGGGCACCTCTCCCCATCGTTCATGGGGTTGCGAGACGACAATCGCGTCCCTAACACGTCCATCAGTCAATAGAACACTTTCGATTTCTGCCGGATAGATATTTTCCCCACCCGATTTGATAAGATACTTTGCGCGCCCGACGAAGTCGACACTGCCATCGGCATTGGCGGTAAACAGATCGCCCATACGAAACCACCCATTGGCGAAATCCTTGGCATTGGCCTCGTCGTTCCCCCAGTAGCCGCTGAACAAAGTGGGGCCTTTTACCATGGCCTCGCCGGCTGTGCCTGCCGGGACTTCCTTACCTTCGGAGTCTACCAGGCGCAACGCGCACAGAGAGTTCAAACGTTTTGATAGTCTCTCGGGCACGGCGCCTATGGGTATGAGGCCTCGCGACGCCGGAGCTATGCCAGTTTCGGTGGCACCGAAGCTATTCAGGAAAGGCGCGTTCAGGCGGGCACTGATTTGTGCGATCTGTTTCTTAGGTAGTAGATCCGCCATTGCCCCGACGCACTTTATGCCAATCGGTTTTGTATCCTTTGCATCCAGTGTGGCGAGCAAGCGTTCGATGGTGGCTGGCACCAAAATCAGCCAGCTGAGCTTTGCTTCACCGATAACGCGGACAATGTAGTCAACATCAAAACCATCTGCAACATAGACACTTCCACCCATCATCAGAGTGGAGATGCTGTGTTCGCTGCCACCCATGTGGAACATCGGTGACCATGCGAGGAAACTGTCTTCAGGAGTGGCGTTTAGGTCAGACTGCAGTAGAGTCATGCGCGCAATGAGCGCCCGCTGACTAATCAATGCCGCTTTTGCCGGGCCCGTGGTGCCGCTGGTATAAAGAATCAATAAGCCGGCTTCTATATCCTGAGCGGGTAGCGTTGTTGGCGCTCCAGTTTGGCTTAGCAGGTTTTCGTAGGCATCGCCGAAGGCGAGTATGGGTATTTCTCTGTGTTTGGCCAGGCTTCGGGCTTGATCCTCGAAGCGTGGAGAAAATACCAACAGCGCGGGCGCCACCAGCCCCACGCAGTGTTCAAGCTCTGAGGTGTTCAGCCGCCAGTTTTGACAGGCGACGATAGCCCCCTTCCGTGCTGCGGCCAAGTGCAACTCAATATACTCCCTGCGATTCTCCGCCAGCACCGCGATCCGGTCGCCAGCACCCACGCCCATCTCTGACAGAGCCTGGGAAAGGGCATCCACTCGTTGCAGCAATTCCTGATAGGTGTAAGCGTCATGTTTATCGAGCAATGCGGGTTTGGCTGGTTGTCTTGATACCTGCTCTTTAAACAACTCATAAACCGATAGTTGACCGGCTGCGAGAACCTCGCTAGTTGGTCTATAGGAATCGCTGCTCCCGGTGGATTTGGATACTTGCAAAATGATCGCTCCCTTCGTAGGTCTAGAGTGATGATCGTCTAGTCACCATGTCTGTTTAACTGTGCCGCTGGAGGCGCCAGAGGGGGCGGTAAGGCCTAGGGTGTCTACTCCGAAGTCTTGAGCCAGCTCTAACAATCCCGCAACTACGTGTGTAGAGAGTTCGACCTGGCCGCCATCGCCGGAAGACGATTTGCTCTGGCCCGCACCCGGTAGTCGACAGCCTTGCGCCTGAAGATACTCAGCAAAACGGCGACTGCGCTCACCCCATTCCTGCGCAGAGCTGAAGCGTCGCACATCCAGCAGGCAAAACAATGCCCCATTACTGAACCAGGGGGTATCGCGTTCTCCGGCCATGAGTCCCCCGGCCAGGGCTGCCAGCATTTCGCCCGCCACGGTGAGTCCAAAGCCTTTGTGCCCCGCACACAACCCACCTAGCGGTAGCAGTGTCGCGATGCCGTCGAGAAAATCATCAGGCTCAACGGTCGGACTGCCGTCCCGCCTTACCACCCAGCCCGGTTCAAGTTTGCCACCTGCATTGGCTACTTCACGTATTCGGGAACCGGCGACCTGGGAGGTCGCAAAATCCACGATAACATCGTGACTTAAGCCATCGTATGTGGGGATGCCGATCGCTAGTGGGTTGGTTGACAGAACCGGGCCCCGGGCTCCGGGCCCGGTCACATTGAGAGCGCCCCCTGCCGTGTTGGTGAAAGCCAGAAATGCCATGCCCGCGTTGCAGGCCTGCTCTGCCCACTCGCCGAGTCTGCCCAAGTGTGCACCGTCGCGCACCGCTACCGCCGCGACGCCTGTTTCAGCGACCATTGCCAGCCCCGTGTCGATCGCACTCTTGGCAGTTAATTGTCCGAAAGCATTGCATCCATTGATACGGGCGAGGCTGCCACTGATCATTTCACTTTTGGGGCTGGCCTTCGGATCAATAGCACCGGCCTGGATCATTTGGGCATATAGCGGTAGCAAGCTGACGCCATGGGTATGCGTACCGCGGTGATCTGATCGCAAGAGCGAGCGAGCAACGATGCGCCCCGACTGCGGTGAGGCACCGAGTGCTTGAAGCACACCTTCAGCGATGGATGCCACTACCTGATCACTTACCCACATAGACCGCCGCTCAAACTTGCTTGACACCAACAACAATCTAGTGCAACTTCAGTTGTGTAGCAAGCAATAATGATAACTTTGATGGCGTTCTCTATGACAAACGAATCCACTGACCAGTTTAAGGTCTGGGCCTTTCTCAAGCGTAACGTGTCCTTGCTCACGCACGATGAATACAGGGCGGGGCATGTGGGTTTCCACTGCAGCAACACACGGCGATTGAAAGCAATACGCGGATATACGGTCAATATACACGACGAGAGTATCTGCCTTGGCAAGCGCTTGGCATCCTCCGATATGGTCACGGTGCTTTGTGAGCCGAAAGGGTTTCTGGAACTTTGGGATGGTTTCCCAGCTGTGTTATTTGACGATCGCAGACGCTGGATCGAGGCGGGCACTCCGGAGCCAACGCGCGCAACTGATCGCGGGTTGACGATCGACCCGGACTGGACGATGAGTGACGGCCCCTACCTTTTTGACCGCGTCGACAGCGCCAGCTCACAATTCCGTTCCTACCACACGCGAATGGAAGAAACTGTCATCGTGCCAGTCATGAGGGCTGAGACCCGACCCTGTAAGCTCGTGCAATTTTTCCGTCTCGCGCCAGCGCTCTCGATAGCTGATTTTAAGCGCGAGGTTCTGCAGCGCTATGCGCCATTGTGTGGTTCCATGACTGGGCTTAATGGTCTAATCGTGAATTTTCGTGATCAAGATATCGATGCGGCCGCGAAGGGCTATTATCCAGATGACCATTGGTGCTTCACCGCTGAGGGTCGAGCATTTCGCAAGCAATTCTATGATTTGTGGACGGGTGCCATTGAGCTGTATTTCGATGACCTGGAATGTTTCCTGGAAGCACGCAAGACACACCCGGAAATTGCGCGCATCCTTGAAATGGAGCGCCAGCTATTTGACTCGCTGTGGTACGTGCAGGTGGATGAGAATGTTATCGTCATGCCCAATCGAAGCGCCCCACCCGCATTCTATTACCGCTAGTTATAAGGCAGCGTTATGTTGAAAGTTTTTGGGTTTGTCCGACGCAACGAAATGCTCACCCACGATGAGTACCGAGCGGCGCATGCCGGCTACCACAACTCTTATGGGCGTCGACTCAGGAAAATCAGAGGCTATCTGTTGAACGTAAGGGCCAATCGGCCTATGACGGAAACGCTAGGCGACTTCGCCGGCTACTTGAATGGCCAGGAGCCTCCGGGCTTCGATGATTACTGGGATGGCTATGGTCAGCTAATGTTCGACTCGTTGAACGATTATTTTAGTGCCAAGGCGCCAGCCATGGATAAGCCAGGTCCGCATGGCCTGGAAGTTGATGATAGCGTTGCCGGTGTGGGCGGTGATGCGCCTTTCCTCTACTCGGGTGCGCCCTGTCAGTTCCACGTGCGCGAGCAGGTAGTGTTACCGGTGCGTAGGCCCGAGCAAAAAATATTCAAGCTTGTCATGTTCGGGAAGCGCCGTCGGGAGATGCCTCGAGAAGCCTTTGAAGCAGTGTGGGGAGGAGCTTACGCTGCACTGAGCAGAAATACGCCAGGACTGGTGGGGCATCTTGTTAATTTCCCCACGGATCTGGATGTAATCAACGGCTTTTTTGCTCCCGAGTCTGGCGCCTTCAGTAATGAAAGTATTAGGGGTCGCGGAATGTTCATGGCGCACTTCGATGGTATGGCAGAGTACTGGTTTGCCACACCGGAGGCTTTTCGTGCTTGGCGAGCCCAGTGTGATGCAGCTCTGCGCGATCTTGAACAGGAATTATTTGACAGTTTTTTCTTTCGTGAGGTGGACGAGACGGTTGCGGTGCTGCCTGACCGATTGCCACCTGCACCCTTTTTCCACCGATAAAAGAGAGGCCCTTGACATGAACGACAATGAGTTACTTCATCACCTCCAAAGCGTTTATTTCGACAACGTCGACACCGCCAGACCTGGAGATGCGGTCAAGGCTTTCACTCCGGATGTAATCTGGCAGCATACACAGGTTTGGGCTCACGACGGTCATGACTCACGCCACACGGATCGATTGGATGGCCAGGATGCGCTGTATGCGTTCATGAGCGACCGCGTGGGGGAAATGCAGGTGATTAAGATCAAGCACGTCGTCGATGAGGCAATAGTATCAGGTGACCGTGGGGCCTTTCGTGCGCGAGTCGTCGGGCCCGAAGGGAACAGTCTCGGTTTTGTTGGGTGGGTGGAGCTTCGCGACGGCCTGATTCAGCGCTATATCGTCATGCCGGAGAATTTTGCTGCATAAAACTGGTCAAACACATGCGCATTCTCGGAGGTTTGTGTGAGTGACGATCTGATGAAAAGAGTACAACAGCTAGAGGATAGGGCTGAGCTGGGAGAGCTGATCACGCACTATGCTTTGGCGGTGGATGACAAAAATCTAGTCGCTCTCGCGGAACTGTTCACCCACGACTGTATTTTCGATAGCGTGCAGGGAGTTGTGAGTGGCCGTGACAAGGTTATCGATTATTATGCGCAACGTATTGCCGCTTTTGGGCCTACTTTCCATGTGCCTCATCGTCAAGTGTTGGAATTTGATGGCGAAGACGATGCACACGGTACGGTACTGGCCCATGCAGAACTTGCCATTGACGGCACGGCCTACGCCGTGGCCTTGCGGTATCATGATCGCTACCGCCGCGAGACTGGGCAGTGGCGTTTTCATGAGCGTCAGGTAAGTCAGCTGTACGCAATGCCGCTGACTGACTTACCCGATGGTCTGGCATCCGACTTGCGTAAGCGCTGGCCCGGCGCGCCACCGGAAGCGGCGGATTGGCCAGATCAGTCGCAAACAAAAACACCCTAGTCGATCGGGTAGCGAATCCAGAGCTCACGCAAGTGTCCCTGCGCGCTCGGCTCGCAACATATCGGCGAAAGGTTTAAGTCCCCTGCCAATTAGTAGCATCCCCAGAATGGCGGCCAGCGAACCCACCAGCGCAAGTGACTGTCCCACGGCCTTGGGATCTGCGAACAGGTAATCAGTCGCCAGCGCTACCAGACTGGGTCCCAATGCCAGTCCGACCACGTTAGTCGTGACAACGTACGTGCCCACTAGCACGCCCCGCATCTGGTTGGGTGTTACCGATTGCAGCGCCGCTGCCACCAAGGCAAGCGGCAAGGGCACCAGGTAGCTCACGACCGCAATATAGATCAGTGCCTTGTTCGCGTCCCCAGCGAAAGCCAGCCCGACGAGGCTGGGTATCATGAGCATCAAAGCAATGACGGCGACGCGCAGGTGAGCATCCACGTGACCGCGCCGCTCCAATATGCGCCCGACAAATGGACCAGAAATAACGCCGAGCGAGCCCGAGATCATGGCAATGAGGCCGTATTGCGTACCCGCCTCCCCGAGACTCATCCCATGAACTCGTACCAAGTAGGTGGGAATCCAGGCTTGCAATCCGTAAAGCACAAGTACGATGCAAGGTACACCGAGCAGTAGAGCGACATAAATCCGCTTGTGGCGGCGGACCCAGGCTTTGATGTCATCAATGTTTGCGGCGACCGGGGCGGTGCCAGGAAGTAGTCCTCGGCGGGTGGGCTCGTTGACCAGTAATATCAAGCCAAGCAAGAGTGCCCCGGGTGCTGCAACGATTAGAAAGGTCAATTGCCACGGTGCCAAAGTGCCTATCAGGGGCAGTGCCGTGCTGTCCATGCCAGCCAACAACTCCATGACCACACCGCCCGCAACCATGGCTATGCCGACCCCTATGTAAGGTCCCATCAGAAAAATGCTAAAAGGAAGGCTGCGTCGCTCTGGTGGAAAGTAATCCGCGATCAGCGACCACGCCGCGGGCGTGAGAGTCGCCTCTCCCACCCCCACTCCTGCGCGAGCGACAAAGAGTCCACCAAAGCTGCGGGCGAAGCCGCAGGCCGCTGTGGCAATGCTCCAGACCGCAATGCCGCCGGCAATAATATTGATCCGTTTTCGCGTATCCACAAGGCGTCCCAGTGGGATGCTGAGCAATACATACGTTGCAACAAACCCGAGACCCTGCAGGAGACTAACCTGCGTATCGCTCAGCTTCAGATCGCTCTGGATTGGCCCGACCAGCAGGTTGAGTACTTGCCGATCAATAAAAGAAAAGATGAAGATGACAGTGAGTAAACCCGTGACGTACCAAGCGGTGCGCGGTAGTGGGTATTCATGTTCCGAGGGATTCGGTTGCGAGTGGACTACGTCAGTACTGCTCATTATTTTATCATTTTCCTCGATAGATGCCTCGCGAATCATTTCGGGGCTTCAGTCTTGGCAATAGTCTTTGCGGTAATGCTTCCGCGGCGAAATTTGTGTTGGACACGAATGCTTTTGATGTTAGGTTAAGTTGATGGACGCGAGCAAGTAAAATATGTTCTGATTCGAAATACTGCGCAACGTCCGTGCTACCCAGTGGTTATTTTAAGTGCCGCTGCGGTCTGCCCCGACCACAATCATAAGAGGGAAACACCATGATATATTCCAATGCTATCGACCAAATCGGGTGCGCTGATACCACACGCACGCCTGTGACCAACCGGCTTAATTTCTCGCGTAAGCCCACGGGCGCGTTGGCGCTAGCGTTGTTGCCCGCGGCGGTGGGGATGGCTTTGAGCTCGTCCGCCATCTACGCCCAGGAGGACAATAGACGGGGCAAGCTGGAGGAAGTCGTGGTGACCGCTCAAAAACGTGGTGTGGTCGAGAACGCGCAGGACGTACCGGTTGCAATTTATGGTTTCAGTGGCGACATGCTGGAGACGGCTCAGGTTGTCGATCTTGCCGATCTGGGGCAGCTGGTCCCTGCCGCCGACATGCCGCCAACCTCGCCAATACGAGGCTATGCCAACTTCAATATCCGGGGAATGGGCACTATTGGTACGGTTGTGACCGAAGACCCAACCGTATCGATCGTCGTGGACGGGATGCCACTTGGCATTGCTGCGGGGGGCGTTCTTGATGTCTATGATCTGGCTTCGGCTGAGGTGTTGGCGGGTCCGCAGGGAACTTTGTTCGGTCGCAATACTACCGGCGGCGCAGTGGTTTTGCGCACGCGACGTCCAAGCGGCGAGAGCGGAGGGCGTCTTGAGGCCGGAGTAGGAAATTTTGGTCACTTCGAAGTCGCAGGTGCTCTGGAGACGGCCTCCAGCAACGGCGATCTGGCGGGGCGCCTGGCTTTCAAATATCAAGAAAACGACGATATTTTCGACAATTTGGCCGGCGAGGATGTCGGCGAGCGCGAATTTTACGTCATACGTCCTTCGCTGCGCTGGCAAGCCAGCGATGATGTGACAGTCGATTTGGTCGCCGAGGTCGGGAAAGACGAAGGTGATGGACCTGCAGCCCGCAATATTTTCAATCCGCTGACCACAGTATCCCAGTCTGGCTTTGTGCCACCGGATGACAAATTCGACCTTGCTCTGAATGATCCCAACAACAACAAGCTTGAGTGGGCTCACTTGATCGCAGAAGTGAATTGGAGCGTTGGCGGAGGGGTGTTTACCTCGGTGACTGGCGCCCGGGAAATGGAGCAGCGCAGCCGGGTGGACAGTGACGGCTCGGCATTGTCGATTTTCAACTTTGAACCCTGGGTTGATCAGGAGCAATTTTCTCAAGAGTTACGTTGGTCAGGCCAGGTCTCGAGTGCTCTGAATCTTACAACCGGTCTATATTACTTTTCACAGGAACTCGATTATAAAGAACGGCGTGTCATATTTGACGGCGCTGTGACGCCGGCCCTGAACTCACGACAAGATCACGATCAGTGGGCTTTGTTCGCCCAGGGCGTCTACGACCTTAGCGATTCTTTCTCGCTGATTGTTGGTCTGCGCTATACGGATGAAGCCAAAGAGGCACAAGTGGCGAGCTTTGGCAATTGCAGTTTTGATTTTGCCAATTGTACATTTGATCAAGATCTGGAGGAGAGCTGGGAAAATCTGGGTTCCAAACTAGGCCTCAACTGGCGTATCTCGGATGACTGGCTCGCCTACGCATCCTGGACGCGTGGCTTCCGAAGCGGCGGTTTCAATGGTCGTAATCCCAACCCGCAAACGCCAGCGGGCCCCTTCGACGAAGAATCCGTTGATGCCTTCGAAGTTGGATCCAAGCTTGAATTTTTCGATGGCGCCGCGCGCTTGAACGCAGCGCTCTACTACAATGATTTCGAGGATCTACAGCGCACTATTCTTGACGCAGACAATTTGCAGACTGTTGAAAATGCTGCCTCGGCAACTATTTCCGGTGCGGAGATTGATTTTGCCTGGTCTGCTAGTTCCGCGCTGACCTTCTTCGGTAGTTTCGCCTATGTCGATGCGGATTATGATGAGTTTTTCGGAATAGATGTCGATTTTCCCGCTGACGGAATTCTCGATCCGGAGCGCGCCGCAGATCTCGACTTCTTTAACGTAGCCAAGCACTCCGCAAGCGCCAGCTTTATCTACGATGGCATTGATCTGGGTCGAGCCGGGGAACTATCCTTGCGTGCAGGTGCCTTCTGGAAAGATGAATATCCTTCTAATATTCGCAACATCATCGTGTACGATTCGATTTTTGTGACCAATGCCAGCGCCACATTGCGTCTACCAGGTGATCAGCTGACGCTTTCACTTTACGCGAAGAACATTAACAACGAACAGTATGGACAGGGTGCTGCGGCGACCGGATTGTTCTTTGTTGACTTCATTGCTCCCCCACGCACCTTCGGCGCGCGGCTAAGTTATGAATTCTGACCGTGCATACGGCTGCTCCATTCCTCCCAAACCGCGTGAGCTCACAGGGGTTGCGCGGTAATGCGGTCGACGATGCTAGATGACCTCGATCGTCTAGTGGCGGGTGATCCCGGGGTAGAGCCCGCGGCCATCTACCGGAGTTTGCGTGAGGAGCCCTGTGCTCTCTGGCACGAGGGAATGCAGGTTTGGATTCTGACCCGGCACAACGATGTGCGACATGTGCTTAAGGACACGCAAACTTTCGCACCCTTGACAGAGGGCCCGGGAAGCCCCATTTTCGGGCGCACCATCTTGCAGATGAGTGGCAGGGAGCACAGCCGGAAAACTGCTATCGTGGCGCGCCGAATGCGCAATCCCCACCTGCTTGAGGGCGAACTACGTGCCAACGTGGCAGAGATTGCGGAGGCGCTTCTCGATCGGCTACCCGGTACTGGCTGCACGAAGATTGTCGACCTGAAACAGGCGTTTACCTCGCCCCTGCCGCTGAAAGTGATCACGGATTTACTGGATGTTCCGGAGGGGGTTCACTGGGTAAATTGGTATGATGCTATGGCCGCGGGAGGAGTTGGCAGTATTACTGGCGATGTTGCGCTGCGTGATAATGCACTTGTGGCAAGGAATGAACTATTTGCCTACATTGGCCCACTGATCGAAACACGTCGCTCGAAGCCAGGGAGTGACTTGCTATCGGATGTCGCCTCCATCGAGTATGAGGGGGCGCGTTTGACGCAGGAGGAAGCGCAAGCATTCGTTGCCTTTCTGTTGACCGCCGGGGTTGAGACCACCGACCGGGTGCTGTCGAGCCTTGTCAATTTTCTTGCAGCACGGCCGGAGCTGTGGGAACGCTTGCGAGATGATCAAAGCTTAATACTGGCGGCCTGTGCTGAAGCTCTCCGAATGTTCCCTCCGGTACAGGCCCTCACTCGTAGAGTGACCTGCGACATTGAGATTGCCGGAAGAACCATCCCCACAAACGACAAGGTGCTGGCGGTGCTGGCGTCGGCAAATCGAGACAGTACCATGTTTGACGATCCGGATGAGTTTTCGCTGGAGCGTTTTTCGGATGCTCCCGAACGGGAATTTACGGGCGCCAGTTCGTTACTGTCTTTTGGCGCCGGTGAACACCATTGTACCGGCGCACAACTGGCGCGTGTGGAAATGGAGGTTGCGCTGGCCGCGATGCTGCGGCGTTTTAAATTCTTGTCCCCTGACGGGCCCCCACCAAAGCCAAGGGGCTTTATTCTGCGCTCACCCGATAGCATTCCCGTCAGACTAGAGGTGGCTTGAATGCTCTTGTCAAAACACAATTGGCGCATCTTGAGAAGGGGGTATTTTGGGCCGCGTTGAGGGAAAGACCGTTATTATAACTGGCGCCGCAAGCGGTATTGGCGAAGCGACCGCTCGCTTGCTGGTCGCTGAAGGCGCAAGGGTTGTGATCGGAGATGTGCAACGTGAACGTGGTGCCGCGCTGGCGGCAGAGTTAGGGTCGGCAGCTCGATTCTTACACTGTGACGTGACCTGCCCTGAAGATGTGCAGGGGCTTGTGGCCAGTGCGTGTGACTGGTCTGGCCATCTCGATGTCATGTTCAATAACGCCGGTATCGTCGGCGTGACTGGACCCGTGGAAGATATCAGTCCCTGCGAATGGAAAGTTACAATGGATGTTCTTCTCAACGGAGTTTTCTATGGTATGAAATATGCTGCTGCGGTAATGAAGCCGCAGGGATGGGGCTCAATCATCAGTACCGCAAGTGTTGCTGGTATTAGCGGAGGTCTCGGCCCCACGGCGTATTCGGCAGCCAAGCACGCAGTGATCGGTCTCACCAAGAGCATGGCAGCCGAAATGGGCGGCTACGGGGTTCGAGTTAATGCCATTGCTCCCTACGCCATGGTGACGCCTATGGTAGCGGATGTTTATTTTTCCGACGGTGAGCGCCTGGAGGAAACGCGACAGCTGCTTGAGTCGAGTTCACCGCTCAAGGGGCGCGAGGGCAGAGCGGAAGATGTGGCTCATGCGGCACTTTGGCTGGCCAGCGACGATTCAGGGTACACCAGTGGACTCACGCTTACGACCGACGCTGGCTATACGGTTGGAGCGCGTGCTGAACCGCCGCGCCACATACAGCGAAAACCTATCGACTAAGCATCTCTCCAATACTGGTAATGTGAAAGTGTTACCCATGTGTTCGGCGGCCCGCGCAGGGAAACTGTCACCTATGTGACCGGAAAGGACCAGGGGTAAGTAATGGGCCCAGAAGGACTTGAACCTTCGACCTGCCGATTATGAGTCGGATGCTCTAACCAACTGAGCTATGGGCCCGCAGCGGGAGAGGGGGATTATAGAGAAGAAGACACCGCAGGCACAGCCCCAGACAGCTCGTTGTCCCGTGCCGGGTCAACTGCTGGCGGTCGAGGCTGAGCCTGTCAGTGGCGCTAGCTTATTCTGCCGCTGGGGCCGCCAGAATCTGCTGTGCGTCGTACATATTGGGGCTCTTGCAGGTGGACACGCCCTCGTAGACCTGCGCGGCCTTCGCCATGCCGCCGCCGTTGACGTAGGCTTCCCAGGCTTTGGCAAACGCCGGGTAGGAGGGCCAGGCGGCGACGTGGTAGTAGTCGAAGTCTGCCTCGCCGGAGCCGAGACCGGGCACGAACATCCAGCTGGATCCCCCGGCTCCCATTTCCTGCATCATGGACGTGACCTGGGCGTGGCTGGCCGCGGCATCGGCGAAGCTGGCATCGTCTTCCAGCGAGCAACGGGAAAACCAGACCACGCCGTCGCCCGGCTCTTCCTCCGGTCCACCCGTGGCGTAGGCGGCCATCATAGCGTGGCTGCAGTCCACAGTATCGGCATAGGCTTGGGACACAGCCCCCGAAGCATTGACCCATTTGTCCGCACTGGCCCCGAAGTCCGCGGCTGACTGGTAGGCGCCGATCCAGCCCACATGGAATTCGGTCTCCGTGGAGCGAAATTGTGGGGTAATCATCCAGGCTGAGTGGCCACTTGTATTCGTGGCGGCCCATTTTTTGAAGTTGGCGTTGGCTTTTTCCAGGTCTTTCATGCCCTTGCCGTCGCGAAATGTGCAGCCATACAGCTCGACCGGTTGGGCGGTCATGTGATTATCGGCGTAGGCGGGCGCCGTGGTGAGGGTGGCAAATAGCGCTGCCCCCACCGTCATGCGAAAGGTATTTTTCATGACAGTGATTCCTGTTATTGGTTAGAAGAGAGCCGGCGGAACCGCAGTCGGCATCTCTTCAGCCTAGACCACAGGCAGGAATCTGCAATAGGGGTGCGAGGACGAGGCCCTGCTATTCGTCCAGGAAGCTGCGCAGGTAATCCGAGCGGGTCGGGTGGCGCAGCTTGCGCAGGGCCTTGGCTTCTATCTGGCGGATGCGCTCGCGGGTGACGTCGAACTGCTTGCCCACTTCCTCGAGGGTGTGGTCGGTGTTCATGTCGATGCCAAAGCGCATGCGCAGCACCTTGGCCTCGCGGGCGGTAAGGCCGGCCAGGACTTCCTTGGTGGCTTCCTGCAGGCCCTGGCCAGTGGCGGCTTCTATCGGGGAGCTGATAGTGCCGTCTTCAATGAAGTCGCCGAGATGTGAATCTTCGTCGTCGCCGATGGGCGTCTCCATGGAGATCGGTTCCTTGGCGATCTTCAGCACCTTGCGCACCTTGTCTTCCGGCATGTCCATGCGCTCGCCCAGCTCTTCCGGGGTGGGCTCGCGGCCCATCTCCTGCAGCATCTGCCGCGAGATGCGGTTGAGCTTGTTGATGGTCTCGATCATGTGCACCGGGATACGGATGGTGCGCGCCTGGTCGGCGATGGAGCGGGTGATAGCCTGCCGGATCCACCAGGTGGCGTAGGTGGAGAACTTGTAGCCACGGCGGTATTCGAACTTGTCCACGGCCTTCATCAAACCGATGTTGCCTTCCTGGATCAGGTCCAGGAACTGCAGGCCGCGGTTGGTGTATTTCTTGGCAATGGAGATCACCAGGCGCAGGTTGGCCTCGACCATCTCCTTCTTCGCCCGGCGGGCACGGGCTTCGCCCATGGACATGCGCCGGTTGATTTCCTTGATTTCATTCACCGTCAGGCCGCACTGCTCTTCCACCGCGATGATGCGGCGCTGCAGGCGGGTGATGGTGTCCTTCTGCGCGGTCAGCTTGGCAGCGTATTCTTTCTTGTCCTTGGTCTGGCGGATGATCCACTTGACATCGGATTCCGAGCCCTGGAACGAGGTGACGAAGTCCTTGCGCGGCATGCCACAGTCGCGGATCGCGATGGTCATGATCTGGCGTTCCTGGTCGCGTACGGCGGACAGCACCTGGCGAGGTTTCTCCATCAGCGGATCGAACACGCGCGGGGTCAGCTTGAAGAACTTGAACAGTTCCCCCAGCTTCTCCATCTCCTTGATCGCAGTCTTGTCGTTGCGGCCCTTGGCGGCAATGGCCTTCTCGGTCTTGCTGAACTGGCGCTTGAGCGCCGTGAAGCGCTTCTTGGCCTCAACTGGATCGGGGCCGGACTCGGTTTCCTCGTCGGAATTGTCGGGATCGGCGGCTTCGGCAACCTCCGCTGCGGAGGGCACATGCTCGGCGGGATCCAGATAGCCGATGATCACGTCGCCGAGGCGGCGCTCTTCCTTGGCGACCTGCTCGTATTCGTCCAGCACCTGCTTGACCGCGCCGGGGTAGTGGGCGAGGGCGGCCATCAGCTCGCGGATACCTTCCTCAATGCGCTTGGCGATAACGATCTCGCCTTCCCGGGTCAACAATTCAACGGTGCCCATTTCCCGCATGTACATGCGCACGGGGTCGGTGGTGCGACCGGCCTCGGTTTCCACGGCGGCGAGGGCCGCGGCGGCTTCGGCGGCGGCGATGTCGTCGGCCGCGCTGTCCCCCTCGGTCATCAACAGCTCATCGGCGTCGGGGGCAACCTCAAATACCTGGATGCCCATGTCGTTGATCATCTGAATGATGTCTTCGACCTGATCCGGATCGGAGATGTCCTCGGGGAGGTGATCGTTGACCTCGGAGTAGGTCAAGTAACCCTGGTCCTTGCCGCGGGCGATCAGATCCTTGAGCCGGGACTGTTGTTGGGCGACGTTGGTCATTCAGCAGACACCTTCAAATTCAATGCAAAAAAAATTTAGCCGGAGATTATAACCGGAAAATCAGTAACTTAACCAGCAAAAACCTTGGTAATTTAGGGGCTCCTGACGCTGCAGAAACCCGGATGTGATTCGCTCCTGTCCCCCAGACATGGGGTCTGCGGCGGCCATTGCAAGCTGCCTGCCGCGACCGGGTGCTGCCTGCGGTAAATCGCGGGAGTCGCTCAGGGCTTGCGCTTGCTGCGGGCTTCGTCCATGCGCTGTTTTTGCTGTAACAACTCTCTGAGCCTTTGCTTCTCCGCTTCGCTCATGTCAGCGTAGTTCGTGACTTTCAGTTTGTCGACTTGGGCGGACAATTGGCTGCGCTGCGGTAGCTGGGCCAGCGCAGCCACGGTATCGATGAACTGTTGCTCGATGCCCGACCGCGGGATCAGCCGTTCCTGGCCCGCCAGCCGTCCCAGCAATTCTCCCTCCGGTGTGCCGTACCAGTGGCCCAGCAGCATGGCGGTATTGGAGTCCGGGCGACGTTGCAGCAGGGCCAGCAGGTCCCGCAGCAGGGCGACGTCGTCACCCTCCAGCGCCGCGAGCGGCTCCGGGTCCACCCGGGTAGACATCTCCGGCTTGTGCAGGAGCAGTGCAATGGCGGCCTGCGCCAGGTTCGAATATCCGGCCCGCGCACGATCACTGGCCGCCCGCTGCCTCGGGGTGGGCTGGTCGGAAGGAGGTGTTTGTTCCCAGGTGGGTGCCGGGTCCGGCGCAGGGGTGGGCAGCGGCGGCGCTTCGAGGTGCATCAGTTCGGCTACAGTCAGCCCGGTGCGCTCGGCCAGGGCGCGGAACATGAGCTGGCGGAAGACCCCGTCGGGCAGCTGGCGGATGTAGGGCAGCGCCAGCTTGCTGAGACGGGCGCGGCCCTCCAGGGTGCTGGTGTCCAGGCCTTCGCTGGCGACTTCGAAGAGGAAGGTCTCCAGTGGCGTGGCGCTGGTGACCAGCTCGCGGAAGCGCTGCTCCCCCAGCTTGCGCACCAGGGTGTCCGGGTCTTCCCCCTCAGCGAGGAACAGGAAGCGGGCCTGGCGCCCGTCCTCCATGCAGGCCAGGGCGGACTCCAGGGCGCGGACCGCGGCTTTGCGCCCGGCGGCGTCGCCATCGAAACAGAACACTACCTCCGGGGTCAGCCGGTACAGGCGCTCCAGGTGGGCCTGGCTGGTGGCGGTGCCCAGGGTGGCGGTGGCATTGGTGATACCGTGCTGGGCCAGGGCGATTACGTCCATGTAGCCTTCCACCACCAGCGCCCGCTCCAGCTTGCGGTTGGCCTGGCGGGCCTGGTACAGGCCATAGAGTTCGCGGCCCTTGGAGAACACGGGGGTTTCCGGCGAGTTGAGGTACTTTGGCTTGTCGTCCCCCAGGACCCGCCCGCCGAAGGCGATGATGCGTCCGCGCTGGTCGCGGATCGGGAATACCACCCGGTCCCGGAACCGGTCGTAGCTGCGGCCCGCATCGTTTTGCACCAGCATGCCGGTCGCCAGCAGCAGCTTGCGCTGGTGCTCGTCCTGGCCCAGGGCCTGCAGCAGGTTGTCCCAGCCCGGGGGGGCGAAGCCGAGGTCGAAATCCTTGGCGATCTGTCCGGTCAGGCCCCGCTGCTTGAGATAGCTGATGGCGCGCTGGGCCTCCGGGTGCGAGCGCAGCTGCTGCTGGTAATACCGGGCGGCCTGTTCCAGCAGGGCGTAAAGCGCCTTGTTGCTGTCTTCCCGTTGCGGCTGGGCGGGGCCGCCCGGGGTCTGCTCCCGCGGTACTTCCAGCCCCAGGCTGCCGGCGAGCGTCGCCACCGCCTGGGGGAAATCCACGTTCTCGTAGTCCATGACAAAGCCGAGGGCATTGCCACCGGCACCGCAGCCGAAGCAGTAGTAGAACTGCTTGTCCGGGTTGACGCTGAAGGACGGGGTCTTCTCTTCGTGGAACGGGCAGCGGGCGCTGTAGTTCTTGCCGGTTTTCTTGAGTTTTACCCGCCGGTCGATGACTTCCACGATGTCCACCCGGTCGAGCAGGTCATCGAGGAATTTTTGTGGAATTCGTCCGGCCATCGGGGTGTCGGCAGCGCTCTGTGAGGGACCGCTTATTGAAGCACGGTGACGGGGTGTTGTCAGGAGCCGGGTGGAGGCGCCGGGGGTCAGGCGGTGAGGCGCGCCTTGACCAGCTTGCTGACGGCGCCAATGTCGGCGCGGCCCTGCAGTTTGGGCTTGAGCTCGGCCATGACCGCGCCCATCGCCTGCATGCCAGTGCCGCCGGCGGCCGCCACTGCGGCGTCGACCATGGCTTCCAGCTCGGCGTCGCTGAGCTGGGCGGGGAGGAACTCCTGGATGACAGTGATTTCCTGCTCTTCACGGGCGGCGAGCTCCTCGCGGCCGGCGGCATGGTACTGTTGCGCGGAGTCCCGGCGCTGCTTGATCATTTTGTCGAGCACGACAAGGACCCGCGCATCATCTAGTTCGATGCGTTCGTCCACTTCGATACGTTTGAATTCCGACTGGATCAGCCGGATGGTGCCCAGGCGCTCTTTGTCCCGCGCTTTCATGGCCGTCTTCATGGCAGCCTTGATGGTTTCGGTCAGCGGCAGATCGCTCATGGTGGGGACGCCTGTTCGGGGGCGCCTGTTCGGGGGCCCCTGATGGGGGAGGCCTAGTACAGGCGGACGCGCTTGCGGTTTTCCCGGGACAGCTTCTTCAGGTGGCGTTTTACCGCGGCAGCGGCGGCGCGCTTGCGCGTGGTGGTGGGCTTCTCGTAGTGCTCGCGCTTGCGAACTTCAGCCAGTACACCGGCTTTTTCACAGGAGCGCTTGAAGCGGCGCAGAGCGACGTCAAAGGGCTCGTTTTCTTTAACCTTGATATGCGGCATTAATTCTTTACCCGTTCCAGTAAGTAACGCACCAGCCACCCTCTGCGGCGACCAGAGCTTTAAAAGGTCGCGCATTCTATACCCAGTTGGCGGTATTTGCAAAGCCCTGTTGGCCCGCCAGTTCTCGCCGCGACCGCCGGAAGCCGGTATCATGCGGTCCTTTTCATTACCATTGATGACTATGCTGATTCTGGGCCTGGAAACTTCCTGTGACGAGACCGGCGTGGCGCTCTATGACACCGGGCGCGGCCTGCTGGCACACGCCCTGTTCAGCCAGGTGGATATCCACGTCGAGTATGGCGGCGTGGTGCCCGAGCTGGCCTCCCGCGACCACATCCGCAAGGCCCTGCCACTGCTGCAGCAGGTCCTGGACGACGCGGGCGTCACTGCCGCTGCACTTGATGGCGTGGCCTATACCGCGGGCCCCGGGCTGGTGGGCGCCCTGATGGTCGGCGCCACCCTGGCCCAGTCCCTGGCCTGGGCCTGGGGCATTCCGGCCCTGGGCGTGCACCACATGGAGGGGCACCTGCTGGCCCCCATGCTGGAGGCCGAGCATCCCGAGTATCCCTTTGTGGCCCTGCTGGTGTCGGGCGGCCACACCCAGCTGGTGCGCGTGGACGGTATCGGCCAGTACCAGTTGCTCGGCGAATCCCTGGACGACGCCGCTGGCGAAGCCTTCGACAAGGCAGCCAAGATGCTGGGATTGCCCTATCCCGGCGGCCCCCATATTGCGCGGTTGGCGGAGTCGGGTGATCCGGCGCGCTTTGACTTCCCGCGGCCCATGGTCAACCGGCCCGGGCTGGACTTCAGCTTCAGCGGCCTCAAGACATTTACCTTGAACACCGTCAACAGCTGCCGCGAAGCCAGCGGTCTCACCGAGCAGGATAAATGTGACATTGCCCGCGCCTTTGAGGAGGCGGTGGTGGCCACCCTGGTCATCAAGTGTCGCCGGGCCCTGGAGCAGGAGGGTTTGCGCACCCTGGTGATGGCGGGCGGGGTCAGTGCCAACCGCAATTTGCGGGCGCGGCTACAGAAGGAGCTTGCCAAAGTGGGCGCCCGGGTGTTCTACCCGGCGCCGGAGTTCTGCACCGATAACGGCGCCATGATCGCCTATGCCGGAGCCCAGCGCCTGTTGGCTGGGCAACATGACGGCCCGGAAACCACCGTGCGCCCGCGCTGGCCGATGACCGAACTGCCGCCGCTGCAGGCCGGGAACGTGGCCTGAGCGTGGATATTGTCTTCATTCGCGAGCTGCGCGCGGACGCGATCATCGGGGTGTACGACTGGGAGCGCAGTATTCGCCAGACCCTGGTGCTGGACCTGGAGATGGCCTGGGACAACCGCCCCGCGGCGGCGGGTGACGCCATCGACTCGGCCCTGGACTACGCGACAGTCTCCAGCCGCGTTATCGAGCACATAGAACACAGCAGCCACCAGTTGCTGGAAACCCTTGCCGAAGAGCTGGCCGCGCTGGTACTCGCGGAGTTTGGAGTGCCCTGGCTGCGGCTGCGCCTGTGCAAGCCCGGCGCGGTGCAACAGGCGCGGGATGTGGGCGTCCTGATTGAGCGCGGGGTACGGCCGTCGTGACCACAGTGTACCTTGGCCTGGGCAGCAACATTGAACGCGAGCGATACCTGGCGGCCGGGCTGGATGCGTTGCAGACGCTGCTCGGGGAGCTGGCACTGTCGCCGGTTTACGACAGTGCCGCGATTGGCTTTGAGGGTCAGCCCTTCCTTAACATGGTGGTCAGTACCAGCACCGACATGCCTCTGGCAGAGATGGCCGCGAGACTGCGCCATATCGAAACCGAACACGGCCGCCCGGCCAGGGCGACCCGCTTTTCAGCGCGCCAGCTGGACATCGATATCCTCACCTATGGCGACCTGGCAGGCCATTTTGCCGGTGTGACCCTGCCGCGAGGGGAAATCCTGGAGAACGCCTTCGTGCTGCGGCCACTGGCGGAATTGGCGCCCGGGGCGCGGCACCCGGTGGACGGACGCAGTTACGCAGAACTCTGGGCGGCCTTTGACCAGGACAGCCAGGCGCTGACGCGGGTGGACTTCAGCTGGCGCGGGCGGTTCATCTCCCGGGCGGAATAGTTTGCGGGGATAGAGGCCCGGTGCTCAGTCGCTCTGCTCGCTCCGCAGCGCATCCAGCAGCCGGATTTGTTCCGCTGCAATCGCGTCACCCAGAGCCTTGCCGCTGACTCCCCGGGCCGCGAAGGGTGCCGCGGTGACGGCTTGCGCGAGTGCCAGCGCCCGCTGCAGGTACGCCGCCTGTGGATAGGGCCTGTCCTCCATCCCTGTGCGGCCACGGGCGTCGGCCTCGCAGGCCAGCAGGAAGGCCCGAAACCGCTCCGGCTGGCGCAGGGCGCCGGTGGCGCGGAGCAGTTTCAGCAGGGTCTTGCCGCGCAACTCCCGGGCGCGGTGCACCAGCAGGTGGAATTCGCACACGTGCAGGGCCAGGTCCCGGTGCTGGTTGGGGGCCCGCAGACGTTCACAGACCCGGCGCACCAGGGCCAGGCCGCGACGTTCGTGGGCGATATGCCGCGGCCATTCTCCCTCCGGGGTCAGGCCCTTGCCGAGGTCGTGCAGCAGTGCCGCAAAACGCACGTCCGTTGCGGGGCTGAGGCGGGCCGCCTGCTGCAGCACCAGCAGGGTGTGCAGGCCGGTGTCGATCTCCGGGTGGTGCTGCGGGTTCTGCGGCACTCCGAACAGGGACTCCACCTCTGGCAGTAGCGCCCGCAGGGCACCGCAGTCGCGGAGCACGGTGATGAAGACGTCCGGATCGCGCTCGGCCAGGGCGCGCTGCAGCTCAGTCCAGACTCTTTCCGGGGGCAGATGGCCCAGCTCACCCTGGGCCACGATCTCCGCCATGAGGGCGATGGTCTCCGCGGCCACGGTAAAGCCCAGGTGGGCGTAGCGCGCGGCAAAACGGGCCGTGCGCAGCACCCGCAGCGGGTCTTCCACAAAGGCCTCCGACACATGGCGCAGCACTCGCTGGGTGATGTCGCGCTGACCGCCATAGGGGTCGATGATGCTGCCGTCCGCGTCCCGGGCCATGGCGTTGACCGTCAGGTCCCGTCGCAGCAGGTCTTCTTCCAGGGTGACAGCCGGATCGCAGTGGACCGTAAAGCCGGTGTAGCCGTGGCCCTGCTTGCGCTCGGTGCGGGCCAGCGCGTATTCCTCTTTGGTCTGCGGGTGCAGGAATACCGGAAAGTTCTTCCCTACCTGCTGGTAGCCCTCCTCGAGGAGGGCCTCCGGGGTGGCGCCCACTACGACCCAGTCGCGCTCGGACACGGGGTAGCCCAGCAGCGCATCTCGCACCGCGCCGCCGACCAGGTAGGTCTTCATTCTCTCGCCCGTCCGTTCTTGCAGCGACAGGCGGTCAGCTCGCCGGTATCCAGGTTGTACAGCGTCATGGTGCCCCCCCAGACACAGCCGGTGTCGAGGCCGATGGTATTGGGGCTGTCGGTGTGGCCTTCTATGGAGGCCCAGTGCCCGAAGATGATCCTGTCGTTCGCGGTCTTGCGCTCTTTGTGGCTGAACCAGGGCGAGACCTTCTTGCTGTCGCCTTCCGGTCGGGGGTTGGGGCTGGGGCCCTTGCTGACCAGGTCCAGGACGCCTTTCTTGGTGCAGTAGCGCATCCGCGTCAGGTAATTGGTGATGACCCGCAGCCGGACCATGCCGGTGAGGTCCTCCGACCAGACGGCGGGCTCGTTGCCGTACATGGTACGCAGGTACTCGACGCAATCCGGGCTTTGCAGGACCGCCTCCACTTCCCAGGCGTAACGCATGGCGTCTTCGACACTCCACTGGGGCGGGATCCCCGCGTGGACCATGGTGTAGCCGTGCTCATAGTGTAGCAGCGGGCGGTGGGCCAGCCAGTTGAGCAGCTTATCGCGGTCGGGCGCGGCCAGTATCTTGCCCAGGGTGTCCGAGGGGGAGGGCGTCCTGACCCCCGCGGCGACGGCCAGCAGGTGCAGGTCGTGGTTGCCCAGTACCATCACCAGGTTGTCCCGCATCTCATAGAGAAAACGCAGGGTTTTCAAGCATTTGGGTCCGCGATTGACGATGTCGCCGACAGACCAGAGGACGTCCCGGTCGGGGCTGAAACCGACCCGCTTGAGCAGGCATTTCAGCGGCTGCAGACAGCCCTGGATGTCGCCCACGGCATAGGTCGCCATGCCCCGGGCCTCAGTTCAGCGCCGTTGGGGTGTGCAGGGTGAAGGCGGGGATTGGCACCTCGAAGGCGGGCAGGGTCCCCGGGTCGGTATCCTCGTCATCCAGTACGATCATCGTGTAGCTGCCCTCCATAAAGCCCACCGGTGTGGGCAGGGTCGCGCCGCTGGTGTAGCGGAAGAAACTGCCGGGCTGAATGACCGGCTGTTCGCCGACCACGCCTTCGCCGCGTACCTCCTGCACCTCCCCTTCGGCGTCGGTAATGACCCAGTGCCGCGAGAGCAGCTGCACCGGCATATCGGCCTGGTTGCTGATCGTGATGGTATAGGCGAACGCGTACTGGTTGTTCTCCGGGCTCGAGTGGCGGGCAAGCCAGGCGGTGAGCACGTCGACGCTCACCTGGGCGGGATCAAAAGAGTTCACTGCGTGGGTATCCATGCGTATCAGTTCTTGCCGAGAAAGTTGGCCAGGCGGATGAAATCCTCAAGCTGCAGGGTTTCCGCCCGACAGCCGGGATCTATTCCCAGGTCCCTGAGTGTGGTGTCGTCGAGTATACCCTTCAAGTTGTTGCGCAGCGTTTTCCGGCGCTGGGCAAAGGCGGCCTGGACGATGGCACGCAGGCCGTTGACGTCACAGTCGGGCCAGGGGGACTGCTGGTAGGGAGTGAGCCGAACAATGGCGGACTGCACCTTGGGTGGCGGGAAGAAGGCTTCCGGGGGCACATCAAACAGATGCTCCACCGCGCAGTGGTACTGCGCCATGATCCCCAGCCGCCCCCAGTGCTTGTTGCCCGGACTGGCGGCTAGCCGGTTGACGACCTCCAGCTGGAGCATGAAATGCATATCCTGCACCAGGGGGGCGAATTCCAGCAGACGGAACAGCAGGGGCGTGGAGATGTTGTAGGGCAGGTTGCCGACCACCCGCAGGGGCGCGCCGTCACGGGCCAGGCCGGCAAAGTCGAAGGTCAGGGCATCCGCGCTGTGCAACTTGAAGCCGGGGTAGATGCTGAAAGCCGCCAGCAGACCGGCGACCAGGTCCCGGTCCAGCTCTACCACATCGAGGCGAATCTCCCGGCTGATCAGGGCTGCCGTCAGTGCGCCCTGGCCGGGCCCGATCTCCACCAGGTGCTCCCCGGGGCGTGGGTGGATGGCGTTGGCAATGCTGGCGATGACTCCCGCATCCTGGAGGAAGTTCTGGCCGAAGCGCTTGCGTGGGGCGTGGGTTCTGGGTGTCATGCGCGGCAGTGTACTTGGCCACGCGCCCGCGCGCAGCTGTTGTGGCTGAAAAATCCGCGCGCTGCTAAACTCGCTCGCTGGTTTTTCGAGGGCATCGGGCCTGCGCGGGTTTATGAATCTTACCCAATATATCTCCCTGGTAGACACCATGGCGCGCATGTCGCTGAAGGCGGACGCGTCGCGCTACTTTTTTGGCTATATCTGGTGGGTGCTGGAGCCGCTGCTGTATGTGCTGGTGTTCTACGTGGTGTTCGAGCTGATCCTGCAAAACCGGAAGGAGGATTTCCTGGTTTTTCTCATGGTGGGCAAGCTCACCTTCATCTGGTTCACCAAGTCGGTCAACCAGTCAGCCCGCAGTATTGTCAACAGCGGTGGCCTGATCAGCAAGGCGAACGTCAGCAAGACGCTGTTTCCCCTGGCGACGGTCCAGGAAGGCCTGTACAAGCAGCTGAGTGTTTTCCTGCTGTTGCTGGTAGTGCTGCTGGGCAACGGATACGCCATCACGTCGGCCTGGGTATGGCTTATCCCTCTCGTCGTAGTCAACTATATTGTGATTGTGGCCTGCAGCCTGGTGAGCGCTTTTCTGGTTAGCATGGTGTTCGATTTCATCGTCATGGTGTCCCTGGGCACCATCTTCCTGTTATTTGTGTCCGGGATATTCTGGGACCCTCGCGATCTGGCGGACCCGGCGGCCACGGACCTTATCCTGCTGCTCAACCCGCTGGCGTTCGTGATCGATGCCTACCGGCAGATCCTGATGGCGGGGGTGGCGCCGGATGCCTGGCACTTGCTGGGGATCGGCGCGGGCTTCGGGTTGCTGGCCCTGGGTATGGTGCTGGTTCTGCGGCGCAGCAGCCAGTTCATCGCGCTGAAGGTACTGACCTCATGAGCGCGGACGGGCTCCAGGCTGCGGCAGTCCCGGTGGAAGACAGCCGCCGGGTAATGCTGGAGCTGCGCAATGTCAGTCATAGTTTCCATGCCCGCAAGGACAGCTTCGAGCACGGCGTGCACAAGGTACTGGACGGTGTCTCGCTCAAGGTCATGGAGGGTGAGACCCTCGGCATCATTGGTCGCAACGGCGCCGGCAAAACCACCATGCTGCGTCTCATGGCCGGCATCTTCGCTCCCACCTCGGGCGAGATCCTGCGCCACCCGGGCGCCAACTGCTCCCTGCTCAGCCTGGGACTGGGTTTCCAGCCCCAGCTCTCGGGCAGGGACAACGCGCTCTTGTCAGCGATGCTGAGGGGGTACAGCCGGCGCGAGGCAGAGGCCTGCCTGGAGGACATCCGGGAGTTCTCCGAACTGGGGCAATCCTTCGATGAGCCAGTGAAAACCTACTCCTCGGGGATGAATGCGCGGCTGGGTTTCACCACGGCCCTGCTGACCAAAGTGGATATCCTGCTGATTGATGAAGTCCTGAGTGTCGGCGACGCCCAGTTCCGGCAGAAAGCCGAGGAAGCCATGCGCGACCGTATCTCCGGCGGTCGCACCGCCGTGTTTGTCTCCCACGCGGAGGGGCAGGTGAAGAAGTTGTGCGGCCGGGTGATCTGGATAGAAGACGGACTGGTCAGGGCCGAGGGTGACCCTGAGCAGGTACTGCGCCAGTATCGGCCGCCTCCGGCGCCAGCCGCTGGCGGCGGTTCTCCGCCGCGCCCAGGATCAGGGCCGCCAGGGCACCGAGGATGAGGCCTGCGACGGCGGCAATCGCCAGGACCAGGGATGTCTTCGGGCGCACCGGCGTGCTGCGGGCGATGGCGGGTTGGTCAACCCGCGCCAGGCGCACGTCCTCGTAGCTCGCAGCCAGGAGCTCCTGCAACTGACTGATTTCCGCGCGCAATGCATCCGTATTGTCCGCTAGCGCTTCGTAGTTTTCCCGCGCCTTCAGGATATCTATCCGGCGATTGTGCTCCAGCAGCTGGAGTTGCTCCTGCAGGTCGCGCAGCTCCGGCACCATGTGGTCATCCGAGCTGCGCTGCTTCAGCATGGACAGCTCCGCCTCCAGCATGCGGCTGCCGCGCAGGTACAGCGGGTCTCCGGGGCCGGTGGAGAGATCCGCACTGACGGAGACCGACTCGGTGCCATTGTCTCGCCGGGACAGCATCTGCAGCGTGGCCGGTTCCGTCACCTTCAGGGTGCGGGCTATCGCCAGGGCTTCCTCCAGCTCGGTCATCTTGTCTGCACGCAGCTGGCGCGCCTTCGCTCTCAGAGCGGCTATCTGGTCTTTCAGCTGCCGCCGTTTCAGCTCATCCTGCTCCTGCAGCTTGACTATCGTGTCTTCATCCTTGCGTTGCAGAATTTCAGCATTGCGGGTGATCCTCGACTCCAGCATGCGGATACGGGTTGCCAGCAAGGTTTGCAGCTCGTCCATCACTCCCGCCAGGGCGCGACTTTGTGCAGTCGCCGCCAGCGCATTGGCAATCTCGGCGGCTATCTGGGGATCAGTGTGCTGGAAGCGGATGGACATGGTGGTTTCGGCCAGCACATCCTTTTTGCCCAGGCCATCGATGTTGATGGACAGTGCGGGGGCGAAGCCGCGCAAGAATCTCTGGTCAAGCTTTTCACGTTCGCTGATCTGCTTCTCGAGCAATCTATCGCGGAAATTCAGAAATACCTGCTGCTGCGTGTCCAGAGAGCGCGCTTCAAAGACGACTCTGTTAAATGCGTCACTCGGTAGCAGCTCCAGTTGGCCGGTTTCATTTATGGCGACCAGCTGGGACGCCAGCGGTGGGCGCAGGCGAGTGGCTGACTCGTAGACCGGGGTTGTTTGTATCAGGTAAGCGATGGCTAGCGCGAAGAATACCGCGGTGATCCCCAGCACAATCCATTTGCGTTGCCACAGGCCGACACCGAGCTCGTAGAAATCGATTTCTTCACCAACCCATGTGGGGGGTGGAAACGGCGGCGTGGAGCTGTAATTGCTGGGTTCTGTCATTTTCTACCCGTGGGGCTGACTTCAATGGTGACGTGGCTCACCTCGACCTTTGGTGCTCGCTGGCGTGCCACATGCCAAGCCTGATTCATGACAATACAGTACAGAACGAAGATGCCTACCAAAATACTGAATTGGTAGGACTCAGGTGTAGATGCCTTCGCCAGCATCAGGCCCAGGAATGGGATGGAGGCGCCCACGCTGCTTATCAGCAGCAGCGCGCGTTTCTCCGAAAGTCCGAGTTCTCGCAGCAGGTGGTGAATGTGGGTATTGTCCGCCCGGATCGGGGATTTGCCGCCAAGCAGGCGCCGTAGCGTCGTGAAAGCCATGTCGAACAGTGGCAAGCCGAGAAGATAGACCGCGGTAATGGGTTGCACATAACGAACATGACTGATCTGGGCGGAGGTGACTGACAGCGTGAGGGCGACCACGATAAAACCCAGCAGCTTGGAGCCAGCATCTCCCAAAAAAGATTTCGGAATAAATGGTGCCAGGCCCAGGTTGGAGACCAGGAACGCCATCAGGGAGGCGCTGACAACAATCGTAATCAGGCCCGGGGGGAGTCCGCTGAACAGGTGAAAGGCAAATATGGTGATCAGGACAATAATGCCCAGGAGGCCGTCCATGCCGTCGAGCATGTTGTACGCGTTTATCACACCAAAAATGACCAGCACGGTGAAAGGATAGCTGAGCCAGGGGCTCAGCTTGACTTTGCCAACCCCTGCCAGATCGCCCAGATTGGCGAGGCGCAGGTCCAGGCTCTCGATCAGAAACAATGCCACACCAATTTCCGCCAGAACCCGGGTGAAAACGCTTAGGTGAAAGCGATCATCCAGTACCCCCAAGACCACCAACATGCCCCCAGAGGCAAGAAATACAGCGATTATCTCTGTTCGCAGACCCTGCTGATCGTCGTGAGTCTGCCCCCAGACCACACATGCCACCAGCAATGCCAGGTAAATAGCAATACCTCCCACCAGAGGGATAGATCCCGAGTGTTGCTTGCGATGGTCGGGCGCATCCACTAGCCCCAATCGCATAGCAACAGGACTCAGTGCCCAGATGCAGAACAGCGTCAGGCAGAAGGCGAGCGTGGCTTGGAGCAATGTCGGGGACATGATGGTTAACGATTTGGGTCGTGACCGAAAGATACAGCCGAGTTTGTGAAAACACCAGTGCAGTATGTTTGTAAGTCAGTGGCGGATAAAGGAGAATTTTTGGTTTTCTCCAGAAACCTGAGTACTGGGCTCAATCTGGCCAGGAGTGGTACGTTGTTGCGACGTGCCCGGGCATGGAGGACAGCTGCCAAGAGCATGGGAGGCGGGTCGCCAGGGATTTAGTCAGGCCCAAGATGGAAATAAGGGCTTGAAAACACGCTGTCTGGGACCATCCCGCATCGCAAGGCATTACTTGGTGAAGAAGCGTAGCCTGTGGCGAATATTCGGAGAAAACTGGTTAGACTGGCAAGCCGGGTCAGTATCATGAAAACTGCATTGGCCACGAGGGTACCGGGAAGCATGTATGATTAGCCTTCTGCGCCTCAGGGCAGTTGCTTTGGTACTGCATCGGATGGGATCCAGCATCCTCGGTTGTCGAATCCGAGTTTTCAAGTAGCGTTGATTCACTTCTCGCTGATAAGTTTCATATAAACGATGCATCGGCACATGCGGAATACATCCATTGACTATGCTCATTAAGCGGCTGTTCTCGTCATTCGGTGGTCAAGACCTGAAGTCTCAGCTTGTGCGTGGGGGCGTTGGGGTGGGAGCGCTCAAGCTGCTCTCCTTGCCCCTGGCCCTGGTGACGTCCGTTTTGCTCGCTCGTGGACTGGGGCCGGAGGGTTACGGCCAGTATGCTTTCGTGCTCGCTGTGGTTTCCCTCCTCGCTCTGCCCGTGGGTCCGGGTTTGGGGCAACTCATCACTCGGGAGGTGGCCAAGTATCACCACCGCGAGGAATGGGGTCTGTTTCGCGGCTTGTTGCGTCGGGGGCATCAGTGGGTGATCGTTGGTTCGTTCATTGTGGCCGGTGTGATCGCGATTCTGGCCGGCCTGCACGCCAGCTGGACAGTAGATGACCGCTGGACTCTGCTTCTTGCCGCCACCTTGATGCTCCCTCTGCTGGGTGTGAACGCCTTGCGCGGTGCAACGTTGCGCGGGCTCCGAAAAGTATTCTATGCCCAGATTCCCGAGCTGCTGGTCCGTCCGGGGCTACACCTGGTTGTCGTCGTCTGTCTGCTAGTGGCCGGTGTCCTCAACCCGGCCAGCGCAATTGCCAGCCAGATTGCTGCCGCAGCCATCGCTAGTGGTGTGGGTGTATTGCTGCTTTGGCAATTGAGGCCCCCGGATGTAGCTCAGGCAGAGCCACGGTACCGGGATGGTGAATGGGCACAGTCGCTGTTGCCCTTTATATTGTTGGCGGCGGTTGGCAACTTCAATGGCCAGATCGGCATCCTGGTACTGGGGTGGCTGGGTACGGATGCTGATGTGGCAGCCCTGCGCGTAGCGCAGAATGGGGCTACGCTGGTTGCCCTTTCGCTGGTAATCGTCAATATGGTTATAGGTCCGCACATCACGCGGGTACAGCAGGAAGCTGACAAGCTTCGCTTGCAGCGCCTTTCCCGCAACTCTGCGCGCGCCGCGCTCGTGATCGCCTTGCCCATCGCACTGCCATTGATTTTCCTTGGGGGCCCGATTGTGGGACTGATTTTTGGCAACGATTATCGAGATCTGGCCACCCTGCCTTTGGTGATTCTTGCCTCTGGTCAACTTGTAAACGTTGCTTTTGGCTCAGTGGGGTTGTTTTTAACAATGACCGGGTATGAACGCGATACCTTGGCGGGACAAGTTTTCGCACTGTTGGTAAACGCGGGTTTCGCCGTTGTCCTTGTCCCTGTATACGGTGCTGTCGGTGCTGCCGTATCCGTCACCATCGGTTTGGTGACCTGGAACGTGGTGCTGGCGATCCGTTTCGTGAAGCGGCTGGGTTTTAGCCCCTCGGTCTTGTAGAAAACTTGTATGATTATCAGCGGAAAGCATAGATTTGTATTTATCCATATACCGAAGTGTGCGGGCACATCAGTTCGCATTCCACTTTCGACTTTCAATGACTGGGAGCACTCCGGTCAGGTTGGGCAAGAGGAAAATGCAGCGCCCGTTAGACTGGATTTTAACCATATCCCTTTATTCACTCTTCGAGAGCACTTTGGCGCGGAGTTCAAGTTGACGGTGCAGTACTGGTCGTTCGCCGTAATACGTGACCCACTGACCCGTTTCGGGTCGTCGGTCTCACAACGCTTGAAGGCCTACAGTGACCAGCCAATTCAGAAGCGCTCTTTGGAGGATGTTCGTGCCGTCATTGGAGAGACGATCGACTATCTGTCTCGACAGCCACAGGAACAATATCTTTTGCCGCCAGAATATATTCACTTCCAGAAACAGGTGGACTATGTTGATCTGGACGGCGAGCGGATTGTCGACAGCTTGTATAGTGTTGAGGATATTGATTTGTTGCTGGCGGATGTGGCTCGGCGTGTTGGGCAGAGCCTTGTGGAAGTCGGCGGCGGGAAAACGGCATTGCAGGCCAACCGCGCGGTCGTATTTCGCAATGATCTGATGCGCCGCGTGATTGAGGCGGCCCGGCCTGTTACCGACATTGTGGGCAAGGTGCTGCCTGAGAGCGCCAAGCAGCCAATCCGGGATCGTGTATACGTGCCACGCGACCGGCGTATGAAAGCCCTCTTTGAGAGTGAGCATGTGCATGAATTCATTCGCGACTATTACGCCGACGACATTGCCCTTTATCAACAGGTGAGTCAGCGCGCGCGGAGAGAAGCGTGATGAAAATATCTATCGCAATGGCGACCTACAACGGTGAGCGCTACGTTCTGGAGCAACTGCAGAGTCTCGCCCGGCAATTATACAAGCCGCATGAGCTGGTGATTTGTGATGATGGCTCGACAGATGCCACTCTTTCGATTGTTGAGACTTTTTCTCGAACCGCTCCCTTTCTGGTGCGCATCTATCGCAATGAAAGCAACCTCGGCTACTCCGATAATTTTCTGCAGGCGGCGAGACTATGTAGTGGCGATTGGGTGGCATTCTGTGATCAGGACGATGTCTGGCTGCCCAATAAACTCAAGGATGCGGCAGAGGCGATAGCGCGGCACCCGGAGCTCACAATGATCTTGCAGAATGCCGAATTGTGTGACGACCGATTGTGTCGTAGTGGGCGAATTTTTCCTGGAAAAATAAAGCCCGCCGTCTATGGAGCTCTTTCGCAGTATGGATTCTGGGTGTGGCCCGGTTTTCTAAAAACGGTCAGGTCGGAGATTTTTGTCCGAATTGATTCGAGCATGCGTCCCCTCAATTATTTCCCGGACAATGCCAGGCAATCACATGACAAGTGGACATGTATGATGGCTAACGCGCTCGGTGGAATTTGCATTCTTGGTGAGCCAGCGGCTCTTTACAGGCGTCACGAGGCGGCGCTGACCGGCAGTTACTCTGGGAAATCCATCAGTGAACGTGTGAGTCAGTCGCGGACAGTAGAGTCGAATCACTACCGATTTCTTGGCGAAGTCGCAAAATCTTCAAGCAGCTACCTGGAGAAGGAGGCTGCCGGCCTTGCTGATGAGGAGTGGCGACATTCCCTTGTTCGGTCGGCCGCTTGCTTTCATCGTCTGGCCGATATCCAGGGTAATAGAGAGTCTCTGTATGAGGCTGACAGCATCCTCGCGAGGGCTTCTTGCTACTTTTGTATTTGGCGCAGTGGCGGCTACATAGGGCCACGATTCACTTCAATGGGTTGGAAAAGTGCAGTTAAAGATGCCGCCCGGGTAGTTGCGGGTTCGTGGATGTCGGCAGGAGCTTCGCGGTGAGAATTGCGCTCTTTGTTCCCGACCTTCGCGGCGGTGGCGTTGAAAGGGTTCGCCTCCTTCTGGCTCGTGAGTTTCTTGCCCAAGGCTATGAGGTTGATCTTGTTCTGTTGCGTAAAAAAGGCGTGTTGCTGGAGCAGGTGCCGGCGGGGGTGCGGGTCATTGATCTCCAGGCAGCACGTGTCCGGCGGGGGTTCATGTCCCTGGTTCGGTACCTGCGTGAGCATCGTCCGGATGCCTTCCTGGCATCAATGTGGCCTCTGACCACTTTGGCGGTGCTCGCCGCGAGAGTCGCGAGATTTGACGGACGGGTGGTGGTATCTGAGCATAACGCTTTGACTCGCTCCGTTCGTCACGATGGGCTACCAGGATTGGCGCTGCGCGCAAGTATGCGCTGGGTCAATGGGCGCGCAGATACCGTAGTCGGTGTGTCTCAGGGAGTGATAGAAGATCTGCGCGCCCTGGGACTGCCCAACGGTACTGGCAAAGTCATTTACAACCCTGTCGCTATTTCATTGGAGACGCGGCTGCCCGCAATATGGACTGAGCATCCATGGTTCAAACACCCACGTGCCCGCCGGCTGATTGCCGTAGGCACCCTAAAAGCACAAAAGGATTACCCGACCTTGCTGTCTGCCGTGAAAGGGTTGGCGGATTACGATATCGACGCTTCCCTCCTGATCCTCGGTTCCGGCCCGTTGCAGGGCGAACTGGAAGAACTGCGCAGCGCTCTGGGGCTTGAAGACCGGGTGCACTTTGGTGGCTTCGTGTCAGACCCGGGGCCGTTCTATCGTGCTGCGGGCCTGTTTGTCCTGTCCTCTGCCTGGGAAGGATTTGGAAACGTCATTGTTGAGTCGCTGGCGGCAGGGACGCCGGTGGTTTCCGTCGACTGCCAATCCGGGCCGGCGGAGATCCTGGAGAATGGCCGCTATGGGCGGCTGGTGCCGGTAGGCGACGACATGGCGCTGGCAAGGGCGATCGCGGAGTCGTTGACCGCCAGTGAAGATCCGGGAGTGTTGCGGGCTCGGGCGGCGGATTTCAGTGTGGAGAAGATTGCTCGGGAATATCTCGAGGTGCTTGTTTCATGATCTTTACATCGGTTAAGCGCGCCTTGGGAATGCAGGTGTGTGTATGACTTTGTCGGCCAAGCAGCAATTTCGCCTTCTAGTCAAATCGGTCGAGTTTCGATTACCCCTGCCCTTTGAAAAAGTGGCAGTGAAGTCGATTCCCGGATTATCCTCGGATCCTTGGCTGCCAGGAGAGCGAGAAATGGGGGTGATCTTCAGCCATATTCCGAAGTCGGCGGGTACCTCGATCGTCGATTCGCTGTTCGGACAGAAGAGTCGTCATGTCCCGGTCTTGCGCTATGCGGCCTTTGACCACCAACTGTTCAATGATTCCTTTAAGTTCACCTTTGTCCGAAACCCCTGGGCGCGGATTCATTCCGCCTATCACTACCTGCATCGTGTTGTCGGCAAGGGCGACAAGTTCCTGGATTGGACCTGGGCCACGCATCACCTTTCAGACAGACATAGCTTCGAGAACTTCATTCTAGGTCTTCGGGATCTTCGTTATCGCAGTGCAGTCAAACGCTACCCCCACTTTCGTGACCAGGTCGACTGGATCTCTATTCCCGGGCGGGGCGTGGTGATGGATTTCATCGGTCGCTTTGAGTCTCTGGAGTTGGACTTCGCTCATGTCTGCAAGCTGCACGGCAGGCCGGATTTGACGCTTCCTCGCTTGCGGCCGGGCACTGGCCAGGGTTATCGCGAGGCATACACCGAGCAAATGGCAGATCTCGTGGCGGATATATACCGCAGGGATATCGATGCCCTGGGGTATGATTTTTGATGGCCAGGTATTGCAAGCAGCCGGTGGAGAAAGGCCAGGGAGGAGAGGTCCTGTACCTTTCCTACACCGGCTTGCTTGAACCACTGGGCCGCTCGCAGGTGTTGAGCTACCTCTCCCGGCTATCGGACGAATACGTGTTTACACTGGTGAGCTTCGAGAAACCGGAAGACCTCGCGGACATCCATGCGTTGGAGAGCATGCGGGCTGAGTGCGAGCAAGCGGGTATCGACTGGCGCCCGCAGGTCTACCACCACCGTCCCCGGTTGTTCGCAACGCTATGGGACATGCTGGTTTTGCTCTGGCAAACCTTGCGGTTCTCGTGTGGGAGGGACGTCCTGTTGGTCCATTGCCGTAGCTATATTCCGGCCATCGCCGCCTGGCTTTGCGGTATCGTAACAGGGAAGCCCTTCATCTTTGACATGCGGGCGTTGTGGCCTGACGAAATGGTGATGGCGGGGCGCCTGAGCCGCGAGTCGCCGATATATGGGGGCCTGAAGTGGGTGGAGCGTCGCATGCTGCGGCGTGCGGTTCGAGTTGTCAGCCTGACGCAGGCGGGTGTGGACCACTTGTTGGCAGTCTACCCCGAATTACCGCGGGAACAATTCGAGGTGATCACAACCTGCGTGGATGTGGATCGCTTCAGTGTGCCTTCAAAGCAGGCCAGCGGAATGGCCCTAGAAGGTCGCAGTTCCTTCGTCGTTGGTACCATGGGAACTTTGCTGAGTGGCTGGTTCTATCTCGATGCCTTTTTTGCGTTCTTCCTGGCGGTGAAGCGACTCGTCCCCGGCGCGCGCATGAGCATAGTGACCCGCGATGATCACGGAAAAGTGCTTGAGCTGGCGAGCAGTTCGGGGGTGGAGCCCGGCGATGTGCTCGTCCGCGCCGCGGCTCCCCAGGCAATGCCCGGGTTGTTGGCTGAGATGGATGTAGGCGTGATGTTTTTCGCTCCGAAGCCAGGAAGTGCTCCAACACGACTCGGCGAGTTTTTGGCGGCGGGCGTGCCAGTGGTTGGTAACTCGGGTATAGGAGACCTCGGCAGGCTCATCGATTATTACAAGGTGGGCGTTGTGATTGACGACACGCAGGACCCTGCTGCCTTGGAAAAAGCGGCTCGGGATCTGCTTGCGCGTTATGAAGGTATCCTCGCCTCCGGCGCTTGCAGATATGCAGCTGAGGATTACTTCTCGGTCGAACAGGGCGCGAAACGATACCGTGATCTCTACCGTACGCTGATTTCGCAGTCTGCCGGTTCGGAAAACGGGCGGTGAAGGTGACCCTGCTCTCCAGGTACGGCCGCTTGGGGGCGAGTACCCGGCTGCGTTCCTTGCAGTATCTGCCATATCTTGAGGCAGCGGGTATTGAGGTGACTGTTTGCCCGTTGTTTGATGATACTTATCTGGAAAGGCTTTACGCGGGCAGGGGTCGTTCAATTGTGTCTGTTGCCCGCCGCTATGGCGTCCGGGCCCGCGACCTGCGCCGCGCAACCGGTGCGGATTTATTGTGGGTAGAAAAGGAGGTTTTGCCATATCTGCCCAATTGGGTCGAACGTGCGCTGCTGCCCGCCGGGGTACCCTATGTAGTAGACTACGACGACGCGGTGTTTCACAATTACGACCTGTCCAGCAGAGCTTTGGTGAGGCGCCTGCTGGGTCGGAAGATCCAGCGAGTGATGTCTGGCGCGGCTGCGGTAATCTGCGGTAACGACTATCTGGGGGCCCGCGCGCGCGAGGCAGGTGCCAGGCGAGTCGAACTGATACCGACAGTCGTCGACGCAGATCGGTATCACTTCGAGCCGCGGTCTGGGAATGCCGAGCCTGTGATCGGGTGGATTGGGTCACCCTCTACCCAGCGATATGTGGAGGGCCTTGCGCCCGTACTTGAAGATATTGGCCGGAAACACGGGGCGCGCCTGGTTTTAGTGGGCGCCCGCCCGGATGTGGTGCGCAGCTTCAAGAATTTGCCGGTAGACATCTTTCCATGGTCCGAGAGCACCGAGGCCGAACAGGTAGCACGCTTCGATATTGGTATCATGCCGCTGCCCGATGGGCCGTGGGAGCGTGGCAAGTGCGGCTACAAACTGATCCAATATATGGCCTGCGGCAAGCCAACAGTGGCTTCTCCGGTAGGATTAAACGTCGGGATATCCGCAGGGTGGAGTAGCGGCATTTTGGCTGATGGCCCTGACCAATGGTATGCGGCGCTGGATAGGTTGCTGATGGATCCAGATTGGCGGCACATTCTGGGTCAGCGGGGGCGTCAAGCCGTGGAGGAGCATTTCTCGTTGCAGGTTCAGGCGCCACGCGTGGCGGCTATTCTTCGCCGTGCCGGAGGCGCAACTTGATTGCATGTGTACTGGGAAATCGCCAAGACTCCTTCCGGCATAGCTATGCCCAGTATATGCGTTCGCTCACGCTGTACCCACGGTAGGAACATCCGCACATGTGGCCTTATTGGATACTCTTTTTCCTGCCTGCCGTGCTTGCAATCCAGCGGCGCCCGGTGGTTGGACCGGTAAAGGCCTTTGGCTTTCTCAAGTCAGATGTACCCTGGCTACTCATTATTCCTGTAATCAGCCTGTTTATTGGCTTCCGGATGGAAGTCGGAGGCGACTGGGCACGTTACCTTGAATATGTAGAGCGCGCCCGCGAAAGTCGGCTCACAGAAATTATCGCTTTCAAAGGCCCGGGCTACCAGATAGTTAACTGGACTAGCGCACGCCTCGGCTGGGATATATGGGGTGTCAATCTCTTTTGTGGGTTGGTTTTCACAGTCGCATTAGCGGCTTTTACTCGCAGGCTACCGCGGCCCTGGCTGGCCATGACTGTCGCCGTGCCCTACTTCATTACAGTAGTGGCCATGGGTTACACCCGACAGGGTGTGGCGTTGGGCTTTGCCATGATGGGATTGCTTGCGCTGGGTCGGGGGAACGTATTCCGTTTCCTGTTTTGGATTTTATTGGGGGCGACGTTCCACGTATCGGCAGTACTATTGCTGCCGATTGCCTGCTTGATCCCTACTCGCAGTCGTCCCCTGACGTTGCTGTGTATAGGGACGGCGTCGCTGCTCGCAATTACGCTATTCCAGCAAGATCACATGGACACACTTTTCCAAAATTATGTGGAGGCTGAGTACCAATCACAGGGGGCACTGATTCGTTGTGTAATGAATGCCATTCCGGCGATGATACTGCTGCTTTGGCACAGGCGGTTTGGATTTACTGGCACTGAAGCCCGGCTCTGGGGCTGGCTCGCGATAATTTCTCTGGTGTTGGCTGGCTCGCTGCTGTTCACGTCTGCAACTACCGCGGTGGACAGGGTGGCGTTGTACATGCTGCCGATTCAGCTTGTTGTGTTTTCCCATCTTCCGGATGTATTTGGTCGCAGCGCGAATATACGTGCGGTGTTGGTTTATGCTGTTGTTGCATATTATGCGTTCGTCCATTTTGTATGGCTGAACTTTGCGACACACGCTCACGCGTGGTTGCCCTATAGAAACTTTTTGCTTGAGTAGGACCACGGAGACACGTTCTGAATGAGCAAAGTAGTGACGCTTTCTGCGAACACCTCCTGGTATCTGTTCAACTTCCGGGCCTCTACTATTCGGCGCTTGATGTCAGAGGGTTACCATGTGGTCTGCTTGTCTCCCGATGATGACTATTCCGGGCGTCTGCAGGGGCTTGGATGCGAATGGAAGTCGCTGCGTATGGAAAACCAGGGCAGCAACCCCATTGCAGATGTCAGTCTTGTTCTGCAATTCTTTCGGTACTACAGGCGGCTGCATCCGGTTGCAGCGCTTCACTTCACCATCAAAAACAATGTGTACGGCACCTGGGCCGCATGCTTGACACGTGTTCCTGCCATAAACAATGTCTCTGGACTTGGCACCGCCTTTATTCGCGCCGGGTTTGTGTCATGGGTGGTGCGCTTGCTGTATCGGCTCAGTCAGCCATTTGCGAGGGTTGTATTCTGCCAAAACCCCGAAGACTACCGTGTTTTGCTGGATAATCGTCTCGTTCCCGTAGATAGGCTGGCTCTGTTGCCGGGCTCGGGGGTGGATCTGAAGCGGTTCAATTGGTCGCCTTGCAGATCTCGCGAGGGTCCCTTTCGCTTTCTCTATGCTGGAAGGATGCTGGGTGACAAGGGTTTGAGGGAACTGATCGCGGCGATGCGGGAGCTTCACGACCAGGGTCAGTCTGTCGTGCTTTGGTTGTGTGGTTTTGCCGATGCGGAAAATTCGTCGTCCATTTCCGAGCAGCAGCTGCTGGCTTGGGGTGAAGAAACCTATATCGAATGGCTAGGTGCTACCGATACTATCGAGACGATTCTCGCCGATGTGGACTGCGTGGTATTACCTTCCTATCGCGAGGGGCTGCCCCGCTCGTTGCTGGAGGCCGGAGCCATGGGTTTGCCTGTCGTTGCTACGGACGTGCCGGGTTGTCGACACGTCGTCCAGCACGGGGTCAACGGTTTACTGTGCCGAGCCCGGGACATTGCTTCGCTGCAGGGTGCCATGGCGCAAATGCTGACTATGCCGATTGCGGAGCGGTCGCGGATGGGGCTGGAGGCACGTCGGATCGTGGAAAGCATGTTCAGCGACAATTTGGTGGTAGACGCTACTTTGAAGGCGGTGCGGCAGGTGGAAGCTAGTCGCGGTTCCTAGGTACTTTCCCAGCCAATTTCTGCGTAACCGTCAGCAACCAAACCAACGCCAGAGGCAGTACATAAAGCACGGCCCGGGAAAGTCCGGTATGGTCGAGGGCTGTCCCGGGAGATACGAGGACAAAATACAGCGCAATCACCGCCAGTCCAATCAGAACGCCTAGGTTCTCCGGTTGCAGCAGCAGTTGCCACCTGCGAAACGCCAGCACCAGCGCAGCGGCCCCCAGCCAGAGATAGGCCGTAAGGTGCCAGTTGCCAAACCCGAGTAATGCCTCAAGGAACGGACCGGGCTGCCACTCTGGAGCAAACGTATACAGAAACAGGCCTGGGAGACGTGCTTCCTTTGCGTTGACCACAAACTCCTGCCCCCCGGGGAGAAGTAACTGGATGTCCTGGTATCCCATAATAGCCAGCGCAACAGCACCTGCAGCAACGGCGGACATGACTGCCACCGCTACACCGACAGGTCTGGGTGCTCGCAGGCTGGCCTCAACAATGAGTAGTGTTGACAGGACTGCGGCAAAGCCAATGCCCGCTCGTTTGGCCTGGAAGCAGGCGACGGTCATCAGGAGCGCCACAGCGAGCGCGCCAAGTCTGTTGTTGCGCCTCAAGTCACTCAGGGCCAGTACGCCCGCGGTAAAGGCCAATGAAAGCCAGATGTCGGCGTAGCCAGCCAGGGCCACGTGGATATTCAAATACGGCAGGCTCAAAACCAGGTAGGCACCCATCGCTGCGACCGGGCTGGAATGATGGTCGCACAGATAGCCAAACACCATGGCTGCCAATGCCATGTAGGCGGCGAGCCAGGGAAGATGCAGGAACGGTTCGTGAGTGGCTTCACTCGCCAGCATCATCCACAGCAGTGCCAGGGTTGATATCTCCCCGTGATTGCCGATTGTTTTTATCGGCGCTTTCAGTGAGCGACTGTCAAAGAGCTGGATAACCTTGGGTTCCCAGCCTCGCCAGGCGTCCCAGGGAAACGTTGGCCGCAGGAGTAGTTCCTGAGCCACGGTGAGCAGGTGGGCTCCCATGGCAATAAAGAGCAGAACTACGAGCACTTGCTGCCACAGGTAGGCACTCTGACCCGGTCTGCTTGTGGGGTTGGAGTTGTGTCGCTTGTTATCGATTAGCAGGCCTGCCCCTGCGAGTATGCTGAGCACCAGAAATAGTCCAGCCATCGGCCAGAATTTCAGGGACCAGCCAGCGGCTTGCCAAGTCCTGGTGAGCCATACAACCGCAAGCATGCCCAGAATATAGCCCTGGCCGAGATACAGGAACGCGGAGCGGCCGGGTCCGGACAGCCAGCGGGCCAGCAGTGAGCCGAATAGCCAGGGCACTAGAACCGCCAAGAGCAGTACAGGCAATGGATAGGTCATGCCCCGTCCGCTCCATTGGTGGCGTACAGGACGATCGGCCCCGATGCCTCCAACACATCCCATTGGGTGGTGTGTCTGCTGGTCAACAACTCTTGCAGCCCGGGAGTAGAAGCGGGAGATGTTCCTGGCCCGGAGACCACTATCACATGGTTGAATTTTCGCCCGGCGCGCACAACCCAGCCCCTGGAGACGGGGCGGATTATAGTTGCCTTGAACTCGGGTAGTAGGTGGAAGCGCATTCTTTGCGCCAGTGCTGCCTGATCCGTCTGGTAGAGAATGATTAAGTCGCCCCCTTTCTTGCCAAGCTGATCCTTGATCGCGTGGCTCGCGGCGTAATATTCCCCATCCCAGTCCGCCAGCTTTTTCTCGTGCAAGGTCGTGCCTGCGAACAGGTAGCGGGTCTCGGCGTTCTGCCGCAACAGCTGCTGCAGCCAGAGGGCGTCCAGTGCAGCCCAGGCGATTCCAATGGCAATGCCAGCCGGCAGCCAGGGTCGGGAAGAACCGCTGCGTGTGCGGGTGACCCCTCGCCACAACAGGATAATGGCAATGCTGGTCGCCAGCCAGGCCGCTATCGCGGGTACCGGGAAGATCAGTGCGCCATCCGGCACGCCGCGGTAGACATTGATTGAGCTCTGGTCCCATGGCGCGAACGCGTTCCACTCTGCCCACGCGGCTTGCAGTAGTCCGCGGTGACTGTAGGGCTCCAGCACAACACTGTTGAGCTTTACGGTCCCCCCGCGCAAGTCCCCGAAAAGTCCCACGGCGAGTTCGGTAATCGTCCCCCTCCACTCCTCGTTGCGCAGTAGATTGTGCAGGCGGGGCCCTTCACTCGAGTAATCCAGTTCCGCGAAATAATTTTCGCCGGGCGTATCCTCTCTCTGCCAAAAAAGCATTACCCGCAGGGCCGGATTACGGCCTTCAATATGATAGCGAAGGAAGGAGAACTGGTCTGCCCGGAACAGCTGCCGGTGTACGAGTACAGCATGGTCTTCGGGTGCTGCTTCGGCCAGCGCACTGATCACCGCTGTGTCACCTTCGAAGCCGCCCTCACCAAAAACCACGGGCTGGAAGCGGTTACCGGGTATGGCAACAGGGCTTGCCCGCTCGCTTTCGATATACGGTCTGAACTCGGGGTGGAGTACCGGCACCAGCAGGAGGTAGCCCGGCAGCAGCAGTGCCGCGCTCAGTACAAGGGCCGTTACTGCCAGACCCAGGGCCTGGATAAAGTCCCGGTTACTGAGGGCGGTGCTCATGCCAGCTCAATTGCCAGCTCCAGCGCGGCCCGCAAGCTCCCGTCACTGGCGAGCCCGGTGCCCGCGAGGTCCAGCGCCGTTCCGTGGTCCACGCTGGTGCGCACAATCGGCAGTCCGAGGGTGATGTTCACGGCATTGCCGAAGCCTGCGTACTTCAACACGGGCAGGCCCTGGTCGTGAAACATGGCGAGGTAGACATCGGCCTGCGCCAGCAGTTTGGGGCTGAAGGCGGTATCTGCCGGCAGGGGACCCAGCAGGTTCATGCCCTCGCCGCGCAGTTGCTCCAGTACCGGGCCGATGACCTCGATCTCTTCCCGCCCCAGGTGACCGCCCTCCCCGGCGTGGGGGTTGAGACCCAGCACCGCGATGCAGGGCCTGGCGATGCCGAACTTGCGCATCAGGTCGGCGTGCAGGATCTGCAGGGTGGCGGCCAGTGACTCCGGGGTAATCGCCGCCGGAACCTGCGCCAGCGGCAGGTGGGTGGTGGCCAGGGCTATCCGCAGCTGGCCGGCGGCAAGCAGCATCACGACCATCGCGGTGTCGGTTTTCTCCGCCAGGAACTCGGTGTGGCCGCTAAAGGGGATACCCGCGTCGTTGATCACGGATTTCTGCACCGGGGCGGTGACCATGGCCTGGAAGTGGCCGCCCAGGCAGCCGTCGACGGCGCGCTGCAGGGTCTCGATCACATAGGGCCCGTTGGCGGTGTTCAGCACACCGGGTTCTACTTCCGCAGCCAGGTGCGGTGCGCGGAATTCGCCAGCGTCGGGCAGGATGCCAATGGTGCCGGCGGGCAGGGGCTGTGGCGAAGCTGTGGGGTCAATCACCCGCAGCTGGAGCGGGAGGCCGAGTTGCCGCGCCCGCTCCCTCAGCAGGTCCGGGTCGGCAATAACCAGCAACTCGGCTGCCCAGTCGTGCTGGGCGATCATGGCGACGATATCCGGGCCGATTCCCGCCGGCTCTCCGGCGGTGATGGCGATCCTCGGCACCGTCATCCCGGTCTACTTGATGTCGACGTAGGCTTCGTCGCGAATCTTGCGCAGCCAGGCGTCCAGCTCTTCTTCGTACTTGCGCTGGTGCAGGGCCTCGGTGGCGCGGGCGCGGATGGCCTCGCGGGTCATGTCCTGCTCCCGCCTCTCCAGCACTTCCAGCACGTGCCAGCCGAACTGGCTCTGCACCGGATCGGACAATTCGCCGACCGGGGTGGAGGCCATGGCCGCCTCGAACTCGGGGACCATCTGCCCCGGGTTGGTCCAGCCGAGATCCCCGCCCTCGGCGGCGGAGCCGATGTCCTCGGAGTATTCCCGGGCCAGGGCAGCGAAGTCTTCGCCCGCTTCGGCGCGCTCCTTCAGGCTGAGAACGAGGGCGCGGGCCTGTTCCTCGGTCATGATCTCTGACGGGCGTACCAGTATGTGGCGCACACGGGTCTGGTTCACCATCTGGCTACCCCCTTGCATGTCCGCCATATGCACCAGGTGCCATCCCGACGGGCTGCGGATGGGGTCGGATGTGGCGCCGACCTCCAGGCTGGGGGCGACATCGCTGAACAGGCTGGGCAGGTCTTCCAGTTTGCGCCAGCCGAGGTCGCCGCCGGAAAACTGGTAGCGGTCGGTGCTGGCGGATATCACACGGTCGAACGCTTCACCGCCGCGGATGCGACGCAGCAGCCCCTGCAGGTAGGCGCGGGCGGCTTCGGCCTCGCTGTCGGCCACGTCCGGTGGCAGCGGCAGCAGGGCGTGCTGGATGCGATACTCGGGCTGGCTGAGTTTCTGACCCTCGGAGGAGGCGAGGAAGTTGCGCACCTCCTGCTCGGAAATCTGGATGCGCTGGTTGACGTTGCCCGATTGCACCCGCTGAATCACCATTTCGCGCCGGATCTGCTCGCGCATGGTCGCGTAGGACTGGCCCTCCTGCTCCAGCATGACCCGGAACTGGTCCAGGCTCATACGGTTCTGGGCGGCGATACGCTCCATTGCGGCGTTGAGCTGCGCGTCACTGATGCGCGCACCGACCCGGTTGCCCATTTGCAGCTGGATACTCTCCAGGATCAGCCGGTCCAGGGTTTCGCGGATAAGCACGTCCTCGGGGGGCAGCTCCATGCCGCGGGACTGCAGGGACTGGGTGATGCTCTGGATCCTTTCCCGCAATTCGCTGGCCATGATGACATCGTCGTCGACGATTGCCACCACCTGGTCCAGGATTTGTGTCTGGGCTTGCGCGGACGCCCCCAGCAGCAACGAGGTGGCGAGGCCAGCGGCCAGCAGTACGGATTTAATAGTCACGATCGTCGAAACCTCGAATCATGTTTTCAAGCAGGTCGGTAACCCGGTTACCAAAGCCGCCCATACCCTTGAGGACAACTTGGACCTGTGTGGAGTACTCCCGTTCCAGGCCGGGGTCGGAGAAATCGGTATCCTCCCCGAGAACGGTGTCTATGTAGCGCAGATGCAAGAGGCGAACACGCCAGCAGCAGCTATCGTATTCGATTCCGAACATATCTTCCACGCTGGTACTGCCCTCAATACTGAAGTTGAGCGCGGCAAACACGCTCCAGCGCTCGTTTACCGGGTAGTAGGCGGACAGGTGCGCCTGTTCGGTTACCGTGTCCCGGTCCACCAGGGTCACCGGCCGGCGGTAGGAGTAGCCGACGTTGAAGACCGATCGGTCCTCGCGCTGGTAGCTGGCGTGCAGGCTGCCGGCATTCATGTCGCCGCTCTCCGGGTCCCACACGAGGCTGTTGCGCAGGCTCAGGCGCTGGTTGGGGAAGAAGTTGACGTCCGCGGCCATTTCCGAGCTGGACTGGTCGAGCACCGCGTCCCGCGGGTCCAGCCGCACCCGTCGGTCACGCAGGTAGAAGATCTGGCCGATACTGGCGTTCAGGAATTCGCGTCCGTCTTCATCGCTGATGTAGCGGGTGGTCAGACCCAGGGATATCTGGTTGGCATCGTCGAGACGGTCGCGGCCCGAAAACCGCGTTTCCCGGAACAGCTGGTTGTAGCTGAACGTGAGCTCGGCGCTGTCGAAATCGGGCTGCGTGGACTGGTCGTCGTATTCGCTGACCAGGTAGTAGACTCGCGGCTCCAGGGTCTGCAGCAGGTCCCTGCCCGCCAGCTTCGTGGGGCGCTCGAAGTACAGGCCGCCGTCGACGCTGAGCAAGCCCGAGCCCGCCGACGGACTGTCGGTGAAGAGCGGTTCGGTGGAGTTCAGCTCGTATTCCAGGTAGCGATACTTGGCGGTGGGCTTGAGGAAGCCGTACTGCCACAGCAGGGGCAGGGTGGCGCCACCTTCCATGTACAGGCGCTGCCCGGTGACGCTCTCCGAATCCGAATCGAAATAGGAGTACTGGGCAAGGAAGATGGGATCCACCGAGAAGGGCGTGTTGTCGCCGCGGAAGCTCGCGCTGATCTGGGGCAGCTTTCTGTAGTCCTCGTCGATATCGTCAGCCAGGGTCTGGTACTGCTGGAATTCCACCCCGAGCAGCCAGTCTTCCCCGAGATAATCCACGGAGCCCAGCTGCAGCAGGTTGGTCTTGCGCCGGGTATCCAGGCTGGAGGTATCCAGGTCCTTGAAGTAGTCGACATCGCTGACCTTGCTGTAGTCCACTCGCGAGCGCCAGCGCTGCTCGAACAGGCCAGTGTGCTTGACGTTGGCCAGCCAGCGGTTGGTGTCGCCCTGCTCCCCTTCGCTTTGCAGCTGGTCATCACTGCCCATGTAGGCCCCACCCAGGGACCAGAAGCCGGTGTTGTGGTTGACGTACCGGCCCTCAAGCTCATGGTTCAGGCCGCGGTCCTGAATCAGGCGGGGCGTGTACATGAGGTCGTAGTTGGGGGCCAGGTTGAAGTAGACCGGGACCGCCACATCCAGCCCGCCGCTGGAGTCGGAGCTGATATCGGGCCAGAGCAGGCCGGTGTGGCGGCGATCATCCAGCGGGAAGCGGACCCAGGGGACGTAAAGTACCGGGACGCCGCCCAGGTCCAGCTTGGCCCCCGTGGCGGTGCCCATCCCTTCCTCCAGGTCCAGCTTGATGCTGTCTGCCCGGATAGCCCACTCTTCGTCGTCCGGGGCGCAGTAGGACATCCTGCCATCCCGGATGAACAGCAGGCCCTCACTGTCCCGGCGCAGCTGGCCCGCGCTGCCGTGCAGGTGCTGCCGGTGAAGCACAAATTCGCTGTCGCGGATGCTCGCTTCGCCGGAGTCCGCGGAGTACTGCGCCTCCTGGCCGCGCAGCAGCAGTCCCGGTTCGCGCAGGGTGATGCCACCGGAGACGGTACCCTCGCGCTCGGCGCGGTCGAAGTAGCCGTCCTCACCCCGAAGCTGGCGGTACCCCTGGTCAACCGCCACGCCACCCCTCAGGTAGACATCATCACCCACCAGTTCGGACTCGGTGGCGCGGGCGCGAATGTCGGAGGTCTCGGGGGTGGCGGAAAGGTCCGACTCGGCGAGTGGGTCAACGTAGCGCCCGCCACAGCTGCGGCATTGTCTGTCGCGCAAGGCTTCCGGCAGGGATTGCAGTGGCACCCAATCCAGCCCGGCGGTGTCATTGGCCACGGCGGACCCAGCGGCCAGCCCGGTCAGGGCGAGGCTCAGGGCAACGGCCAGGAGGCGCACTCTGGGTTTGGCGGGGCTGTGCGGGGGCGGATTCATCAGGGCAAGATGCATTTTCTGGTATAACACGGGATGATAATGCATCACCCCGGGCTTGTCCGGGACTTTTTTGCCACAGGAGCTCCCTTGTCGACCGTTTCACCTCATCTGCTGCCCTGGGCCCTGGCCGTGCTTGAGCTGCCCGGGACCACAGCGGCAACGCTGTTGCCCGTCGCCGGTGACGCCAGTAACCGCCGTTATTTTCGCCTGCACTGGTCGGAGCGGACCGCGATAGCGGTGGACGCGCCGCCGGCCACCGAGAAGAACCGTGAATTCCTGGCATTGCGCCAGTTGCTGCAGCGAGCCGGGGTGCGCGTGCCGGCACTGCTGGGGGCGGACCTGGAGCAGGGGTTCATGCTGCTGGAGGATCTGGGCGACCAGTTGTTGCTGGCGCAGCTGGAACAATCTACGGCAGATGACTGCTATGGTCGCGCACTGGCGGTCGTGCGGCAGTTGGCGGCGATCGAGCCCGGGGCGCTGGCTAACCTGCCAGTATACGATCGCGCCCTGCTGGCGGAGGAGTTCAGCCGTTTTCCCGCCTGGTTCCTGCAGCAACTGCTGGGACTGGAGCTCGCGGACGCCGAGCGCCATCTGCTGGCGGAACTGGACGGTCTGTTGATTGGCAGCGCGCTGGCGCAGCCCCAGGTGTTGGTGCACCGGGACTTCCACAGCCGCAACCTGATGTGCCTGGCCGATGGCGAGCTGGCGGTCATTGATTTCCAGGACGCAGTGGTGGGCCCGGTGACCTACGATCCGGTGTCACTGCTGAAGGACTGCTACATTCGCTGGCCCCGGCAACGGGTCGAGGCCTGGGCGCTGGGCCATCGGGACGCTCTGGTTGCACAGGGCTTGTTGCCTGCGGTGGATGACGCCACCTTCCTCCGCTGGCTGGACTGGATGGGATTGCAGAGACACCTGAAGGTGCTCGGTACCTTTGCCCGTCTGTACCTGCGAGACGGCAAGTCCGCTTACCTGCGTGATCTGCCGCTGGTGATCAGCTACATTCGCGAGGTGCTGGCCGCGCACGCCGGTGAGACCGGCGTGCTGGATGAATTCCGGGACTGGTTCGAACAGAAAGTGCTGACAGCGGTTGCGCGGCAGCCCTGGAGCGAGCCCCTGTGAAAGTGATGATCCTGGCAGCGGGGGTTGGCGAGCGGATGCGGCCCCTGACCGAACACACGCCCAAGCCTCTGCTGGAGGTGGGCGGCAAGCCGTTGATCGCCTGGCACATCGAGGCCCTGGCTGCACTGGGCCTGGACGAGCTGGTGATCAACGTGTCCCACCTGGCCGGGCAGATCATGGAGTGGTGTGGGGACGGCAGCCGCTGGGGGGTGCGCATTTGCTACTCCCGGGAGCCCGAGCCGCTGGAAACCGCCGGCGGCATCCACCGCGCTCTGCCCCTGCTGGGTGATGCGCCGTTCCTGGTGGTGAATGGCGATGTCTGGACCAGCTTCCCCCTGCAACGCCTGCTGGCCCGGCGCAACCTGCCAGCGGGCGCCGCGCACCTGGTGCTGGTCGACAATCCGCCGCAGCACCCCGACGGCGACTTCTGCGTTACAACCGGAGGCGGTGTAAGCGCCCGGCCGCCGGACACCCGCGGGCTGACCTACGCGGGCATCGGCGTCTACACGGCGGGGTTCTTTGCCGGTATGGCCCCCGGCAAGTTGCCCCTGCGGCCGCTTCTGGATGCCGCCATCGCCCGGGGCAGGGTCTCGGGAGAGCACTTTCGCGGGGCCTGGACCGATGTCGGCACGCCGCAGCGGCTGCGGGAGCTGGATGCGCGACTGGTGCGTGCAAATGCCGGATCCGAGGATGATCTGACCTCCCATAGCCGCTAGAATGGGCGCCTGTTCATTTGCCGGAGTTTTCCCGTGACCGATTACCTCATCGCACCGTCTATCCTGTCGGCAGATTTCGCACGCCTGGGCGAGGAGGTTGACCGGGTGCTGGCCGCGGGAGCGGATGTGGTGCACTTTGACGTCATGGATAACCACTACGTACCCAACCTCACCATCGGACCCATGGTCTGCAAGGCGCTGCGCAAGCACGGCGTGACCGCTCCGATCGATGTGCACCTGATGGTTTCCCCGGTGGACCGGCTGATCGGCGACTTCGCCGAGGCCGGTGCCAGCTGGATCACCTTCCACCCCGACGCCTCAATCCATGTCGACCGCTCCCTGCAGATGATTCGCGACGCCGGCTGCAAGAGCGGTCTGGTGTTCAACCCCCATGTGGGCCTGGATGTGCTCAAGTACGTGATGGACAAGGTGGATGTGGTGCTGCTGATGTCAGTCAACCCGGGGTTCGGCGGCCAGTCTTTCATTCCCGCCACCCTGGACAAGCTGCGCGAGGCGCGGGCCCTGATCGATGCTTCCGGTTACTCCATCCGGCTGGAGGTCGACGGCGGCGTGTCGGCAAAAAATATCGCTGCGGTTGCCGCTGCGGGTGCCGACACCTTTGTCGCCGGTTCGGCAATTTTTAATCAACCGGATTACGCCGCAGTGATTGCGGAGATGCGCTCGGCGCTGGCGCAGGCGAGCGCCAGGTGATGAGTCCGGAGGAATTTGCCGCCCTGGCGGCCCAGGGCTACAACCGCATACCGGTCAGTACGGAAGTACTGGCTGACCTGGAAACGCCGATCAGCGCCTACCGCAAGCTGGCGGAGGGCCCGTTTTCGTTTTTCTTCGAATCCGTGCAGGGCGGCGAGAAATGGGGTCGCTACTCGATCATCGGCCTGCCCTGCCGCACCCTGTTGCGGGTTACCGGGTACCGGGTGGATATCCTGGTTGATGGCGAAGTCAGTGAGTCCCGCGAGGTGGAGGACCCCCTGGCCTTCGTGGAGGTGTACCAGCAGCGCTACCGGGTGGCCCCGCAGGCAGACCTGCCGGTATTCCACGGCGGTCTGGTGGGCTATTTCGGCTACGACAGTGTGCGTTACGTGGAGCCCAGGCTGAAGGGCAAGGCACCCCCGGATGAGCTGGGCAACCCGGATGTGCTGCTGATGGTGTCGGAAGAGGTGCTGGTGTTCGACAATCTGTCGGGCACCATCCGCATCATCGTCAACGCCGACCCGGCCCGGCCAGAGGCACTGGAAAGGTCCCGGGCACGCCTGCGGGTGCTGGCCGAGAGGCTGCGGGAGCCGATGCCCCCGCTGCCGGAGGTGGCGCTGCACGGCGCCAGTTCCGACACGCTGGAAAGCAGCGCCAGTTCCCACTTCGACGAGGCGCAGTTTGCCGACATGGTGAACCGCATCAAGGATTATGTATTGGCGGGAGATGTCATGCAGGTGGTGCCCTCCCAGCGCCTCGCGGTGCCCTTCGCCGCGCCACCCTTGAACCTGTACCGCGCCCTGCGCAATCTCAATCCCTCGCCCTACATGTATTATCTGGACCTCGGCGATTTCCACATCGTCGGCTCTTCGCCGGAAATCCTTGCCCGCCTGCAGCAGGGCGAGGTGACAGTGCGGCCGCTCGCGGGTACCCGCCGCCGTGGCCACACCGAGGCCGAGGACCAGGCGCTGGAGGCGGAATTGCTGGCGGATCCCAAGGAGATCGCCGAGCACCTGATGCTGATCGACCTCGGCCGCAATGACATCGGCCGTATCGCCACCACCGGCACGGTGCAGGTCTCCGACCAGATGGCCGTGGAGCGCTACTCCCATGTCATGCACATCGTGTCCAATGTCTGCGGCCAGCTCCGGCCCGGCAAGTCCGCCATGGATGTATTGCGGGCAACCCTGCCGGCCGGCACCCTGAGTGGCGCGCCCAAGATCCGGGCGATGGAGATCATCGATGAGCTGGAGCCGGTCAAACGTGGCGTCTACGGCGGCGCCGTGGGCTACATTTCCTGGGCCGGGGAGATGGACACTGCCATCGCCATCCGCACCGCGGTGATCAAGGGCGGCACGCTGTACGTGCAGGTGGGTGCCGGCGTTGTCGCCGATTCCGTGCCGCGGCTGGAATGGAAGGAGACCCACAACAAGGCCCGTGCCATGTTCCGGGCAGCCTCCATGGTGCTGGCGGGGCTGGAGCAGGCGTGAGCCTGGATGCGCGGCTGCGCGAGCTGCTGCGGGGCCGCGAGGATGCCTATGCCCATCTGGACGCGGTCTATCTGCCCCTGGATCAGGCCAGGGTGCTGCGCACCCGCAATCTGCGCCTCATCCCGGGCCAGGCCCGTCGCCGGGGCGGCAAGCTCAGCTATGCCGAGTGGGCTCATGTGGCGGGAATCTTCCAGACCCTGATAGGGCAGCAGTGCGGGTGGCGGGATGACCTGCGGGTGCTGGACGTCGGCTGCGGATCGGGGCTTTTGGCGATTGCCTGTGAGCCGTTCATCGGTCGCGGGCGCTATACGGGGATTGATGTCTCTGCCAGCCAGATCGAGTTCTGCCGCGAACACTACCCTGCGGCGACCTGCGAGTTCCTGCACCTGGACGTGGGGAACCCGCTCTACGCGCCGGGCCAGGCCGCGGATCCCCGTCCCTGGCATCTGGAGAGCGCCAGTTTCGATCTGGTGACGGCGCTGTCCGTCTGGACCCATTTTCGGGAGGAGGATGCCCGCTGCTACCTCGCCGAGCTGGCCCGGGTCCTGCGACCCGGCGGCCGCGCCCTGGTCACTCTGTTTCTGCTGGACGAGGACTACCGGCGCAGCCTGCCCCGCGCGGCTGGAGCGGCCTCCCGCTACCACGGCACTCCGGCCGGGCGCTGGGTCTTCGATCGCTCGGCCTATGGCTCGACAGACTGGCGCTGTCCCGCCTGGGCCGAGGTTCCCGAGCAGGCGATCGGCGTCGATGAGGCGGCCTGGAGTGCTCTCCTCGACGACTGCGGTCTGAGTCTGCTGGAGCTGATGCCCGGGAACTGGAAAGAGCGCCCGGGAGTGTTTTTCCAGGATGTGCTGGTGATCGGCAAGCCGGCGGCTCCGTAATTACGCTGTAGACGGTGAAGAACCCGCGCATGCTATAATTCCAGCCCTTTTTGTCATGACCCGTGCCTGGCCGCCACAGCGGGGCAGCAGGGATCAGCGGGCGGTTTCCCAGCATCCAGGCCCGCGATCCCTCGTCCCCAGAGATTTTTATGCCCAAGATACTCATGATCGACAATTACGACTCCTTTACCTGGAACATCGTGCAGTATCTGGGTGAGCTGGGGGCCGAGGTACAGGTGGTCCGCAACGATGAGATCGAGGTCGCGGACATCCCCGGGCTGGCGCCGGATCGAATCGTCATCTCTCCGGGTCCCTGTACGCCCAATGAGGCGGGGATTTCCATGGCGGTGATCGCCGAGTACGCCGGTAAACTGCCTATCCTGGGGGTGTGCCTGGGCATGCAGAGTATCGGCCAGGTTTATGGCGGGCAGGTGGTGCGCGCGCGCAAGGTGATGCACGGCAAGACCTCCCCGATCCACCATCGCGGGAAGGGCGTGTTCCGGGGGCTGAGCCAGCCCTTCGAGGCCACCCGCTACCACAGCCTGGTAGTGGCGGCGGACGGCTTCCCCGACTGCCTGGAAATCACCGCCTGGACCGAAACCGGGGACGGCGAGGTCGATGAGATCATGGGCCTGCGGCATCGCGAGCTGGCGGTAGAGGGGGTGCAGTTCCATCCGGAATCGATCCTGACCGCCCACGGCCATGATTTATTGCGTAACTTTCTTGAGCTGGAGACGCGCTGATGGATATGCAACAGGCACTGGCGCGGCTGGTGGACAGGAAGGACCTGGGCCGGGAGGAGATGGCGGCGGTGATGGGCACGGTGATGTCCGGCGGTGCCACCGACGCCCAGATCGGTGCGCTGCTGGTGGCACTGCGGATGAAGGGTGAAACCATTGAGGAGATTGCCGGCGCCGCCCAGGTCATGCGCGAGCTGGCGACGCCGGTGGCGGTCTCGGGGCCCCACCTGGTTGACCTGGTGGGCACCGGTGGCGATGGCGCCAACCTGTTCAATGTCTCCACTGCGGCCACCTTTGTGGTGGCGGCTGCGGGCGCCCGGGTAGCGAAGCACGGCAACCGCTCGGTTTCCAGCACTTCCGGCAGTTCTGATCTGCTGGAAGAGCTGGGTGTGCCCCTGGACCTGAGCCCCGCCCAGGTCGCCCGCAGCATCGACAGCGTCGGCATGGGATTCATGTTCGCTCCTGCCCACCACTCCGCGATGCGCCACGCTGTCGGCCCGCGCCGGGAGCTGGGCCTGCGCACGATCTTCAATGTGCTGGGGCCCTTGACCAACCCCGCCGGCGTCAAGCGCCAGCTCGTGGGCGTGTTCAACCCGACCCTGTGCCGTCCTCTCGCCGAGGTGCTGAAGGTGCTCGGCAGCGAACATGTCCTGGTCGTCCACGGCGAGGGCGGGCTGGATGAAATGACCATCAGTGGCAGCACCGAGGTCGCCGAACTGGTGGGTGGTATCGTCTCGACCTATCGGGTCACACCTGAGGATTTCGGCCTCGAACGGCAGGATCTTGAGGGCCTGGCGGTGGGCAGTGCCGCCGAGTCGGCGACGCTTATCCGCGCCGCCCTCGGGCGCAGCAATGACCAGCTGGCCCGCAAGGCAGCCGCCATGATTGCCCTCAATGCCGGCGCGACAATTTATGTCAGCGGCCTGGCGGCCACTATCGCGGACGGCGTCGCGCTGGCGGACGATCTGATGGCGACCGGGCAGGCGATGGAGAAGCTCAAGGAGTTTGTCAGTTTCACCCAGATGATGAGCAGCGGGGGGCACAGCTGATGAGCGAGGTGTCAACCATCCTGCGCCGTATCCTGCAACGCAAGCAGGAGGAGGTCGCCCAGGGCAGGTCACAGCAGTCCCTGGCGGATCTGGAATCGCGCATCAGCGAGCAGTCTTCTCCCCGAGGGTTTGCCGCTGCCCTGCAGCAGAAGGTCGCGCGGGCGCAGCCTGCGGTGATTGCCGAGGTGAAAAAGGCCTCGCCCAGCCGGGGCGTGATCCGCGAGGATTTCCAGCCAGCGCAGATCGCGGACAGTTACCAGCGCGGTGGCGCTGCCTGCCTGTCGGTGCTGACCGACGTGGATTTTTTCCAGGGCGCGAATGCCTACCTGCAGCAGGCCCGAGCGGCCTGTGAACTGCCAGTACTGCGCAAGGATTTCACCGTTGATGTCTGGCAGGTAGTGGAGGCCCGGGCAATCGGCGCCGATGCGGTGCTGTTGATTGTCGCGGCGCTGGATGACCGGCAAATGCAGGAACTGGCCGCCGCCGCCGCTGAATACGCGCTCGATGTGTTGGTGGAGGTGCACGACCGCGCCGAACTGGAGCGCGCCCTGCAGCTGGCAACGCCGCTGCTGGGTATCAACAACCGCGACCTGCACAGTTTTGACACATCGCTGCAGACCACCATCGGCCTGCTGCCCCATATTCCCGCGGATCGCGTGGTGGTGACGGAAAGCGGCATTCACACCGGGGAGGACGTGGCCCTGATGCGCGATGCCGGGGTGTTCAGTTTTCTGGTAGGCGAGGCCTTCATGCGTGCCCCCGAACCCGGCGACCGGCTGCGAGAGCTGTTTTTCCCCGCTTGAGAACCTGAATCCGCGCTACTCAGCGGGTGCCGAAGACCACCATGGTCTTGCCGGAGACTGACACCAGTCCTTCTTCCTCCAGGTTTTTCAGCACCCGCCCCGCCATCTCCCGGGAGCAGCCGACAATCTTGCCCAGTTCCTGGCGGGTAATCTTGATCTGCATACCGTCCGGATGGGTCATGGCGTCCGGTTGCTTGCACAGGTCCAGCAGGGTGTGGGCAATGCGCCCGGAGACGTCGACGAAGGCCAGGTCTTTCAGTTTGCGGGTGGTCCGGCGCAGGCGAATGCACATCTGCCGCGCAATGGCGAAGAGGATATCGGGGAACTGGCTGCGGAGCTGGTGGAAACGTTCGTAGGAGATTTCCGCCACCTCACATTGCTCGCGCGCCACCACCATGGCGCTGCGCACTTCCTCCGCCCCTCCGAACAGGCTCATCTCGCCAAAGAAGTCGCCCGCGTTGAGGTAGCTGACGACCATCATGTGATCCGGATGGTCCTCTTCGTGCACCAGAACCGACACCGACCCATCCAGGATTAAATAGAGAAAGTCGCTGTCGGCTCCCTCTTCGAGTATGACGTGCTTGGAGCGGTACACCCTGCGATTGCAATGGCGGAGGAAGGTTTCCACATTGGGGATGGTGTTGGTGATATGGGGCTTTAGCATGCAGCTTTCTTCCTTCAGCCGGCAATCGTGGCGAGCAATGGTACCGCACCCTTACAGCAAGTAAAACGCAAACCGCTATGCTAAGCTCGCGGTCCTGGTCAAGTAGGGAAATGAACACAATGCAGGTGACGGTGAAGTGGGTGGACGGTGCCATGTTCCTCGGGGAATCCGGCAGTGGCCACAGCGTGGTTATGGACGGGCCGCCGGATCACGGGGGGCGCAATCTGGGGCCTCGGCCCATGGAAATGTTGCTGTTGTCCGTGGGCGGCTGTGCGTCATTTGACGTGATGAGCATGCTGCAGAAGTCGCGCCAGCAGGTGGTGGATTGCCGGGTCGAGATTGCTGCCGAGCGCGCGGATGCGGTGCCTGCGGTATTCACGAAAATTCACCTGCACTTCGTGGTCACGGGTGTCGAGCTGAAGGAAAAGCAGGTGCAGCGGGCAGTGGAGCTGTCAGCGGAAAAATACTGCTCGGCATCCATCATGCTGGGTGCCGCGGGGGTGGCAATGAGTCACAGTTTCGAGCTTGGCGAGTTCGCCCCGTAGGGCGCCCTGGTCACACATAGTAGCTGCTGCGGGTCATCAGTTTCGATACCGCGCCCATCAACTCCTTGACCGGGGCGGGGAGATCCGCCCCGCCCGCAGCAAGGGCGTTTTCTCCGTGCCGCTCTTCATCCGCCAGCATTTGCTGCAGGATCAGCTGAGATTTGCGATCGTCCGTAGGCAGCTGCTTGAGGTGATCTTTCAGGTGGCGGCAGACGCGTTCCTCGGTGGCGGCGACAAAGCCCAGGCTCCATTTGTCGCCGACGGCGCCAGCGCCGGCGCCCAGCAGGAAGGAGAGGCCGTACCAGGCCGGATTCAGCACACTGGGGCGGCTGTTGAGTTCACGCAGGCGTTCGGCGCACCAGGCCAGGTGATCCTCCTCTTCGCGCGCTGCCTGGTGCATTTCCTCGCGAACCTCCGCCAGTTTGGCGGTCAGCGCCTGGCCCTGGTAGAGGGCCTGGGCACAGACTTCGCCGGTATGGTTGACCCGCATCAGGCCGGCGATGTGGCGACGCTGGCTGTCGCTGAAGCTGCTGTCGCGATGCCCTTCCGCCGGTGAGTTCCGGGTGGCCGGCTGGCCGCGGTTGTTGAGCGTGCGCAATACGGAGTCGGCTTCACTCAGCAGGCGGTCCAGCAGCGTCAGTTGGCGGGTTCTCATGACAGGATCCACGGTCGGTTTGGTCCTAACTATAGCGCGCCAGCGCGCGCCAACCAATGTCCCGGCGCAGGGTCATTCCGTCCCAGCTGATCTGCCCCGCGGCCTGGTAGCAGCTTTGCTGTGCGCTGGCGATGTCAGTGCCCAGCGCAGTGACGCAGAGTACCCGGCCGCCGCTGGTCACGATATTCCCGTCCGCCAGTGCGGTGCCAGCGTGGAAAACCTTCACCCCTTGCGGCAGGGCTGCGTCCAGGCCGTGGATGGGGAATCCCTTGCCGTACTCGCCCGGATAACCGCCCGCGGCCAGCACCACGCCGATGGCGCAGCGCGAGTCCCAGTCGGCACTGACCTGGTCCAGCCTGGCGTCCAGCGCGGCGTTGCACAGCGCGACCAGGTCCGATTGCAGGCGCATCATGATGGGCTGGGTCTCCGGGTCGCCGAACCGGCAGTTGTACTCGATCACCTTCGGCTCGCCCCGGGCCGAGATCATCAGCCCCGCGTACAGGAAGCCGGTATAGGCGTTGCCTTCGGCCGCCATGCCGCGCACCGTGGGCAGGATCACCTCGTCCATGACCCGTTGATACACCGCATCGGTGACCACCGGGGCCGGTGAGTAGGCCCCCATGCCGCCGGTGTTGGGCCCGGTGTCGCCCTCGCCGATACGCTTGTGATCCTGGCTAGTCGCCATGGGCAGCACGTGTTCGCCGTCCACCATGACAATGAAGCTTGCCTCTTCGCCTTCGAGAAACTCTTCGATCACCACCCGGCAGCCGGCGTCGCCGAAGGCGTTTCCCGCCAGCATGTCGGTGACCGCGGCCTCCGCCTGTTCCAGGGTCTCGGCGACGATCACGCCCTTGCCCGCAGCGAGGCCATCGGCCTTGACCACGATGGGCGCGCCCTGGGCCCGCAGGTAGGCGAGCGCGGGCTCGAGTTCGGTAAAGTTGGCGTAGGCACCGGTGGGAATGTGGTGCCTGGCCAGGAAATCCTTGGTGAAGGCCTTGGAGCCCTCCAGCTGGGCAGCACCCCGGCGTGGGCCAAAGCAGCGCAGCCCGCGTTCACTGAAGTAGTCCACCACGCCCTCGACCAGTGGTGCTTCGGGGCCGACAATGGTCAGGCTGACGCCCTGCGCCTGGGCGAACGCCGCCAGGCCGGGGAAATCCAGGGTGTCGATGGCGACATTCCCCACCCCCTGCTCAGTGGCGGTGCCGGCATTGCCTGGCGCTACATAGACCTGCTCTACGCCCGCGGCCTGGGCCGCTTTCCAGGCCAGGGCGTGCTCGCGGCCGCCGCTGCCGATGATCAGTACTTTCATGGTGTTGCTCCCGGGCTCAGTGGCGGAAATGGCGCATGCCGGTGAAGACCATGGCCATGCCGTGCTCGTCTGCCGCGGCGATGACTTCCTCGTCGCGGATGGAGCCGCCGGGCTGTATTACCGCGGCGATCCCCGCCTTGCCGGCGTTATCGATACCATCGCGGAAGGGGAAGAAGGCGTCGGAAGCCATCACCGAGCCTTTTACTTCGAGCCCGGCGTGCTCGGCCTTGATCGCCGCAATACGGGCGGAGTTGACCCGACTCATCTGGCCGGCACCGACGCCGATTGTCTGCCCGTTGCTGGCGTAGACAATGGCGTTGGACTTGACGAACTTGGCGACTTTCCAGGCGAACAGCAGGTCGCGCATCTGCTGGTCACTGGGACGCAATTTACTGACTACTTTCAGGTCTGCCTCCGTCACCATGCCCAGGTCGCGGTCCTGTACCAGCAGACCGCCATTGACCCGCTTGTAATCCAGCGCCGGTACGCTGGTGTTCCACTGGCCGCAGGCCAGCAGGCGCACGTTCTGCTTGGCGGCTACCACCTCGCGTGCCGCGTCGCTGACGCCGGGGGCGATGATCACTTCCACAAACTGGCGCTCGACAATGGCCTGGGCGGTGGCTGCGTCCAGCTCCCGGTTAAAGGCGATGATGCCGCCAAACGCGGATTCGGGGTCGGTGGCAAAGGCGAGCTGATAGGCATCCAGCAGGTTGCTGCCCACCGCCACGCCGCAGGGGTTGGCGTGCTTGACGATGACACAGGCCGGCTCGGCAAAATTCTTCACGCATTCCAGCGCGGCGTCGGTATCGGCGACATTGTTGTAGGAAAGTTCCTTGCCCTGCAGCTGGCGCGCCGTGGCGATACCCGCCTCGGCGGGCTGCGCCTCGATATAAAATGCTGCCTGCTGGTGGGGGTTTTCGCCGTAGCGCATTTCCTGCACCTTGTGGAACTGGGTGTTGAAGGTGCGGGGAAAGGCCGCGGAGCCGCCGGGCACCAGCCCGCCAAAGTGATTGGCGATGGCTCCATCGTAGGCCGCGGTGTGTTCGTAGGCCCTGATCGCCAGATTGAAGCGGGTCGCCAGCGTTGTGGCGCCATGGTTAGCGCGCATTTCCTCAATGATGCCCTCGTAGTCGCTGGCATTGACCACGATGTTGACCCAGCGGTGGTTCTTGGCGGCGGCCCGGACCATGGTTGGGCCGCCAATGTCGATGTTCTCGATGGCATCCTCCAGCGTGCAGTCAGCTTTTGCCACCGTCGCCGCGAAGGGGTAGAGGTTGACCACGACCATGTCGATGGCTGCGATTCCGTGCTCGGCCATGACCGCGTCGTCCTGGCCACGGCGGGCGAGGATGCCGCCGTGCACTTTCGGGTGCAGGGTCTTGACCCGGCCGTCCATCATCTCCGGGAAGCCGGTGTAGTCTGCCACCTCGGTGACATCCAGGCCGCTGTCCTGCAGCAGGCGATAGGTGCCGCCGGTGGACAGCAGCTCCACGCCCAGGTCCCGCAGGGCGGAGGCGAAGGCCACGATGCCGGTTTTATCGGAGACGCTGAGCAGCGCGCGCTTGACGGTTACGGGGTGGGATTCAGTCATGGGTTTGAGGTTGCCTGTCAGCTTTTGTCGGAGATGAGGTTGTATTGCTTGAGTTTCTTGCGCAGGGTGCCGCGGTTGAGTCCCAGCATGTGCGAGGCGCGGGTCTGGTTGTTGCGGGTGTGTTGCATGACTTCCCGCAGCAGCGGTGCTTCCACCTGAGAGAGCACCAGGTCATAGAAGCCGGTGGTGATCTGGTCGTCCAGCTCATCGAGGTAGTTGCGCACAGCGAGGGTAACCGCATCATGCAGGGGGCTGGTCACGGGTCCGGAGTTGCCATCGTCGGTATTGATTGCGGTAACGGTTGCTTGTTGTCGTTGTGTCTCTGGCCCGGTCATGCGGCAAGGTCCTTTGCGCCGTCGCGCAGCTTGAATTGTTCAATCATGCGCAGTTGCGCACAGCCTTCGGTGAGGGTATTGAAATCCTGCCGGTACGCCCCGAGCCGGGGGTGATGGTGCAGGAACCAGCCGACGTGCTTGCGGGCGATACGTGTACCCATGAAGTCGCCGTAAAAGTCGTGCAGGGCGCTGACATGGGTATGCAGAAGTGCCAGCTGCGCTTCGAGCGGCGGCTCGGGGGGCGTGGCCCCGGCTGCCAGCCGGGTGGCGATCTGGCCGCAGAGCCAGGGGCGGCCCTGGGCGGCTCGGCCCACCATGACGCCGGCGGCCCCGGTGTGGCGCATGACAGCCTCCGCCTTTTCCGCCGAGTCGATATCGCCATTGGCAAATACCGGGAACGCCGTGGCGGCGACAATGGCCGCGATGGTGTCGTATTCAACCTCGCCGCGGAAGGCGCAGGCGCGGGTGCGACCGTGCACTGCCAGGGCGGCAATGCCGGCGTCCTCGGCGATGCGGGCAATGGTGACGCCATTGCGGTTCGACGGCGCCGGGCCGGTGCGGATTTTCAGGGTGACGGGAACCGGTACCGCGGCCACGACCGTCTCGAGGATGGACCGGACCAGCGCCTCATCCGCCAGCAGCGCGGAGCCCGCAGCCTTGCGGCACACCTTCTTCGCCGGGCAGCCCATGTTGATGTCGATGATCTGGGCTCCGAGCGCGACGTTGTAGCGGGCAGCCTCCGCCATCTGCAGGGGGTCATTGCCGGCGATCTGCACCGAACGGGGTTCGATTTCCGCGTCGTGGCGGGTGCGCAGCAGGGTCTTGGCGGTGTCGCGCAGGCGCGGGTTGGCGTTGACCATTTCCGAAACCACCAGGCCAGCCCCCAGTCGGGCGCAGAGCTGCCGGAACGGCAGGTCCGTTACGCCCGCCATGGGCGCAAGGGCCACGGGGTTGGACAGCTTGTAAGGCCCGATCTGCAGCATTGCGAGAGCATCTGGCGGTGATTTCACGAGGTCGCGTATGATACTCGACCGCTCCCCGGGGTTAAAGCGCAGTGGCTAAAAAATCGCCAACCGGTTGCATGCGCAGGCTGTTCAGGAAAGCGTGCCGCGGAGGCAGACCCAGTCGTCGCGCTCCCCGACCACGGTAATTTCGAGGCGGTCCCGGTAGTGGGCGCAGAGCTCTGCCGCCTGGCTGTTCAGCAGGCCCGACAGCATCAGGGTGCCACCCGGTTTCAGCAGGTCCAGCAGGGTTCCGGAGAGCGCCATCAGGGGTCCCGCCAGGATGTTGGCGACCACCAGGTCCGCCTGCTGTCGCCACTGACCCGTAGCTTCCGCCCCGGGCAGTGCGACCTCGAGGGCGCTCTCGGAAATATGGTTGCGGCGACAGTTGTCGCGGCTGGCGACCAGGGCCTGGGGGTCGTTGTCCACCGCCAGGGCGCTGACGGCGCCCAGTTTCAGCGCCGCCACTGCGAGGATGCCGGAACCACAGCCGTAGTCGACTACCCGACAGCCAGCCAGGTCCATGCCGTCGAGCTGGGTCAGGCACAGGGCCGTGGTGGGGTGGGTGCCGGTGCCGAAGGCGAGGCCCGGGTCCAGCAGCAGATTGACGGCTTCAGGTTGGGGTGGCTCCAGCCAGCTGGGACAGACCCAGAGCCGTTGGCCGAAACGCATGGGCCGGTAGTGGGAGATCCACTCCCGCTCCCAGTCCTTGTCCTCCAGTATTTCCACCCGCTGGTTGCAACTTGCGAGCAGCTCCGCGGGAAACTGCGCCAGCACCCCGCTCATCTCCGTATCTGCCGGGTAGAGACCCGTAAGGCGGGTCTGGGGCCAGAGAGGCGTCTCGCCGACGCCCGGTTCCAGTACCGGCTGGTCGGCATTGTCCTCCATGGTCACCGCCACGGCGCCGGTGGCCAGCATGAGCTCCTCCAGTGCCGCGACCTGATCTGGAGCGGTGTCCAGCCGGAGTTGCAGCCAGCTCACTAGGCCCAGTCTTCCAGCTTGCCTTCAAGATAGTGAATGCTGACTCCGCCAGCCTGGAAGGAGCGGTCCCGGACCAGTTCACGGTGCAGTGCGGTGTTGGTGCGGATACCCTCAATGACCAGTTCGTCGAGGGCCTGGCGCATTCTCGCCAGGGCGCCTTCGCGGGTCTCGCCGTAGCTGATGACCTTGGCAATCAGGGAGTCGTAGAACGGTGGCACCGTGTAGCCGTCATAGAGATGCGAGTCGACCCGGATCCCCGGTCCGCCCGGGGCGTGGAAGGTCGTTACCTTGCCCGGGGAGGGCATGAAGGTCTGGTGGTCCTCGGCATTGATACGGCACTCGAAGGCATGACCCCGAAACACCACATCCTCCTGGCGCACGGACAGGGGCATGCCGCTGGCGATGCGCAGCTGCTCGCGGACGATGTCGATACCGGTAATCATCTCGGTGACCGGGTGCTCCACCTGGACCCGGGTATTCATCTCAATGAAGTAGAAGCCGCCGTCCTCGTACAGGAATTCGAATGTGCCGGCACCGCGGTAGCCGATCTCGATACAGGCGGCGACACAGGCTTCCGCGACCTGGGCCCGCAGGTGCTCGTCCACCCCCGGCGCCGGGGCCTCTTCCAGCACCTTCTGGTGTCGGCGCTGGAGGGAGCAGTCGCGGTCGCCAAGGTGGATGGCATGGCCCTGGCCATCGGCGATGACCTGCACCTCCACATGGCGCGGCTTCTGCAGGAATTTCTCCAGGTAAACCACACTGGAGCCGAATGCCGCGCCGGCTTCGGCCTGGGTGAGCTGCACGGAGTTCAACAGGGCGGCCTCGTTGTGAACCACCCGCATACCGCGGCCGCCACCGCCGGCGGCGGCCTTGACGATCACCGGGTAACCGATGCGACGGGCCACCTCCAGGGTGCGCTCGGCGTCATCGGTCAGCGGGCCGTCTGAGCCGGGGACCGTGGGCACCCCGGCTTTTTTCATCGCCTCGATGGCGGAGACCTTGTCGCCCATCAGGCGGATAGTGTCTGCTCGCGGACCGATAAAAATGAAGCCGCTCTTTTCCACTTGCTCGGCAAAATCGGCGTTCTCCGCGAGAAACCCGTACCCCGGGTGAATAGCGGTCGCATTGGTGATCTCCGCGGCGCTGATGATGGCGGGTATATTGAGGTAACTGGCGGTGGACGACGCCGGACCGATACAGACCGACTCGTCGGCGAGGCGGACGTGCATCAATTCCCGGTCGGCCTTGGAGTGGACGGCCACGGTCCTGATGCCCAGCTCCTTGCAGGCCCGGAGAATGCGCAGGGCGATCTCACCGCGATTGGCGATGAGTACCTTTTCCAGCTTGGCCATGGTGTATTCCTCTGCTTGCGGCGCACGGGCGCCGGGGGCTGTGTCAGACGATGGAGAACAGGGGCTGCTCGAATTCCACCGGCTCGCCGTTGTCGACCAGGATGGCCTCAATGGTACCGGCCTTGTCGGCCTCGATCTGGTTCATCATCTTCATCGCTTCGACGATACAGAGGACATCGCCGACCTTGACGGTTTGGCCTACTTCCACGAACGAGGGAGAGGTTGGTGAGGGCGAGCGATAGAAGGTGCCCACCATGGGGGAGGTGATGACCTTGCCGCTGCTCACTGGCGCGCTTGCCGCGGCGGGCGCCGCCGCTGCAGCGGCCGCGGGTGCAGCAGCCACGGGTGCCGGCGGCGGTGGCCTGTGGTTCGTGGGTGGGGTGGAGTGGGTGTGGCGGTTGGGGGGGGTGGGGGGCGGGGGGCGGGGGGGG
>CAMYIZ010000008.1 GCA_947258585.1 uncultured Haliea sp. | reverse complement strand
CGGTGCTCGGCGCCGGCATGGCCCTGCTGTCGCGGGCCCGGCCCCCGGGCGGCTGAGCCCCTGCAGGCGGGACAGGGGCCGGCGCAGGCAGTTATAATGCGCGGCTTTTGCGCGCCGGAGCCGCTATGGATTACGAGGACCTTATCAATCAGCTTACCCCGGAAATCTACCGCAGCCTGAAACGCTCGGTAGAACTGGGCCGTTGGCCCGACGGACGTCCAGTCACGCCGGAGCAGCGAGCCAACGCCCTCCAGGCGCTGATTGCCTGGGGCGAGCGTCACTTGCCGCCGGAGCAGCGTGTTGGCTACATCGACAAAGGCAGCAAGGCCGGAAGCGAGTGCGACGAGCCCCAGCCAGAGCCGCTGCGCTGGCGCGACGGACCGGAGGGACAGTAACCGTGGCTACGGAATTGGCGCGCGGGGCCCTGCGCAAAATGACAACCCGGTTGCAGAGTCCCGTCAACTACGAGATGGTCGTGGGCGAGGCCCGGGTGCCGCTCAACGCACTGCTGGGGCAGTCGCTGCAGCTGGAATTTCTCGGGGCGATCAACTGCATTCACTGCAACCGCGCCACCAGCAAGAGTTTCAACCAGGGGTATTGCTATCCCTGCTTTCGCCGGCTCGCCCAGTGCGACAGCTGCATAATGAGTCCGGAAAAGTGTCACTACCACCTCGGTACCTGCCGGGAGCCGGAGTGGGGTGAAGCCAACTGCATGATCGACCACTTCGTGTACCTGGCCAATACGTCCGGACTCAAGGTCGGCATAACCCGCCACAGCCAGGTCCCCACGCGCTGGATGGACCAGGGCGCGACCCAGGCGCTGCCCATCTTCCGGGTTGGCAGCCGGCTCCAGTCCGGGTTGGTGGAGACCGTGTTCAAGTCGCACATCGCCGACAAGACCAACTGGCAGGCGATGCTCAAGGGGCCTTCCACACCGGCCGACCTGGAGTCCGAGCGGCAGCGCCTGATGGCGGTCTGCGCGGCGGAGATCGCCGCGCTGCAACAGGAGCATGGCCTGCAGGCCCTGGCGGTGCTGGAGCAGCAGGCGGTGGTCGAGATTGACTATCCGGTGCTGGAGTACCCGCGCAAGGTCACCTCGTTCAACTTTGACAAGAACCCCCTGGTGGCTGGAACCCTGCTGGGGATCAAGGGTCAGTACCTGATTCTGCATACGGGGGTCATCAATCTTCGCAAGTTCGGCGGCTACCAGGTCGCCCTGTCACAACACTGAGGTAAGTCATGCGCGATGCACAGCCGCAAGTCATTTATCGAAATGACTATCAGCCACCCGCGTTCCTGATCGAACGCACCGAGCTGGCCTTCGACCTGCACGAGGACCACGCCCTGGTCAGTGCCTGTCTCCACCTCCGTCGCAACCCCGAGGCCAAACCCGGGGCGGCGCTGGAATTGCACGGACAGGAACTGGAACTGCTGTCACTGGCGCTGGACGGGCGGCAGCTGGCGCCCTCGGAGTACCAGCTCAGCGCCGAGCGCCTGGTGCTCGACAATGTGCCCGAGCGTTTCCAGCTGCGCAGCGAAGTTCGCATCCAGCCCCAGGACAACACCTCCCTGGAGGGCCTGTACAAGTCCCGCGCCATGTTCTGCACCCAGTGTGAAGCGGAGGGTTTTCGCAAGATCACCTGGTACCTGGATCGGCCCGATGTGATGGCGGAGTTCCTCGTCACCATCGAAGCGGATGAATCCCGTTATCCCGTGTTGCTGAGCAACGGCAATCCCCTGGGCGGCCAGTCACTGGGCAATGGCCGGCACCGCGTCAGCTGGCATGATCCGTTCCCCAAGCCGGCCTACCTGTTCGCCCTGGTGGCCGGGGATCTGCGCCATATCGAGGATCGTTTCCGCACCGCCAGTGGTCGCGACGTCGCCCTGCGTATCTACGTGGAGGAAAAGGACCTGGACAAGTGCGACCACGCGATGCGTTCGCTGCAGCAGTCCATGCGTTGGGACGAGGAGGTGTACGGCCGCGAATACGACCTCGACGTGTTCAATATTGTCGCCGTCGACGATTTCAACATGGGGGCCATGGAAAACAAGGGGCTGAACATCTTCAACAGCTCCTGCGTACTGTGCAGTCCCGACACCACCACCGACGCCGGGTTCCAGAAAGTACAGGCCATTGTCGCCCACGAATACTTCCACAACTGGTCCGGCAACCGGGTCACCTGCAGGGACTGGTTCCAGCTCAGCCTGAAAGAGGGCTTTACCGTGTTCCGGGACGCGGAGTTTTCCGCCGACATGGGGTCGCGAACGGTCAAGCGGGTGGAGGATGTAAACCTCCTACGCAGCGCGCAGTTCGCCGAGGATGCCGGGCCCCTGGCCCACCCGGTGCGCCCCGACTCCTTTATCGAGATCTCCAACTTCTACACGGTGACGATCTACGAGAAGGGCGCCGAGGTCGTGAGGATGATTCACACGCTGCTGGGGCCAGAGCGTTTCCGTCAGGGCTCGGACCTGTATTTCGCCCGCCACGACGGCCAGGCCGTGACCTGCGAAGACTTCGTGCGGGCAATGGAGGACGCCTCGGGGGTGGACCTGACCCAGTTCCGGCGCTGGTACTCGCAGGCCGGGACGCCCACGCTTGGCGCCCGCGGGGAGTACGACCCCGAGACCCGGCGCTACACCCTGACCCTGAGCCAGAACACAGCGCCCACGCCGGGGCAGCCGGACAAGGCGCCGTTGCTGATTCCGGTCGCCCTGGGATTGCTGGGCGCCGCGGGCAACCTGCCCCTGCGGCTGGCGGGAGAGGCGGTCGATGCGGAGACCAGTGACAACACCCACCGGGTGCTGGTGCTGACCGGCGAGGAGCAGAGTTTCTGTTTCGAGGGGGTGATGGAACCGCCGGTACCGGCGCTGCTGCGCGGCCTTTCGGCGCCGGTACGCCTGGACTACGCCTACAGCAGCGAGGATCTCTGCGCCCTGATGAGCCGGGAGGACGACGGCTTCGTGCGCTGGGACGCCGCCCAGCAACTCGCCCTGCGGGTGCTGGACTCGGCTCAGGAGCAGCTGGCGGCGGGGGAGGCAGTGGTCGTTGAGCCGCTGTATCTGCAAGCCTGCGGTGAGCTGCTGGCGAACACCACCCTGGACCCTGCCATGGTCGCGGAGATGCTGCGTCTGCCGGGAGAGAGTTATCTCGCCGAGCTGGCCGCCGGCCGCGGCGGTGCCGATGTGGATGCCATTCACGCGGCGCGCAATGCCGTGCGCACGGCGCTCGCCCGGAGCCACGCCAGCGCCTTCAGGGATTGCTACCTGCGGCTTGCCAGCAGTGAGCCCTACGCGCCGGAGTCTGGCCAGATCGGCGCCAGAAGTCTGCGCAACACCTGCCTGGATTACCTGGCGCTCGCGGGAGAGGAGGGCGTGGCCCTGGCGGCTGGCCAGTTTGCCGATGCCAGCAATATGTCCGACCGCCTCGCCGCGTTGCAGGTACTGGCCAATCACGGCAGCGCGGCCCAGCGCGATGCAACCCTGGAATGGTTCTACCAGGACTGGCAACACGAAACCCTGGTGATGAACCAGTGGCTGCAGGTGCAGGCCATGCTGCCTGCGGCGGATACCCTCGAACGCGTTCAGCGACTGCTGCAGCACCCGGTTTTCGACAGCCGCAACCCGAACAAGCTGCGGGCCCTGATCGGTGCCTTCTGCTCTGCCAATCCGGTGAATTTTCACCGGGCGGACGGCGCCGGTTACCGCTTCCTGGCGGACAGGATCGAGGAAATCGATGCCCGGAATCCGCAGATAGCCGCGCGCTTGCTGACGCCGCTGACCAAGTGGCGCAATTACCGCGGGCGGGAGCAACTCATGCGGGCCCAGCTGCAGCGTCTTGCGGCGCTGCCCGCCGTGTCGCGGGACGTGTACGAGGTCCTCGACAAGGCTCTGGCTGACTGAGCCTGACGGTATCGCCGCGGCTGTTTCAGGCCCCGCGGGGATAGAGGGTCAGGGCATCGCTGTGCGGGTGATCAGTTTTTTTCGGATCGGCGCGGCGCAGGCGCGCGACGGCTTCGAGGAGAGCGGCTCCATCCCAGCCGCTGTCGTCCCGGTACAGTGCCCGGTCGAGTCCCGCCACGGCGTCGCGCAGCTCGGCGTCATCCAGACCTGCGGCCAGTGCCGCCGCGTTCATCCCGGCCCTGTCGGGCAGATATTCCCTGCCCCAGGCGAGCAAGGCGCGGCGCGCCTGGGGCGCACTGTTGCTGGTGCAGGCCGCCTGTAGCTGCTTGAAGGCGCGGGCCTCCCCGGGGCTGGTAGTTCCCGTGTCTGGCGCCAGCCGGGATTCCGCGCGGCGCCGTGTGTAGCGCCAGTGCCAGGCCAGGGTGGCGAGCCACCCCAGGGCAAAGACTCCCGCCAGCACCTGCCACAGTCTCTGTGGAGCACCTTGGACGCCGACTGAAGCCGGGCTGCCCCGGGTCGCCGGTGCGGTCCCGGGCACGGTGATCTGGCCGGCATCCGCCACGGCGCCTGGCGCCGCGGCGATGACGATCTCCCTGGCCGGCACTATTGCGTAGCGGAGGCTGTCGGTCTCCGTGTCCCACCAGGGGATGCGCACTTCCGGCAGGGTCCAGCTGCCCGCCCTGCTGGCGACCAGGGCCGCGCTGTCCCGGCGCAGACCGACCACGCCATTGCCGTCCTCGCGATCGTCCACCAGCGGCTGGTCGGGGTAGTAGCGCAGGGCGTCCGGCGCTGCAAACTCCACCGGCGGCAATTGCGCGCCCTGCAGGCCTTCGCCGCGCAGGCGTATCGTCCGGGTAGCAGACTCACCGGCCTGCAGCTGGTCCGGGGGCGTTGACCAGTCTTCCTCCAGCGTGAGCTTGCGTGCCGGTAACCAGGTGCTGCCGGCGGGAAAGGCGTCCGGGCGCGGTTTCACCGTGATCGTCAGCGGCTCGGTGCGCCGCTGCAGCTGGCGGCCACCGCCGCCCAGGTCGAAAACACTGCGCCGGCCGCTGCTTTCGCGGGCGGTGAACAGCTGGGCGGGGATTTCCAGTGTGCCGCTCTGCTCGGGGAAGATCGCGTAGCGTACTTCATGCACCAGCCACGGCCGCCCGTTGATGGTGCGCTGAAAGGAGTTTTGCTCCAGCGGTTTGACGAAGGCCTGGTCCAGGACAAGTTCGCTCACGCTGCGGGAGTCAAGGTTGATCGCCTGCTGGATGCGCAGCGTCAACAGGACCTGGCCCTGCACGTAGACCTCCTGTCTATCGACTTCGGCCTCGAACAGCACTTCCTGGTCGGCATCGGCCAGGGTGGGCGGTGGGCCGACCTCGATGACCAGCGGCCGCGTCGTTTCCGCACCGGCGCGAAACGCGGGAATTTCCAGAGTGCCCTCCCGGCGCGGGGTGAGGTCCAGGGACAGCTGGCGGGTGCGAGTGGTCTGGCCGTTGATGATGCTGGTGCTGCTGCTCGTGCTGCGTTGCAGTATCTCGAAGTCCGCCAGCAGATTGCGCAGTTCGAGGCCGTCAAGGTCTTCATCGCCGGTGGCGGCAATAACCAGGCGCAAACTGTCGCCCAGTGCGACTTGCTGGCGGTCCACGGCGACTTCCAGCGCCGCCTGCGCTGTTGCGCACCACAGCCAGAGCAGCAGCCCCAGTCCCCACCATGTCCGGTTACCAGTCACGCTCATTTCCACTCCCGGGTTGTTGTTGCCGCTTGCGGCTCTCGTAGCGAAATTTCTCCCGCAGCAGGCCGGACGGGTCGTCCGGTACCCGGCGCAGCCACTGCTCCATGGCCTGGTTGCGCTCGGCATCTTCCAGCGACAGCTCCGGCACCTCGACATTGGTCAGCGGTTCCGCACCCGGCGCCGGTTCGGGTGCGGACTCGGGTTCGTCCGGGACTCCATCCTCCTCCGCAGCCGCCGCGTCCTCCGCTTCCGGGGGGGAGTCGCTGGACGAGCCCTGGTCCTGGTCGCGGCTGTCTTGTTGCTGCTGGTCTTGCTGCGGGTCCTCCCGGGGCTGTCCCTGCTGCTCGCCCTGGTTGTCCTCGCCCTCGTCCTGTTGGTCGTTCTGCTCGCTGTCTTCGCCGCCCTCCTGCTGCTGCTCCTGCTGTTGTTGCTGTTTTTTCAGCTCTTCTACCAGTGCCAGGTTGGCGGCGGCGTCCTGTTGCCCCGGTTCCAGCTCCAGGGAGCGTTGGTAGGCCTCAATGGCGGCATCGAGCTCTCCGCCGCGGGCGAGGGCATTGCCCCGGTTGTACCAGCCGTCGGCGCTGTCGGTGGCCTGGAAACGTTCGGCAGCGGTGGCATAGTCACCACTTTCGTAGGCGGCAGCACCGGCCCAGGCCGGATCCTGAAACAGCGTTGCGGCGCGCTCGGCATCGCCGGCTTCAAGGGCGCGCCGGGCCTGCTGGTCGGGGGTGAGCCATAGATCCTGCCAGGCCTGGGCCCGCGCGGTTCCCGGCTCCAGCAGCAACAGCAGGGGCAGCATTCCCAGCAGCCAGCCGCGCCGGAACAGGGCCAGTGCCAGCGGCAACAGCAGGATGATGAGCCAGTAGCCCTGGTCCTCCCAGGCATCCGCAGTCAAGCCCTCCGCAAGCTTCGTCTCAGTGGCGGTAGCGGGCTGGGACAGCAGGGCGTCGAGGTCGCTGTTGTCTACCCGCAGGCGCTGATAGCGCCCGCCAGCGGCCTGCGCCAGCGCCTGCAGAGGCCCCTCTTCAAGCCGGGGGATGACAATGGCCCCGGATTCGTCGCGTCGAAAACCTCCCCGCGGCAGCGGCATGGGGGCACCGTTGGCGGTACCCAGCCCCAGGACCGACAGGGTGACCCCGGCACTGCGCAGCGGTCGAGCCATCCGCGGTATCTCGTCACCATCGATGCCATCAGTCAGCAACAGGATACGGCCGCCGCTGACTCCCGCGGACTCCAGCAATTCCAGGGCCAGGCGCAGCGCGCCGGCGCTGTCGCTGCCGGGCAGCGGCATCATGTCCGGATTCAGGGCCGGCAACAGATTGGCGATGGTGCCGGTGTCGTCGGTGAGCGGAGTGACCACGTGGGCGTCCCCCGCGAAGGCGACAAGACCGGTCTGCCCTTCGCGCCGGGTCGCCAGCAGGTCCAGCAGTTTCTGTCGGGCCCGGTCCAGGCGCGACGGCGGCTGGTCGGTGGCTTTCATGGAGTAGCTCAGGTCCAGCACCAGCACCAGGGCGTCCTCCACCTGTTCCACCGGCTGCGGAATTTTCTTCCAGCTGGGTCCTGCGGCGGCGATGCTGGCCAGCAGCCAGCCCGCGCAAACCAGCAGCAGGAGATTGCTGCGCCGGCGCTGCTGCTGTTCGGGGACCAGATGGCGCAATAGCTCCGGAGCAATGACCTGGCTCCAGCCGCCGGCGCGGCCGCGCTGCTGCCACAGCAGGGCGCTGAACAACAGCGCGGGAACCGCGCACAGCAGCCACAGCGGGCGCATCAGGTGGAGTCCGAACAGCGTCTCAGGCATTGCCGGGCGGTACCTCCCCGAGGGCGGAGGGACGGGCGAGCCGGGGTCCCAGATGTTGCCAGGCGAGGGCAAAACTCAGGAGCAGTGCCAGTAACAGCGGCCAGTGGCCGAGGGCCTGGCGGGGGCGGTAGGTGGCGGCCTCCTGCTCTATGGGCTCCAGTTCGTCCAGCAGTTGATAGATGCCGGCCAGTTCCTGGGGGTCACGGGCGCGAAAATAGCGCCCGCCGGTCATGCCGGCGATTTCCTGCAACGCGGCCTCGTCCATGTCGCTGGACGGGTTGACCCGGCGGCTGCCGAAGCTGGAACCGAAGAGCCCGGGCAGGGCCAGCTGGTCGGCGCCGATACCGATGGTGTAGACGCGAATTCCCAGGCCCTGCGCGAGGCGGGCGGCGTCCATGGTGCCAATGGTGCTCGCGGTATCCTGGCCATCGGTCAGCAGCACCAGTACCCGGCTGTCTGCAGGGCGCTCCCGCAGGCGTTTGACCGCGAGGCCGATGGCGTCGCCGATGGCGGTTTCCTGGCCGGCGAAACCGATCTGGGCATCCCGCAAAAACTGCTGCACAGTGGCGACATCGAAGGTCAACGGCGACTGCACATAGGCATTGCTGCCGAACAGGATCAGTCCCACCCGGTCGCCCTGGCGACGGCCGATAAAGTCCGCCCCGACTGCTTTTACCGCGTCGACCCGCCGCACCAGGTTGTTGCCTACCTGCATGTCCTCCACCCGCATGCTGCCGGACAAATCCACGGCCAGCATCAGGTCGCGGCCACTCTTGGGCAGCTCGACCGGCTCGCCGATCCAGATCGGCCTGGCAGCGGCCAGCAGCAGGCAGACCCACAACAGCCACAGCAGCAGCAGGGTTGCGCGGTTGCCGCTGCCAACCCGTCGCGCCTGGCGCTGCCCCAGCAACTGCCAGCGCCGGAAGAAAGGTACTCGCAATGCGGGTTCTTCACTGTGCGCCGGAGGCCAGAACCGGTGCACCAGCAGGGGCAGCGGCAGCAGCAGCGCCAGCCAGGGCCACAGCCAGGTGATCATGGTGTCCTCCGGTGCCGGCGCAGCCAGGTCTCGCTGCAGCGCTGCAGCGCAACGGTGTCCACCGGTCCCGGGGTGGGGGAGTGGGCGCGGGCAATGACTTCGGGGAACCGCAGTGGCGTTCGCGCCTCTTCCAGACTGCGGTTGAGGAAGCTGCGCCAGCGCTCACCGCTGAGGGCTGCGACCTCGGCACGCGGGAAGGCGTGCAGGGCGACGGCTTTCAACAGTGTGTTGAGTTCACCGAGGGTACGGGCCGAATCCCTGTGTTCGGCGTGTCGGGCAAGGATTGCCTGCAGGTCTTGTCTGGCCGCGCGCCGGTAATAATTGCGGCGGTACCGGCACCAGCCACGCCAGGCGGCCCACGCCAGTGCGATCAGCAGCAGCGCGGCCAACAGCCACCAGCCCGGCGCCGGCGGCCACCAGGGCAGGGGCTCCGGTGTCCGCAGTGGTTGCAGCGCGGCCAGGGGATCCTGGGGATTCATCGGCGCTGCTCCCCGAAGTAGCGCTGCAGCAACAGGAAAGGCGATTCCCCGGTAGAGGCGTGCAGCAGGGGGATGCCGAGACGCTGCAGGTCGGTACCCAGCGCCGCGATCCTTGTCTCCTGTTCCTGTTGGTATTGCTGTCGCAGATGGCGGTCACCGGTCAGCAGCTCACTGCGTTGCTGGCCGTCGGTAATCGCATAGCGACCCGGTGGCGGCAGGGCGGTCTCCAGTGGGTCGCTGCAGGCCAGGGCGGTGATTTCGGAGTGTTGCGCGAGCCGGAACAGGTGCTCGCGCACGGCGGGATCCTCGGCGCCATAGAAGTCGCTGACCAGGTAAATACTGGTGCCAGGCCGCGCGATGCGGCGCAAGGTATCGAGGATGCCGGCCAGGCTGTTGCCGTCGTCGTTGGCGATGGGCAAGCGGTGATTAAAGGCTTCGATTTGCGACAGGATCGTCAGCACCGTCTTGCGGCTGCGGCGCGGGCGCACTTCGCGATGGCGGCTGTCGTTGAACACCAGCCCGCCCACCCGGTCGCCGTTGCCCAGCGCGCTCCAGGCCAGCAATCCGGCCAGGTGGGCGGCCAGCACCGATTTGAAGCAGTGTTGCGAACCGAAGAACTGGCTGCCTCGCTGGTCGACCACCACCAGCACCGGGCGTTCGCGCTCCTCGCGGAAGACCTTGGTGTGGGCGCTGCCGGTGCGCGCGGTGACGCGCCAGTCGATGGTGCGGATATCGTCGCCCGGCTGGTAGCTGCGCACCTCTTCGAAATCAATCCCGCGGCCGCGGAAGTTGGCCTTGTTCGGGCCCGCCAGCGCGCTCAGGGCCCGGTTGCGCCGGGTCAGCTGCAGCTGGCTGGCGGGGAAGCGGAGCCCGATCAGGGTCTCCAGCGCCACGTAGGCGCCGGTCGCGGGATGACTGACCTCGGCCAGGCGCACGCCGGGCCCCTATGCGGCCGGGACCAGGGTCAGCAACTCGTTGATGACCTGGTCCGGGGTGACACCGTTGGCCTCGGCCTCGAAGCTGAGAATCAGCCGGTGGCGCAGCACGTCGCCCGCTACAGCCTGGACATCGTCCGGCGTGACAAAGTCCCGGCCCCGCAGCCAGGCGTGGGCCCGCGCGCAGCGGTCGAGGGCGATGGTGGCCCGGGGGCTGGCGCCGTATTCAATCCAGCCGCCCAGTTGTTCGGCATACAGCTCCGGCTCGCGGGTGGCGATAACCAGCTGCACAATATACTGTTCGACGGTTTCCGCCATGTGCAGCGCAAGCACTTCGCGGCGGGCCTCGAACACTGTGTCCTGGCGCAGGGGAGGAGGAGCGCTGGCGCCGCCGCTGCTGGCCTCGGCCCTGGTCAGGCGCAGGATCGCGGTTTCCGCCGCGGCGTCGGGGTATCCCACCCGGACATGCATCAGGAACCTGTCCAGCTGGGCTTCGGGCAGGGGGTAGGTACCTTCCTGCTCGATGGGATTCTGGGTCGCCATCACCAGGAACAGGCCGGGCAGCGGCCAGGTATCGCCACCGACACTGACCTGGCGCTCCGCCATGGCCTCCAGCAGGGCGGACTGCACCTTGGCGGGCGCCCGGTTGACTTCGTCCGCAAGCACCAGGTTGTGAAAAATGGGGCCGCGCTGGAAATGAAAGGTGCCTTCCTGGGGGCGGTAGATTTCAGTGCCGGTTACGTCGCCGGGCAGCAGGTCGGGGGTAAACTGGATGCGGTGGAAGCTGCCTTCGATGCCCTCTGCGAGGGCTTTGATGGCCCGGGTCTTGGCGAGCCCCGGTGCGCCCTCGACCAGCAAATGGCCGTCAGCCAGCAGGGCGATAAGCAGGCGCTCGACCAGATGGGCCTGGCCGATGATCTGGCCGCTGAGCCAGGTTTCCAGGGTACGTATGTCTGCACTAGCCACGCAGTCTCCTTGCTTGCCAATTGAGTGCCGCGGCCGCGAGAGGGTCCCGCGCCAGTTGGCGAGTCGCGCATTGTAGCCAAACCTCTGTCGCAGTTCACGCCTGCTGGCGCGGCAGCCATTCGGACCGGCCGTCTGTGTAAAAGTTCCTGTATACCCTCCCCGCACAGGACCTGCTTTACGGTAGACTACCCGGCAACGATAACGAACAGGATGCGGCCCCGCAGTGGCCGGAGGTGCACGCGCAAATCATGGCCTGGGAAGCGTATAAAAACAGCCTGCTGGAGGAACTCACCGCCCTGATTGAGCGCCGCAGCGATGCCGGCGACCGGGAGTCGCTGCTGCAGCTCGCGGATTCTTTTTTCAGTCGCTTCCCCGCCGAGGACCTGCGCCAGCGCTCGGTCGAAAATCTCTACGGCTGCCTGTACGGGCTGCTGCATTTCATGCAGGCGTGGCAGGCGCCCGAGCCCAAGGTGAGGATCTTCAATCCCGACATCAAGGACCACGGTTGGGAGAGCAAGTACACCGTCATCGTCATCCTGTGCCGTGACCTGCCATTCTGTACCGCGTCCATCCGCGGGGAACTCAATCAGCGGAATATCCGTATCCACACGCTCGCGAGTTGCAATCTCGAAGCCCGGCGCCAGGCGGACGGTGAGCTCGAGGAAGTCATCGAGTTGGGGCAGGATGCCTATCCCGACAGCTCCCATGAAAGCCTGCTGTATTTCGAGATCGGCCGTCACTCACGGCCGGAGCAGTTGGGAGAACTGCGCGATTGCCTGCGCGACATCCTGCAGCAGGTCGCGCTGGTGGTGGACGATTTCGCGCCCATGCGCGCACGGCTGCAGGAAGCGGTGGAAGCGGTGGCGGCCAGTAGCTGTGTCGAGCCGGAAAATCGCGACGAGGCCATCGAGTTCCTCAAGTGGCTCGAATTTGATCGCATGACCTTCCTCGGCTACGAGTTCCTTGAGGTCAAGCGCAGCGGCGCGGTTATCGAGGTCGCGGCCGATCCGGCCCGCAGCCTCGGCATGCTGCGCCTGCGCGCTACCCGCGGTGCGGGTGATCTGCAGGCCGATCTGCACAGCATGCCGCCGGAAGAGCAGCAGCGGCGGCAGTTGAGCTTCGCCAAGTCCGGTACCCGCTCGCGCGTGCACCGGCAGGCCTACCCGGACTATGTCGAGGTCAAGGTGTTCAACGCGGCGGGTGATGTCGTTGGCCAGCACCGTTTCTTCGGCCTTTATACCTCTTCCGTCTACACCACCAACCCGATGCTGATTCCCATTCTGCGGCGCAAGGTGCAGGAGGTGATCCAGCAGTCCGGGCTGGACCCGCGTGAACACGATGGTCGCGAACTTGCGCGGGTACTGGAGCTGTTCCCCCGTGACGAGCTGTTCCAGTCCAGTATTCGCGAGCTGGGTGCTACCGTGCTCGCGGTGAATCGCATCCAGGAGCGGCGCCAGACCCGGCTGTTCGTGCGGCGAGACGCCCACGGCAAGTTTTTCAGTTGCCTGGTGTACATGCCGCGGGATCGCTACAACACGGAGCAGCGCTGTCTCATGCAGGATATCCTCTGCCGTGCCCTGGGCGCCGAGGAATCCGAATTCACCACCTATTTCTCCGAGTCGGTTCTGGTGCGCTGTCATTTTGTCCTGCGTGTGGATCCGGCGGTGGAGCAGGCCTACGACGTCAACGAAATCGAGGAGCAGATCGTGCAGGCGACACTGGCATGGGAAGACCGGCTGCGGCTGCGCCTGATTGAGGAGTTTGGGGAAGAGATCGGCGAGCAGCATGCCCGCGACATCGGCAACGGCTTCCCGCCCGGGTATCGCGATGATTTCGACCCCCGGGTAGCGGTGCTGGACGTCAGGCACCTGCTGGAGCTGCGCGCGGGCAAAAACCTGGGCATGATGCTCTATCGCATGCTGGAGGAAGATGCCGACCGCCTGCGCCTGCGACTGTTCCACTGCGGCGAGTCCCTGCCCCTGTCGGATGTGCTGCCCATTCTGGAAAACCTGGGCCTGCGGGTGATGTCCGAGCGTCCCTACGGGGTACGCGCTGGCGACGGCAATCGCTACTGGATACAGGAGTTCAGCCTCAGTTACTCGCTCTCGGACAATATCGACCTGGAGCAGGTTCGCGACGAGTTCGAGGACGCCTTCGCCCGCATCTGGTATGGCGAGGCCGAGAACGACTCCTTCAACCGGCTGCTGCTGGGCACCCGCCTGAGCTGGCGGGAGATCGCCCTGCTGCGCGCCTACGCCCGCTATTTGCGCCAGATCCGCTTTCCCTACAGCGTCGAGTACATCGCCGAGACCATGGCCGATCACCTGCATATCACCGCCGGGATCGTCGAGCTGTTCCTGACCCGGTTCTCGCCGGTTTTCGATGGCGACGAGGAGTGGCGTGGGCAGCGGGAAGAAGCGGTGGAGCAGCGCATCCTGGCGGCTCTGGAGCAGGTGCAGAACCTGGGCCAGGACCGGATCATTCGCCAGTTCATCCTGGTGATCAAGGCTACGCTGCGAACCAACTTCTTCCAGGAAGGCGAGGGCGGCCTGCTCAAGCCCTACTTCTCCTTCAAGCTCAGCCCGCGGGATATTCCCGACGTACCCAGGCCGGTCCCGCTCTACGAGATCTTCGTTTATTCACCGCGGGTGGAGGGTGTGCACCTGCGCGGCGGCAAGGTGGCACGCGGCGGTCTGCGCTGGTCCGACCGGCTCGAGGACTTCCGCACCGAGGTACTCGGGCTGGTAAAGGCGCAACAGGTGAAAAATGCGGTGATTGTGCCGGTGGGGGCCAAGGGTGGTTTTGTCGCCAAATGCCTCACCCCCGACATGAGTCGCGACCAGGTGCAGGAAGAGGGTATAGCCTGCTACCGGATATTTGTCCGCGGCCTGCTCGACATCACCGACAATCGCAGCGAGAGCGGTATTGTGCGGCCGCCGCTGGTGGTGGCCAAGGACGACGAGGACCCCTACCTGGTGGTGGCGGCGGACAAGGGTACGGCGACCTTTTCCGATATCGCCAACGCCCTGTCCCGGGAGTACGATTTCTGGCTCGGTGATGCCTTCGCCTCCGGCGGCAGTGCCGGCTACGACCACAAGAAGATGGCCATCACCGCCCGCGGCGCCTGGGTGTCGGTGCAGCGCCACTTCCGCGAGATGGGCATCAATGTCCAGACCACGGACTTCACCGTGGTGGGCGTTGGTGACATGGCCGGGGACGTGTTTGGCAACGGCATGCTGCTGTCCCCCCATATCTGCCTGGTGGCGGCTTTCAACCACCAGCACATCTTTGTCGACCCGCAGCCGGATGCAAGCCGCAGCTTCGCCGAGCGCAAGCGGCTGTTTGAGCTGCCGCGATCCAGCTGGGCAGATTACGACCGCAGCCTGATCTCCGCGGGCGGTGGGGTGTTCGACCGGGCGGCCAAGTCCATTGCCATTTCCCCCGAGATGCGCGAGCGCTTCGATATCCAGGTCGATCACCTGACGCCCAATGAACTGGTATCCCACCTGCTGCGGGCGCGAACGGACCTGCTCTGGAACGGCGGCATCGGAACCTACGTCAAGGCCAGCAGCGAGTCCCACACGGACGTGGGCGACAAGTCCAACGATGCCGTGCGGGTGAATGCGGCCGAGTTGCGCTGCCGGGTGATTGGCGAGGGCGGCAACCTGGGCATGACCCAGCTGGCCCGGGTCGAATACAGTCTCAGGGGCGGCCGCTCCAACACGGACTTCATCGACAACGCCGGCGGTGTGGACTGCTCCGATCACGAGGTGAACATCAAGATCCTGCTGAACGCCATCGTGCACCGCGGCGATCTCACCGGGAAACAGCGCGACAGCCTGCTTGAGGAAATGACCGACAGCGTGGCCCGGCTGGTATTGCAGAACAATTATCGCCAGACCCAGGCCATCAGCCTGGCGGAACTGGAGGCCTCGGAGCGCAATGGCGAGTACCGGCGCCTGATCAGCAACCTGGAGTCCGCGGGCAAGCTGAACCGCCAGCTGGAGTTCATTCCCACGGACCAGGAGCTGGCGGACCGGCGGGTGCAGGGCCACGGCCTGACCCGGCCCGAGCTGGCGGTGCTGGTGTCGTACAGCAAGGCCATTCTCAAGGAAGAACTTATTGCCTCGGATCTCGGTATTGATCCGCACCTGGCGGCGGCGGTGACCACGGCGTTCCCGGCCCGCCTGCTGGAGCGGTATCCGGAGGACGTGGCGGAGCACCGCCTGCGCCGGGAGATCATGTGTACCCAGGTGGCCAACGATATTGTCAACCGGGTAGGCTTCAACTTTATTCCTCGGTTGCGCAGGGCCACCGGGGCATCGGTAGCAGACGTTGCCCGGGCCTATACCTCGGTCATGAAGGTCTATGGGGTCGACGAGCTGTGGCTGCGGGTCGAGGCCCTGGATCACGAGGTCGATGCCGTAGTGCAACAGGAAATGATGCACTGCCTGATTCGCCTGGTACGGCGCGCGAGCCGCTGGCTGTTGCGCAATCGGCGCCACGAACTGGCGCCGACGCGCACCATTGCCGAATTCGGCGAAGGCGTTGCCCAGCTCAGCGAGGCTCTGCCGCAGATGTTGCGCGGCAGGGCCGTCGAGCGCTACCAGGCGCTGTCCGAGCGCTGGCAGGAAGCCGGGGTCGAGGCGGCGCTGGCCGGGCCGGTGGCCTGCGCCCTGCACGCTTCCACCACGCTGGGCATCATCCACGCTTCCCGGGAGACGGAGGCGCCCCTGCTACAGGTCGCCGAGCTCTACTTTGAGCTGGGTCAACGGCTTGAGCTGGACTGGTTCAGTGGCCAGGTCCTGGCCAGCAAGGTTGACAACGAGTGGCAGGCCCTGGCCCGGGATACCTACCTGGAAGACCTGGAGTGGCAGCAGCGAACCCTTGCCGTGGGTGCACTGCGCTACCTCGACGGCACCGGTAACCTGGATAGCTGTCTGGAGGCCTGGGAGCAACAGCAGTCGGTGCTGCTGTCGCGCTGGCAGGACATGTTGACAGAGCTGCACACCACGGATTCCCCGGATTTCGCGATGTTCGCGGTGGCGGTCCGGGAATTGCTGGACCTCGCGCAGAGCAGCCTGCGGACATGAAAACGGGCGCCAGCGGCGCCCGTTGTTCCATACAGCTTGGTTCTACAGGGAGGGCTCAGGAAACCCTCAGCTTGTGGACACCTGACACACCGGTCAGGCCGTCCCATTGATCGACACGACCTTCCCGCCAGCCGGAAACCCACTGCTGGCGCTGCTCCTCCTGGGCATGGGGGCAGAAATCGATACTCCGACCGGAAACACCGGCCCGATAACCGCGGTCAAACGCCCGGGAACTGGCGTCGCGTTTCTGTCTTCTCATAGATACAGCCTCCGTTCATGAGTTGGCGTCGAGAGACGCTCCCCCATGTAAACAGACTGCTCGCTCCCCGGCCACTACTGATTTGGAACAAAATCCCGGGTCCTTATAACCAAACGCGGCTGCAGCGTGGAGGCCCCGGATTTACTGGCTTCCGGGGCTGCGGGCCGGGTCCAGCAGTTCGATCCAGTGCAGCACCGGCACCGCGGGGTCGGCGAGATGCAGCTGGCAGCCGATATTGGCGGTGGCTATCAGGGCCGGGTTGTCCACCGTCAGAGCGGCCCGCTTGCGTTGCCGAAGGCGCTCGCTGAGCGCCGGCTGCAGCAGGGAATAGGTGCCCGCGGACCCACAGCAGATGTGGCTTTCCTCGGTTCGGGCGAGGCTGAATCCGGCGCGACGCAGCAGGCTGGGCAGCAGGTCTGGCTGCCGCAGGGCGTGCTGCAGGGAGCAGGGGGTGTGAACAGCGATCTTGCCGCAGCCGGTCTCCGGGGCGAGTACGCTCAGGTCCTCTTCCAGCAGCACCTCCCCCAGGTCCCGGGCCAGGCTGGACACCCGGGCGGCGCGCTGGGCGTACCGGGGGTCGTCAGCCAACAGACGCCCGTAATCCACCAGCATGGCGCCACAGCCAGAGGCGGTGCTGACGATGGCCTCCGCGCCCGCCTCAATGGCCGGCCACCAGGCATCGATGTTCCGGCGCATATCGTCGCGGGCAGCCTCTGCCCCACCCAGGTGTTGCCGGACCGCGCCGCAGCAGCCGGCCCGCGGCGCCGCCTGCAGGGTGATACCGAGGGCTGCACAGACGCGGCGCGCGGCGTCGTTGGTAGCGGGTGTTGCCGCGGCCTGGACGCAGCCCTCGAGCACCAGCAACGTCCGCTGGCCGCCCGCGGCAGGCAACGGCAGACGCGGCTGCTTGGGTGGAACCTGCCTGCGCAGGGGCCCGGGTAGCAGCGGGCGCAGGGCCTGCCCGGTACGCAGCAAGTAGCGGAACAGTGTCGGCCGGCTGATGACTGCGCGGAGTACCTGCCGCACCGCGCCCTGCAGTCGCGGTCTGGGCGCGGCCTTTTCGGCAAGATGCTGCCCGATATCGGCGAGCTGGGCGTACTGGACCCCGGAGGGACAGGTGGTCTCGCAGCTCCGGCAGGTGAGGCAGCGGTCCAGGTGGTGAGTGGTGGTCGCCGAGGCGGAGCCGGTCTCCAGCAGCTGGCGGATCAGGTAGATGCGTCCCCGCGGACTGTCCCGTTCATCCCGGGTTTCCAGGTAGGTGGGGCAGGTTTCCAAGCAGAAGCCGCAATGGACGCAGGCGCTGAGCAACTGTTTCGCCCGCTGGGCGTCAGGGTTGTTCTGGTACTGCGGGTGCAGGTCGGTATGCATAGTGTTCCCTAGAGCCAGCTGTAGAGGCGGCCCGGGTTGAGGATTCGCTCGGGATCGAAGGCGGTTTTCAGACGCTGGTGCAGGGCCTGCAGGGCCGCCGACAGCGGCTGTGCAGTCTCGGCGGCACTGTCTCTGGCCGGCCACCAGAGGGCAGCGTGGCCGCCGTGGTGGCTGGCGTAATGCCAGGCGTCGAAACCGTCGGCGGGGAACCAGCGCAGCGCGCCGGCCCAGTCGATGAGCAGGGGGGCGGTATCCGGTGGCAGCGGGGCATTGCCTGCGATGGACACACGCCACAGGGGCGCGGCCGCGGCCTGGGCTCCGGCGCCGAACTCCCGCAGGGCCTCCCACGGGGCATCCGCCGG
>CAMYIZ010000007.1 GCA_947258585.1 uncultured Haliea sp. | reverse complement strand
TGCCGAGGATACGTTCATAGAGGGTAACTTCGTCCATCGCCTAAAATAGAAAAAGGAATGATGGATGAACCATACCCAAGATGGGAGGGGAACACTACGTTTCCACACGATTCGGGGAAGACCCATGCCCATACAGGCACCTTGCCTTGCTTTTTCCACCTGTACAGCGTTCTCTCGCTGATTCCCAGCTCCTCTAACAAGCGTCCATAAAAAAGGCCCGCTTCTATCCGGGCCTCTTCAAAGTCGTACCAATCCATTTTCTTACTCATCAGGCACACGTCCGGTTGTCGATACCTGACGCGGTATTGTCCACATAATTTTTCGCCCGACTAGGAACCCGATCACAGTTATGATAAGTGCGTATAATATATATTATGTTAAATAAAGGATTTGGACACACAGTTATGCACAGCCCCCTGAATTGATGCCCCCGGCAGCCCCTGCCGCCCCGCAGTCTCGGCCACCAGCGCTTGCCGACCGCAAGCCTGGCAGTCATGATGCCTGCCACCCCGTTCCCTGCGGCAATAGCGGACACAGCCCATGAGCCACAAACTTCACGTTCACAGTGAGCAGCGCGCCCTGCGCTGGGCGCTGATTGGTTCCCTGGGATTCATAGCGCTGGCGCTGACCTTTGCGTTGCTCACGCGCTCGGATGCGATCCTGTTCGACGGGATTTATTCCCTGATTGCGTTCTGCGTTGCGCTGCTGACGCTCAAGGTGGCCCGCCTGGCCGAGCGTCCCGACGACGACCGTTTCCATTTCGGCTATACCTCGATGGAACCCGCGCTGAACCTGTTCAAGGCGCTTTTTATTCTGGTGGCCTGTACCTGGGCCTGCGTCGAGGCGGTCAAGCGATTGATGCTGGGGGGCAATCCCGCGGAGTATGGTCTGGCCACGGTCTATGGTGCTGCCGCGACTGTTGGCTGCCTGCTGGTGGCCTGGCTGATGGCCCGCGCCGGCCGCCAGACCCGTTCAGACCTGGTGGCGGTCGAATCCCGCACCTGGCTGGTCGACGGATTGCTCAGCGCCGCCGTCTTTGCCGGGTTCTTGTTTGCATGGCTGCTGGAAGGCTCAAGCTGGGCGCACTACGCCCCGGTGGTCGACCCACTGCTGCTGATCGCCATCGTCGTGGTCGCCCTGCCCGTCCCCCTGGGGATCCTGCGCGACAGCCTGCGGGAGATCCTGTGGATGGCTCCGCCCGAGCCCCTGGTCCAGGATATTGAGCAGAACTTGCTGGACAGCCTGGCTGATGTGGATACCGACCGGGTGGAGGTTCGCGTCACCAAGCGCGGCCGCAATACCTATCTCCTGGTGCACGTGGTGGTCGGCGAGAACTTTCGCCTGGCATCCGTCGCCGACCTGGACGCGATTCGGCATCGCAGTGAGACTGCGCTCAAAACCTGGCGGCCGGAAATCGTCATGGACATGTTGTTCGTGCGGGATGGCTCGCTGGCGGACTGATTGCATTGCAACGCTGCGCAAAGCGGGCTGGCCGGTAAGGGCTGCAAACTATTGCATATGCGCCGCGGGTGCGCAGCAGCGTTGCCCTCGCCCGCGCCTAGCCCAGTTTCAGGCCGATGGTGGCAATGCGCTCGCCCTCCAGCTTCTTCACCACAAACTGGACGTGCCCCAGGGCCACCCTGTCGCCGACGACCGGTTTCTGGTGGAACTGGCGGTTGATGAATTCGCCCACTGTCAGGGCGCGCAGTGGCTCCGGGACATCGAAGCCATACATCTGCGACAGGTCCGCCAGCCGGGCGTCGGGCTTGAGCACGAAGCTGCCGAAGAATTCAGCGGCCTCGCGTTCGCGGTCGGTTCGGCTCGCGGCCGGGGTGAACAGGCGCGCCAGTGCCGGGGTCCCGCCATCGGTGCCCAGCACCATGACATGGTCGTCGTCCTGGATCGCCTGCTGCTGCCACTCGGCCAGCAGCACGCCGTGGCGCACCAGGCCCACCAGCTGGGCACCGCCGGACAGGGGCAACCGCGCCACGGGCATGCCAATCGCCGGGCTTCCCCCTACCGCCTGATACACCAGCAGTTCCTTTTCCTGGTCATCGGGTATTTTCAGCACCAGGTGCTCCGGCTCTTCCAGTACCGGGGGTACCTCGATCCTGAGCCAGCGGGCGATGGGCGCGATAGTCCAGCCCTGCAGCACCAGTGACACCAGGACCACGAAAAAGGCCAGCTCGAAAAAGGTCTCTGCCAGTTCCAGCCCGGCGAGGGACGGGAACAGGGCCAGGATGATCGGCACCGCGCCGCGCAGTCCGCACCAGCTGATGAATACCTGCTCACGCCAAGGGAAATGAAACGGCAGCAGGGCGAGGAGCACCGCCACCGGTCGCGCGACCAGAATCAGTGCGAGCGCTATACCCAGGGCGGGAAGCACCAGTGGGACCAGGTTACTGGGAGTGACCAGCAGGCCCAGCATCAGGAACATGCCGATCTGCGCCAGCCAGGCTATGCCATCGTGAAAGCGACGAATATCCTTGGCGTGCGGGAGAGAGGCGTTGCCGACCAGAATGCCCACCAGGTAAATCGCCAGGAAGCCGCTGCCGTCCCAGAGGTTGGTAAGGCCAAAGACACTAATGCCGCCGGCCAGTGCCAGCAGCGGATACATTGACACGGGCAGTGGCAGGCGCTTGAGCAACTGGACCAGCACATAGCCCCCGGTGAAACCGATGGCCACGCCCAGCCCCATCTGTTCCGCGAATGCGCCAAGGATTTCGATACCGGGATTATCCGGCCGCAGTACCAGCAGCTCCACGAGGGTGATGGTCAGAAAGATGGCCATCGGGTCGTTGCTGCCAGACTCGATCTCCAGGGTCGCGCTGGTACGCTCCTTCAAGCGCAGGCCCGCCGAGCGCAGCAGGCCGAAAACCGCGGCGGCATCCGTGGAGCCGACGATGGCGCCTATCAGCATGGCCTCCAGCCAGGGAAACCCCAGGACGAACTTCGTGGCCAACCCGGTAATCCCCGCGGTGATGACCACGCCGACCGACGCCAGCGACAGGGCCGGGCCGAGGCTGACCCGGAAGGTGTCCCGACGTGCTCCCTGGCCACCGTCGAAAATGATCATGGCCAATGCCAGGCTGCCGAACAGGAACGCCTGGCTGAAGTCGTTGAAGCGTATGCCGCCGACACCCTCCTCCCCCGCCAGCATCCCCAGCACGAGAAAGATCAACAGTACCGGTGCCCCCACACGCCGCGACAGCCCGCTGGCAATAACGCACAGTAGCGCCAGTACCGCGCCCCAGAAAATCATGGCGTTGGTGAGATCTATGGCCAACATGCTGTCTTGTTTCGCTTTCCCAGGCGTATTGCCGACATAGTACACTACCCGCAATAGCTGTCAGCGGCTCACCGGGAACGGAATGCCCGGCGGAGGGTCAAAATTTGCCACGGTGTGGGTCGCGATCAGTTGTTGGACCGCCGGCGACGGCGCGCTACACTTGACGGTTATAATTGCGGAGGTAACGTCTTTGACCACAGCCATTGCACGCTCAATCACCCGTCCCGGCTGGCTGCCCGTGACCTTTGGCACTCTGTTGGCGGTGCTGGCATTGACGGCATCCCTGCCCGCCCTCAGCGCCATTGCCTACACCGACAGCCAGCGGGAAACGATCGTTGAGTTGGTCGAGCAACTGGAGCAGCGCCACTATGCCAAGCTGACCTACGATGACCAGCTGTCCTCCATGCATCTGGACAACTACATCGTCAGCCTGGATGCCGGCAAGATGTTCTTCACCGCCTCGGACCTCGCGGATTTCGAGCGCTATCGGCGGACCATGGACGAGGACTTGCACGCCGGCAATCTGGAAGCGGGCTTCGCCATTTTCAACCGTTTCCAGCAACGGCTTGAACAGCGCTTGTCGTCTATCGTGGATGGTCTAGATGCAACGGTGGCGGCAATGGATTTCACCATCGAGGAAGACTATTTCCTCGATGGCGAGGACCGCCCCTGGGCGGCTGATGACGCCGAGCTCGACGATCGCTGGCGCCGTCACCTGAAGAACCAGGTGCTGAGCCTGCGCCTGGCAGAGAAGGATGAAGCGGAGATCGTACCCACCCTGACAAAGCGCTATCGCAACCAGCTGAAGCGGGTCAAGCAATACAATCACGAAGATGTCTTCGAGATATACGCCAACGCCCTGACCGAGCTCTACGATCCCCACACCAATTACCTTTCACCGCGCCGGTCCGAGAACTTCAATATCAACATGAGCCTGTCCCTTGAGGGTATCGGCGCGGTACTGCAGATCGAGGATGAATACACCAAGGTGGCTCGCCTGGTTGCTGCGGGTCCTGCGGACAAGCAGGGTGAGCTGCGCCCCTCTGACCGGATCATCGGTGTTGCCCAGGGTGAAGACGGTGAGTTCGAGGATGTAATCGGCTGGCGCCTGGACGAGGTGGTGGAGCTGATTCGGGGGCCAAAAGGTTCGACCGTGCGCCTGCAGGTCATTCCCGCCAAGTCACCCACTGCCGACATCCGCAAGGAAATCACCATCGTCCGCAACCAGGTCAAGCTGGAGGAGCAATCGGCGCAGAAGGAGGTCCTGGAAGTTCCCGCCGGCGACACCACGATGAAAATCGGGGTGATCGACATTCCCGCGTTCTACATCGACTTTGACGCCATGCGCCGGGGGGAGGAGGAGTACAAGAGCACCACGCGCGACGTGCGCAAACTGCTGGGCGAGCTGCAGGAAGACGGGGTGGACGGTATCGTCATCGACCTGCGCCACAACGGCGGCGGCTCCCTGCAGGAAGCCAACGAGCTGACCGGCCTGTTTATCGAATACGGGCCGACAGTGCAGATCCGGCATTCCTCCCGCCGGGTCTGGCGCGACGGCAAGCGTGTGCGAACGCCCTATTACGATGGCCCGCTGGTCGTCCTGATCAACCGGCTGAGCGCCTCCGCCTCGGAGATTTTTGCCGGCGCGATCCAGGATTACCAGCGCGGCATCATCGTGGGTGACCGCTCCTTCGGCAAGGGCACTGTACAAACCATGGTACCGCTGACCGAGGGCCAGCTGAAACTGACGGAATCCAAGTTCTACCGGATATCGGGCGACAGCACCCAGCATCGTGGGGTGGTGCCGGATGTCAGCTTCCCGTCCCTGTTCGACCCGGAGCAGATCGGCGAAAGCGCACTGGATCATGCGCTCAGCTGGGACCAGATCAATCCCGTGCGGCACCGCCGCTATGACGACGTCGCGTCCGTCATACCGGAGATCACCGAGATGTTCAGGGACCGCAGCATCAATAACCCGGAGTTCGTGTACCTGGAGGAGCAGGTCGGGATGGCAGACGAAGCCCGGTCCATCAAATCCCTGCCGCTGAACGAACAGGCAAGGATAGCCATGCGGGAAGAACAGGAGCGCAAGGCCCTCGCAATTGAAAACCGTCGCCGCGCAGCGCTGGGGGAGGAACTGCTCTCGGCGCTGGAGGATGAAGAATTGCTGGAAGAGGATGAAGCGGCTGCAGAGGATCTTGCTGAGGGTGAAGACAAACGTCCGGATGTCCTGCTGACCGAAGCGGGCAATGTTCTGGTGGACGCCCTTCTCCTCCGCCAACAGCGCTTCGCCCAACATACGCCGCGCGCTGCACAGGAAGACTAGGCTCAGGGTTGCCTGACCGGAAACCGGCGCAGGCGCATAACAACAAGGGATAAGGGTCAACCATGGATTGGGTAGAGGGCGTGGGGCAGCTGGTACCTGTGACGCGACTGGATGAAGACCTCCGCATCGTGTCGATGTCGCCGGCCGCCCTGCGCATGAACGGCGTGACGCTGGAGCAGGCGCTGGGTAAAACCCTGTCGGAACTGGCGCACAGCGAGCAAATGGTCGCTGTCCTGCCTAGCGGCTGGCGCCGCTCCCAGCCCCTGACGAAAGACCCCGTGGGAGGCCTGCTGGAAGATGCCGCCAGGCTCTACGGCAATGCGACTGCCTGGGTCTGGCTGCTGACCCCCGCGGGGCGCCTATTCCGGGGCATCCTCAACGTGGTGAAACTGGCAAAAGGCTACGTGGTCTATCTGGCGAATATCGAAGACCCCTTCAATCGCAGCCTGGTCAGGGCAGACCAGAACGGCGTGATCATCGATTCTCTCGGGGCTCGCTGGACACTGCACACCCTGCAGTTGTTCGAGGACTTCATCAGTGGCAACACCCTGCACCAGATTGCGGCTGATCACGGCTTGGCGACCAGCAGAGTGCGCGCCATTCTGGATGAGTTGGCCGCAGCCACCGGATTCAGTACCGCCGGCGCCCTGCGCACAGCCGTGTACCGGAGCTGCGCCGACGAACTGATGCCCGCCCGCCAATCCATTTTTCCTGTCCTGTCGGACGAGATGCCGGGCTTTCCCCAATACGACCGGGTGCCGGTGTAGAGCCGGGTACCCGCATTGCGACTCCGCTACCGGATAATCTCAGTTTGTTCAGTGCTCGCCACGCTGACGCTACTGTTGCAGAGTGGCGAGCAGCTTTCCTTGCTGGCCCAGTGGTTGCCATGGTCCGGGCGGGACTCGACCACGGGATTCTCGCACATGGACAAGCTGGTTCACGCTGGCATGTTTGCCCTGTGCGGCTATTCCCTGGTGCTTGGCTGGCTGGCCAGAGGCACCCGGATTCTGCCGCTCTACCTCGGATTGCTGGCCCTGGGCGCGGGCACCGAATGGTTGCAGGCATATATACCGGGACGCAGCCCGGATGCCTGGGACATGGCCGCAGACGCCCTCGGCGCTGCGCTCGGCGTCGCAACCGGGTTCTTCCGGCTCCAACGCTGCCCGCCCGGCTGAGCAACCGGACTGGCAACATGCTAATCTTCGGGCGCGAGGGCTGTACCACTAACTCCACCAGAGGTGGCCAATGAAGCCTTTTTCCCAGGCATGTGAGAACAACAAGCGCCCGATACTCGAGTGCCTGCTGCAGGTTTTTACTACCCCGGGCCTGGTACTCGAAATCGGCTGCGGCACCGGCCAGCACGCTGAATTCCTGGCGGCAAACCTGCCACATCTCCGCTGGCAACCCACCGACCACCCCGAGTCCCTGGGTGGCTGCGAAGAGCGCTTGCGGGCGGCCGGCCTGGACAATCTCCTCCCCCCGATGGCGCTGGATGTCGCGGCGGCAGCGTGGCCTGTCGACAGCGCGGATGGCGCATTTTCCGCCAACACCGCACACATCATGGGCTGGCCAGAGGTAAAGGACATGTTTCTCGGTCTGGGGGGCATTCTGGGCGAGGGTGCGGCGTTTTGCCTCTACGGGCCGTTCAACTACGATGGGCGCTTTACCAGCGAAAGCAACCGGATGTTTGATCACCAGCTTCGCAGTCGGGCTGCGCATATGGGCATCAGGGACATCGAGGACCTGTTGGAGCTGGCCGCAGTTTCGGGTTTCGCGCTGGCTGCCGACCACGCGATGCCGGCCAACAATCGCCTGCTGGTCTGGCGCCGGACCTGAGTCGGGCACATTGCCCCCTGCCCCGGATTACTCGGAGCCGAACCAGCCCAGCTCCGCCTGCAGGCGCACGACCTCACCGACGATAATCAGCGTGTGGGCGGAGGGTCGTGAAGCCGCCACCGCCCCGGGGATGCTGGCCAGGCTGCCGGTGAGGATCTTCTGCTCCGGCAGGGTCGCCCGCTCGATGACTGCCACCGGCGTGTCCGGGTCGCGGCCGTGGGCGATCAGCTGGCGGCAAATTTCCTCCAGCCCCGCCAGACCCATATAGAAAACCAGGGTCTCGCTGGGAGACTGGAACTCGGCCCAGCGATGCTCCAGGCGGTTGTCCTTGAGGTAGCCGGCGACGAAACGCACGGACTGGGCGTGGTTGCGGTGGGTGAGCGGAATCCCGGCATAGCAGGCTGCACCGCTGGCGGCGGTGATGCCCGGCACCACCTGGAAGGGGATGTTGTGCCGGGCCAGCAGTTCGATCTCCTCGCCCCCACGACCAAAAATAAAGGGGTCGCCGCCCTTCAGGCGCGCTACCCGCCTCCCCTGCCGGGCCAGATCCAGCAACAGCTGGTTGATCTGCGGCTGCGGCACACTGTGTTCCGAGCGCTTCTTGCCGACATAGAGGCGCTCCGCGTCCCGCCGCGCCAGAGCAATAATGGCGGGGTTGACCAGTCGGTCGTACAGCACCACATCGGCTGACTGCAGCAGCCGCAGCGCCTTGAAGGTCATCAGGTCGGGGTCGCCGGGACCGGCGCCGATCAGGTAGACCTCACCCTGGTTCAGGCTTTTCGGGTTGCGCTGTTGCACTGCCAGCAGCTGCTCCAGAGCAGTCCTGGCCTCCCCTTCCCTGCCGCTGAGCACCTGGCTGGCGATGGGGCCGTCGATGACCTGCTCCCAGAATCGCCGCCGCTGTTCGATATCCGGCAGTGCCCTGGCCACGGTGGTGCGCAACTCGCGGGCAAACCGTGCCAGCTGGCCATAGGCCGCGGGAACCATGGCCTCGATGCGGCGGCGAATCTGGCGCGCGAGTACCGGGCTGCCACCATTGCTGCCGATGGCGATGACCAGCGGGGAGCGGTCCACGATCGCGGGAAAGATAAAACTGCAGAGCTCGGGGGAATCCACCACGTTGACGAGGATATTGGCCGCCCGCGCGTCGGCGGAGATTGTGGCGTTGAGTGTCGGGTTGGCGGTGGCGACCACCACCAGGCGGGCGCCCTGCAGTTGCCCGGGCCCGCTGTAGGGGCCCCTGATCCAGCGGTGTGCCGGATCGTGCCCCGCCGGCTGTTCCGCCAGCCCCAGCAGCGTTTGCAGTTCGCCACTGATCTCGGGCGCGATTACCGTAATCGTTGCCCCCGCCGCCGCCAGCAGTCGCGCCTTGCGGGTACCGATTTCACCGCCGCCCACCAGCACCACCGGGACGCCGTCGAGCTTGAGGAAAAGCGGCAGGGTTTCCATGTTACAGGGAGCTGAGCCCGCCCATGTAGGGCGCCAGTACCGAGGGGACCTGTACCGAGCCATCGGCCTGCTGATAGTTTTCCAGTATCGCCACCAGGGTGCGGCCGACCGCCAGCCCGGAGCCGTTGATGGTGTGCAGCAGTTCCGGCTTGCCGGTCTCGGGGTTGCGCCAGCGGGCGAGCATGCGGCGGGCCTGGAAGTCACCGAAATTGCTGCAGGAGGAGATTTCCCGGTAGGTATCCTGGGCCGGCAGCCACACTTCCAGGTCGTAGGTCCGCCGGGCAGAAAAGCCGGTATCGCCGGCACACAGGGCCACTTTGCGGTAGGGCAGTTCGAGCAATTGCAGTACTCGCTCGGCGTGCCCGGTCAGCGCCTCCAGCGCGGCGTCGGATTGCCCGGGACGCACCAGCTGCACCAGTTCCACCTTCTCGAACTGATGCTGGCGGATCATGCCGCGGGTATCGCGGCCATAGCTGCCTGCCTCACTGCGGAAACAGGGGCTGTGGCAGGCAAAGCGGATGCCGTGCTCGCCCAGCTCTGCATCCTCGAAGATACGGTCGCGGGCGACATTGGTCACCGGCACTTCGGCCGTGGGGATGAGGTAGTAGTCCTGCTCCCCGACCAGCTTGAACAGGTCCTCCTCGAACTTCGGCAACTGGCCGGTACCGCGCAGGGAGTCCCGGTTGACGATGTAGGGGACGTAGATTTCCCGGTAGCCGTGCTCACCCGTATGGAGGTTGAGCATGAACTGGATCAGGGCCCGGTGCAGTCGCGCCAGGGGACCGTACATCACGGTAAAACGCGAGCCGGTGATCTTGCCCCCGGTCTCGGCGTCCAACTGTTGCAGGGCCTCGCCCAGGGCGACATGGTCCCGCACCGGGAAATCGAAGCGCTTCGGCTCGCCCCAGCGGGCCAACTCCACGTTGTCTTCTTCGCTCTTGCCATCGGGCACATCGGCCGCGAGCAGGTTGGGCACACCCGCCAGCAGCTCGTCCAGCTCGGACTGCACCTGTTTCGCCTGGTCGGTCAGGTCGTCCAGCTGCGCGGCGATCTTCTCCAGGGTTTCATTGACCTGGGCCTTGGCGGCATCGACGCTCATCCCTTCGCCAACAAGCTGGCCGATCTTCTTCGAGGCGGTCTTGCGCTCCGCCAGCAGTGCCTGGCTGTCCATGTCCGCCTGCTTGCGGCGGGCGTCCAGCTGGCGGAAGGCGCTGACGTCAAACTCGAAGCCCCTACGGGCCAGCTGTGCGGCGACGGCCTCCGGGTCCTGGCGTACAGTCTTGATATCCAACATCGTGTCTGTCCTGTTGTCGGTTGCGCCCGGCGCCTACAGCAGCGCGCGGGTCAGGGTAATGGCGCCGCCCGCCGCGAGCAGGCTCAGCACCACGCTGGCCAGCACATAGCTCGCGGCCTGGCCAGTCTGCCCCGATTCCCAGAGGGTAATTGCCTCCAGGGAGAAGGTGGAAAAGGTGGTGAACGCGCCGAGGAAGCCCACCATCAGCACCCCGCGCCAGTCCGGGTGCAATACCTGCCGCTCAAGGAGCGCAAACACCACACCCATCGCGAACGAGCCCGAGACATTGACCACCAGCGTGCCCAGCGGGAAGCTGCCCTGCCACTGGGCATGGGTCCACTGCGCCAGCAGGTAGCGCGACACCGAACCGGAGGCGCCCCCCAGGGCAATGAACAGGAGATACTTCATAGGGTCGCCTTGGCCACAGCTCGGGAGGGGCGCATTGTACTGATTTTATCGGCGAATGGCAGCTTCCGGGCGGCATCGCGGGGCCCCGCCAGCGGCCGCGGGAGGGTTCAGGGGTAGCGGCGGCGCGGGAGGGTTCAGGGGTAGCGGCGGCGCGGGCTGTCCAGGTCCAGTTGGCGCAGGTAATCCAGCTTGGCGCGAATCTTCTGTTCCAGCCCGCGATCGACCGGGGTGTAATAACGGCGGTCCTGCAGCGCCTCGGGAAAGTAGTTCTCGCCGGCGGCGTAGCCGCCCTCCTCGTCATGGGCATAGCGGTAGTCGTCGCCGTGGCCCTCCGCCTTCATCAGGGCGGTGGGCGCGTTGCGCAGGTGCAGGGGCACTTCCTCGCTGCCCTGGGCGCCGACCTCCGCCATGGCGGCGTTGAACGCGCTGTAGACAGCGTTGCTCTTGGGCGCGCAGGCGAGATAGACCACCGCCTGGGCGATGGCCAGCTCTCCTTCCGGGCTGCCCAGGCGTTCCTGCACCTGCCAGGCGTCCAGGCACAGGCCGAGGGCACGCGGATCGGCGTTGCCAATATCCTCACTGGCCATGCGCACCACCCGCCGGGCCAGGTAAAGTGGGTCGCAGCCACCGTCGAGCATGCGGCACAGCCAGTACAGCGCGGCATCCGGGGAGGACCCGCGCACCGCCTTGTGCAGGGCACTGATCTGGTCGTAGAACAGGTCGCCGCCCTTGTCGAATCGGCGCAGGGAGGCCTGCAGGACTTCCGCCAGGGTAGCCGCAGTGATCTCGCGCCCGGCGCTGCCCTCCTCCGCCAGGTCCGCCGCCAGCTCCAGCAGGTTCAGGGCGCGCCGGGCATCGCCGTCGGCCTGCTGGGCAACCTGGCGCAGGCACGCCGCGCTGGCGCTCACGGTGGGCTCCAGCGCCGCCAGGCCGCGCTCCAGCACGGCCAGCAGGTCCTGTTCTTCCAGGGAACGAAGCTTGTAGACCCGGGAGCGGGACAGCAATGCATTGTTCAATTCAAAGGACGGGTTCTCCGTGGTGGCGCCGATAAAAATCACCGTGCCGTCTTCCACATGGGGCAGGAAGGCGTCCTGCTGCGACTTGTTGAAGCGGTGGACCTCGTCGACAAACAGCACGGTATTGCGCCCCGCCGCCCGGAACTGCCTGGCCTGGGCGATTGCCTCGCGGATCTCCTTGACGCCGGACAGCACCGCGGACAGCTGCAGGAACTGCGCATTGGCACTCGCCGCCACGATCCGCGCCAGCGTTGTTTTGCCGACGCCGGGCGGGCCCCAGAAAATCATGGAGTGCAGCTGCTGTCGCTCAATCGCCTGACGCAGGGGCTTGCCCGGTTCCAGCAGATGGCCCTGGCCGGCAAACTCGTCCAGGGTCCGCGGGCGCAGGCGCGCCGCCAGTGGCTGGTAGCCCGGCTCTGCCGCGTCGCTGAACAGGTCAGTGGTCACGCTTACTCGTCGCGGTAAAGAAGGTCCGCGTCCGGCGGCGGGCTGAAGTCAAAATCCAGCGGCGCCAGCGGGCTGGTAGCATCCAGCGCAGTGAACTCGATCACCACCTGCTGGTTCAGGTTGTCCAACACCTCCATGCCGTTGATCACCGCGCCCTCCAGGCCCAGTGTCAGCTGCAGGAAGCCGGCATTCGGGTTGTGCGGGCGCAATACATACCGGCCCTCCGCATCGCGGCTGACGGCATAGTCGCGACGCAGGGCCTCGCCATCACCGCCCAGTACCTGCAGCGGGGTCATCGCCTCGCTCCCTGTCACCGGACGGCGGGTCACGGTTTCCAGGTCGCGGTCGTGGTGCCAGAGGTACCGGGGATTGGCGACAATCAGCTGGCTGTCGGGGCTGGTGATCTCCCAGGCAAAATAGCCCGGCCGCAGCAGGCGGAAGCTGCCTTCGGACTCGGCGGTGACGGTGCCGTCAAGGTCGTACTGACGCTGGCGGAATTCGCCCTGCAGGCGTTCAATGCCCTGCAGCGCCTGGAGCAATTCATCGACGGCCTCGGCCCGCACTGCAGGCGCGAGCGCAAGTCCTGCGAGGATAAGCGACAGCAGACAGGCGCAGTTGAATCGGGTCAGGGCTTGGGGCACGGTGGTTTTCCTGTGTCTGGAAGAATGGCAAAAGTTGGCGTCATTCACTCTGGCGGGGATGGCGCCAGCACCTCGCGCTGGCCGCTGCTGCTCATCTCGCTCACCACCCCGGCTTGCTCCATGGCTTCGATCAGCCGTGCCGCGCGGTTATAGCCGATGCGCAGCTTGCGCTGCACCGATGAAATCGAGGCCCGCCGACTCTGGGTAACGTAGTGCACTGCCTCGTCGTAGAGATTGTCGCTCTCGGGATCTTCGTCACCATTATTGGCCTGGAGTTCCCCGGCGGTGACCGGCGTCATGCTGCCTTCGTCGAGCAAGCCGTCGATATACTTGGGCTCCCCCCGCCGTTTCCAGTCTGCCACCACGCGGTGCACCTCCTCGTCCGAGCAGAAGGCGCCGTGGACCCGGGTCGGCAGGCCGGAGCCCGGTGGCAGATAAAGCATGTCGCCGTGCCCCAGCAGCTGTTCCGCGCCGCCCTGGTCGAGGATGGTGCGGGAGTCGATCTTGGAAGACACCTGGAAGGCGATCCGGGTGGGGATATTGGCCTTGATCAGGCCGGTAATCACATCCACCGAGGGCCGCTGGGTAGCCAGGATCAGGTGGATTCCCGCTGCCCGCGCCTTCTGCGCGATGCGTGCGATCAACTCTTCCACCTTCTTGCCGACAATCATCATCATGTCGGCAAACTCATCGATGACCACGACAATGGAGGGCAGGGTTTCCAGCGCCGGCGGCTCCTGCTCTTCGTCGGTCAGGGCCAGAATCGGGTCCGGTTTCCAGAGCGGGTCGAGTATGGGTTTGCCTTCCTTGACGGCATCGCCGAGCTTGCGGTTGTAACCGGCGAGATTGCGCACACCCAGGTGCGCCATCAGCTTGTAGCGACGCTCCATTTCCGCCACGCACCAGCGCAGGCCGTTGGCGGCGTCTTTCATGTCGGTGATCACCGGGGTCAACAGGTGCGGGATGCCGTCGTAGACCGACAGTTCCAGCATCTTCGGATCCACCATCATCAGCCGCACCTCCGCCGGGGTCGACTTGTACAGCAGGCTCAGCAGCATGGCATTGACCCCGACCGACTTGCCGGAGCCGGTGGTGCCCGCCACCAGCAGATGCGGCATCTTCGCCAGATCGGCTACCACCGGCTCGCCGGAGATATCGTGACCCAGGGCCAGGGTCAGGGGTGACTTGGAATGATCGAAGGCGCGGGACGAGAGCACCTCCCGGAAATTGACGATCTCCCGGTCCTCATTGGGGATCTCGATGCCGACCACCGACTTGCCGGGAATGACTTCGACCACACGCACGCTGATCACCGCCAGGGAGCGCGCCAGATCCTTGGCCAGGTTGGATATCCGCGACACCTTGACCCCGGCGGCAGGCTGGATCTCGAAGCGCGTGATTACCGGGCCCGGGTACACCGCCACCACTTCGGCGCTGATGCCGAAGTCCGCCAGCTTGAGCTCCAGCAAGCGCGACATGCCGGAGAGCGCCTCTTCGGAAAAGCCCTTGCTGGGGTCCTTGACCTGTGCGTCCAGCAGCCCCAGAGCGGGCAGCTCTCCGGTCACCGGGGCGTCGAACAGAACCTGCTGCTTCTCCTTCTCCACCCGTTCGCTCTTGTCGACCTTCGGTGTGAACGGCTTGATCTTGGGCGGCTTGCGCTGCTTGCCGCGCTCCACATGTTCCTCGATGACCGCCTTGCGGGCCTCCAGCGCCTTCTCCCGTTCGCGGCGGTCGCGGATGCGGTCGAAGGTGGCGATGCACCAGCGCCGCAGGCGCCCGGAGATATCCAGGGTCCAGCGGCCCAGGCGCTCGATCAACTTGAGCCAGCTCAGGTCGGTGAAGATGGTCATGCCAAACAGGAACACCGCGAGCAGGATGAGGCGGCTGCCAATAGCGCTGAAGGCCGTGGTGAAGGCATCGCCGATGGCCTGGCCGAGAATGCCGCCGGCACCCTGGGGCAGACCGGAATGGCCGGTGTCGTTCATCGCCGCCAGCGCGGTCCCGGCAATCATGACCAGCACGAGGCCCAGGGCGCGAATACTGAACGTGACCCAGTCGAAGGGTTTGTTGCTGTGCCGTTCGCGCAGGATAACGAAGGCGCGGTAGGCCAGCAGCAGCGGAAACAGGTAGGCGGCATACCCCACCAGCGAGAAGGCGACATCCGCGACCCAGGCCCCGGTGGGGCCCCCGGCATTGGCAATACGCCCGCCGACTCCGGTAGCGGACCAACCCGGATCCCTCGCACTGTAGGTCGTCAGGGCCAGCAACAGGTACAGGCAGACCGCGCCGACGGCGATGAACGCCCCCTCGCGCAGCCGGGGGCCCAGTACGGTATCGTTGCGGGTTTTTTCCGGCACGCCTTGCTATCCCCTTGTCCACGCTGGCGAAAAGCCATTTTTCCGCGCAGTTTACTTCGGCAATTGTGACCTATTTTATGATGATATTCAAAAGCTTATAAAGGATATTTAGAAATGAACTCGCCTTTGCCGGCAAGCGGGGATTACATTACCATAGCTTGCCCCCATTGAACCCCTGGGCGGGCGGCTTGAGCCGACTGCCGAGAGCACTTCATTTAACACCAGCAACCGGGAAATGACCACTATGAGCGATGTCCAGCACCACCCCCTGATCATCCTGGGCTCCGGCCCCGCGGGCTACACCGCCGCGGTCTATGCCGCGCGGGCCAACCTGAAGCCGGTGGTGATCACGGGAATGCAGCAGGGTGGACAGCTCACCACCACGACCGAAGTGGAAAACTGGCCCGGTGGCCACGCGGAGCTGCAGGGGCCCGAGCTGATGCAGCAGATGCAGGCCCATGTGGAACGCTTTGAAACCGCGGTCGTCTTCGACCACATCGACACGGTGGACCTGTCCGTGCGCCCCTTCCAGCTCACCGGCAGCAACCGCTACAGCTGCGATGCGCTGATCATCGCCACCGGCGCGTCGGCCCAGTACCTTGGCCTGGCCAGCGAAGAGGCCTTCATGGGCAAGGGCGTCAGCGCCTGCGCCACCTGTGACGGCTTCTTCTACCGCAACCAGAAGGTCGCGGTCATCGGCGGTGGCAATACCGCGGTTGAAGAAGCATTGTATCTGGCCAATATCGCCTCCGAAGTGACCCTGGTGCACCGCCGCGACAGCCTGCGCGCGGAAAAGGTGCTGCAGGATCGCCTGTTCAAGCGCGAACAGGAGGGCAAGGTACGGATACTCTGGAACCACACCCTGGACGAGGTGCTGGGCGACAACAGCGGCGTAACCGGCATGCGGGTCAAGTCCACTACCGACAGCCAGACCACAGAGCTGGACCTGGCAGGCGTGTTTATCGCGATCGGCCACAAGCCCAACACCGATATGTTCCAGGGCCAGCTGGCCATGAAGGACGGCTATATCACCATTCACAGCGGCACCGAGGGCAATGCCACGGCGACCAGCGTGGCCGGGGTGTTTGCCGCCGGCGACGTGGGCGACCATATTTATCGCCAGGCCATCACCTCAGCGGGCTTCGGCTGCATGGCGGCGCTGGACGCCGAGAAGTACCTCGACAATCTGGGCTGACTTCGTGGCCGGGATTGTCCGCCTCGCCCCGGGGCAGGATTTCCCGCCAACCGCCCTGGCCCTGGACTACCCCAACGGGCTGCTGGCGGCGGGTGGCGGGCTCTCCCCCGAGCGACTGACTGCGGCCTACCGCCGCGGTATCTTTCCCTGGTACGAAGCGCCGCAGCCCGTGCTCTGGTGGACACCCGATCCCCGTTCCGTGCTCTACCTGGATGAACTGCACCTCTCCCGCTCGCTGCGCAAGACCCTGCGTCGCAACCAGCTGCGGCTGGCGGTGGATCGGCGCTTTGCCGCCGTCACCGCGGCCTGCGCCGCGCCTCGCCGCGACAGTGACGGCACCTGGATCGGGGAAGATATGCTCCAGGCCTACCAGGCGCTGCACCGCCGGGGCATTGCCCACTCCGTTGAAGTGCTGGACCAGGACGACCGACTGGTCGGGGGGCTGTACGGCGTCGCCCTGGGCCGGGCGTTTTTCGGTGAATCGATGTTTTCCAGGGTACCCAGCGCGTCCCGGGTGGCCCTGGTCGCCCTGGTCCACATCCTGCGCCGGGGAGATTTCCGGCTGATCGACTGCCAGGTGGAGAGCGCGCACATGAACACAATGGGGGCGCGCAACATCAGCAGGCTGGACTTTGAAGCAGAGCTTGCCCACACTGTAGATGCGAGCGTGGATCCAGCGATCTGGGACCTGCCGGCCAACTGCGGAGACCTGCTACCGTGACCTCATCCCTGCGGGACCTGAAGGTGTATACCACCTATCCCCATACCTGCAGCTACCTGAAAGACCAGGAAGCGACGACCCTGTTTATCGACCCCCGTCAGGAGGTGGACCAGCTGCTCTATAGCCGCCTGTCCCATATGGGCTTTCGGCGCAGCGGCAACCATATCTACCGGCCTCACTGCGGCCGCTGCAACGCCTGCATACCCGCACGGATCCCGGTCAACCACTTCGCCCCCAGTCGCGCCCAGCGCCGGACCTGGAAGCGCAACCAGGACCTGCGTGTCGTGCGCAGCGAGCACATCCGCGACGAGGCGGCCTACGATCTCTACTACCGCTATATCGAGCGGCGCCACGCCGATGGCGACATGTTCCCGCCGGATCGGGAGCAGTACCAGTCGTTTCTCAACAACGCCTGGGATTGCACCCGGTATTACCGCTTCTTCGAGGGCGAGCGCCTGCTGGGCATTGCGGTAGTCGATGTCCTGGTCGATGGCCTCTCGGCCATCTATACCTTCTTCGAACCAGCGGAAGAGCGTCGCAGCCTGGGCAGCTACGCCATTCTCTGGCAGATTGACCGGGCCCGGGAGATGGGACTGGAATACCTCTACCTCGGCTACTGGATCCGCAACTGCGACAAGATGGCCTACAAGGCGGCCTACCGGCCGCTGGAACTCTACACCGAGAGCAAGTGGCAGCTGCCCGGCGCAATCGACTGAAGGCCTCCAGGGAAGGCGCATGCAGGGCCCTGTCTCGGGCCTGTGCTCCCGGAATCGACATCCCTGCAAAATAACACCAGCGGTTATCTGCATTTCGCCTGGGTGATTCCCTACGGGCTGGCAGGCCTGGGTATGGAAATGCTGGGCGGGAAATACATTTCCCTGGCGGGCGCGCGGGAAGTCGTCTATGCAGTGATCTACACGACCGAAGAAGCACTGGAAATGTTGGGTATCGCGCTGTTTATCTATGCGCTAATGCGGTAAATCGCCACGGAATTTGGTCAACTGGATTACTCGGTGCAATACCAAATCTGATCATGTCAGCGCGGGCAACCAGTCCCGGACTCTGTCGACACGGAGCCCCGAGCTCATTCCGCCGCCGTGCCAGCCAATTCCCATCCTGAATAATTCTGCTGTAAAACACTCTGTTTTTGGAATAAGTAACAAATCACAAAGCTCAGAACCGCACATTAAATTTCAACACTCTTGCTATGGTCAATTGGGACTATTGACAACGGAAGAGGCAAAGACAATGTCGGACAATTCTACTTCACGACGTTCATTTATCAAGATGTCTGCGATTGCGGCAGGCGCTGTCGCTTCAACGAAAACTTTGCCGCGAGCGTTCGCGACGCAGCCCCATGGTTCCGCTGTGGTCATCGGAGCGGGGGCGTTTGGAGGTTGGTCCGCACTGCAGTTACTGCGGCAGGGCATGAAGGTTACGCTGGTCGATACCTGGGGCCCCGGGAACGCTCGTTCCACATCAGGGGGTGAATCGCGCATCATCCGGGTGACTTATGGTCCGAAGCGCATCTATACAGAAATGGCTGTCAGGGCCCTTGAGCTGTGGGGCAGATATGAAGAGGAATTCAACGTTAAGTTGTTTAATCGTGTCGGGATGCTTTGGTTCGTAGGCGAGAACGATTCCTACGAGCAGGCGGCGCTGCCGTTGTTGCGGGAGTCCGGTGTCTCGTTTGAACAACTTTCCACGGCAGATTGTGACAAGCGCTGGCCGCAAATCAATTTCGATGATGTGTCATGGGGGCTCTATGAGCCGAACGCCGGATACCTGAATGCCCGCAAGGCTTGCGAAGCAGTATTTCAGGCTTTCCTCAGCGAAGGCGGAGAATACCGGCAGGCGGCAGTGGTTCCCGGATCAGTGAAATCGGAACGGATGGACGGCGTTACCCTGTCATCTGGAGAGACCTTGCAGGCAGACAAGTACGTTTTTGCTTGCGGTCCCTGGCTTGGCAAGGTCTTTCCATTTATGGATACCCTTATCAATAATACGCGCCAGGAGGTATTTTTCTTTGGTACGGAAGAAGGTGACGCTCGTTTTAACGATTCGCAGCTTCCGGTATGGATCGACAATGGCGATCATATTTTCTATGGTTTCCCCAATGCTAACGGGCGCGGTTTTAAAATCGCCAATGATGCCCGTGGTCCAGCCATGGACCCGACTACGCATGAACGGAGGATCAGCGAAGCGGAGCTGGAAGCGGCGCGTGAATACCTGCGACTGCGCTTTCCTGACTTGGCGGATGCTCCGCTGGTCGATAGTCGGGTCTGCCAGTACGAGAGCGCACCCCGTGATCGGTTTATCATCGATCGGCATCCCGAAGCGGAGAATGTTTGGATAGCCGGTGGTGGATCCGGGCACGGCTTCAAACACGGTCCGGTTGTTGGTGAGATCGTCAGGGATGCCGTTCTGGACAGGAAAAAGCCGCCGACGGAAATGAGCCTGGCGGAAGCATTCAAGAACAGTGCATCGTAACCGGCACGATAGTAGAGCATTTGAGAAAAGATCACCCACTTTGTCGCCTGGAACACCTTGGTTCTGGCTGACTCTTGAGGTGATATTGTCAAGTGTCGTGTATGAGGGCATCAGGTAACCTGTCTTGCTGATTGACCAGGCACCTGCCCTCTAACCCGGAACTCGTTTGCTGTCAGGTTTTCCATGCCGCCTCACTTGACGGTATCTCGCCATAGGTGGTCAGACATACCGTCACTTGCACCGCCTGCATTGTCGGTATCTACGTCAACGCCAAATGACGTGATGGAACTCAGTACCACAGGCGAAACGGCGGAAAGCCAGTGTTTGTTCAGGTTTTCAGGCATAGCAATGCTCCGGAGTGATGCCGGAGTACGCTATTCAATAGGGAGATGGAGGCTCGGGTCTCGCCCGACCCCCTGTTTCACCCCGTCGCAGTAAATCGCAAAAAACTCTATAAATATAGCGCTTTGGCCATTTCTGTTGTCTTGACCAGATTCATGCAGTAGCATGGAATTGTCTCCTCTATGTAGGATAGATTGAGGGATAGCTTTAAAGTAAAAAGTTCGATTCCGGAAAAGAAGTGGTACCCACATAGGGGTATTGACAGTGCCTAAAATTGCGAAAGAGTTGTCCGATGCTCATGTCCGCCGCTTGAAGTGGGGATCAGTCCAGTCAGGCCCCAGTCGAGGCAAGCCCTGTCCCAAATTTCACGCCGTCGGAGGCGTCAACGGGCTTTACCTGCAGTGCAGCCCTCCTCCTCCTCAAAACGACACCTTTGCCCGTTCCTGGGTTCTGAAAACGATGGTGGGGCATACGCGACAGGAGTTGGGCTTGGGGCCCTATCCAGAAATCACCTTGTCCATGGCGCGCCAAAAGGCTCGTGAGATGAAGGAGCGAATCAGGCAGGGTATTGATCCCAAGGCAGAGCGAAGGGCTTTGCGCTCTTCACTGCTGGCCGAACAGGCCAAGTCGGTCACTTTCCGCGCCGTGGGCGAATCCTACCACTCGAAGAAGGCCCGCGAGTACAAGACCGTTAAGCAGACCAAGAAGCTGCAAAGCATGCTGGAATCCTACGCCTATCCCGCCCTCGGTAACCTGCTGGTGGCCGATATTGAGCGGGCACACATAATCAAAATGCTGACTCCTATCTGGGAGACCAAAACCGAGACCGCCACCCGAGTACGTGCAGTTGTCGAGCGGGTCCTGGACATGGCTGGCGCTGAGGGGCTCCGCGCTGGTGACAACCCCGCCCGCTGGCGTGGAAACCTCGACCTGTCCTTACCGATGCCCGGCAAAATATCCTCAGTCCGCCACTTCCGCGCTATGCCGATCTCAGAGCTACCCGAGTTTATGCAGGAGCTTTCCGCCAAACAGACGACTGGAGCGCTGGCATTGCGGTTCGGGATTCTCACTGCTGCTCGATCTGGTGAGATCCGGGGCGCAACATGGAACGAGATCGACCTTGTCGATCAGGTGTGGACTATACCAGGAGCCAGGATGAAAAACGGGCGCACTCACAAAGTGCCACTCTGCCCGGATGCGACTGCCCTGCTGGACTGTCTACCTCGCGACGATGATAGCGATCTGGTGTTCGTCAGTCCGCGAGGGAAGCAATTGTCCGACATGACCCTGACCAAAGTGTTAAAGGACATGGGGCACAAAGTCACCCAGCATGGCTTTCGGGCCACGTTCCGCACATGGGCACAGGAGCACACCAGTTACCCGGAGGAAGTCTGCGAACTCGCCCTGGCACACGTGAACAGTGATGCCACCCGTGCCGCCTATGCCCGGTCGGAGCTGATCGACAAGCGCCGCTTGCTTATGGTCGATTGGGAGCGATTCTGTCGAGAGGGACTAGTGACTAAGTCCAATAACAGCACAAAACATGTCGATTGCTGACCGCCAACTCCGATGGGGCGGTGGAGGTTATAGGGTGAACGTACTGCGGCTTTGCAGCCTATGAACACCCAACAAAACGCCACCAAACCCTATAATAACCGGTACCGAGTAGATAACCGCAAGAATTGCGCTGTGGCCAAACCGCGTCATGTCTGTGACGGGGCTGATTGCTACCGCCACCGACGCAATAGCAAGGGTTGAGATAGCCCACTTGAGATGTCCAAACCAGCCAGCCAGTCCTGATACGCACATTAAAGAAAACGCCAGGAACACGGCTGGCGTAAATGCTGCCGGACTTGCAACGACTGAGGCCAGCGCAAGTAGGGTTCCCCCACCTTTTGCCAAACCTATAAGCACGCACTTTCTCCAGACGCAGGATGGAAAATTAACCAGACGGGGCCGGATGCCCCATCCCGGTCAGATCGAAAATCGAAGGCAAAATGCTTCACTCTCACGCCTGCGCTCAGCAATCACAGAATTGAAGTAGCCTCGAAGAGCCTCAACCTAGAGACTCGGCTATCAGAACTGATAACTCAAACCTACGGTAAGACTATCGATATCCTCCTCGCTATTGCCTAGATCAATGGCATCCTGAAATCGGGTCCATTCCAAACGTGCCGCCACTGACTCATGTACCTGGTACTGGATGCCAACGCCGAACAATGGCTTAACCCTGCTGTCCTTGCTCTCCGGAGCAAATCCTGGGAGGAGTACCGGGCCGAAGCCGGCCCCAGGTATTGGTTGTCCGATCGTATCAAAGGCAACTCTGCTAGATCGCTCACGTTCCAGGTAAACAACTCCAAGCCGCCCAAAGACATGAAACTTTTTGGCCACGGGGTACCGCCCGAGTCCAGACACCTCAATGCCGGACATTTTATAAGTAACAGTTGTTCCCAGAGTGGGAGGCGGAACAGGTGCAAACGCTCCAGCCGCACCAAGGGACACCTCGACATCTGCTTCACCAGCGTCCAAATAGGCCGCCTCTATCGCAAAGTAGTCATTTACCTGATACCCGCCGCCGACCCGCCAGAAAGTATCGGTATCATCTTTGGAAATCTGTATGTCAGCAGCGGGCACGAATATACCCCCGCCGGAACCGATACCTCCCGACCCTGACCCGAACAGGAATGGACCTACGGCGCCACTGGGTTTCAGGTCGTTGAACGTAGATTCGCCTATGCTGGCCACTAGATACCAGTCGCCTGCCATGGCTGGCACTGCGATCAGTGAAAGGCACAGAGCAGAGAGCGCGGAAGCACGGTTGATACACCTCGTCATCAAATGTCCTTACTTATGAATTTTCTGCATCCTGAAGCGAATGTCAGTGGTTCTGTGATACCACACTAGCTGAACCCAGACAAACACGGGATGTCTGGAATGTCGCAGACGGGCGTTGTCATTGAACGGCAAGCGCCGTCAGGTCATGGAACGGCTGGCTTTTCGGTCACTTCCTGATTGCACTTGGTCTCGTTGAGGATCCAGGCCGCCTGTGTCATTCTAAGCTTAGCAGTCTCTCGGTTAACTCAACCCAAACCTAGGGGTTTGAAGATTCAATGCACCAGCGCGCGGAATCGGGCGGGGGGGGTTAAGTACCCCCGACAGAAGAACAGTGCGTCTTACACACCTTCTACCGACTATCAAGCAAAGCAGCAGGCAGATTTTAGTGGCGTTGACCCTGTATTACTAACTTGTACTGAATGCAGCACAAGCAAAAGCGCTCTTTGATGAACTTTATTAGTGTTTTGGATCGGAACACCATGCTAGGCAGATTACCTTACTATACAAAACTCAGGTCCGCGGTCGAAAAACTCTATCTACAGCGACGACTCTCCGCGGCTGGAATTGATCTTGCGTTTGTGCGCGACCAGTGGTTCTACGATCACTTCGCCGCAGCGCCCGCGCGAATCAACCATATGGCTCGAAAAAAATTGAAGGGAGAGCAGCAGCGAATTCTCGACTTCGGCTGTGGTGACGGCATCATGGCCCTGGGCATGCAGCTCCAAAATCCCCGAGCAAGAGTTACGGGCGTTGACCTGCACGATGCACACAAATGCCTCGCGGAAACCGCACACAAACAGATCCAGTTGCACGCCCTTCCAGAAACACTGCAGTTTCACCAAGTTCAGGCCGGAGAAAAACTGGAGAGCGCGGTAGGCAAGGGGTTCGATCTCATTTACTCCTGGTCCGTATTCGAGCACATTGCGAGGGATTGTCTTGAGGGCATCATTGCGGACTTTCATAGTATTTTGGACAAAGATGGCTTGGTACTAATTCAGATCGCCCCATTGTATTACTCTCCCTTCGGCTCACACCTGCTGGGCCTTGTCGACGAACCCTGGGCACACCTGCTGCTGGACGAGACAGAGCTTCGGGCAAAGGTGGCGGGAAGGGACCTGACGGAATTCCGTGATGACCAGAAGAACCTACTGTTCACCTCTTGCTCGGGAAATGATTTCAAGCAGCACATGCTATCAGAGTATTCTACGCTCAACCGAATCCGCTATCGGGAGCTGATTACATTGTTTGAGGAAAAGGGATTTAAAGTTGCCAAAATCCGCAAGAAACTTGCCAACCAGCGGATTCCATCCCAGCTGCTGCAAAAGGTAGCGCGGGAAGACCTCCGCACCTACGAGGTGTTTGTTGCGTTTCGAAAATCATGAACAAGTGGCTGCCACTCTCACCGCATCGGTGGGGTATCCAGTAAATGTCTAGACCACCTTCCTTCTGCCTTGGAATCGGGGCCGCAAAAGCAGGTACCACCTGGCTTTCTGATTACCTGGCCAGACATCCTGACACGGCCATGTCACCGATAAAGGAACTGCATTATTTTGATGCTATATACAGAAGCGACGTGAGTGGATTCTGGAACAAAAAATGGGCTGAAACTCTGAATGTACTGGTCGAGAATTATGCAAGCAACCCTTCACAAGAACTCTTGGTAAAAATTCGTTGCGTGGCTCTTCGCCTGGAGATGATTGAGCGTCCTGCCGTTTATCGCCAATATTTCGATTTCATCATAGAACATTCAACGAAAGTATTCGGTGAAGTCACACCCGCTTACGCACTGCTCCCCGAGCGGGGATATCAGGCGATAGTCGACATGTATCCGGATGCGAAGTTTATTTTCATTGCGCGTGATCCCGTGGATCGATTTCTGTCGCAAGTTCGGTTTACAAAAAACACAAGCTCAGGACACCCGCGTTCGAGCGATGTCACTGACCTGAGTGAGAAAGCTTTATCCTGTATCCACAACCCACACTTTTTTCTGCGATCAGACTACAAGGCAACGCTAACCACCCTGTTCAAGATCGTGCGAAAGCAAAATGTATTGACTATCTTCTATGAGGACCTGTTTTCGTCTGAATACCACACAAGGGAAACAAATCGTCTGTGCAGTTTTCTGGGGCTGGATACCCAAGCATCGTCAACGCAGGATCGTATTAACGCCAGCGATAAATTTGACTTCGAGCCACACCTCATTTCCAAGATACGACGGGCATTTTCTCCCACCTACGACTACATGCTGTCCCAATACGGCGACACGCTGCCGCGATGCTGGCGAACAGGCAATTGAGTGGACAGCCACTTGCTGTTGTCGCAGCCCAGGGTGGAGCCATCAGATCGGCAATTTCATTCACCGCAGCGTCGGGAGACTGTCGTACAGAGCGATGTCCTCGCGAAAAATACGCTGGATGACAGCCTCGAACTCCGTACCTGCCAGCAGTTCAGGCGTAACCCGTGGCAATGGAAAGCGGGGCGACGCGTTAAGGGAAATACCCCTAACCAGCAGTTTAAGGGCCACAGTTGCCGTCATTTGGCTCTTGCCTCTGTGGTGCCCCGCTCCGAGCTGACCCGCATCGGCAGGCTTGAGCCCGTACTCCTGCGCCAGATCCCGGGAGACGGCGTCGAAATCCTCCAAGCGATAATGCCTGATACCCGGGTACCGATAGATGGCCGAATGCTGCGGGGAATGATGCGGGTCCAGCTCTGCTGGCACTGACTGTTCCAGCCACTGCAAATACTCAAGAAACGAGACCGGGTACTCCACGGACACATCTTCGCCGTAGACAAACCGCAATACCGAGCGCCGCGTACGAATACCCGGTGAATCGATGCCCTTGTGCTCCTGGTTGATGTAGAAACGGTTGTGGATCTGCATGTAGCTGCTGAAGGCGCGCTGATAGGGGCAGCGTACAAAGTTGATCACGGGCAGGCCCTTCTGAAGCGCCTCGGCGACCGACGCCTTGTAGGCCGGGCCCGCCTTGAACACCTCCATCTCATAGCTATGGATATCAAGTCCCGGGGAGTCCGACATATAGCGAGAAGCTCGATCCAGATGATCGACCTGATAAAGAAACCACTTGAGGACAGAAGTGCAGCCCGCTTTCTGAGCCCAGGCTACCAGGAACGGAAAGTCCGGATGCCAGTGCGGAAGCCGTAAGCGCAATGCCGCGTCGATCGAAAACACAGGCATCTTGCTTGCTGGCTGACTGTCCAAGTCGGAATCGCCTTGAACGAGACGTCGTAGAAACATTTTTTCTCCTCAGTTTAGCGATACTTTAGCGGAGGCGTCTCTGCAGCGCGCTTTTTGAGCTGCAACAACACCGCCTTGTTAACTTTTTGCCTGAACATGGCGGCCTGACTGATCTTTATACGCTTTTTCACTAATGGAAAAGTACGAATCTGTGCCTTTGATTCGAATAGCCCTGCGTTGTGCAACCCAGGCCCGGAATTGCTCACCAACCTCAAGCTTTGACCAGGGAAAAAATACAGATCTACGACCAAAAAGAAATGCCGGACGCGTGATAAGCACACCATCTGGAAGACAGGATACATCCATAGAATTCCAATAATCCCCATCTTGCGCCTGCTTGAATGTTGGTGCAGACCGCCAAAAGAACACCATTTCGATAGAGCTTTTCTCACTCGGCTTATCTGGTATTGGATCTCCGTACGAAACGATCTGAGACCATAAATGATTTCGATACTCCACAATCATTGCGCCCAACCAAAGAAGCGCTACTCCTGAAAATATTAGAAGCTCATTCATACGCAAAGTTAACGTTGCCGGCACCGGGGTACCCGCTGCCTTTGCTTGTTAGTTTTCAAGCTCCTGTAAAATGCTAATTCCGCTACAGCTATCACCATAATGTGCGTGAACCTGCATTTTTGGGAAAGGTCGGTAAACTGTGAAGGATGACTCCAACTGATCATTTTTTTCCTTTAGTTGCGGAGAAAAAACAATTACTGGCTCATATCTCTCGTCGAGTGCTATAACCTGAATTATGTCCAGACTGAACTCATTCACTCCTTTAGGCAATGCAATAACATAATGATACTCAGGATTCCGGGCCAACTTAACAGCCAACCCTTCCGTTCGCTGCTCCACTACATCACCTGGTCTACAGGCAACACTTAGGGCATGGACTTCAGGTATTCCTAAAGATGTCAGCAGCAGTATCGTGGCAAAATATTTCATGGCCAGTACGTAACGCCGCCAGCACGCGCGGCTTTGTAGTGGAGGCGAAGCCGCAACGGAAAAGCCGTCGCTGTGCCCGGCCTTGTTACAAATCAGCCGCCCCAATAGCATGCGTATAACCCTCCCTTGCCGCCAACCGACACGACTTTGTTGGTGTGACTTTCTACTTCTAGAATAAGGGTGCAGGTAGAATCATTTATGGTACCCCAGTTAAATTCATGCTGCCTATTACCGTTGGGCAATTTGTATCCCGGCTCAGGAGTGGTTTCATACCTACCTCCCTTCCCAAGTTGCTTTTTTACCTCGGAAAACTCTTTGCCTCCGTAGTGGTGCTCCGTATTGGTCATGAACTGCTCCCACGGATTTCCGGTTATGCAGCCGGAGAGCAAAAAGACTAGCAGCATGTTAAGAAGTACTTTCATAATTTGTAACGCCGCCAGCACCGGCGAGCGAACCGCGCAGCGGTTTGCGAGTCCAGCGCACGTAGTGCGCGGTGGTGACTGGCCTTGTTATGAGGCCTCACTTACCACACCCTTTATTGAAAAATACGCAACTGCCTGTGAGACCCAAAGTGGCAGCAAAATTGTAATTGCCTGCGAAATAGTTGCTTCCTTTGCAGAGCCTAGCTCAAAGAAACCCTGATAACGTAAAATGATGGCCATAGCAATAACCGTAAGCCCAAACGCGCTGCGTACTGGGAGAAGGGTCATCGGGAAGAACCCCAAGACAGAAGCAACCCAATAGGCCGCAGGTAGTGAAACCAAGACAGCGGACAAGTGCGCGAAAATATGCGCGTTGCCTGTTGTAGCCTGGATTACCCAGATAGGCACAAGCATTAGCGTAACACCATAAATGAAACCTAAACCAAAAACGTCACGCCTTCTGTAGTCTTCGCTCACTCTAGCCAGGCCTCATAACAGCGAGTTAACCGGACTGAGCCGTATAACGCCATTCCGGTTAACTCGGAAACTGCATCTAGGGTCACCACTATTTCCTCAATGTAATCAACATGCCCACAATTTCCATTCCAGATCTAGCCCAGATAACCGGACGTCATCACCCTCCCCATTTTTCTAGTATAAGGCGACTTTGGGCCGTCAGCAGCCATGTGCCAAAAAGCTACCTCTGTATGATTAGCGATGCATCGCTTCATGATTCAAGCAAATACATATCCACAACACCAATTTTAAGGCCCTGGCTCGCCGGCCACTCACTGTAGCTGTGTATCAATCTTCATCTGGGAGTATACCTTTTTGAGACCGAATGTCCGCATCACGGAGTTTGACTTTGTCCAAACTCGCGGCCAACACGCTCCCTTGTCTCAATCCAATGCACCACGGCGCTTTCATGCCACCCAACCGACCTGGCGCCGGTCAGCTTGATCTGCCTGGGGAAGTGGCCCTTGCCGATCTCGGCATAGATGGTTGAGCGCGATAGCCCGGTCATCACCTTCACATCCTTCAGTCGCAGAATTCGCTTGTTCATCGATTGACTCCCTGTTTGTCAATTAGGCACATATTGTCCCGTCCGATCTAGATTCCACAGTACACAGCCACGATCTGCAGCCGGGTATGGCCGAGTTCCTGGCTGATGGTAAGGCGCGCTCGCTCATCCTTTTCACGTTCCTCTGCGGTGAGGCCTTTCCGGCTGGGGCCGCCTGCGTGGGGACAGGCCCAGCCCGTTAGCTCCCGGTAGCGCTCCTGGGTATAGGCGTGGCGTAGACCATGCATCTTCGACAGTCCTGCGTTGGCAGTCTGGCGTTCATAGATCCGCAGTTGCTGGATGTACTGTCGGTCCCGGGGGATCAGGGAGCCGGTCCCCGCCAGTCGTTTCGCGTCCGCCAGCACCGTCCGCTGAGCGTCGGTGAGAATGGGTACGCTGCGGGCGCGGCCACCTTTGGTCCAGCTCCCCTGGAGTTGCAGGTGGTCGCCCTGTTCACTCCAGCGGGGCCGAATCTTTAATGCCTCCTCGCGGCGCAGGCCAAACGCGGCCTGCATCCGGAGGCTCATTCGCACATACGGATCCTTGATCAAATCAAGCTTCTCCTCAGTCAGATCGCGCGCCTTGCTTGTTGCCCCTATCAGTTTTCGGTCCGGTATGCCGTAGTGTTGGTTGTCGCGAGCGACTACATTCTGCTTGTGCACCTTTTCCGCCCACCAGCGCAAGCAGCTCATCCGGTTCTTGATGGTGCCGGGGCTCAGGCCTTCTTGCATCCAGGCTTGCACCAGAGCATCCACATGCTTGGGTTTCAGGGAGCGTGCACTCATCCTGCGGTAGCCGAGCTCACGCAGCTGGTTGGCAATCGCGGTGAGCTGACGCTCGCGACCTGCGCGGGTGCTGTAGCTGCCTTCACGGCTGTGTCGGCACAATATTTTCAGTTGGTAGTTCAGATCCTGCATGGTGCTGTTCCTCTCGGTTAGTGGTTCTGATCTCCTGCCAGCCGCAGCTGGACGGGGCCGCTTGCGCGGAACGATCACGGGACACCAATCCCGGTTGACCTGAATGTGTCTGGCCATAGACAGCACGGTGTGTTTTCGCAGAAAACGGGCCCGTGCAAACCAACGGTTAGCCAGCCTGAGGCTGGGGTGGAATTACCTCCTCAGTGAAATGGGCAGAACACGCTGACCGTCAGCGCGTTTGCGGAGTTGAAGGAAAAGCAATGTGTGACCGAGGGCAGGGACCCCCGACAGCAACTGCGGCGTTTGAACAAATCCCTGGAAGCGGGATGGGTTGGAAGGGGCGGTGACCGAGATACCCGGCACCGTGGTGGTTCGAAGATGGACCCGGTCATCACTGACCGTTGCGCCGAGAGCGGTCCTGAGCGACGCGTTCAGCAGATGCCACTACTGGAATCTGCCTACCCCGATTGCGAATGCAAGGTGGGGTCTTCCTTGCCACTTTTCCGTAGTGGCCACGGGAAATTCCGCTAACGTCGAGAGTATAGACCAACAGATAATGCGTTTGTCACAAAAAACCCGGTCAACTTGCGGCGGGGTTTTTTTTCCGCTGCGCCCTGACGGGGTTTGTGGTGCCAGTGGTACTGCCAGCGCCAAGACGGACCGGGATACGGGTTGCGTGGGGATGAGACACATCTGGACGGTCCCCGGGTGGGATTCCCGGGCAGGATGCGGCTGTGTGTGAGGGTGCATTGTTGGCAGAGCGTGCCTCGACGCCAACGTCACTACCCCGCTTCGCTCGCTAGTGACGAGGGCGGGCCTGGCACTTCGGCGATGCATTGCACCGCGATTGCCACTCTCGGCATGAATCTGTGCGTAATACGCCTGCCTTTCAGGCTGCGCCGAGCCCCCAACAGAAGCTTCTAACTATACGCATCTAGCGTATAGTTAATGCATGCGCGCCGTGTTCAAGGAACTGGTCAGTTTTGAGATCCATCGTCGGGAGTATCTGTCCGGCCAGCCGCTCACTGTCTTGCGCAAGGCGTCAACAGACACTCCTCGCGCTGGTGGTGGGCAAAGAGGTACTAGGACATGAAAAAGCGCAACGTATTTGACGAACTCGTCCAGGGCTTCGATGATCTGCAGGCGGAGCGTGAAGGCAAGATCACCCTGAAGTCGACCACGTCCGAAGTCCCCCAACCGATCGCCATCAGCGCGGGCCAGATCAGGGCACTGCGCGAACGCCTCAACTATTCCCAGGGCGTGTTTGCGGCGCTGCTGCGCACCAACGTCAGCACCCTGCGGAACTGGGAGCAGGATCGCGCCAAACCCAATGCTCAGGCCGCGCTGCCACTCAAACTGGTGGAGTCGGCGCCGGAGGATATTTTGGGGAAACTCTCCGCACTGGGGGAGAAGAAACCGCGGACGGCATCCAAAGCTGCGCCGGCGAAGAAAGCCGCCAGCAAACGGGCCGTTGCCTGATCCGCAGAATCGGTCAGGCAGCCGCTCTACCTCATTAGCCCGCGCGCTGGTTTTCGGCAGCCAACTCGCGGACTCCTACGATTTGCCTATGGGAGCTGTTTGCGCCTTTGTAGGGTCGAGATCTCGGCCCTTGCCAGACGTTCGGCCAGCTCCTGTCTCAGGATGGTGATGTCACTGGGGGCGGTCAGCCCCAGCCGGACCTGTTGACCTTCGACCCCCAACACCTCGATGACGACGTCATCACCGATGAGCAGGGTCTGGCCGGGCAATCGGGTAAGTATCAGCATCTGCCTTCCTCCATGAATGGCTGTCAGCGCAGTGTAGCCGCTGAGCGCGCTCATGGCGGTGCCGGGGACACATCTGATGAATTATTGTTGCGGGGGAAAAGGTGCCGCTTTACCCAAGCGGCCAGGGAAATCGTTGTTAGAAACAACGGTGGTTAATCCTCATGCGGTTGCAGGATCGTGATGACCGGTTCGCCCCGATCACCAGGGCCCACGATCAGCTTCAGTGACACCTTGTCCGCGGTGGTGCTGACACCATCTCGCGGTACCCGGTAGAGGCTGAAGGACAGCCGGTCACCGCCGCGGGCGCTGCCGCGTATGGCCAGGACGGCCATCACCAGCACATCCCAGAGTCGGCCGGTTGGATCCTGGCCGATCTGGCGCTGATTATCAGTAACCTGCCAGGCAACACAGTCCTCCCAGACCGCGCGGGTCAGGGCTACCGGCCACTGAAAACCGGCCTCACTGGCCAGCGAACCCGCATCCACGAGTACGCCCTCCTCCAACGCCTGGGCACGCGTATAGCGCACAATGACAGGACCAAAGATGTCGTTCAGGGACGACGGGGGTTGATTGTCTTTCATACGTCCATCTCCTTTGTTTTACGAAAAATGTCCGCGAGACAGACCTCCTTCCCCCCGGGAAGCAGATCGCCTCCCGGGGGGTCGGTAGTGAGTGTTACAGCAGGCCAAGTTCCGCGAAGGACGTTGTGTCGCCATGGGTGACCACGATGTGGTCCAGCACCCGCACATCAATGAGTGCGAGCGCCGCCTGGAGACGTTCGGTGATCCGCCGATCCGCCTGACTGGGCTCGGCCACCCCGGAGGGGTGGTTGTGGTAAAAGACGGTCGCTGCCGCGTTGAGGGTCAGCGCCTGCTGCA
>CAMYIZ010000006.1 GCA_947258585.1 uncultured Haliea sp. | reverse complement strand
TCGTCCATCGCCTAAAATAGAAAAAGGAATGATGGATGAACCATACCCAAGATGGGAGGGGAACACTACGTTTCCACACGATTCGGGGAAGACCCATATGCATACAGTATCGGAGGCTTTGTCATGGGCATGCCCGCGACTGTGGAAGACTGGCCCCGGCGGCTGAGCGGGGCACAGCTGGGGCAGGCGATTACTCTCCTCTCGGCGCAGATCAACGCCGCGAATCACCGCCTGCTGCGGCTGATTGCCGAGTTTGACCGCTGCGGCGGCTGGCGCGAGCAGGGCACGATGCGCTCCTGCGCCCACTGGCTGGTGGCCCACTGCGGCATTACCCTGGGTGCCGCGCGGGAGAAGGTGCGGGTGGCGCGCCAGCTGGCCGTGCTGCCGGAGGTCAATGAGGCCTTTTCCGAGGGCGACCTCTCCTATTCCAAGGTGCGTGCAATCACTCGCGTGGCCACGCCGGAGAACGAAGGTTTTATGGTGCACCTGGCGCAGCAGAACAGCGCCGGGCATCTGGAAAGGCTGGTGAGCCGGTATGAACCCGTCGCGGAACCGGGGCTGGAGGGCTTGCTGGACTGCGGGCCGGAGCAGCTGGCCGCGGGCGGGGGTTCAGGCGAGGCGGCTGCCGGTGGTTCGGACGTGGCGGCTGCTGGCGGTTCGGAAGAGGCCGTTGCAGGTGGTCTTGCGGATGAGACAGCTGCGGGTGACAGCCCGCCGGCGCTGGATACCGAAGCCATCCGAGAGCTGGCCCGCGAGCTCTACTGGTTCCAGGATGAGGACGGCATGTGGATTATCCACGCGAAACTGCCGCCGGAGCAGGGCCAGCTGGTGATGAAGGCCCTGCAGGCGATTGCCCGGCCGCTGGAGGAAGAGCGCCAGGAGGAGTGGAAGGCCAGGCAGAAGGCGCGCATGCAGGCGGTGGCACGGAAGCTTCTGCAACGCGGGGGTGCAGTAACAGGCGCGGTTGCGGAAGGTGGGGAGCAGTCATTTGATTCTGGTAGGGGCGCCGCGGGCGTGGCGCAACAGGCTGGTCCCGGTGAGGGCGCAGCAGGTTGGAAGCAGCAGGCTGACCCCGGTGCTATGGCAGAAGCGGGTACTGACGCGAGTGTAGACCAAGGTCTCCACACAGAGACCCCCGCCGGCGGTTCACTCCCCGGAGAGGGCCCGGAAAGCAGCGTCCGCGAGGCCCTGCCGGACCATCTCGCCTACGCCCGGGCAGAGGAAAAAATTTCCGCGGAGACGTTCTCGCAGCACATGAACCAGATACGCGCCGATGCGCTGGTGGCCATGGTGGAGCACTTTCTGGCCACGGGACCGGATTATCGGGGCCTGCAGGCCCTGAAAGGGACCGAGCGCTGCCAGGTGGTGCTGCACGTGGATGTGAATACCCTGCGCCACCAGCGCTCGGGCCTGTGTTGTACCCACGGGCGGGCGCACTTGGAGGATAAACCGTGGCTGCCGCCGGCCACCGCGCGGCGGATCAGTTGCGATGCCTCGCTGGTGACGGTGCTGGAGGATGACGCCGGCAAGGTGCTGAACGTGGGCAGGAAGTCACGGATTGTGCCGGAGCGCATCCGCCGCGCCCTGCGCGAGCGGGACGGAGTCTGCCAGTATCTGGGTTGCCAGGAATCGGAGTACGTCGACGCCCATCATATCCAGCACTGGGCCGAGGGCGGGGAGACACGGCTGGACAACCTGGTGACCCTGTGCCGCTTCCATCACCGGCAGTTGCACCGCGGGTGCTTCGATATTCGCCTGAACGGCAACTCCGCGGAGATCTTGGTGCCCGAAGAATTCTAAGGGCGGCGGACTCCGGCCAATAGGCGGTGATCCCTGCCGCCGAGCACAGACTTGAGTCAGGCCGCGCGCAGGGCCCGCCCCAGGGACCGGCTGCCCAGCACTGCGGTAAAGTCGCCCTGCTGCCACACCGGTTCGCCGTGAATCAGCACATGGGTCACCACGCCGTCCGAGCGATTCACCATCTGCCGGTGATCAAACAGGTCGCGGTGGATCAGGGCGCGATGTTCGTTGCTGTCCCAGCCCTTGAGAGCCTCCGGGTCAACCAGGGTGATATCCGCCTGGGCGCCGATCTCCAGGCTGCCCACGTCGAGACCGAAGAAGTCGGCGGGCTCCCGCGTCATGCGTCGGACCATCCTGGCCACCGTCTCCGGGCCCTCGGCCTGCGCCAGCTTCAGCGACATCAGATTGGCGTCGAAGAAGGCCATGTTGGTGATATGGGCGCCGGAGTCATTGAAACCGGGCAACGCGTTGGGGTGCAACAGGTAGCCCAGGGTTGCCTCCTTGTCGGTGTTGCCGACATCGACATACCAGCGGAAGGACTTGTCGTACTCGCGCAGCAGGTGCAGCATGAAGTCCGCTTCATCCGCGGTGGGCGTGGGGAACGCGGCCAGCGCCGTGCGCTCCGCCTCCGAGCGGGCCTCCCCCGCCTGGCCGCGCTGGAACCGCTGCAGGCGTTCCAGGACCTGCTGCATGGACTCACCATTCCACTCGGCGACGGGGGCACCGTCGAAGATCATCAGCTCCAGGTCACGGATCACAATCTTGTCCGGCAGCCCCAGTTTCGCCTTCAGGGTTGCCAGGTTGCGCCCCTTGCGGCCGTGAAACCAGTCGCGGCGAAAGGCCTCGATGAAAGCCGGGTCGTTGAGCAGGGCGCGGCGTCCCTCCACATCGTCGTACTCCAGGGCGATGAGTTCACAGGTAGAGTCCAGCTCCTCGAAAATAGGGCTGACGATACCATCGGCCCAGATCCGGAAATTGGTACCCAGGGCCTGGAAGTGAATGCGCCCCTGCAGCAGGGCGCTGTTGACCAGGCGTGCCACACCGAGGAAGGCGTTCGAGGCTTTAGGCGCCAGCACGAATTTCATCACCGACAGTGCGGAAGTCTTCAGCGGGCTGCCGAACAGCCGGCCACTGCTGAGGAAGAAATACAGCAGGCCTTTCGCCCGGTTCTCAATAATCGGCGTGGTCTGCCAGACCCGGTCATGCCGGCGGACCACCCCCAGCAGACGCCGGAGCTCCCTGAAGCTGGCGAACTGGGTCGGGATACGCTGATCGGTGTGCGGGGCGTTGGCCAGGTAGTGAAAGGGCAGTCCGTCGGTGCTCAAACCCAGATAGCCCTGGGTCATGGCCTGCTCCAGCAATCGCTCCATCTCCCGCAATTCGGCCTCGGTGGGATCGCGGCTGATGCTGTCCTTGAGGCCCATCACCTCAACCCGCAACATGGAGTGGGGCACGAAGGCACCGATATTGGGGCCCAGCGGCAGCGTGTCGAAGTGGTCCATGTAGTCACCGGTATTGTCCCAGGTGATGGTTTCCACACATTTGCCCAGCACCTTCTTGGGAATGTTTTCCACCCGGGTGAAGCAGTCGACGATCGGGTTCTGGTCGCCCTCCAGCTGCTGGCCAAAACAGGTGCCGAGGCTGCAGTTGCCCACCAGCACCGTGGTGGTGCCATGGCGTACCACCTCGGGCAGGCGCGGGTCCAGGTCCACTTCCAGGTCGAGGTGGGTGTGAATATCCAGCAGGCCCGGCATCAGCCACTGGCCGGAGCCGTCGATAACCCGGGCAGCCTCGGCCCGGGGCAGGCCCGTCCCGCGGGCCGCGATCCTGCCCCCGCGAATGGCGATATCCACCGTCTGCGGTGCGTCGCCGCTGCCGTCAAAGACCAGTGCGTCGGTAATCAGGGTATCCCAGGTCGTGCTCATCCGGTGCTGGCTCCGTGCCCAATGTTTGGGCTGCTGTTATGCGTAGCGTCAATCTGCCATTGGCGGGCGGTGCAGTAAAGGGCAGCGGTTCCGCGGCGTTGGTCAGGTTGCAGGAGCCCGCACCACAGGCGGGATACTTGAACCGCTACCGGGCTCACTGTGCTTGCATAATTAATAAGCCTACTTATAATAAGTCCATCTATTAACAGCGGGAGCCAACCGTGAGCCGCGCGCGCAATGACGCCACCGACCAGCTCAGTTTCGAACTGCACACCGCCGCGCGGCTGCTGCGGCGCAACTATGACCGCCGCGCCCGGGCCCACGGCCTCACCCGCTCCAAATGGCAGGTGCTGTGGTCGCTGTCGCGGGAGCAGGGGGCAAAGCAGGCGGAGCTTGCCGAACGGCTGGACGTGGCGCCCATCAGCCTCACCCGCCAGCTCGACATCCTCGAGCAGGAAGGGCTGATCGAGCGGCGGCGGGACGAGCAGGACCGGCGCTGCTTCCGCATTTACCTGACCGAAGCGGCGCAGCCGGCCCTCGCCACATTGCGCGAGTTGGCTGAATTGACCCGCGCCGAGGCCCTGGCCGGCCTCGACCACGATGAGATCGTGTTGCTGAAATCACTGTTGGAACGGGTTCGCCTGAACCTGGTTCGCGAGGAGTAAACCCACCATGTCACAGCTGTTGCAAAGACGCCTGCTGATGGGCGCGGGCCTGCTAGTGGGCGGCCTGGCGGTCGCCTGGTTCACGCTTGGCGGCCAGGGCAGCATCAGCACCGAGAACGCCTACGTCAAGGCCAACAAGCTGGCCCTGTCCAGTGAAGTGAATGCCATCGTCAAGTCGGTGCTCGTGCAAGCCAACCAGCCCGTCGAGGCGGGCCAGCTGCTGGTGCAGCTGGAAGACCAGCCGTTCCAGCTCGCCGTCGCCGAGGCCGAGGCCCACCTGGCCCAGGTACAGAACCAGATCATGACACGGCGGGCGGAATACGCCGAAGTGGAGGCCGAGATTCGCCAGGCGGAGGAAGACGCCGCCTACTACCAGCGCCAGCTGCTGCGCAACCAGCGCATGGGGCCCTCAGCCATATCCGAGGCGGAGCTCGACGAGTCACGGCAGCGCCTGGCGCACTCCCAGGCGCAGATTGCCATCAATCGGCAGAAGCTCGCGGGCCTGCGCGCTGCCCTGGGCGGCAACCCCGAACTGCCGCTCGCAGCCCAGGCCGATATCCAGGTGGCGCAGGCCCAGCTGGACCGGGCGCGCTATCAGTTGTCCCGTACCCGCATTGTCGCGCCGGCCGCGGGCACGGTAACCAACGATGTGCCGCAGCTGGGTGAAATGACCATGGCGGGCTTCGCCGTGGTCACCCTGATGGCGACCGACGACATCTGGATCGAGGCCAACCTGAAAGAAACCCAGCTCACCCACGTGCGCCCCGGTCAGGCGGCGGAAGTGACCATCGACGCCTACCCCGGGCAGACCCTGCGCGCCCGGGTGGAAACCCTGAGCCCCGCCAGTGGCTCGGAGTTCGCCCTCATCCCGGCACAGAATGCCAGCGGTAACTGGGTCAAGGTGGTGCAACGCATTCCCGTGCGCCTGCGCCTGGAAAGCCTGCCAGACGATGCCGTGCTGCGCGCCGGCATGAGCGCCGGGGTGCGCATCGTAACCGAACCCGCGGAACCGGTGGCAAGCAAGCAGGTGGCGCTGGCGTCTACGGCCGACCAGGTGGCTGACCAGCCCCTGTGAACGCACGCAACATAGCGCCGTGGATGGTGGCCGCCAGCGTCATGCCGGCCACCATCATCCAGGTCGTCGACACCACCATCGCCAACGTCGCACTGCCCCACATGCAGGGCAGCCTCGGCGCGGGCAGCGACCAGGTGATCTGGATTCTCACCTCCTACATCGTCACCGCCGCGATCATGACCCTGCCTGTTGGCTACATGGCCCAGCGCTTCGGCCGGCGTTCGGTACTGCTCTGGTCGGTGGCCGGTTTCACCCTCGCCTCCATGCTCTGCGGGCAGGCGACCAGCCTCAACGAAATGGTCATGTGGCGCATTGTCCAGGGGGCCTGCGGGGCCTCTCTTGCACCGCTGTCCCAGTCCATTCTGCTGGACACCTTCCCCAGGGAAAAGCACGCTTCCGCCATGAGCATCTGGGGCATGGGCATCATGATAGGGCCGATTCTCGGCCCGACCCTGGGGGGCTGGCTGACGGACACCTACTCTTGGCGCTATGTCTTTTACATCAACGTACCGCTGGGGATCGCCTCCCTTGTCGGCATTTACTGGTGCGTCCCGAAAACCGCCCCCGTGCGGAAACGCTTCGACCTGCTGGGCTTCGGACTGCTGGCGGTCGCCGTCGGCGCATTGCAGTTGCTGCTGGACCGCGGCGAGCACCTCCTCTGGTTCGAGTCACTGGAAATACAGCTGTACGCTGTCATGGTCTGCCTCGCACTGTACCTGTTCACCACACACACCCTCACCAGCGACCAGCGCTTCGTCTCACCCGCGCTCTTTCGCGACCGCAACTATGTCACCGGCGTCCTGTTCATCTTTCTGGTGGGCATCGTGCTGCTGGCGACCATGGCCCTGCTGCCACCCTTCCTGCAGGTCTGGAAAGGCTACCCGGCGGTCACTACCGGGCTGGTGCTGATGCCGAGGGGCGTGGGTACCATGCTGGGCATGATGGTGGTCGCCCGGCTCATGCAGCGCTTCGACCCGCGCCTGCTGATCATCGTCGGCATGTGCACCGCCAGCCTGACCCTGGCGGAGATGGCGCGCTTCACGATGGAAGTGGGGCAGACGACGCTGGCAGTTACCGGCTTCGTGCAGGGGCTGGGGCTGGGACTGGTGTTCATTCCGACGACCACACTGGCCTATGCCACGCTGGCACCGCACTTGCGCGATGAGGGGGCCGCGCTGTTCAGCCTGTCGCGAAATCTCGGCAGCAGTATCGGCGTATCCTTGATCATGGCATTATTGAGCCGCAATATGTGGATCAACCAGCAGGAGCTGGCGGCGCGGCTGAACCCGGACCTGAGGCTGCCGCAGGGCCTGCACGACCCCGGCACCGTCGCGGCACTACCCGGCGAACTGATTGCCACCGTGACCCGACAGGCGGCGGAAATCGCCTACGTCAACGACTTCCACCTGCTGATGTGGGTGAACCTGGCCGCGATACCCCTGGTGCTGCTGCTGCGCGTCCCGAAACACACCCGTCAGGCCGGCACCGCAGCCGCCGAGGCCTGATACCCGGAGGGAGTACCGCCCATGACCCACAGCGGCGCCACACCCGCGCTCGATCACAGTTTTGCCGATTTGCCGGAGCGCTTCTACCGCGCCCTGGCGCCGACCCCCGTTGCGGCACCCGCCCCTATACGGGTGAACCGCGCGCTGGCGAAGAGCCTGGGCCTGGACCCCGACTGGCTGGCCTCAGAGGCTGGCACTGCCTGGCTCGCGGGCAACACGGTCGCGCCGGGCTCCCGCCCGCTGGCCGCCGCCTACGCCGGCCACCAGTTTGGCAGCTTCAATCCGCAGCTGGGTGACGGTCGCGCGATCCTGCTCGGAGAGCTGCAGGGCGACGACGGCAGGCGCGTGGACCTGCAGCTCAAGGGCGCCGGCCCCACCCCCTGGTCCCGCGGTGGCGACGGCCGCTCGCCGCTGGGGCCGGTACTGCGGGAGTACATCGTCAGCGAGGCCATGGCGACCCTGGGGGTACCCAGCACCCGCGCCCTGGCCGCCGTCAGCACCGGCGAACTGGTGTATCGTGAGCGCTCACTACCCGGTGCAGTCCTGACGCGTGTGGCTGCCAGCCATATCCGCATCGGCAGCTTCGAATTCTTTGCCGCCCGCAAGGACAGGGAGGCCCTGGAGATCCTGGTGCGATACACCCTGGAGCGCCACTATCCGGCCCTGGCCGAGGCCGAAAATCCGGCCCTGGCCCTGCTCGAATCGGCTGTCCGGTCCCAGGCAGCGCTGGTCTCGCGCTGGCAGCTGCTGGGCTTCATCCACGGGGTGATGAACACCGACAATATGCTGCTGTCCGGCGAAACCATCGACTACGGTCCCTGTGCCTTCATGGACGCCTTCAATCCGGACACCGTATTCAGCTCCATCGACCACGCGGGCCGCTATGCCTATCGCAACCAGCCCGGCATCGCCCACTGGAACCTGGCCTGCCTGGCCCAGGCGCTGGTACCGGTGCTGCACGAGGACGCCGAGCAGGCCGTGGCCCTGGCCCAGGCCGCGGTGGATACCTACGGCGACCAGTTTCTCGAGGCCCACACCGCCGGCCTCAAGGCCAAGCTGGGGCTGGCAGGGGACCACCCCGAAGACGCCGCACTGATCGAGGACCTGTACACCCTGATGGCCAACGAGGCGGTGGACTTTACCCTGACGTTCCGCCGCCTGGCGGACCTCGCCAGCCCGGACACTGCCGGCGACCAGGACTGCAGCGAGCTCTACCCGCTGCCCGCGGCGTTCGACCCCTGGCTGGCGCGCTGGCGGCAGCGCCTGGCGGCCGAGTCCGCGGATCCAGGGCAGCGACAGGCTGCGATGTATCGCGCCAATCCGGTCTTTATCCCGCGCAATCATCTGGTGGAGGCGGCGATTGCCGCGGCCACGGATCGGGGCGATTTCGCCCCATTCCATGCTCTCGTCGACCGCCTGGCAGACCCCTGGACCTGGCGCCCCGAAGACCGCGACTTCGCCCTGCCGCCCGCGCCGGAGCAGCAGGTTCACCAGACCTTTTGCGGCACCTGAGCTCAAGATCTCGGTCCGGCAGCAGTCGCCCTTGGGGTTTGCAGGACACGCTGCAAGTCCATCCATGGACGCTCGGCCTCGACATCCTGTCTCGGACGGTCCTGCAAACCCCAAGGGCGACCGCTGCCTCCGTGCCACATTTGCAGTCAACCGCAAATTCCTCGCTCAGTAGAACCGTGCTTCGACTCGGTTGGGTCAAGCCAGTATAATTCGCAGCTCCAGTCATCCAGCCCCGAGCCGCCGCCTTGAACACTGAATTTTTCGGCAAGACCCTGTCCGGCCCCTTCACGATTCCCTCCGGGATCGTCACCACCGCCACCTCCATCATCCAGTATGTATTCGACCACATGCCGGAGGTGGGCGTCGTGACCACCAAGAGCATCGGCCTCAAGCCGCGGCTGGGTAACCGGGAGCCGGTGTTGAGCCAGTATGCGCCGGGGTGCTTTGTAAATGCGGTGGGGCTGACCAACCCGGGGGCGGAGGAGTCGCTGGCGCTGCTGGGCAAGCTGCGGGTCCCTGAAGACCGGTTCCTGCTGGTGTCGATTTTTGGCGGCAGCCTGGAGGAGTTTGTGGAGGTGGCAAAACTGCTGGCACCGGTGGCCGACGGGCTGGAGCTGAACCTGTCCTGCCCCCACGCCAAGGGCTACGGCATGGCGATGGGCCAGGATCCGGATATGGTGCGGGACATTACCGCGGCGGTGAAGGCGGTGGTGGACATCCCGGTGATTCCCAAACTGACCCCGAACACGCCCAACATTGCCGAGATCGCCGAGGCAGCCAGGGCCGGCGGCGCCGACGGTCTCTGTGCCATCAATACGGTGGGGCCGGGGTACACGTCCTCCCACGGCCACGCGGTGCTGAGCAATGGCTCCGGCGGCATGTCCGGCAAGGGCGTGCTGCCCATCGGCCTCAAGTGCGTGCGGGAGGTGGTTGCCGCCACCGGACTGCCGGTCATCGGCTGCGGCGGGGTGAGCAGCGCCGAGGATGTCCGGGCCTTCCTGGATGCCGGCGCCACGGTGGTGGGCGTGGGCTCGGCCCTGGTGGGCATGACCACCGAAGACATGGCCGAGTACTTCCAGGCCCTGCAGCGGGATCTGGAGCGCGACAGCAACCGTGCCGAAAGCCTGGTCCGCTATGACATCGACATGCAGTTTCGCCCCGTCACCCTGGTCAAGACCGAGCGGGTCTGCGAGGACATCGCCATCCTCACCTTCGACCGCAAGATCAATGTGCAGGCTGGCGAATTTATCTTCCTGTGGGTTCCCGGGGTCGGGGAGAAGCCCTTCTCCGCCCTCACCGACGACCCGTTCTCCCTGGTGGTGATAGACCTGGGCCTGTTCACCCACACCCTCATGGACCTGCCGGTGGGCACCGAGGCCTATGTCCGCGGCCCCCACGGTGTCCCGGTCAGCCCGCCGGAAGACGCCCGGGTGATGGCCGTCGCCGGGGGCACCGGGCTGGCGGCGGTGTACCAGATCGCCCGGGATTTCGGCAACGCGGAGGTGTTCGCCGGCGCCCGCAGCCAGGACCGCCTGTACTTCCTGGAGGAGTGCGCGAAGATTGCCACCCTGCATGTCGCCACCGACGACGGCAGCGCCGGCTTCCACGGCCGGGTCACCGAACTGCTGCGGCAGCGGCTGCAGGCGATGAGCCAGGAGGAGCGGGAGCTGCTGGTGTTCTACAACTGCGGCCCGGAGCCCATGGTGCACGCCGCCGAGGCGGTACAACGGGAGTTCTGCGGCGAGCACCAGATCCACAGCGCCATCGACTACCTGACCAAGTGCGGCGTGGGCATCTGCGGCGCCTGCGCGGCGCCGGATGGGCGCCGGGGCTGTGTCGACGGGCCATTTTTATCGGCGACCTGCTGATCGAACCCTGCCGGCCCCACCACCGTTGCGAGGAAAGGGCCGACGTCCCTGGCGGCCTCACTACCGAGAAGAACCGCTAATCCACAGGGCAGCTCACCTCGGGGTTGAAGGGTGCAAAAATCCCCTCGGGATTGTGTCGCTCCGTCCACACATGCAGCGCCCAGATTTCGAGATGCGGGTTGTACTGCAGGACCTGCCCCAGCATTTCGGGCGGCGTGGAGGCATTGTCCGGCGTGTACGGCACAATATACTCAACCCCCAGAAACTCCATGGAGCCGTCAGGGAGTGGTGCGTACAACAACACTTCGGGACGCAGCAGGTTGAGCTCGAAGGGCGAGCCCTCCAGCGCCTCCAGATTCGCAATATGGTAGCCCATTGCTCCGGCCGGCGATGACACGCAATCTGAAATCATTGCGTTCCAGCCAGCCGCACTGGCCACATCGTAGCTGTTGAAGGCCGCGGTCGCCTTTTGCAGCATCCTCAACTGGTCACGTATCTCCCGGTTTTCACTGCGCAGTTCCGCACCATGGCCCGAATTTGCGGCTGCCGGTCCGGCGCACAGCATGGCCGTCACCGTGAGTGCTGCCACCGTTGCCGCGGCGAGCGATTTTGCTTGAGTGCTGCATGGATTCTGTGTATTCATGACCTTCTCCATCACCTGGTTTCCTGGTTGTTCCTCGCGGGATCGCCAAACAGCTACCGCCAGGAATAACCATCCTTGAACAAGAGATGCCGGAAGGCTTAGGCAAAGGCTCAAAAAGTTCTAAAATTTCTATCAAACCGGCCAAGTGTATGATTTAAATGGCTTATTCCTTCGGCGACTTTCACCTTGATCCACGCAGGGGCACGCTCTCCGGGCCCCACGGGGTGGTGCCATTGCGACGACAGGCCTTCCGTCTGTGCGAAGTCCTGCTGGAGAACGCCCCGGACCTGATGGAGCGGGACCAATTGCTCGACGCCGTTTGGGGTCGCACGGCGCTATCGCCCAACGTCCTGCCCCAGACCATCAGCGAACTGCGCCAGGCCCTCGGTGACAACCCGCAGACGCCCCGCTACATCGAGACCCTGCACCGCCGCGGCTATCGCATGATTTGTCCCGTCAGCAAGGTCGAAAGCCACGGCTCCCGGGCACCGCAAGACGCTGCAGACAAATCGGCGGACCTCCCCTTGGAATCAGCGCCCGGAAGGGAAACTCGCCGTACTTGGCTCTATCCAGGTCTGGCGCTGGCCGGTGTACTGGCGCTGCTCGCCACAGGGTCATATTGGGGCGCACAGCGGCGGGAAACCCTGTACGAGGAGACGATCCCCTCCATCCGCAGCGAGGTGGAGACAAATGTGTTCGCGGCCTGGCGGATGGCACGACAGGCCCTGTTGGAGTTCCCGGAAGAACCGGGCCTGAAGCAATTGATACTCGACCTGACCATTCCGGTCTCCCTCACCAGCCAGCCCGCCGGCGCGGCAGTGGAGGTGGGCCCTTACGATGCGTCCGAGCAGGACTGGATTGCCCTCGGCAGCACGCCACTGGAACAGCTCAGGCTGCCATTGACCATGCTGCGGTTCCGGCTCAGCAAACCGGGGTTCACTCCGCTGGACGTGGCGCCGGGGATACTGCCCGTTGCCGAGAGCTTTCAGTTGCAGGCAGAAGGCGCGGGCCCCGACGGCATGGTCTTCATACCGCCCGGCAAGGTCACCTACATGGGTGAAACCCGGCAGCTCGAAGGATTCTGGATTCAACAGCATGAGGTGAGCAATCGCGACTACCTCGAATTTGTCGAAGCGGACGGGTACCGGCGGTCCGAGTGGTGGAAGCACGACATCCTCGTCGACGGCAGGTCGCTGTCCCAGCAGGATATAGCCCAATTATTCATCGACTCCACCGGCATGCCCGGGCCCTCGACATGGTCACTGGGCACCTATCCCGCAGACCGGGCAGATTACCCGGTGGAGGGCATCAGCTGGTTTGAGGCTGCAGCTTACGCGGAATTCAGGGGCCTGCAGCTGCCCACGGTTTTCCACTGGTGGCGCGCCGCCGGCAGAGGAGGTTTGCAGGAGGTACAGTTCGGCGATGTCATCAACGCCAGCAATTTCCAGAGTGACAGCGCCTGGCCCGCAGGTAAAGGCGGATTGGGGCCCTACGGCACCCGGGACATGGCGGGTAATGTGGGAGAGTGGTGCGCGAATCACGGCGGCGAAGCCAGGCACTTCCTCGGCGGATCATGGAAGTCCGCACCCTATGCCTTCATGGACGCATTTGCCCAACCCGCGCCAAGTCGCGGCGAAGGATACGGCGTCAGGCTTGTGGCAACGGAACAGCCTGTTGATGCAGACGACCTCATGCCCATCGAGCCGGCCTCACGCGAGGCTGTGCAGCCCGTCAGCGACGCAACCTTCGCAATCTTCGCCCGACAATACCACTACGATGCGAACCCGCTGAACGCAGTCACGGAAGCCATCGACGACTCACAACGCCACTGGCGCAGGGAACGAATTACCTTCGATGCAGCCTACGGTGAGGATCGTGTCATCCTGAACCTCTTCGTGCCCAGGAACACGCCACCGCCACTGCAGACGGTGGTGCATTTCCCTGGCGGGGACGCGCTACTGCTGGACTCCAGTTTCGATGCCGGACTGCTCAGCGTGGAACCGTTTCTGCGCAGTGGCAGAGCGGTAGCCTACCCGGTATATCAGGGAACGTTCGAGCGCAAAGGGCGTAAGCGACGCGGCCCTCTGAGCGCTCGCAGGCAGTTGGTCGAGCAAGTGCAGGATGTCAGCCGCACCCTCGACTATCTGGCGACGCGTGACGACATCGCACAGGACAAGATTGCTTTCCACGGTCTCAGCTACGGTGCGGTGCGTGCCCCCTTTATCCTCGCCGTGGAAAAGCGTTTCGCCACCGCAATGATCCTGTCGGCTGGCATACCTGCGGAAAACCTGCCTCCGGAAATCACCATGGAGCACTATTTGCCCCGGGTGACGCTGCCGACACTTTTCATGACCGGCAGGGACGACTTCAGCTATCACTACGAGTCCTCGCAGATTCCTTTATTCCGCAATTTGGGCACCCCGGCGCAACAGAAGAAACACGTCGTCTTTTCCGGTGGCCATCTGCCCACGGGCTACTCGGAACTCCAGCGCGAAGTGATCTCCTGGCTGGACCGGACGCTAGGCGTACCCTGAGCGGGCCAATTCAGCCCGGCCGGCCATCCGGTCGCGGGCGGCTCAGCACCGGCAGGTACAGCAGGCTGTAGGCGAGGTAGGCCGACACCCAGGCCGCGATGGCCAGCAGATACCAGACAGTCAATGACCCCGGCAGCAGAGACGGCGCTGCCAGCCGTACCAGCGCCGCGACCAGCACCAACACAAACCCCAGCGACATCAGCGGATGCGGTTGCAGCGGCCGCCCGGTGTGTCCCAGTGACACCCGCGCCATCATCGACAGGATCATCCCCCCCATGGCCCCCGCGGTCAGCGCATGCACGGCATTGCTCTGGGTCACTGCCAGTCCCGCGTGGCGGGCAGCAAACAGCGCGAGCCCGAACGGAATGAACAGGGCCGCCGCGTGCAATGACCACAGCAGGGGTACGCGGAAGGTCACCCAGAACCGGAGCCGCAGGATCCGCAGGAAATGGCACAGGGAAGCGAGGCCGAACAGCAGCGCCAGCAGCGCGGCTGGCAACCGCGGCGCCAGCGCCAGGAAATGCAGGGCAAAGATCAGCCACAGGCACCCCAGCGCCACCCGGTCCAGCCAGGGCAGAGGCTCCACCTTCGGCGTGCCGGTGCCGTTGGCGGTAAACATCGGCAGTACCCGTCCAGAGACAATCGCCATCACCAGGGTCACCAGCCAGATGGCGTTGAGACTGCCGTACTGGACCAGTTCAAAGCGGTTGAGGATGGCGCCGGTATGCATGAGCCCGTTGCAGACCATCAACAGCAGCAACAGCGGTACAAAGAACAGGTTGCGGGTATTGCCCGCCGCCAGCACGATACTGCCGAAGTACCAGGCGGCCAGAGGCAGGAAGGCCAGATCCACCGCCGCCACCAACCACGGGGGCAGGCCGGCGCCGAACAGCATCAGCGCGCGGCCCGCCAGCCAGACCAGGACCAGCACCAGCAGTTCGCGGCCGTGGGTGGCGCGAGTACCCGCCCAGTTCTGTACCGCGGTCAGCAGGAAACCGACGATGATCGCCGCCACGAAACCGAACAGCATCTCGTGTTGATGCCAGAATACGACATTCTGGTAGGGACTCAGGCTGATCCAGCCGGCGAGCACCAGCCCCCACAGCAGCATGGCGCCGGCGCTGAACAGGGCCCCCAGCAGAAACAGGGGCCTGAAGGCTTGCCGCAGCAGCGGCGCCAGCGCCGCCTCGTCGGTCACGGCGTGACGACGTTGAACCAGTTCTCGAACTGGTCCAGGTAAGCAAAGAACGCACCGATGGCAGTGACGTCGCCGACCAGCTCCGCCTGTCCACCCTGCAGCAGCGCCGGCAGCTCGACCCGGCGCAGCAGCAGGCGGTCAAAGTCGCCCCGATCCAGGGTCAACTGGGCGGTTGCCGCCGGCGCCATACCACTGCGCGGGAACGCGACAGCGGCATTGATTTCGATATGGAACTGCTCCTCCCGGTCCGGGAACAGGAACTGGACGACGAAGGGTTCCCGGGCCAGCTTCGCGGGGTTGTAGCGCGCCACCAGGGCATCCAGCAGTGCTCCGGTGGGGACACCCTGCAGGAAGTCCGGGTCATCGAAGCTCAGGGGCGTGTCCGGCAGGCCATCGCGCAGTTCCATGGCTGCGGTGAGGTAATAGTTGCGCCAGGCCCCGGACTCGGCCTGGAAGCCCATCTGTTCATAAGCTGCCGCCAGCCATTCCTGCGCCGGGCGATTGTCGGCGTCCGCGAACACCAGGTGGTTGAACACGGTGGCCGCCCAGCGATAGTCCCCGGCCTCGAAGGCGGCAATGCCCTTGCGCAGCCCTTCGTCCGCGCCGCCCATCAGCGCCACATAGCGGATGGCGGCCGCTTCCGGTGGATGCGGGTGATAGTTGGCCGGGACCCCATCCCACCAGCCGAAGTAGTTCTGGTACACCGCCTTGGCGTTGTGGTTGAGCGTGCCGTAGTAGCCGCGGGTACCGAAGTCTGTGGCGGAGAAGTACGGCTCGGCCAGCTGTTCGGCGATCTCGTGCTGGGTGCCACCGTGGTTGGCCAGGCGAATCGTCTGGTCGTGCACATAGCGGTACAGGTCGCGCTGGTTCTGCAATACCTGCTGCAGACGCTCCCGACCCCAGGTCGGCCAGTGGTGGGAGGCGAACATGACCTCCGCCTCGCCGCCGAAGCGGACCAGCAGGTCGTCCAGTACCTGACTCCAGCGCAGGGTATCCCGCACCTTGGCACCTCGTGGCGTAAGCACGTTGTGGAAGGTGCGAGTGCCCACTTCGGCTGTACACAGGGCCTTCAGCGCGGGCAGGTAGAACATCAGTTCTGCGGGCGCCTCCGTGTGGGAAGCATCCAGGAAGACGAACTCCACCCCGTCAATGGTCAGGGTCTCGCCCCCCAGGGGCACTTCGTGGGTGGGCCGCAGCAGGCCGGGCTGGCCGGTTGACAGGCGCTGGCCGAGGCCGGTGCCGACATGCCCCGTCACACCCGGCGGCAGATGGGTACCGAACTGCAGGGCGGCACGGCGGGTCATGTAATTGCCCGCCATCAGATTCTCACTGACCGCTTCCGCGGTGAAACCATGGGGGGCAATCACCGGCACCTTGCGTGCAGCAGCGCCGGCCTCGTCAAGCAGGCCGCGCACGCCACCGAAGTGATCTCCGTGGGAATGGGTGTAGATGACGCCCGTCACCGGACGTTCGCCCAGCTCGCGGTTGGCCAGGGCCAGGCCCGCCCGCACCGGTGCCGCGGAGGTCAGGGGATCCACCACAATCCAGCCGCTGTCGCCGGCGATCAGGGTCATCACCGCGAGATCATAGCCGCGGAACTGCCAGATGCTGCCGGGCACCACTTCGAACAGGCCGTGCAGGCTGTTCAGCTGGCTCTGGCGCCAGAGTGAGGGATTGACCGTGGCCGGGGCGGGTGCATCGAGAAACTCGAAGCGCGCGGTATCCCAGGCAACGCTGCCATCGGGGTTCAGGATCCGCGGATCATCCAGCTGCGCCACCAGGCCGCGGCTGGCATCCTCGAAGTCCCGGGGGTCGGTCAGGGGGAGGCGCTCGGCCACGGCGATGTTGGCGGCCTGGGTGGCGGCGGTGGCGACGCCGACCGGGGGTGTGGGCAAGGGATCGGCGATAGCCGTGGCGGCGACAATCCCGAGGGCAAGGGTGAGCTGCAGGCGGGCTGATGCGAGACGGGACACGGCAAAACTCCTTGTTGTTATCATCTGGCGAACACTAGCACACACTGCTCGAAAGTCGACTGCATGGCGGGCAACGGAGAATCTTGTGCACAAGGGAAAGTGCTACCATGAGCGGAGAACCGGCAACCGGATTGACCATGCAAGCAGCAACGGCACCGCAGGCAAACGGGCAAGCTTCCGGCGGGCGCAACCGGGGCCTTCGTCGCTACCTCATGCCGGCCGCCCTGTTGCTCCTCCTGGGGGCCGGCGGCTGGCGCCTCTGGCACGGCCCGGTGGCACTCGGCTATCGCCTGCAGCAAGGTCCCCTGGTGCAGCGGGTTGTCGCCAGCGGCACCGTGTCCAACCAGTCGGTGGCCCAGGTTGGCAGCGAGATCACCGGCGTGGTCGCCGCGCGCCATGTCCGCGAGGGCGACGTGGTACAGGTGGGCGACCTGCTGTTGACCCTGCGTGACGAGGAGTACCAGGCCCGGCTCCGGGAAGCCGAGGCGGCACTGCGCAACGCCATCGAGGTCAGCCGACCCGAGGCGCAGGCGGCGATGACCGAGGCCCAGAATAACCTGGAGCAGGCCAGCCGCGAGCGGATACGCCGGGAAAGCCTGTTCGCCAACGAGACGATATCGAAAGAGCAACTGGAACAGGCGCAGCAGCTGGAGCTTGCAGCGAGAACAAGCCGCGACCGGGCCCGACTCGCAGCCGCGGCCCTGGCCGAAGGCGGCGTCGAAGAGACGGTGCTGCTGCAACGGGCGGAAGCTGCCCGTGCGCTGCTGGCCAAGACCCGGATCCATTCACAGATTGCGGGGATCGTGTTGCGGCGCGCGGTGGAGCCGGGCGACCTGGTTCAGCCGGGACGTACCCTGCTGGAAATCGCCCGCCTGGACAGCAGCGAAATACTCATGCCGCTGGACGAAAAGAACCTGGCGCCGGTGGCGCTCAACCAGCCTGCCCTGGTGGTCGCCGATACGTATCCGGAGCGAGTGCTGGAGGCCAGCATCAGCTTCATCGCGCCCAGCGTCGATGCGGCCCGGGGGACAGTCGATGTGCATCTTGCCCTGCTGGCACCCGCCGATTTCCTGCTCCCGGGAATGACCGTCTCAGTCACCGTCGAGACAGCCCGGCGCGAACAGGCGCTGGTCATACCGAACGATGCGCTGCACCAGCGGGACGGCTCGCGCGCCGCAGTCTTCCGTGTGCGCGATGGCAAAGTGGAACGCATCCCTGTGCGCCTGGGCCTGTTCGGTACCGGAGCCAGTGAAGTGCTGGAAGGACTCGAAGCCGGTGACCGGGTACTGATCGACGCGGTAAGCCCCGGGGAGCGCGTGCGGTTTCGCGCCATTCCGGTGCCCGGTCGAGCGACACAGTGATACCCGGGGCGGTACACCGCTTCCTGTGGACAGAGGGACTGATCGCGGTCCGCTTCCTGTTCGAGAACGTCATGCAGACCCTGCTGATCCTGGCCGGCATCGCCGGCGGCGTCGCCGTCATCGTCTTTATCACCGCCCTGATCACCGGCCTGCAGGCCAATGTCATTGAGCGCACGCTGGGCACCCAGGCACATGTCCGAATCCTGCCGCTGGACGAAGTAAACTACCAACCGCCGCCCGCGGACGACGCGATGATCCTGTTGCTCGACAGCCCCCGCGCCCAGCGCTTGCGCTCGATCAGCAACTGGCAGGCGGTGCGGGACATGCTTGATGCCGCCCCCGATGTACAGGCAGTATCGCCGGTCGTCAGCGGCCCTGCCCTGGCGCGACGGGGTACTGCGCGGGCCTCGGTCTCTCTGGTCGGCATTGATCCCCAGCGCTACCAGCAGATCATCGCCATTGCGCCGAGCCTCGTTGCCGGCCGTTTTGCAGTTGGCGATGGCCACGCCCTGGTCGGCACAGAACTGGCCCGGACACTGGGTCTCGGCCTGGGTGACAAGCTGCGCCTTGACGCGGGTGATGACCGTATCGCCGTGGTCGACGTCGCCGGCATCTTCGAACTGGGTGTGCGGGAACTGGACGCACGTTTTGTTTATCTCGACCTCAAGCAGACCCAGACCCTGCTCGACCTGCCCGGCGGGGTCACGGTCATTGATACCACCGTGGACGATATCTTCACCGCGGACCGCGTCGCCGCCCGCCTCGCCCGACTCAGCGGCCTGCGCGCGGAGAGCTGGATGGAAACCAACGGCCAGCTGCTCAATGCCCTGCGCTCGCAGAGCCTGACCACCCAGATGATCCGCGTGTTCGTGGGAATTTCGGTGGCCTTCGGCATTGCCAGCGTGCTCGCGGTCAGCGTGGTACAGCACACCCGGGAGATCGGCATCCTGCGCGCCATGGGCAGCTCCAGGAAGCAGGTGCTGCGGGTATTCCTGGTACAGGGCGGCCTGCTCGGCTTGCTGGGCTCGGCAATTGGCGCGGGCATTGGCTGGGCGCTGGTACAGGCTTTCAATACCTTCGGTCCGGGCCTGTTCTTTATCCCCGTGCCACTGGCGCTGATCCCGTTCGCCATGGTTATCGCCTGCCTCACCGGCGTACTGGCCTCAGCCCTGCCGGCCCGCCGGGCAGCGCGGCTTGATCCGGCAGTGGCGATCCGCTATGTCTGACCCGGCGTCCCGCGCTGTGGTGCTGCGTTTGCGCGCCGTGAGCAAGACCTACCATATCGCGACGCCGCAGGAGCACGAGGTATTGCACGGCATCGACCTGCAGCTTGCAAGCGGCGAGCTGGCGGCACTGGTCGGGCCGTCGGGATCGGGCAAGAGCACCCTGCTCAACCTGATCGGGCTGCTAGACACGCCCACCAGCGGGGAGCTCTACCTGCTCGAACACCCTACCCGGTCCATGGACGATGCGGCCCGCACCCGCCTGCGCAACGAAGCCATTGGCTTTGTGTTCCAGTTCCATCACCTGATTCCGGCCTTCAGTGTGCTGGAAAATGTGCTGATGCCGCTGATTCTGCGCCACGGCAAACCCGGGGCCGACGACATTGAGCAGGCGCAGAGCCTGTTGGCGGATGTCGGCCTCGCCGGTTTTGGAGCGAAGAAGCCCTCGCAGATTTCCGGCGGTGAGCAACAGCGAGTGGCCATTGCCCGGGCCCTGGTAACCCGACCCGCCCTGCTGCTGGCGGACGAGCCCACCGGCAACCTCGACACCCAGTCAGCAGACCGTATTTTCGAACTGTTCCAGCAGGTAAACAGCCGCTTCCAGTGCGCCGTCCTGGTGGTTACCCACGACAACAGCCTCGCCGCGCGTTGCTCGCGGATCCTGAACCTGGTGGACGGGCGCTTCCAATCGTCCGTGAGTGCTAGTGACCGGCCATGAGTGCAGACACGGTATTGTGTATCTCCCCGGCCAGGGTCGGGTCTGGCTTACCCACTTCAAGATCAAAGCGATCGTGGAAAGAGCCCACCGAGAGGGACCCTGCAACCTCGGCACCAAAGAATGGGGCGCCCTGCAGAAAGGCGTCGAGAACGCCGGCACCGCCGCGCGGCCCGGGCGATGCTGACAAGGCAATGACCGGTTTGCCCTGAAACACCTTGGCGTTGATGCGGGACGCCCAATCGAAGACGTTCTTGTAGGCGACCGAATAGGAGCCATTGTGCTCTGCGAAGGAGATCATCACGGCGTCGGCGGAGCCGATCAGTCGAAAAAACCGCCGGGCGGGCTCGGGGATACCGGACGCGTTTTCGCGATCGACGCTGAAGATTGGCATCTCGAAATCGTTGAGATCGAGGTAGTCGATTGCGATAGCATCGTCTAGCCCGCGCAGGGTCTCGCCCGCGTAGCGGACGAGTTGCGCGTTGATGGACGACCGGGAATTGGATGCGCCGAAGGCAATGATTTTCATGGCTGGGTTTCTCCTCTTGGATACATGATCGAATGGATGTCTGGAGCTACGAGATCGAACCGAATTCTCCGCGTTCACAGGCGGCGGCAACGGCGGTGACCTCTGCCTCCGTCGCCATGGCAAACGGGCCCCGCTGTACAAAGGTTTCGTGCAGTGGCTGCCCCTGCACAAGCGCCACATGGGCGCCGTCGCGGGAGCTGATCGCGAGCTCCCCTGCCGCTGCGTCTGCACGCAGTGCGACAGCCCGCCCTGCGGGCAGTGGATGCTCGCGCCCGTCGATTAGGACCGTCGCGCTGCCGTCCACGGCGTGGAGCCAGACGGCCTGTTGCGCGGGCAGGGCATGGGAGAACCGGCTGGCGGCGCTCAGTTGCATATCCAGAATCGTCATGGGCAGGGCCGGCGACCGGGCTCCCTCTACGCCATTGCTTGCACCCAGGACAACTCGGACGCGATAGCCATTACCTTCAATGATCGGCATGTCCCTGGCCTTTACGTGCAGGGCAGTTGGGTTGTCATATTTCTGCTCCGCCGGGAGGTTAACGAACATCTGCAGGCCGTGGGCACGACTGCCGGGGCGAGGCTTCTCATCGTGCATGCCTCCCCGTCCGGCCTTGAGCCAGTAGAGATCGCCCGGCATCAGATCAATGTCGTTGCCCAGAGAGTCGCGGTTGTTGAAGGCGCCGATGCTGTCTTCAAAGAGCACGGAGACCGCTGAGATACCAGCGTGGCCGTGCGGGCCGAAGGTGGACTCGCTCATGGTGAAGTGGTCGACCATGATCAGCGGGTCCATCGCTCCGCCAAAGTCTGCGTACTTGAAGCTCCGGGCCTGAAAGCCGGAGCCGATTTCAAGGCTGCGTCCGGCGATGGGGCCAGTGATGGGTGAAACGGTCCCGGGCCGGGACGGGGTGATCGCGGTGTGTGCATTCATGGTCGTGGTCTCCTTGCTGGATGGCCCTATGAAGCCATGGATTTTCGACAAGCAAAAGTGGCACAATTGGAAACCATTGTTCCAAATATGGATCGATAAGATGCCATCTGCGGTAGCGGGCCGTCGAACCCGGGGCGATTCACCGTGAGGCCCTCGTGATGATCACGGCGGCGCGCGGCTATCGCAGGCAATCGCGGCCCCCAGGCAGAGGAGGATCAACGTGGACCTGAACGACTACTTCTATTTTGTCCACGTGATTGAAAAGCGGGGGTTCGCGCCCGCGAGCCGTGCCTTGAACATCCCCAAATCCCGTTTGAGTCGCCACGTGCAGCAACTCGAGGACCGCCTCGGCATCCGTCTCATCCAGCGGACATCCCGGCAGTTCGTGGTCACAGAGCTCGGGCTCGAGTTTTACCGCTACGCCCGCGCCGCCATCGATGAGATGGAAGCTGCGGAGGCCGCGGTAAAGACCCATACCCAGGCGCTGCAGGGACGTGTGCGCCTGTCCTGTTCCGTCGGCATGGCGCAGTTCGTCCTCAACGACATCATCACGCAGTTCATGGTGAGTAATCCCCAGGTCGACGTGGCCCAGCAGGTCACGAATGAGTCCGTCGACATCGTGGAAGCGGGCATCGACATGGCAATCCGCGGCCACATGGACGCGCTGCCCGACTCCAGCCTGATCCAGCGGCAGCTTGCTCCCTCCCCCTGGCGACTGTTCGCCGGCCGGGATTACCTTGAAAGAACGGGTAAACCCACGACGCCCGATGACCTGCGCGGCCGCGCGGGCCTGAAGATCGGCTGGGGACGCGATGACGGACTGTGGTCGCTTACTGACAGCGGTGGGCGGCGAGTCGAGATTCCCTTCAGCGCCCGCCTCAGCAGCGATGACATGGTGACATTGAAATGTGCGGCCGCTCAAGGACTGGGCATCGTGGCGTTGCCGGCTTACGTCTGCCGCGACGATGTGGCCAGCGGTCGCCTGGTTGCCGTGCTGCCGGACTGGTCGGCGGGGGACGCACGGATCAGCCTGCTGATGCCCTCGCGCAAGGGCGTACCCGCCGTGGTCGAGGCATTGGCGAACTATCTACGCCAGGAAATGCCGCGCGTCACCGCACTGTAGGGGCCCTGAGTGGGCTTCGCGGCTACCGCCGCTCGTTGCAAACTGCTCACGCAGTTTGTCGAACTGGCGCCAGTTCTCATCCACCTTCTGACCAAACAAAAAACCCCGCCATGGGCGGGGTCTTTTGTTTGGTAGGACCAGCCAGATGAATCGGAACAGGCTAGCGCCTGCTCCGACCCTCCGGGCTTCGCGGCTGTCGCCGCTCGTTGCAAACTGCTGGCGCAGTTTGTCGAACTGGCGCCAGTTCTCATCCACACTCTATCCAAACAAAAAACCCCGCCATGGGCGGGGTCTTTTGTTTGGTAGGACCAGCCAGATTCGAACTGGCGACCTCTACCATGTCAAGGTAGCGCTCTAACCAACTGAGCTATGGTCCTGTTGTCTGAGGGCGGGGATTATAAGGGCGCCGGGGGGTTTCCTCAACTATTTCCTCACCGCCCTTTTATCGCGCCACGAAGTAGAACTCGCCCACTTCATCACCCGCCCGCTTGATGGCCTTGAATTCCGGGTCCAGCCCCGGCAGGCTCTCGTCCAGCAGGTCCAGCATGCTGAGGAACAGGGCCGGGCCGGTGATCACCGCCTCGTTGTCCTGCAGGGCGCGGATAAAGGCCTCGGCGAAGACCGAGGTACCCGGGTCGCGTTCGCTGGCCAGGGGGAAGTCCTGGCCGGAGGTCAGCAGCAGGCGCGACTTGTTGGGGAAGCGCAGGCCGATGTAGGCGTCGCTGAGCAGGGCGTCGCGGCCACTGGCCAGCAAGAAGGCGGGGTTGTCCGCCAGCAGGCCGGCGAAGGCGGAGTCGGTCACCACCATGATGCGGCGGGCCGGCAGGCGGGCCAGGTGACTGCTGACCTGCTCGGTGGGCACCCAGAAGGTGTCGTTGGGTGGCGGCTCGGCGTTGACCGGCAGCCAGTAGCCCGCCTCGTAGGCCCCGACCGGCCGGCGGTTGCCGTAACCGGCGTAGTAGATCAGCAGGTTGTCGTTCTCCTGCAGCACCTCGTTGAGCTGGTTGAGCGCGCGCAGGACTCCGACATCGCTGGTGTTCTTCAGCAGCTGTACCGCGAAGCCATATTTGCCGCTGAGCAGGCCGGCAATCTTGTCCACGTCGGAGGCCGGGGTTTGCAGGTCGTCCAGGAACTGGTAGCTGCCATTGCCGATCACCAGCGCGTAGTAGCGCCCGTAGTTGCGGCCGTCCCGCGACACATCGGCGCCTGGCGCCGCAGCGCTGGCGCCAATGCTGACCAGGCCGGAGTCCTGCAGGGGTTCCGGTGCGGGTGCGGGCGCAGGGGAGGGTACAGCGGGCGCGGGTGCAGCTGCGGGAGCCGGGGTTGCCGCGGCCGCCCTGGCGGCGTCTGCCTCGGCCTT
>CAMYIZ010000005.1 GCA_947258585.1 uncultured Haliea sp. | reverse complement strand
GGCGCGGCGCCTGGCTGCAGCGCGATGGGGAGTGGTTGCCGGGCGCCGCGGGCGCACGCACACCGGTGCCGGGACCGCTGCTGGCCTGCCCCCCGGATATTCTCGGTGCCAGCCTGGATGAGGGCAGCTGCGGAGTCTACTGGCAAGAGCAGGGAGATACCGCTAGGGTAGGGGAGATTCGCGCTATTCTGCTGGACTGGGCGGAACAGATTCCTTGACCCGGGAGGGCTTGACCCTTATATATGCCACCTTTTCGGTCCGATGGTGAGCCGCACGGGCATCGCCATCAGTGACGTTTTGCAGGAGATTATGGGTAAATCACTGGTCATCGTAGAGTCGCCCGCCAAGGCGAAAACCATCAACAAGTACCTGGGCCCGGATTTTATCGTCAAGTCCAGCGTCGGCCACATTCGCGACCTGCCTACCGCGGGCAGCGCCGAGCCGGTTGACCCCAAGGAGCGCGCTGCGCAGGCGGCGATCACCCGCAAGCTGTCCCCGGAGGAAAAGGCCGAGCACCGGAAACGGAAATCGCGCGAGCAGCTGGTACGGCGCATGGGCATAGATCCGGAGCACGGCTGGAAAGCCTCCTACCAGATTCTCCCGGGCAAGGAGAAAGTGGTTGCCGAGTTGCGCAAGCTGGCAGCGAACAGCGATGCCATCTATCTCGCCACCGACCTTGACCGCGAGGGGGAAGCCATTGCCTGGCACCTGCGCGAGGCCATCGGCGGCGACGATTCCCGCTATCAGCGCGTGGTGTTCAACGAGATCACCAAGAAGGCCATCGGCGAGGCCTTTGAGCATCCCTCACACCTGGACCAGAACCGGGTCAACGCCCAGCAGGCCCGGCGCTTCCTCGACCGGGTGGTAGGCTACATGGTATCGCCGCTGCTCTGGGCCAAGGTGGCCCGGGGTCTTTCCGCAGGCCGGGTGCAGTCCGTGGCAGTTCGCCTGATCGTGGAGCGGGAACGGGAGATCCGCGCCTTCGTGCCCGAGGAATACTGGGAAGTCCACGCCGATCTGCTGCCGCAGGGGGAGGACAGTGTCCGCTTCCAGGTGCGCAAACACCGCGGCGAGAACTTCCGCCCGGACAATGAGGCGGACACCCGGGCGGCGACCACGGAACTGGAACAGCTGCCCTATGTGGTGAGCCAGCGGGAAGACAAACCGACGCGCTCCAAGGCGCCCGCGCCCTTCATCACTTCCACCCTGCAGCAGGCTGCCAGCACCCGGCTCGGTTTCTCGGTGAAGAAGACCATGATGATGGCCCAGCGTCTGTACGAGGCCGGTTACATCACCTACATGCGGACCGATTCGACCAATCTCAGCAATGAGGCAGTCACGGCCTGCCGCGACTATATCGGCGCCAATTTTCCCGCCGCCTACCTGCCGGAGAAGCCCAATCGCTACAGCAGCAAGGAGGGCGCCCAGGAGGCCCACGAGGCCATCCGTCCTTCCGATGTCAATCTGCTGCAGTCGGCCCTGCAGGGCATGGAGCGCGATGCCGAACGCCTGTATGAAATGATCTGGCGCCAGTTCGTGGCCTGTCAGATGACGCCCGCGGAATACACCGCCACCACCATAACGGTTGCCGCGGGTGACTACGAATTGGCCGCGAAGGGGCGGATTATCCGCTTCGACGGCTACACCCGGGTGCAGGGTGCGGGCGGCCGCAAGGGCGAGGACGAGGTGCTGCCCGATATCCAGCAGGGCGACAGCCTGAGTTTGCAGGCCCTGGAGCCGGCCCAGCACTTCACCAAGCCGGCGCCCCGTTACGGCGAAGCCAGCCTGGTGCGGGAACTGGAGAAGCGCGGTATCGGCCGGCCGTCAACGTACGCCTCGATTATCTCCACCATCCAGGACCGGGGCTATGTGCGGCTGGAAAACAAGCGTTTCTACGCGGAGAAAATGGGCGATATTGTTACCCAGCGCCTGCAAAACAGCTTCCAGGAACTACTGGACTACGGTTTTACCGCGAGTATGGAAGAGCACCTGGACGAGGTTGCCCAGGGCGAGCTCGATTGGCGCGCTCTGCTGGACCGGTTCTATGCAGACTTCCGCCAGCTGCTGGAGAAGGCGGAGGAGCAGGAGCCGGTTGGCATGCAGCCCAACGAGCCGACGCCCACTGACATCGCCTGCAGCAAGTGCGGGCGCCCGATGCAGATACGCACCGCCAGCACCGGCGTTTTTCTCGGCTGTTCCGGCTACGCCTTGCCGCCCAAGGAGCGCTGCAAGAACACCATCAACCTGACCTCCGGGGACGAAGCCATCCGCGAGGATGCGGACGATGAGGCGGAATCCCGGCTGCTGCGCAGCAAGCACCGCTGCAAACTCTGTAATGCCGCCATGGACAGCTACCTGATTGACGAACAGCGCAAGCTGCACGTCTGCGGCAACAATCCCGACTGCCCGGGCTACGAGGTCGAGCAGGGCAAGTTCAAGATCAAGGGCTACGATGGCCCGGTCCTGGAGTGCGACAAGTGCGGTGCAGAGATGCAGCTCAAGAACGGCCGCTTTGGCAAGTATTTCGGCTGTACCTCGGAGACCTGCAAGAATACCCGCAAACTGCTGCGCAGCGGCGAGGCGGCGCCACCAAAAATGGATCCGGTACCGATGCCGGAACTGGCCTGTGAGAAAGTCGACGACCACTATGTGCTGCGCGACGGTGCCGCGGGCCTGTTCCTCGCTGCCAGCCAGTTCCCCCGGAATCGTGAGACCCGGGCGCCCTTTGTCGACGAACTGCTGCCACACAAGAGCGAAATCGACCCCAAGTACAGCTTCCTGTTCAGCGCACCAGCAGCGGATCCGGACGGTAACCGCAGCCAGGTCCGCTATAGCCGCAAGGCGGCGGAACAGTATGTGATGACGGAACAGGACGGCAAACCTACCGGCTGGCGGGCGGTGTACCGGGGTGGCGCCTGGCAGGTTGAAGAGGGCAAGGCAGCGGGCTCGGCTGCAGCGAGCGCCGGCAAGAAAGCGCCGGCACGGAAGAAGAAGGCGGCGCCCAAACGCAAGGCCGCGCGCAAGAAGTCATGAGTTCTCCCCGCGGGCAGGCCAATCACCACCTGTACCTCGCCAGGGTGCTGGTGGCGGCCTGGCGTCGCGATCTGGCCGCCGAGGACCTCCCCGCCAGTGTCCTTGCCCAGGCTTTTGGGCCGGCCGTTCGCGGCCACCTGCTCGATGCTTACGGCTGGTTTTTACTGGATCTGCAGAAACCGGCGCAATTGCCCGAGGCGCCGCCACACTCGGTCGCGTCACTGCCACCGGTAGCGCCGGGAAAGGCGCTACCGGCAGAGATCGCGGAATTCTCCCGCCTCGAAACGGAGGGTTGGCTGGCCGAACTGGTGCGGGAGCCGGAAGCCGCGACGGCACGGCGCACGAGCACCAGCCTGGCTGCGCAGGCGGTCGCGCTGCCGGATCCGGAAACCCTGGAAGCCCAGGCCCGGCAACTGGATGACGCGTTTGCCCGTATGGGAGATTTTCTGGACGAGTGCTAAAACGCCGCGGGAGGGATCACCGCGGGGCTTGTCGCGGGCGCTTCAGGCGCCCCTGCGCAGCACCCCGACGCTCAAGCCCTCTATGGCGAAGGCCTGCTCGCGCAAATCCACGCGGATCGGTTCGTAGTCCGCGTTCTCCGGCAACAGTTCCACGACATGCTTGCTGCCGCCGCGGCGAAAGCGTTTTACCGTGACTTCATCCTCGATACGTGCGACCACGATGTCACCATTGCGTGCCTCGGCGGTGCGGTGCACCGCCAGCAGATCGCCATCCAGAATACCGATATCCTGCATGCTGTCGCCATGGACCCGCAGGAAGTAGTCCGCCGCCGGCTTGAAGAAATCCGCAGGCAGGGCGCAGTAGTCCTCGATGTGCTCCGCGGCCAACAGCGGGCTACCCGCTGCGACCCGGCCGATGATGGGGATGCCGGGATTGTCCGGCAGCCGGATGCCGCGCGAAGCGCCGGCAATGATTTCGATGGCGCCTTTGCGGGCCAGCGCCTTGAGGTGCTCTTCCGCGGCATTTGCAGACTTGAATCCCAACTCATTGGCGATGTCAGCCCGGGTGGGGGGGTAGCCGGTCTGGTCGATATGCTGGCGGATGATATCCAGCACCTGCTGCTGCCGTTGCGTAAGCTTTTCCATAACCAGTCCATCTGTGTATTTATACAGTGACTGGGATTATATACAGTAAAACCGTGCAACCACAAGGGAGTGTCAATAGTCCTCGACGCCGTACATGGTGTCCGGTTCAATCATGCTGACGGGGTTGTTCCAGTCCTCGGGGTGAAAGGGCTGGTCGGGGTCCAGTCCGTCTTCATCGTCGAGTTCGAACGGCGAGCGCCAGTCCTCCGGGGCCGCCGCCCGCTCCAGCGGCATCATGCGCCACACATCGAGATCGTACTCGGCGACCTCGCCGTCCAGATACTGGGTTTCAATGGTCAGGCTGGCCTCGTCCCAGGCGACGACCTCAAACAGGATGTTCGCCTCCAGGTCCTTGTACCACCCGCCGACAACGGGGCTCAGCATTTTCATTTGCCCTCTCCCTCATTACAGTGTGCTTTCAACATATCATGCCAGCCACCGCTGTCCATTATGAGATATGAGTCTAAAAAATATGCTTGAAATAGCGATTTACACTACACGCTGGTTTTCTTTCCGCATTTCAGTCGCTTGCGCCATTCCCGCGATAATGGCCTGATGCCCACCCGTCGCTGTTATACTTGAAATTCAAGCGCGTTCGTTTTCTAAATAAGAAAATTGTCTAAACACACCTGGTCTGGAGCCTGTCGCACCGTGGAAGTCGCTGAGGAATCGCTGAGCCAACTGCTCGCCAATTATGGGCTGGACTCGCCGCTGGCCGCTGCCGGCGCCATTGTCGTGGCAGGGGGGCTGGCTCACCTGGCCCTCGGGCTGCTATTGCGGCGCCTGCACCGCGTTGCGGTGCACAGCAGCAACCGCTGGGACGATGTGTTCATCACCGCCCTCGAGCGTCCCCTGCGGGTGGTGCTGTGGGTGGTGGTGCTGATGTTGCTGATGACGGTATTCCCGGTGACGGAAGCCGTACAGGGCACGCTGTTGCTGGCCTATGACACCGCCCTCGTACTGCTGCTGGTGTGGTTCCTGCACCGACTGATCTCCGGCGCCGAGGAAGAGTTGCTGGACCCGGCCCGGGGCCACAAGGCGTCCACCGACAAGGCGGCGGTGCACTCCACCGCAAAACTGCTGCGCATTACCCTGCTGATCATCGGCGGCCTGATGGCCCTGCAAAGTATCGGCGTGTCGGTGTCCGGCCTGCTGGCCTTTGGGGGTATCGGCGGTATTGCCGTGGGCTTTGCCGCCAAGGACCTGCTGGCCAATTTCTTCGGGGGTCTCGGCATCTATCTGGACCGGCCCTTCAGTCCGGGCGACTGGATCCGCTCACCGGACCGCAATATCGAAGGCACCGTCGAGGACATCGGCTGGCGCCTGACCCGTATCCGCACCTTTGACCAGCGGCCTCTCTATGTCCCCAATGCGGTGTTCACCCAGATTGCGGTGGAGAACCCGTCCCGGATGTTCAACCGCCGCATCTTTGAAACGATCGGCATCCGGTACCAGGATGCGGGCAAGATGGCGGGCATCATCGAGGACGTGCGGAGCATGCTGGAGAAGCACCCGGACATTGACCTCGGCCGGACCCTGATTGTCAACTTCACCGCCTTTGGTCCCTCGTCCCTCGACTTCTTCGTCTACACCTTTACCCGCACCACGGTGTGGGTGGAATTCCACCAGATCAAGCAGGATGTCCTGTTGCAGATCCTCGAGATCATTCACGCCCATGGCGCCGATGTCGCCTTTCCCACCCGCACCCTGCATCTGGAGCAGGTGCAGCCCGAGGCACTGGCTGCCGCTACAGGTACGCAGCAATGAGCGCCATCGGGATTATTGGCGGTACCGGTATCGAGCAGCTGCAGGGGCTCAGCATCACCCGTGAGCACGCCGTGAACACGACCTTCGGTGCGCCGTCGCGACCGATACAGGAGGGCCGGCTCGGCGGGAAGTCTCTGTTTTTCCTGCACCGTCACGGGAGCCCGAAGGCGGTTCCCCCACACCTTATCAATTACCGGGCCAATATCAGCGCCCTGCACAGCCTCGGCGTGCGACGGCTGGTAGCGATCAACGCGGTGGGGGGCATCAGCCCGGACATGCAGCCCGGGCGCCTGGTGATCCCGAACCAGCTCGTCGACTACACCTGGGGCCGGGAGCACAGCTTCGACGATGGCAGCAGTGGCAGCCTGCAGCATATCGACTTTACCGAACCCTACGACCGCCCGTTGCGGCTGGCGCTGGTGCAGGCGGCCGAGACGGCGGGGATCGCCCACGAGCCCTTCGGCGTCCACGCAGTCACCCAGGGTCCGCGCCTGGAGACCGCAGCCGAAGTGCGGCGACTGGCTGGCGATGGCTGTGACGTGGTGGGTATGACCGGCATGCCCGAAGCCGCCCTGGCCCGGGAGCTGGGCATGGCCTACGCCTGTGTCTGCATGGTGGTGAATCCCGCAGCCGGCCTCGGCGACCTGCCCCTGACGCAGGACATGATGCGCCAGATCCTCGCGCGGGAGGCCGGCGTGGTCAGAACTCTGCTGGAGACCCTGTTGTCGACTCTGGCTTCTGCAGAAGCTGCCGAATAGATTCGTCGTAGGTCGCTTGCTGCAGCGCCTCCGGAGTCAGCGGCGTGAGTTTGATGACCACGCCCAGCAGCGGGTGGTCGATGTAGTGCACCTCGTTGGAGCGCATGCGCCGCTGCTGCTGCAGCAGCACCGCGTGGCGCCAGGGGTAGGTGGGCGCCGGCTCCACTTCAGCCTCCGCCATGCTCTCGACCTGGTCCCAGGCGGGGTTGTAGTCACTGCCAAACTCGAGGGCACTCTCCAGCTCTGCTGCAAGCAGAGGCGGTTCGACCAGTTCCAGCGAGCTGGGACCCAGCGGAGGAGCGGGCATCCCCCAGTCGCCCCGCAGGTAACTCCCCCCGGTGTTCAGCCAGAGGTTGGTTTGCAGATGCAGGAAGCGGGAGCGATACAGGGTAATGGTGCCCTGCAGCGGCGGGTAGCTGGCGCTGTCGCCGGAGCGGTCCAGCACCAGCGGCAGTGCGGCGCGCCGGGTTCCTATGGGCTGCCACCAGGTTTCGTGGAACAGGACGCGGTAGGGGCCGTTGCGCTCCATGTAGGCCGCCTTGCCGCGGAATTCGCGGGCGCTGGCGGGCAATTGCACGAAGGGCGTGGGCAGGCGCGGGGGTACATCGGCCAGCTCCGGTGGGGCTTCCACGGCGAGGGTTTCGCTGTCCGCGGCGTCATCCTCCGGCAAGGTTCCACCGTCGGCGGGGACGCTGCCCTCGCTCCCCGAGACTGCGCCGGCGAGTCCGGCTGGCACCGCGTCGCCGGCGGCGGGCGGCTCAGCCACTTGCCATCGCGCCTGCAAGTGTATGCGCTGGCGTCCCTGGGCATCCACCTCGCTGTAGTCGGCCCGCTCCGTACCATCCAGGTTCGCCTGCAGGCGCTGCGGGTCGATCAGGAAGCGCAGCGGCTCCGGGTAGGCCAGCGCAGGCAGCGGGTCCCAGTGTTCAGTGCGCTGGGCAGCGGGATCGGTGTGAGCCACGACAAGCAGCTCTACCTGGTACCAACGCTGATCCTCCTGCGCTTGCAGGGGTAGCGGGAGCAGGGCGACTGCGAGAACCGTGAGCAGGGCACGGGCGGGGAACTGGATCATCAGGCGGCATCTTCCGTGGCGTCGGCGGTAAAGGTGTCCAGCAGTTGGTCGGCGAACTGCTGGCGCTGTTCTGGATCCTCCAGGCTGCGCTTGAAGCGCAGGCGCATGGCCCCGGCCAGCTGATAGCCCTTGGGGTCCGCTTGTACCAGCTTGACCAGGCTCAGCGGGTTGACCCGCGTGGACTCCCGGAAGTCGATATTACCACCGCCCGGGCCAACCTCAATGCCGGCAATGCCCAGGCCATCGGCGCGAATGCGCAGGCGCGCGACCTGCACCAGGTTTTTCACCTGGGGCGGCAGCAGGCCGAAGCGGTCGATCATCTCGACCTGGATAGCGCGCAGCGCCTGTTCGTCCGCCGCCGCGGCGATGCGCTTGTAGAGGATCAGGCGAGTATTGATATCGGGCAGGTAGTCTTCGGGGATAAGGGCCGGCAGGTGCAGGTTGATCTCGGTGCCGCTGTCCAGGGGAGTATCCGCGTCGGGAATTTCCCCGCGCCGCAGTGCCGCCACCGCCCGTTCCAGCATGCGCATGTACAGTGCGAAACCGACGCTCTGGATCTGGCCGCTCTGTTCGTCACCGAGCAGTTCGCCGGCTCCGCGGATCTCCAGGTCATGGGTAGCCAGCAGGTAGCCGGCACCCAGGTCGCCCGCGGCCTCGATGGCCTCCAGCCGTTTCTCCGCATCCGGGGTGATCACCGAGCGCGGCGGGCACAGGAGATAGGCATAGGCCTGGTGATGCGAGCGTCCCACCCGGCCGCGCAGCTGGTGCAACTGCGCCAGACCGAACTTGTCTGCGCGTTCGATGATGATGGTATTGGCATTGGGGATGTCGATGCCGGTCTCGATAATGGTGGTGCACAGCAGGATGTGGTGGCGCTGGTGATAGAACGAGGACATCACCTGCTCCAGCTGGGTTTCCCGCATCTGACCGTGGGCAACGGCAATGGACAGGTCGGGCAGCAGCTCGCGCAGCTTGCGCGCGGTTTCCTCGATGGTGCGGACTTCGTTGTGCAGATAGTAGACCTGGCCGCCGCGCAGGGTTTCCCGCAGTACGGCCTCGCGGATGAGCGCGATGTTGTGTTCGCGGACAAATGTCTTGATCGACAGGCGCCGCGCCGGCGGCGTGGCGATGACCGAGAGATCGCGCATGCCCCCCAGGGCCATGTTGAGGGTGCGGGGTATGGGCGTGGCGGTCAGGGTGAGGATGTCGACCTCGGCGCGCAGGGCCTTGATCGCCTCCTTTTGCTTGACCCCGAAACGGTGCTCCTCATCGATGATCAGCAGGCCCAGGTCCCGGAAGCGAAAATCCTTGGACAACAGCTTGTGGGTGCCTACGAGGATGTCCACCTCACCCCCGGCGACCCGGGCGGTCACCGCGTCCAGTTCCTTTGCCGACTTGAAGCGCGATACCACCTCCACCGTCACCGGCCAGTCGGCAAAGCGGTCGGCGAAGGAGTTGTGGTGCTGGCGCGCGAGGAGGGTGGTGGGAACCAGCACTGCCACCTGCTTGCCGTTGCGGGCGGCGATAAAGGCCGCGCGCATCGCCACTTCGGTCTTGCCGAAGCCGACGTCGCCACAGACCAGGCGGTCCATGACCCGCGGGCTGGTCATGTCGGCGATGACCGCCTCAATGGCAGCCGCCTGGTCGGCGGTCTCCTCGAAGGGGAAGCTGGCGGCGAACTGTTCATACTCCATGGTCGGCAGCTCAAAACAGTAGCCCTGTCTGGCCTCCCGCCGGGCGTAGACTTCCAGCAGCTGGGCGGCCACATCACTGGCCTTCTCCGTGGCCTTGCGCCGGGCCTTCTCCCACTGGTCCGAACCCAGCTTGTGCAGGGGCGCCAGCTCCGGGTCACTACCGGCGTAGCGGCTCACCAGGTGCAGGGACGCCACCGGCACATAGAGCTTGCTGCCCTGGGCGTATTCCAGCGCCAGGAATTCGTTGTCGGCGCCGTCCACCTGCAGGGTCTGCAGGCCCAGGTAGCGGCCCACGCCGTGCTCCAGGTGCACCACCGGCACACCCTCGCGCAGCTCGTTGATGTCCCGGAAAACATTCTGGGCGCTGGTCTCGTCGGCCTTGCTCCGGCGTCGGCGCTGGGCCACGCGGTTGCCGAACAGCTGCGCCTCGCAGACCAGGGCAGGCGCATCGGGGCCAAAATACATGCCGCGATCAATCGGGGCGGTGGCGATGGCAAAGGCCAGCCCCGAGGCAAGGAAGTCTGCCCAGTTGGCCACTTCCGGCGGTTCCAGCTGGTGCGCGGACAGCGTTTCCAGCAGTACCTCGCGGCGGCCCGCGGATTCGGCGCACAGCAGCACCGGCCCGTGGTGGCGGCCCAGGAACTGCTGCAAGCGGTCGGAGGGCGTCTGCCTGGAGCCCTCGGGCGCCAGGTCCGGGAGGGTTTGTGAGGGGCTGGCCACGTGTACCGGGGCGTCGGGATTCCGGCGCAACTCCAGCACCGGGCAGCTCCCCAGCAACTGATACAGCTCTTCAACCGGGGTAAAACAGCGGGCGGGAGGCAGCAGGGGGCGACGCGGGTCGATCCCGTATTCGCTGTAGCGGTGACTGGCGTCTTCCCAGAAGCGCTGGGCGGCCTGGTAGTGGTCGCCAATGGCGATGACCGGCGTGCCCTCGGGCAGGTAATCGAACAGGGTGGCGCAGTGCTCGAAAAACAGCGGCAGGTAGTATTCACAGCCTCCCGGGGAGCGGCCGGCACTGACTTCGGCATAGACCGGGCAGGCGTCGTGGTCGACATCGAAGGCGTCGTACCAGTTCAGGCGGAAGCGGTCGATGGCAGCGCGATTCAGGGGGTATTCCCGGGCCGGCAGCAGGTTGATGGCCTCGACCTTCTCGATGGTGCGCTGGGTTTCGGGGCTAAAGGTGCGCAGGCTGTCCACTTCGTCGTCCAGCAGGTCCACCCTGAACGGCAGCTCGCTGCCCATCGGGAATATGTCCAGCAGGGAGCCACGCAGGGCGAACTCGCCGTGCTCGTAGACCGTATCGACATTGTGGTAGCCATTGCGCTGCAAATTGCGACTGAAGCTGTCCCGGTCCAGGGTCTGGCCCGGCTCCAGTACCAGGCTGGAACCGGCGATATAGGCGGCGGGCGCCAGCCGGTGCATCAGCGTCGGTACCGGCACGATAAGGATTCCCGCCGCCAGGCTGGGCAGGCGGTACAGGGTCTGCAGCCGTTCCGAAACAATGTCCTGGTGGGGGGAGAAATTGTCGTAGGGCAGGGTCTCCCAGTCCGGGAAGGCGAGGATGGCAATGTCCTCGCCCAGGAAGAAGGGCAACTCCCGCTCCAGTGCCAGGGCGGAGCTGGTATCCGCGGTCACGACCAGCAGCAACTCCCCCGGGCGGGCCAGCTCCGCAATACAGCGGGCCTCGGCGCAACCGTGGAATGGGCCCATGGCGGTGCGGCTGCCGGGTTTGGCAGGCCAGGGGGTGTTGGCAAGCAGGGGTTTGAACATGGGTGACCGGTAGTTGGTGAAAACAGTCGCCTATTGTAAGGCGCACGGTGAAAAGTACCACAGTGCCTTGCCCTCGACAGGGCAGAGCGGGATAATACGCGCCCGTTGAAACCCCGGATTCCCCGCAGACAGGTGACAGACGAGTGAACGAACGCAAGCGAGAGCGTCCCGACGACTATTTCAGGGACTGGAAGGAGCGCGAGGCGCTGGCGGAAGGGATGATTCCGCTGGTGGGGGAGCTCTCCCGCCGCAAGAACGTCAAGTGTTATATATACGGCAAGTCGCTGGTCAACCAGTCTGTCACCCAGATCATGAAGGACCACCGCTATGTGCGCCAGGTGGAAGAGAACGAACTGTCCGAGTTCGAGACCTTCCCGGTGGTCAAGGTCCTGTCACAGCTGGACCTCGGACCCGCACATATCGACATCGGCCGGCTTGCGGTCGAATATTACGACAAGGGCGCCGGCGCCGGCTTGAGTGTCGAGGCCTACGTCCAGCAGCAGGTAGCGGACCTGATCGGGAGCGACACCCGCCCGGTCGCTGGCCCGGTGGATGTCGTACTCTACGGCTTTGGTCGCATCGGCCGCCTGTTGGCTCGCATCCTTATCGACAAAACCGACGGTGGCGACTCCCTGCGCCTGCGCGCGGTGGTGGTCCGCAAGGGCAGCGCCCCGGATGACCTGGTCAAGCGCGCGAGCCTGCTGCGCAGGGATTCGGTGCACGGCGCCTTCGACGGCACCATCCGGGTCGACGAGGAACGCCAGTCCTTCGTTGCCAACGGCAATGAAGTCAAGGTGATCTATGCCGACTCCCCGGACAGCATCGACTACACCGCCTACGGCATCAACAACGCCATCGTGATCGACAACACCGGTGTCTGGCGCGACGAGGCCGGTCTCTCCCAGCACCTGAAATCGAAGGGTGTGCGCAAGGTTATCCTCACTGCGCCCGGCAAGGGTGACATGAAGAATGTGGTCGCCGGCATCAACAATGACACGATCGAGGACGACGACCGCATTATCTCCGCGGCGTCCTGCACCACCAACGCCATCGTGCCGCCGCTGAAAGCCATGGACGACCGCTTTGGCATCATCAGCGGTCACGTGGAGACCGTGCACGCCTATACCAACGACCAGAACCTGATCGACAACTACCACAAGGCAGATCGCCGCGGTCGCAGCGCACCTCTGAACATGGTGATCACCGAGACCGGCGCCGCCAAGGCAGTCGGCAAAGTATTGCCGCAGCTGGAGGGCAAGCTCACCGGCAATGCGATCCGGGTGCCGATCCCCAATGTGTCCATGGCCATCCTCAACCTGACGCTGGGCAAGGCCTCCACCAAGGACGATGTCAACGAGTACATGCGCTACATGGCGCTGCACTCTGACATGCGCAAGCAGATCGACTACTCAAATTCCCCCGAGGTTGTCTCCAGCGATTTCGTGGGCTCCCGGCACGCCTGTATCTTCGATGCGCAGGCCACCATCGTCAACGGCACTCAGGCGGTGCTCTACCTGTGGTACGACAACGAGTTTGGTTACAGCTGCCAGGTGTACCGGATCCTGGAGCAGATGGCGGGAATCAAGTACGCCCGCTATCCGAAGAAGTCCTGAACGCAGCAGCAAGGCGGTAAAAACCGTTGGCAATCAAACGGCTGCTCCCGGGCACAGTAGTCTTTTGGCGGCGGGTTCCGCTATAATGCGCGCGGCCCGGATACGGTCGGTGGGCGGGATTGGACCCGCTGCCGCCGCTGCGCCCCGGCAGGGGCGCGACCACCGCCAGCGGCACGCCGCTCTGCAACACGGCCTTGGCCGCCACACTTACTTATGAACCTGTAGGCAGATCGTATGATCAAGATCAAGCGGGGCATGGACATCCCCATCCAGGGCGCTCCAAAGCAAGCGATTGAAGACGCCCCTGCGGCTCGCGCCGTGGCGCTGGTGGGGCCCGACTACGTGGGCATGAAGCCGACCATGGAAGTCGCCGAGGGCGACCGGGTCAAGGCCGGCGAGTTACTGTTCACCGACAAGAAAACGGCTGGCGTCCGCTACACCGCGCCCGCGGGTGGCGTGGTCTCAGCCATCAATCGGGGCGCCCGCCGGGCCCTGCAGTCCGTGGTGATTGAAGTCGAGGGCGATGCCTCGGAGAGTTTCCCCAGCTGGAGCGCCGAGGAAGCCCGCAAGCTCGACGCCAGCACCATCCGCGACAACCTGAATCTTTCGGGCCAGTGGACCGCGCTGCGCACGCGCCCGTTCAGCCGGGTGCCGGCGCTGGATGCCGAAGCCGCGGCGATTTTCATCACCGCGATCGACACCCACCCGCTGGCAGCGGACCCCGCGCTGGTCATCGCCGAGCAGGCCGAGGCCTTTGCTCTGGGCCAGGATCTGCTGGCACGCCTGACTACCGGCAAGGTCTACCTGTGCAGTGCCGCGGGGGCCAATCTGCCGCGTGGGCAGGCGGGCAATATCGAGCTGGCCGAGTTCGCCGGTCCCCATCCCGCGGGCCTCGCGGGCACCCACATCCACTTTGTCCTCGGCGGTGTCAGCGCCAGTAAAGTTGTGTGGACCATAGGTTACCAGGACGTGATTGCCTTCGGGCGCCTGTTCCTGGACGGCCAGATTCACACCACCCGGGTCATCGCCCTGGCTGGCCCGCAGGTGGAGAACCCGCGCCTGCTCCGTACCCGCCTGGGTGCCGACCTGCAGGCGCTGTGCGCCGGCGAATTGAAGGAAGGCGACAACCGGGTGATTTCCGGCTCCGTCCTGGGCGGTCGCCGGGTGCAGGCGCCCACCGCCTACCTCGGCCGTTACCACAACCAGGTCAGCGTTTTGCGCGAAGGGCGCGACCGGGCCTTCATGGGCTGGCTCTCACCGGGCGCGGACAAGCACTCCAGCCTCGGCATTTACCTGAGCAGCCTGTTCGGTCTCAAGCCCCTGGCGATGACCACGACCACCAACGGTAGCCAGCGCGCCATGGTGCCGGTGGGAACCTACGAAACCGTGGTGCCCCAGGACTATCTGCCCACCCATATGCTGCGGGCGCTGATCGTCGGCGACACCGAGACCGCCCAGTCCCTGGGCTGTCTGGACCTGGACGAGGAAGACCTGGCGCTGTGCACCTATGTTTGCCCCGGCAAATACGAGTACGGTCCCATTTTGCGGGACAACCTGACACGCATTGAGAAGGAGGGTTAGACCGTGGGACTGCGCAAGATCCTTGACGGGCTCGAACACCATTTCGAAGAAGGCGGCCGCTACAAGAAGTGGTACCCCCTCTACGAAGCGGTGGATACCATTTTCTACTCTCCCGCGTCGGTGACCCGCAGCACTGCCCATGTGCGCGACGGGGTCGACCTCAAGCGGATCATGATTACCGTCTGGTTCGCGGCCTTCCCGGCCATGTTCTACGGTATGTACAACCTCGGCTTCCAGGCCAATGACATCCTGGCTGCCAGCGGCGGCCAGGTGGAAGGCTGGCGCGGCAGTCTGATTGCCGCCTTTGGCGGTTACGACCCGACCAGCCTGTGGGACTGCTTCTTCTTCGGTGCGCTGTATTTCCTGCCAATCTACGCCACCACCTTCATCGTCGGCGGCTTCTGGGAAGTGCTGTTCGCCATGAAGCGCGGCCACGAAGTGAACGAAGGTTTCTTTGTCACCTCGATCCTGTTCGCGTTGATCTGCCCCCCCGATGTGCCGCTGTGGCAGGTGGCGCTGGGTATCAGCTTCGGCGTGGTGATCGGCAAGGAAGTTTTCGGTGGCACTGGCAAGAACTTCCTCAATCCGGCCCTGACCGGCCGCGCCTTCCTGTATTTCGCCTATCCGGCCCAGATGTCGGGTGACGGGGTATGGACGGCGGTAGACGGCTATACGGGCGCCACCCCGCTGTCCGTGGTGGCCTCGGACGGTATGGCCGCACTGGAGCAGCAGATCACCTGGATGCAGGCCTTCACCGGCTCCATCCCCGGTTCCATTGGCGAGACTTCGACCCTGGCGATCCTGATCGGCGGCGCGCTGTTGCTGGTCACCCGCATCGCCTCCTGGCGCATCGTCGCCGGCGTGTTCCTCGGCATGGTGGCCCTGTCCACTTTGTTCAATATCATCGGCTCCGACAGCAATCCGGCCTTCGGCATGCCCTGGTACTGGCACCTGGTGGTGGGCGGTTTTGCCTTCGGCATGATGTTCATGGCTACCGACCCGGTTTCCGCCGCCTACACCAATACCGGGAAATTTGCCTATGGCATCCTGATCGGATTGATGTGTGTGCTGATCCGGGTGGTCAACCCGGCGTTTCCCGAAGGCATCATGCTGGCCATCCTGTTCGCGAACCTGTTCGCTCCGCTCATGGACCACTTCGTGATCCAGTCCAACATCAAACGGAGGCTTGCCCGTGTCCAAGAATGACGGCATCAGTAAAACCCTGCTGGTCGCCTTCGCGCTCTGCATTGTCTGCTCGGTGGTGGTGTCCACCGCGGCGGTACTGCTGAAGCCAGCCCAGGAGGCCAACAAGACCCTGGATCGCAAGCGCAACATTCTCGCAGCCGCGGGCATGCTGGAAGAGGGCGCTTCCATTGAAGAGCAGTTCGCCCAGATCCAGACCCGCGTGGTGGACCTGCGCACCGGCCGGTTCACGGATGACGTTGATCCGGCGAGCTATGAGCCGGTCAAGGCCGCCAAGGATCCGTCCCGCTCCAGCAATTTGACCCAGGAAGAGGACATTGCGGGCATCGGCCGTCGCGAGGACTACGCCCTGGTCTACCTCGCTGAATCGGCGAGCGGGGAGCTGGACAAGGTCATCTTGCCCGTCCGGGGTTACGGTCTGTGGTCCACCCTGTACGGCTTCATTGCCCTCGAGGCGGACGCCAACACCGTGGCAGGGCTGGGCTTTTACGAGCACGGCGAAACCCCCGGTCTGGGCGGCGAGGTAGACAACCCGCGCTGGAAGGCGCAATGGCCCGGCAAGGAGGTCTACCGCGACGGCGAAGTGGAAATCGCGCTGGCCAAGGGCAGTGTCGACAGCAGCAGTCCCGATGCCCCCTGGCGGGTGGACGGTCTCTCGGGCGCCACGCTCACGTCTCGCGGCGTCACCCAGCTGGTGCACTTTTGGCTCGGCGAGCAGGGCTACGCTGCGTTTCTCAACAACCTGAAAGCCGGGGAGGCCTGACATGACGACTGTGAAAGAAACCCTCATATCGCCGATCTTCAGGAACAACCCGATCGCGCTGCAGATCCTCGGTATCTGCTCGGCGCTGGCGGTGACCTCCTCGCTGCAAGTGACGGTGGTGATGTGTATTGCGCTGACACTGGTGACGGCCTTCTCCAACCTGTTCATCTCCATGATCCGGGCGCAGATACCGGGCAGTATCCGGATCATCGTGCAGATGACGATCATTGCCTCGCTGGTGATCGTGGTGGACCAGGTGCTGAAGGCGGTGGCCTATGAGATCAGCAAGCAGCTGTCCGTGTTCGTGGGCCTGATCATCACCAACTGTATCGTGATGGGCCGGGCGGAGGCCTTTGCCATGAAGAACCCGCCCGTGCCCAGCTTCATCGACGGCATTGGCAATGGTCTCGGCTACAGCGCAGTGCTGCTGTCAGTGGCCTTTGTCCGCGAGCTGTTCGGCTCCGGCAAACTGTTCGGCATGGAAGTACTGCCGCTGGTGACCGAGGGGGGCTGGTACAACCCCAACGGTCTGTTGCTGCTGCCACCGAGTGCGTTTTTCCTGATTGGCGGTTTCATCTGGATCCTGCGCAGTTTTGACAAGAAGCAGGTGGAGGCTCCGGACTTCCGGATGGCCAAACACACCGCGGCCGAGGAGGGCGCGTAATGGAACAGTACCTGAGTCTGTTTATCCGCGCCGTGTTTATCGAAAACATGGCGCTGGCCTTCTTCCTCGGCATGTGTACCTTCCTGGCCATTTCCAAGAAGGTGCAGGCGGCGATTGGCCTTGGTATCGCGGTCATCGTGGTGTTGACGATCACCGTCCCGGTCAACAACCTGATCTACAACTACCTGCTTGCGGACGGCGCCCTGGCCTGGGCCGGCCTGCCCAATGTTGACCTCAGCTTCCTGGGGCTGCTCTCCTATATCGGGGTGATCGCGGCGATTGTCCAGATTATGGAGATGTTTCTCGACAAGTATGTTCCCGCTCTCTACAACGCCCTTGGGGTTTTCCTGCCCCTGATCACGGTAAACTGTGCCATTCTCGGCGCGGCCCTGTTCATGGTGGAGCGCGACTACAGTTTCGGCGAGAGTGTCGTGTTCGGTGCCGGAGCCGGGTTCGGCTGGGCGCTTGCGATCGTGGCCCTCGCGGGTATTCGCGAGAAGCTCAAGTACAGTGACGTGCCCGACGGCTTGCAGGGGCTCGGCATAACCTTTATCACTGTGGGTCTGATGTCGCTGGGCTTCATGTCCTTCGGCGGTATGAACCTCTAGGCGGAAATGTTGTTATGAATCTGACGATTGTTCTTGGCGTCACCATGTTTACGGCGATCGTGCTCGCCCTGGTGGCCGTAATCCTGAGCGCGCGCTCGCGCCTGGTCAGCAGCGGCGAGGTTGCGATCGAGATCAACGGCGAGAAGACCATCCATGTGCCGGCGGGTGGCAAGTTGTTGCAGACCCTGTCCGAAAGCGGGCTGTTCCTGCCCTCCGCCTGTGGCGGCGGTGGTACCTGTGCCCAGTGCAAGTGCATCATTACCGAAGGCGGCGGCGCCATGCTGCCCACCGAGGAGGGGCACTTCACCCGCCGGGATGCGAAAGAAGGCTGGCGCCTGAGCTGCCAGACCGCGGTCAAACAGGACATGAAAATCGAGGTCCCGGAGGAAGTGTTCGGGGTCAAGCAGTGGGAGTGCACGGTCGAAAGCAACCCCAACGTCGCCACCTTTATCAAGGAGCTGACCCTGCGCCTGCCGGAAGGGGAGAGCGTTGATTTCCGCGCCGGCGGCTATGTGCAGCTGGAGTGCCCTCCTCACCATGTCAAGTACAAGGACTTCGACATCGAGGAGGAGTATCGCGGTGACTGGGAGCGCTTCGGCTTTTTCAAGCTGGAGTCCGTGGTCAAGGAAACCACCATCCGCGCCTACTCCATGGCCAATTACCCGGAAGAGCGTGGCGTGGTCAAGTTCAATATCCGGATTGCCACCCCGCCCCCCGGCAGCGAGGGAATTCCCCCCGGGGTCATGTCATCCTGGGTGTTCAATCTCAAGCCCGGTGACAAGGTGAAGGTGTACGGACCGTTCGGCGAATTCTTCGCCAAGGATACCGATGCCGAGATGATCTTTATCGGCGGCGGCGCCGGTATGGCGCCCATGCGTTCGCACCTGTTTGACCAGCTCAAGCGGCTGCACAGCAAGCGCAAGATATCCTTCTGGTACGGTGCGCGCTCGCTGCGGGAGATGTTCTACGTCGAGGACTACGATGGCCTGGCCGCCGAGAACGACAACTTCGAGTGGCATGTGGCCCTGTCGGACCCCCAGCCCGAGGACAACTGGGACGGCCTCACCGGCTTTATCCACAACGTGCTGTATGAGCAGTACCTCAAGGATCACCCTGCGCCTGAGGACTGCGAGTACTACATGTGCGGGCCGCCGATGATGAACGCCGCGGTTATCCGCATGCTCACCGACCTTGGCGTCGAGCCGGAAAACATCCTCCTGGACGACTTCGGCGGCTGATGACAGCCACGAGCGTCGGGCAAAGCCACTCTTCGGGGTGGCTTTTTTGTAGGGCGGCCGGTGTGGTGCTGGCCTTCCTCGTACTGCTGACTGCCTGCGAGCGGCAGGCCCTGCCGGTCGAGTTGTCCGGTGAGGCCATGGGAACCACCTGGCACGTGACGTACCTGCCGGTCGCCGGTGGCGCCGAACCCGAAGTGCTGGGGCGGGCGCTGGAGGAAAGGCTTGCAGCTGTCAACGCCAGCATGTCTACCTGGCAGCCAGACTCGGAGATCAGTCGCTTCAACCGTTCCCCGCCGGGCAGCTGGGTCCCGGTCTCGGCGCCGTTTGCCGAGGTGGTGGCGGCCGCCCTGGCGATCGGCGAATTGTCGGATGGTGCCTACGACGTCACTGTGGGGCCACTGGTCGAACTGTGGGGCTTTGGCCCCGCCCGGCCGCGGCTGGACCTTCCCGGCGACGCTGCCATCCGTGCACAGCGGGAACTGGTCGGGCAGCAGTTTCTGGAGCTGGACAGGGAACAGCGCCGCATGCGGCGGCTGCGGGAGGTGGAGCTGGATCTCTCCTCCATCGCCAAGGGCTATGCGGTTGATCTGCTGGCCGAAGCACTACAGACGCAACGAATCACCGACTTTCTGGTCGAAGTGGGTGGCGAGATGCGTTTGTCAGGCACCAGCCCCCGGGGCGATGCCTGGCGAGTCGCCGTGGAGCGCCCCCAGCCCGGCGCGCGCTCTGTTGCGCTGGGGATCGCATTGACGGACGTGGCAATAGCTACCTCCGGCGACTATCGCAATTACTTTGAGGTCGACGGGCGCCGCTACTCGCACAGTATCGATCCGCGCACCGGCCGCCCGGTGGCGCACGATCTGGTTTCGGTCACGGTGATTGCGGCAGACTGCATGCGCGCCGACGGCTGGGCCACGGCATTGACCGTGCTCGGAGCGGAAGAGGCGCTGGCGCTGGCCGAGAGCCAGGGTCTCGCGGTATATTTGCTGCGCCAGGAAGGTGAGCGTATCGTGCCACTGTATTCAAGCGCTTTTGAGCCCTGGCTCGAAGCATCGAACCTTACGCACTAGCGGCGTTTGCAGCCGCGGGGAAGTTTGTTATGACAGTTTTCGTGCTCACCGCCGCGCTGATCGGCATTGTCATGGCGATCATGGCCGTCGGCGTCATGATGGGCCGTGGCCCGATCAAGGGTTCCTGTGGCGGCATGGGCGCGCTGGGATTCGATACGGCCTGCGATATCTGTGGCGGCGACCCCAAACGTTGCGAAGAAGAGACTCGCGACAGCAACAGCCCTGCGGCTGACAGCGCCCAGTTCTACTCCGCCGATCGCTAGTCCCGGCGCGACGGGCCACTGCCGGGAAGTAATCCACTGAACTCGCGCTACATCTTCTTCGTCGGCCTGCGCTACAGCTTCAGCCGCAAGCGCAATCGCTTCGCCAGCATCATAGCGCTGGTGTCCATGCTGGGCATGGTGCTCGGTGTCGCCAGCCTGGTCACGGTGCTTGCCATCATGAACGGCTTTGCCGGCGAACTGCGCGGGCGCATCCTGTCGCTGGTCCCCCACGGTTATGTGGAACCCGCCGACGGTGGCCTGCTGGCGGACTGGCCGCAGCTCGCAAGCCTGCTGCAGGCCCAGCCCCAGGTCCTCGCGCTTGCGCCCTACATTACCGACAAGATCATCATCGCCGGGCCCGCCCAGTTGCGCGGGGCGGTGCTCACCGCCATTGACCCCCCACGGGAGGCTTCTGTTTCCGGGGTGGGGGAAGCGATGATCCACGGCAGTCTTGCGGGTCTCGAGGCGGAGCCCTTCAGCGTGGTGCTGGGCGCGAGCCTGGCCCGGGTGCTGGGGGTTGGCCCGGGCGATACTGTTGAAGTCACCGTTCCCCGGCTGACGGTCACTCCCCTGGGGACCTTCCCGCGCAGCAAACGCCTGCGCGTCAGCGGTCTGTTTCAGGTCAATGCCCAGCCCGACAGCTACCAGGCCTACGTCTCGCTGCACACGGGCCAGCGCCTGTTTGCAGCGGGCAGTAGTGTCGGCGGATTGCAGATCCGCACCGCAGACCTGATGAGCGCTCCGCGGGAACTGGGAGCACTGGCCTCGGTGCTGCCGCCGGGCCTGGTGGTACGGGACTGGAGCCAGACCCAGGGCAGCCTGTTCCGGGCGGTGAAGATGGAGAAGATCATGGTCGGCTTGCTGTTGCTGAGCGTCGTCGCCGTTGCGGCCTTCAATATTGTTTCCACCCTGGTCATGTCGGTGGCGGAAAAGCGCGGGGACATCGCCGTGCTGCGCACCATGGGCGCACGCGCCGGCGGCATCATGGGTATATTTGTCGCCCACGGCCTGGGCCTGGCGGCGGCCGGGATTGGCTGTGGCGCGCTGCTGGGAGTGCTGCTGGCCGGCAATATTGCCGCGGTCACTGCCCGCCTGGAGGACTGGTTGGGCGTCAAGCTGTTTGACCCGGCGGTGTATTTTATCAGCGAGTTGCCCGCGCAATTGCTCTGGCAGGACGTGCTCTGGGTGGTCGCCGCCGCGCTCGTGCTCAGTCTCGCTGCGACCCTTTACCCGGCCTGGCGCGCCGCCCGCATCGCTCCCGCCGAGGTACTGCGCTATGAATGACCAGGTCGTGCTCTGTGCCGACAAGCTGAGCCGGGTATACCGGGATGGCAACCGCGAAGTCCGGGTCCTGGACGGCTTGCAGCTGGCCCTGGGGGAGGGCGAGAAAGTGGCGATTATCGGTGCCTCCGGTTCCGGCAAGTCTACCCTGCTCAATTTGCTGGGCGGGCTCGATGACGCCAGCTCGGGCCGGGTGCTGATGCGCGGTCAGGACCTCGCTGCACTCGGGGAGCGCGCGCTTTGCCGCTGGCGCAACCGCCACCTGGGTTTTGTCTACCAGTTCCACCACCTGTTACCCGAATTCGACGCCCGGGAAAATGTCGCCATGCCCCTGCTGATCGGCGGCGTGGGCCGGCGCGAGGCCTGGCAACGGGCAGAATCCATGCTGGCCGGGGTCGGCATGGGGCATCGTCTGCAGCATCGGCCCGGCGAGCTGTCCGGGGGCGAGCGCCAGCGGGTGGCTATCGCCAGGGCCCTGGTCACCGAGCCGGACTGCGTGCTGATGGACGAGCCCACCGGCAACCTGGACCCGGAGTCCGCGGCGCAGGTACTGGCGCTGATCGACTCCCTCAGCGCCGGCAGTACCGCCTTTGTCGTGGTGACCCACGACCCGGCCATCGCCCGGCGCATGGACCGAACCCTGCAGCTGCTGCAGGGCAGGCTGGTGGAGCAGCCCCGTGAACCGGCTTGAGTTGCTGCGCATAGCGATGCGCTACAGCTTTGCCTATGGCCGCGGCTACCTGTCCACCTTCCTGTCCTCGCTCTCCACCCTGGGTCTGGTCCTGGCCATCGCCCTGCTGATCGCGGTTCTCTCGGTGATGAACGGTTTCGACAAGGAAATGCGCGAGCGGATTCTGGCGCTGGTGCCGCATATTACCGTTTACGGCCAGCAACCGTTGCGGGACTGGCAGACGCTTGCGGCGGAGCTGCAGGCACACCCGGACATCCGCTCCGCGGTGCCATTTGTCCAGTTTGATGCCCTGTTCCTGCGCGGCAGTGCAATCGAAACAGCCGTCGGCGTGGGGCTGGAGGCGGACGGTGAGCAGGGCTTGCTCGCGGCGTTGCCCGCGTCCCAGCGGGCGCGGTTCGCGGCGGCGGGTGACGGCCTGCTGCTGGGCAGTGGACTGGCGGGTCGGCTCGGTGCAGATGTCGGGGATACCCTGACCCTGATTGTGCCCACCGCGGGCGGGCGCGAGGCCGCGACCCGCTTCGCCAGCGTCACCGTGACCGGCCTGCTGGTGACTGGCACGGAGCTGGACGAGTCGGCGGCGGTCGTGCACCTGGCCCAGGCTTCGCAACTGGCGGGGCTCGAGGGTGGGGTCAGCGGCCTGCAGCTGCAGAGCCGGGATCTGTTCGGGGTCAGCCAGCTGGGCTGGGAGTTGCTGGGAAGCTTGCCCGCAGGGTATTACACCACCAACTGGATGATGAGCCACGGCAACCTGTACGCCGCGATCCAGCTTTCCCGGGACCTGGTCAGTATCCTGCTGTTTTCAATCATTGCGGTGGCCGCTTTCAATGTGGTCTCGTCGCTGGTGCTGGTCGTGTTCGACAAGCAGGGCGACATCGCCATCCTGCGCACCCTGGGCGCGTCGGGCGGCGATATTACCTGGATATTCCTGCTCCAGGGCGCCATGATCGGCGTCGTCGGGGCGGTGTTGGGGGCTATCTGCGGTGTCCTGCTGAGTCTGGGAATCCCGCCCCTGGTCGCCGCCCTTGAGCAGCTGCTGGGACTGCACTTTCTCAGCACCGATGTGTACCCGGTGTCATTCCTGCCGGTGGACATCCTGCTGGCGGACATCGCCCTGGTCACTGCGGTCGCCTTTGCCATGTGTGTGCTCGCCGCGCTCTACCCGGCGCGGCGCGCAGCGGGGCTTGCGCCCGCCCTTATTCTTCACCAGGAGCGGGTCTAGTCCCGGATTTTCCCCGGCGAGGCAGGCGCAGGCCGTGTAGCGCCCTGTGCCGTGCGCGACGTCGCCATTTGCTGGCCACGTGGTAACGCCAGAGCAAACTCACCGCCGTGTAACCCAGGGATCCAAACAGCAGGCCACAGATCAGGCTGCCTGCCAATAGCGGCTTCCACAGCACCCCGATACGGGCGCTGACCCAGGCCACGCTCATCTCGAACTCCGCCACCTGCACGGGCACATCGATCAGCAGGGCGCCGACTCGATAGGAGACATAAAACAGCGCCGGCATGGTCACCGGATTGGTAATCCAAACCAGGGCTACGGACATCGGCAGGTTACAGCGCAGCAGTACGGCCAGCACCGCCGCCACCAGCATCTGCCCGGGAATCGGCAGAAACGCGACAAACACCCCGACGAAAAACGCCATCGACGCCGAGTAGCGGTTGATATGCCAGAGATTGGTCTGGTAGATCCAGTCGCCCAGCACCTGCAGGGCCTCGATCTTGCGGATCTTGGTCGGCGTGGGCAGCCATTGTTTCAGGGTTTTTCTCGGCATGAAAACTCTGGTCGGAATGGATGTGTAACGGATTGGCGCACTGTGCTTGACTGGCAGCGGGCGACTGAACGCTGGTGCAGGTGACTATTATGACGGCAAAAACAGCGCAGAACCATCAGTGAGACCCGCGCTCGGCGGATTTGTTGCGGGTGTGATCGCGGTCGGCCAGGCGCCGGCCCTGCCAGCTCTCTGGCTCTGTCTGCTGCCCGCCGTCGCGGGTGCGCTGATCCTGCTGCTTCGGCGCGCGCGTTGGCGGATGCTGGGTGCATGCCTCGCCGGCGCGGGGCTGGCTGCGGCTTACGGCCAGATGCTGCTGGAACGACGCCTGTCCGACGCTTGTGAGCGGGTGCCGATGCTGGTGTCCGGCACCGTTGCCAGCCTGCCCAGGGTCACCCCGTTGCCGGACGGGCGCCGCCGGCAACGCTTCGAGTTCGTCAGTGACCCACTCCCGCTCGCCCGCTGTCGCGGCCCGCGGCGTCTGCTGCTCACATTTGCCGGCGACGTCGGGCTGGTGCCGGGGGAGCGCTGGCAATTCGAGGTCTTGCTGCGCCGGCCGTGGGGCCTTGCGAACCCCGGGTCCTTCAATATGCAATCCTGGTATGCACAAACCGGGATTGACGCTGTGGGGAGTGTGCGCAGTGCGGCGCCCGCCCGGCGCATGGCGGACCCGGTGCCCCTCTTCGCGCACCAGCGCTATCGACAGCGCTTGAGCGGGCAAATTCTCGGGGCGCTGGGGGAGGGGCCTGCCAGTGGCATTCTCCGGGCCGTGGTCGTCGCGGACCGCAGCGGCCTGGACCATGCCATCTGGTCCCTGTTTCGCCAATACGGCATCAGTCACCTGCTGGTTATTTCCGGTTTGCATGTCGGGATGGTGGCAGCATCCGGCTATGCACTGGGTGGTATGGCGGCGCGCACGCTGGCACTGGTGACGGGTGGCCGCGGCGCAGCCTTCGCCGGCCCGCTGTGCGCGCTGCTGCTGGCGACTGTGTACACCGGTCTGGCAGGGTTCAGCCTGGCCACGACCAGGGCCTGGCTGATGTTGTGCTGTTTCCTGCTGGCAATCCTCTGCGGGCGGCCGGGCCTTTCCTGGAGCAATCTTCTCCTGGCCGCGGCGACGCTGCTGGCACTAAATCCGCTGGCAGCGCTCGGCGCGGGCTTCTGGTTGTCGTTTGGCTCCGTGGCCTGCCTGCTGTGGCTGGCGCTGTGGCGCCCGCAGACGGGCCTGCTGGAGCGTTGGCTGGGAACTCACGCCTACATGTGCCTGGCCATGCTGCCCCTGTCGGGCTGGTGGTTTGGCGGTGCCAGCCAGGTGGCGGCCCTCGCCAATGCCGCGCTGGTGCCGCTGCTGGGGCTGGTCGTGGTGCCCCTGGCCCTGCTGGGGGTCGCGCTGGCGGCCATGGGCAGTGACCTCGCGACAGCCCTGTGGGGGCTGGCAGGCTGGCCATTGCAGCAGCTGTTGCCGCTGGGCGTGGCGCTGGCTGAGCGTCACCCGGACTGGCTGTACCGCAGCTTCACGCCGACTTTCCCTGCCATCGGCCTGGCGCTGGTCGCGCTGGCACTGGCGGTGATGCCCCTGGGGAGGTACGTCAAACTGCTCTTGCTGCCGGCCCTGCTGCTGCCACTGCTCACGCCGCTGCAGGGCCACCGAGGGGTGGCAGCGGACGCCGTGCAGGTGATCGCGATTGATGTGGGGCAGGGGACTGCGGTACTGGTCTACGATCGCAGTCGAGCGCTGCTGTATGACACGGGAGGAGGTGTACCCGGTGGGCCCGACCTGGCGGACGAGGTCATTCTGCCCCTGCTGCGCAGCCGCGGGATCTCCCGTCTCGACACCCTGGTGGTCAGCCACGCCGACCACGACCACAGTGGGGGCCTCGAGACGCTGCGCAGGCGGCTACCGGTGGATACCCTGCTGGTCGGTGCTGACCTGGCGACCGAACCGACAGTTCAGCCCTGCCGGGCCGGTATGGCTTGGCGCTGGCCGGGGGGCACCCGCTTCCAGATTCTGGCGCCTGCCCCGGGGGAGCAGCTCGGCAGCAATGACAGTTCCTGTGTGCTGCGTATCGACGCTCACGGCCACAGCCTGCTCCTGCCCGGAGACATTGGCGCGGATCGCGAGCGGGAACTGGTTCGCTATTGGCGCGAGGGTCTGGCCAGCGACCTGGCACTGGCTCCGCATCACGGCAGCAACACTTCGTCCAGCAGCGCCTGGCTGCGGCAGGTGCAACCCGAACGGGTAATCTATACCCACGCCAGGGCGAATCCCTACGGCCATCCAGCCGCCGCGGTGCGCGAACGTCATGTCCAGCAGGGTATCGCCACCCACAGTACCGCGCTGGACGGGGCGCTGGAGTGGACCCTGCGGCCTGCCCATCCCCCGCATCTGGTGACCGAGCGCAACCGCTTCCCGCGTTACTGGGAACACTAGCGCCTGTTTCGCCGCCTTCGGCCCTGTGCGTATAATGCGGCAACACATTTACCATGGACTTTCACTGTGCTGGAACTGGTAATCGCGGGCGGCTGGCTGATGGTGCTGATCCTCCTGTGCTCCGTCGTGGCCCTGGCCATCTGCATTGAGCGGCTTTACACCCTCAATCCCCGGAAAATCTCCCCTCCGCATCTGTTGGCTACGGTCTGGAAACAGCTCAAGGCCAGTGAGCTGGACAGCGCGCGATTGCGCAACCTGCGCCAGTCCTCGCCGTTGGGGCGAATCCTGGCCGCAGGGCTGGCCAATGCCAGCCACGGTCGCGATGTGATGAAAGAGAGCATCCAGGACGCGGCGAGCCATGTGGTGCACGACCTGGAGCGCTACCTCAACACCCTCGGCACCATTGCCGCCATAGCGCCGCTGCTCGGACTGCTGGGCACCGTGGTCGGCATGATCAAGGTCTTTGCCCAGATCATGGCCCAGGGCACCGGCAACGCCAGCGCCCTGGCCGGGGGGATCTCCGAGGCCCTGATAACCACTGCGGCGGGCCTGGCGGTCGCCATCCCGGCCCTGGCAATGCACCGCTACTTCACCGGGCGCATCGACGCCATCGTGGTGGGGCTGGAGCAGGAAACCATCAAGCTGATGGACGCCCTGCACAACGAAGAGCGCCGGGAAGACCGGGCTTGAAGTTCCGCCGCCAGCGCCCGGGCGAGGTCGGGGTCAACCTGACCCCGCTGATCGACGTGGTCTTCCTGCTGCTGATTTTCTTCATGGTATCGACGACCTTCACCCGCGAAACCCAGCTCACCCTGGATCTGCCCGAGGCCAGCGGCGCGGCGCGGGAAACGCCCGAGCGGCAGGTGGAGGTCCTGGTGGACGAGCAGGGTCGCTACCGGGTCAATGGGCAGCCGCTGGTCGACCAGCGGGTGCGTACCATCCAGTCGGCGATATACAAGGTCTCCGCCGGTGATACCACCCTGCCACTGGTCATAGCCGCGGACGCCCAGGCCAGCCACCAGGATGTGGTGCGGGCCATGGACGCGGCGGGGCAAATGGGTTTTGTCCACCTCAGCATCAGCACCCGGCAGCCAGCGGAGGCGCCGGCAGGTGACTGAGAACCGCGGCCGTGTCAGCGACCTGCAACTGTACCGGCGCCTCCTGGGCTACGTACTGCCGTACTGGTATCTGTTTGCCCTCAGCATTGCCGGCTATGTGATTTACTCGCTCGGCAACGTGTTGCTGGCGGACCTGATGCAGTTTCTGCTCGATTCCCTCAATGAATCCGAGGAAACCAGGGAGGGGCTGGTGTCCGGGGCGGCCTATGCCCTGCTTGATGCCGGTGAGATGACGCCGCTGGAGTTTGCCCGCATCGGGGTGCCGGCGGCCATGGTGGTACTGGCGTTCACCCGCGCCATGGGCTTTTTCGCCGGCACCTATTTCATGAACCATGTGGCTCGCAACCTGGTCCACCAGCTGCGCGGGGAGCTGTTCAACAAGATACTGCTCGCCCCCAGTACCTATTACGACCACCACAGCCAGGGCGTATTGATTTCGAAGATCACCTACAACGTCGAGCAGGTGACCGGTGCCGCCACCAAGGCGCTCAAGGTGGTGGTGGGGGAGGGCCTGACGGTGATCGGCCTGCTCGGCTACCTGTTTTACCTGAACTGGCGCCTGAGCCTGATCTTCATGCTGGTGGCGCCCTGTATCGCGCTGGTGGTGTCGGTGGTCGGCAAGCACTTCCGGCGCTATAGCCGGCGCATCCAGGATTCCATGGGTGACGTGACCCAGGTTTCCAACGAGAGTATCGGTGGCTACAAGGAGGTGCGCTTGTTTGGCGGCCAGCAACAGCAGGGGGACCGCTTTGAAGTTGCCAGCGCCTACAATCGCAACCAGAGCCTGAAGCTGGCCCTGGTCGATGCCATGAGTACCCCGGTCATCCAGACCATGCTCGCGGTGGCACTGGGCGCCATGGTCTGGTTTGCCCTCAACCCGGAGATCCTCAGCGGCTTCAGCGCCGGTTCGCTGGTCGCATTCCTGACCGCGGCGGGGCTATTGGGCAGGCCGATCCGCCAGGTCAGCAGCGTCCAGAGCGTGATCCAGCGCGGCCTTGCGGCTGCCGAGGATATCTTTCACCAGCTGGACCTGGAGGACGAGCCGGATACCGGCACCCATGCCGTGGACCGGGCGCGCGGGGACATAGTCTTCAAGGGGCTCAGCTTCGTCTACCCGGGTACGGAACAGGTGGTGTTGCGAGACATCAATCTGACGATCAGGGCAGGGGAGGCCGTGGCCCTGGTCGGACGCTCCGGCAGCGGCAAGAGCACGCTGATCCAGTTGCTGGCGCGGTTCTATCCCGCGGAGGATGGCAGCATTGCGCTGGACGGGGTGCCGATCGCCGACTACCGCCTGAGCAACCTGCGCCGCCAGCTGGCCATGGTGTCGCAGAACGTCACCCTGTTCCACGACACGGTCTTCAATAACATCGCCTATGGCGACCTTGCCGGCGCCAGCCGCGAAGCGGTCATCGCCGCCTGCGAATCCGCCCATGCGATGGAATTTATCGACAAGCTGCCGGAGGGGCTGGACACGGTTCTCGGTGACGACGGCGCCGGCCTCAGTGGCGGCCAGCGCCAGCGTCTGGCCATTGCGCGGGCCATTCTCAAGGATGCACCGGTACTGGTTCTCGATGAAGCGACCTCGGCCCTGGACAATGAATCCGAGCACCGTATCCAGCGCGCGCTGGATACGATCATGCGCAACCGCACCACCATCGTGATCGCCCACCGCCTGTCCACCGTGGAACGCGCCGATCGCATAGTGGTCATGGATTCAGGCGAGATTATTGCCAGCGGTACCCACGCCGAACTGTTGGCCCAGGGCGGCCTCTACGCCCAGCTGTATCACCAGGAATTCAGTGACTGACAGGGGCAGGCGCAGTGAGCCCGCGCTGGTCCGGGCCTGGTACAGCGGCGCTGTCTGGCTCTGGCTGCTGCGCCCCCTGGAGCTTCTTTACCGGCTGCTGACCGGCCTGCGGCGTTATGCCTATCGCGCCGGCTTCCTGCCCCGGTACCGGGCCCCGGTACCCGTCGTGATCGTCGGCAATATTACCGTGGGCGGCACCGGCAAGACCCCGGTGGTGATCGCGTTGGTGGAAGCGTTGCAGGCCAGGGGCCTGCACCCGGGAGTGGTCAGCCGAGGCTACGGCGCCGCAGCGGCTGCAGTCTTCCCGCATCGGGTCGGGGCGGGCAGCCGTGCCGCTGACTGCGGCGATGAACCCCTGTTGATCTACCAGCGCACGGGTGCCCCCTGCGTGGTTGCGCCGGACCGGCCCGCCGCGGTCCGGGCCCTGCTGGCGCAGGAGCCGGTTGACCTGGTGCTGTGCGATGACGGCCTCCAGCACTACGCCCTGGACAGGGACTTCGAGATCGCGCTGCTGGATGGAGAGCGCGGCCTGGGCAACAGCTTCTGCCTGCCAGCCGGTCCCCTGCGGGAATCCGCCGGACGTCTCCGGGAAGTGGACTGGGTATTGCACCGTGGCGGCAGCGATCCGCAGACGGCAGTCAGCTACCGCAATGATGGCCTGGTGCAGCTGCTGCCGGATACAGGCGCCGCCCCACCGGAGCCGGGCAGGGCGGTGCATGGCGTTGCCGGTATCGGCCAGCCGGCGCAGTTCTTCACCACCCTGGAGAGCATGGGCTATCGGGTGGCGGCGCACCGGTTCGCCGATCACCACGCCTTCGTCGCCGATGATTTTGCCGACCTCGGCGACAGGCCGGTTATCATGACCGAGAAAGACGCGGTAAAATGCCGTGACTTCGCCCGCTGTGGCCAGCTCGGTACGCAACTGTGGTACCTGAAGATCAGCGCCGTCTTGCCGCCGGCCCTGGTGGATCGCATTGTCGCCCTGGCGCGGCCCAGCTCCTGAACCGGAAACCGTATGTCCTTCTCCGTTGTCATCCCTGCCCGCTACGCCTCCACCCGGCTGCCGGGAAAACCCCTGCTCGACCTGGCCGGGCTGCCGATGATCGAACGGGTGTGGCGGCAGGCCCGGCAGAGCGCGGCCGCGCGGATCGTGATCGCCACCGACGACCTGCGTATCCGCGAGGTGGCGGAAGCTTTCGGCGCCGAGGTCTGCATGACCCGCCCCGAGCACCCCTCGGGCACCGATCGGCTGCAGGAAGTCGCCCGCCTGCTGGAGTTGGCGGAGGACGCCATCCTGGTCAACGTGCAGGGCGACGAGCCGTTGATCCCCCCGGCGGTGATCAACCAGGTCGCGGCCAACCTGGCAGCCCACGGCGACTGCGGCGTGGCCACCGTCTGCGCGCCCATCCATGACAGCAGCGAGCTGCACAACCCCAATGCGGTCAAGGTCGTTTGCGATGCCAGGGGCAGGGCGCTGTTCTTCAGTCGCGCCGCGATCCCCTGGCCCCGGGACAGCTTTGCCGCGGACCCCGGGGCAATGCCGGCGGGCGGCCACTGGTACCGCCATATCGGCATTTACGCCTACCGGGTCGGGTTCCTGCATCGCTATGTCAGCTGGCCGCCGGCGCCGCTCGAACAGATCGAGCAGCTGGAGCAGTTGCGGGCGCTGTACCACGGCGTCGCGATACACGTGGCGCCCGCCGCGGCGCCGGTGCCCGCGGGAGTGGATACCGCCGCGGACCTGGCGGCGGTCAACGCCCTGCTGGCGGAGGCTCCGCATGACTGATGGCCCGATCGGTGTGCTGTTCGTCTGTCTCGGGAATATCTGCCGCTCGCCCACTGCGGACGCGGTGTTTCGCCAGCGGGTGCAGACCCGCGGACTGGAGGGGCGGATCCGGGTCGACTCCTGCGGCACCGCACCCTGGCACGTGGGCAAACCGCCGGACCCGCGCAGCGTCGCGGCGGCCCGGGCGCGCGGCTACGACCTCAGCCCGTTGCGGGCGCGGCAGCTGTGCTGGGAGGACTATTTCGACTTCCACTACCTGTTGGCCATGGATGAGAGCAATCTTGAGGTGCTGCGGCGGGAGGCCCCGGTGGACTACGCGGGGCATATCGGGCTGCTGCTGGACTTCGCCCCGGAGGCCGCGGAGCGGGAAGTGCCCGACCCCTACTACGGCGCGGGCGATGGGTTTGTCCGGGTGCTGGAACTCGTGGAGGCCGCCAGTGAGGGGCTGCTGGCGGAGATCGCGCGCCGTGAGCGGAGCTGAGGCCGCGCTGCAGCCGCGCAATACCCTGCGGCTGAAAGCCGGCGCCACTGCCCTGCGCAGCATCGCCAACGTTGCCGAGCTGGCACAGGCGCTGCACTGGGCCAGCCGCCGCGACCTGGCCGTGCTACCGCTGGGGGAGGGCAGCAATGTGGTACTGCTGCCGCGGCTGGAGGCGCTGGTGCTTCAGGTCCGGCTCGGCGGCCGCGAGTTGCTGCGGCGGGACGGGGAGCAGGTACTGCTGCGGGTCGGTGCGGGGGAAAACTGGCACGCGCTGGTGGCCTGGACACTGGCGCAGGGCTACTGCGGGCTGGAGAACCTGGCCCTGATTCCCGGTACGGTGGGGGCGGCACCGGTGCAGAACATCGGCGCCTATGGCCGCGAACTGGCGCCCTTTGTCCACGCCGTCCACACCCTGCGCTGCGCCGATGCCACCCCGCTGGTGCTGGGCCGCGACGAGTGCCAGTTCGGCTATCGCGACAGCATCTTCAAGCACGCGCTCCGCGACCAGGTGGTCATCACTCACGTGGACCTGCAGCTGCCCCTGCGGGCCGCCACTGAAACCAGCTATCCGGGGCTGCGCGAGGCGCTCGTGCAGCGCGGCGTCGCGGCTTCCCCTACGCCGCGGGAGGTGTTTGACGCGGTGGTAGCCCTGCGCCAGGCCAAGCTGCCCGATCCCGCGCAGCAGCCCAACGTCGGCAGTTTTTTCAAGAATCCGGTGCTGGCCCGGGAGCGCGCAGAGGCGCTGCAGCGCGAATATCCGGGACTGCCAGTGTTCCCGGCGGGGCCCGGGCTGAGCAAGCTGGCCGCCGCCTGGTTGATTGAGCGGGCGGGCTGGAAAGGCCGGCGCCATGGCGGTGTCGGCGTCCATCCGGGCCACGCCCTGGTGCTGGTGAACTACGATGCCGAGGACGGCTCGGAATTGCTGGGATTGGCGGCGGAGATCCAGGCGTCGGTACAGGCGCAGTTTGGCGTCGCGCTGGAACTGGAACCGCGGGTCTACGGAGAGCCGGCGTGACCGATTTTGACTCCGCCAGCTTCTTGAAGCAGCTCACGACGCGGCCCGGCGTGTACCAGATGTACGATGCCGGGGGTAAACTGCTCTACGTTGGCAAGGCCCGCAACCTCCGCGCCCGGGTCAGCAGCTATTTTCGCGCCAGTGGCCTGACCACCAAGACCATGGCGCTGGTGGCGAAGATCGGCGACATCCAGGTAACCGTGACGTCCACTGAAGTGGACGCGCTGCTGCTGGAACACAACCTGATCAAGAGCCACCGGCCGCCCTACAATATCCTGCTCCGGGACGATAAATCCTATCCCTATATTTTTCTCTCCACCGAGGACGAATTCCCGCGCCTGAGCCTGCATCGTGGCGCGAAGCGGCGCAAGGGCACCTACTTCGGCCCCTATCCCAGCGCCTCCGCGGTGCGCGAATCCCTGCATTTTCTGCAGAAGGTGTTCCGGGTACGCCAGTGCGAGGACAGCTTCTTTCGCAACCGCTCGCGGCCCTGCCTGCAGCACCAGATCGATCGCTGCACCGCGCCCTGTGTCGGACTGGTATCACCGGAAGACTATGCCGAGCAGGTACAGCACACGGCGCTGTTCCTGGGGGGGAAGTCCCAGGAGTTGATGGTGCGGCTGGCAGATGACATGGAGCGGGCTGCGGCGGCACTGGAGTACGAAAAGGCGGCAGTCTACCGGGACCAGCTCAGCCAGCTGCAGCATGTCCAGGCCAGCCAGGGCATCGAGGGTACCAGCGGTGAGCTGGACATTCTCGCCGCGACCGTCGAGGGCGGTCGGGCCTGCGTCCAGGTCCTGTTCGTGCGCAATGCCCAGGTGCTTGGCAGCAAGACCTACTACCCGCCGCTGAAGCTGGATGAACAGCCCGCGGAGGTGCTGGCCGCCTTCCTGCCCCAGTTCTACCTGGCGGCGGCGCGACCGATCCCGGGGGAAATCATCGTCAACGAACTGCCCGAGGCCAGTGCCAGCCTGGCTGAGGCCCTGACCACCCAGGCCGGGCGCAAGGTCGGCATTCGCGCCCGGGTACGGGATGCACGGGCGCGCTGGCTGCAGCTGGCGCAACAGACCGCGGAGACCAACCTGCGCTCCCACCTGGCGGGGCGCCAGTCGACACTCGAGCGGCTGCAGGCGTTGCAGTCGCTGCTGGGCCTGCCCGAGCTGCCCGAGCGCATGGAGTGCTTTGACATCAGCCACAGCTCTGGTGAAGCCACCGTCGCGTCCTGTGTGGTCTTCGACCAGAACGGCCCGCGCAAGTCCGACTACCGTCGCTTCAATATTGACGGGATCACCGCCGGGGATGACTATGCGGCCATGCAGCAGGCCCTGGAGCGGCGCTACAAGCGCCTGCAGGCGGGGGAGGGCAGCCTGCCGGACATTCTGTTTATCGACGGGGGCAAGGGCCAGGTGGCCCAGGCGATGGGGGTGCTGGAGTCGCTGCAGCTGCCGGCGGTCGAGGTGGTCGGCGTTGCCAAGGGCGTCACCCGCAAGGCCGGGTTCGAGACCCTGGTGCGCGGCCAGACCGGCAGTGAGCAGCAGCTGCGGGGCGACAACCCGGCCCTGCACCTGATCCAGGCCATTCGCGATGAGGCCCACCGCTTCGCCATCACCGGCCACCGTGCCCGCAGGGACAAGGCCCGCACCCAGTCCAGCCTGGAGAGTATCCCCGGCGTGGGCGCCAAGCGGCGGCGGGAGCTGCTGCGCCACTTCGGCAGCGCCGCCGGGGTCAGCAATGCCAATGTCGCCGAGCTGAAAAAAATCTCCGGGATCAGTGCAACCCTGGCGCAACAGATATACGATCACCTTCACGGCAGTGGTCCACTGGAAGAGTAGCCAACAACTTGAGCATCAATATCCCCAACGCACTGACCATCATGCGGATTCTCCTGATCCCGGTGCTCGTCGTTGTGTTCTACATTCCGTTCAAGCACCACCTGCTGGTCGGCGCAGTCATTTTCACCGTGGCGGCAGTGACCGACTGGCTGGACGGCTATCTGGCCCGGCGCCTGGGGCAAATGACCAAGTTTGGCGCCTTCCTCGACCCGGTGGCGGACAAGCTGATGGTGGCGGTGGCGCTGGTACTGCTGGTCGAGCGCCACGACACCATACTCCTCACCCTGGCCGCCTCCGTCATCATCGGCCGCGAGATCGTGGTATCTGCCCTGCGGGAATGGATGGCCGAGCTGGGCCAGCGCACCTCCGTGGCGGTGTCCTATGTCGGCAAGGTCAAGACAGCCTTCCAGATGATCGCCATTATCGGTCTGCTCGCCATCGACCCGGTGCGCGACGAGAGCTGGCTGCTGGCGCTGTGTTACCTGATGCTCTACGCGGCTGCCGTGCTGACCCTGTGGTCGATGATCATCTACCTGCGGGCCGCGGCAGAGGTGATGAAAGGGCAGGATACCGGCCATTCTCCTTGACAGGGGACGCACAACTCATAGAATAGGCGCCCTCACGGGGTCGGCGGCATTGATTACGTGGGAATTGCGGGAATAGCTCAGTTGGTAGAGCGCAACCTTGCCAAGGTTGAGGTCGCCGGTTCGAACCCGGTTTCCCGCTCCAAGAAACAAAGTAACAAAGGCTCGACGGTACGGTGAAAGTTGAGCGGTTCGAAGTGGTACGCCACCCCGGCCGTTTCCCGCTCCAAGAAACAAAGTAACAAAGGCTCGACGGTGCGGTGAAAGTTGAGCGGTTCGAAGTGGTGCGCCACCCCGGCCGTTTCCCGCTCCAGGCAAGATTTCCAAAGGCTCGGTGGCAGAGTGGTTATGCAGCGGATTGCAAATCCGTCAACGCCGGTTCGATTCCGACCCGAGCCTCCATTACATTATTAAAATCAATGAGTTAGGATGGGTTTTTTTATTTATCCTACAAACCATCCTATTACCTCGTAACGGTACAGCTGGTCCTGCAGCGACTTGATGCCAGCCTGTCATCGGGGTGATCGCCACCGCCGAGGCGAAGCGCTAGCCATGATGGGCGTGATAGCCCACCACACCGCCGACACATTGCAACTGGGGGACACATACAGGTTCAGATACATCCGGTCGTTGACTCGCCTTCCAGGGTGACGTGATCATGCTTGCTTGCTTGGCATTTGTTTCTAGACCCTCTAAACTGCTTGAGGCTATTGACCTCAACTCCGGCTTTCTAAATGCATCCGAGAAAACGCTGGCCACTGGTATTTTTGATGCTCCTCATGGTCTGGGGACAGTTTAGCTATGCCTGCGAAACCATGGATATGCCACCCCAGTCGGTCTGCTGTTGTGAAGATGGCATGGCGGGCTGCGATACGGCAGTGCCTTCTCCCTCGGAGGAGGATTGTGACCATGAGGCCCGGGCCACTTCTTCAGCCTCTTGCTGTGCGGTGGAATACCAGTCGGCCGTTGAAGACGCCACTACTTCATCGTGGAGTCCCGATCAATCGTTGACGTGGCTCTACACTATTGCGCTTGTGTTCTGGCCCTACCCGGACACGCTATTCACAACCTCCGCAATAACACACCCTCCCAACCCGGACTGGCTTCTTGCCCAGGCCGAAAGCGGTCGTACCGTCTATCTCTCCACCCTGCGTCTGCGTATCTGATTAATCCGCCCGATTTATCGTGAGGCTACGGTTTTCCCTCATGGGAAGCCGAGGATTATTCATCATACCGACGCAGGAGATTCCCCATGCGCAGTCCAATTGGCGGCCTGATGGCCCTGGTGGTGTTCATCACACCACTGGCGGCTTTCGCGGTGCCGCCGCAACCGGAAAATAGTCAACCTCTGCAGGAGGTCGAGGCGCTAACCGCCGAGCAACTGGTGGACGCCGTGCTGACTCGCAATCCCGGTCTTAAGGGGCTGGCGGCTGCTGCCGAGGCAGCTCACTACCGCATCGCTCCCGCCGGAGCCCTGGACGATCCCATCCTGACTTATGCCGGGGCGCCGGAGACTGTCGGCGGCCCCCGCGGCTTCCAGGAACGGGTGGAGCTGAGCCAGACACTGCCCTGGCCCGGCAAACTCGGCCTGCGCGAGGACGCGGCCCGCGCCCGGGCCGAGGCTGAGGAGCAATCCCTGGCGGACCGCCGGCTGGCGCTGATGGCGGCCGCCAAGAACCTGTTCGCCGAATGGGCGTATATTCACCGCACCCTGCAAATCAAACATGCCCACCGGGATCTGCTGGTCGAGTTGCGCCGCGTCGCCGAAACCCAGTATGCGGCGGGGCGAGCTCGGCAGCAGGATGTGCTGCAGGCGGAAGTCGAAGCGGCCCGGATCGACACCGACATCGTCACCCATCAGCGGCACCAGCGGGAAGTGCGGTCGATGATCAACGGCTTGCTGAATCGTCCTCCGCAAAGTCCACTGCCGCCGCCGGCGGCACTGCCTACACCGGTCGAACCACCATCGTTGCCGGCGTTGCAAGAGGTCGCCATAGAGGAACACCCGGAGCTGCGCCGGATTCAGGCGCGCGTCGCCGAGGCGAGCGCCCTGCACGGTCTGGCTGAGAAGGACTATTTTCCCGACTTCAAATTGTCCGCCGGTTACAACAGCCTGTGGATGGATACTGACCAGCGCTGGACAGTCGGCCTCACTGTCAATCTGCCGTTCGATTTCTCCGGCAAACGCAGTGCCAGTCGGAATGCGGCCGAGGCCGATGTCATGCGCTACCAGTGGCAATTGACGGATCGCGAGGCGCAGTTACTCGCGCAGCTAGAACAGGGGCGTGCGCAGGTTCAGGAGACCCGGGACATCGTTGCCATCCACCGGCAGCGTCTGCTGCCCCTCGCCGAGGAGAGCCTCAATGCCGCCATCGCTGATTACCGGGCGGGGCAGGGTAGTTTTCTCACGGTCATCGATGCCGAGCGGCAACAGCTGCGAACCGAGGACAACCTGGTCCGCGCCCATGCGGATTATCTGCGGGCGTGGGCAGCCCTGGAACGGGCCGCTGGGCGGCCCCTGGGCAATGCACGGCCAATCCCGACCAACCAGGTGCCGGCAACTGCTGTCGGCGACGCCCTCGAACAAGAGTAACCACCATGACTCAACGCACAACATTTATTTCGCTGTTTTTTATCGGGTTGCTGGTAGGGGTTGCCGGCATATTGGGCGTCCAGTGGCTCTCCAGCGGGGAGGCTACCACGGCGGCTCCTGATGAGGAGCCGTCCCGCAGCGCCGCCTACCAAAGCGGTCCCTTTCAATTGGGTGTCGAAATTGATCCGAAAACACCCCGAGTCGGTGAAAACGACCTGACCTTGGTATTGCTGGATAACTCTGGTGAGCGGGTTAGTGGCGCTGTGATCAAGGCCGTGGCGGAAATGCCCGCCATGGGCGCCATGCCCGCCATGCGGGCTCCGGCCGATATGCAGGAGATTGAGCCCGGTCTCTACCGGGGCACCCTTGAACCCTCCATGGACGGTAGCTGGCCGCTGACCTTGCAAATCAGGAAGGAAGGCGTCGGGTCCACACGGGCCAATTTCGATCTGGCCGTCGGACGAAAGGGCTTGGAGCCAGCCGGGGGCGTGACGGTTTTGAAGCGACAACAAGCGGGCACCATGGACAAGAACGGTGACGGCGAGTTGCCCTACCGAAGCGGCCCCTATCGCCTGGATGTGTCGATTGACCCTACCACGCCACGTGTGGGAGAGAACATCCTGAGCGTGACTCTGCGCAATGCCGACGGCGCGCCCTTGGACGACGCCGACATCAAAGCGGTGGCGGCAATGCCCGCCATGGGCGCCATGCCCGCCATGCAGGCTCCGGCTGACATGCAGGCGATTGAGCCCGGTCTCTACCGGGGCACCTTTGAACCCTCCATGGACGGTAGCTGGCCGCTGACTCTAAAGATTGAGGCGCCGGGTATGCCGGAACGGCAAATCAGCTTTGATTTGGCCGTCGGTCGCGAAGGTCTCCAACTGGCCTCCGGTGCCAGCCGAACCGACGGTGGCAGCATGGCCGAGGAGGCACCACCGGGTACCGTGACCCTGGACAATCGCCGCCGCCAGTTGATCGGTGTGGAAACCGCCGAGGCACAAACCTTGGTTATGACCCGCACCATCCGCGCGGAAGGGCGGATTGCCTACGACGATACTCAACTGGCGGACGTAAGCCTCAAATTCGATGCCTGGGTTGGCGAGCTCTACGCCGATTACGTGGGGGTTCGTGTGGAGAAGGGAGAGCCCCTGTTTACCGTTTATGGCCCGGCGCTGCTCGCCGCCCAGCAGGAGTATCTGCAGTTGAAGCGCCGCAGTGGCGCCTCTCAAACTTTGATGGCCGCTGCTCGAAAACGGCTTGCACTTTGGGACATGACCGACGCGGAAATCACCACCCTGGAAAAACGAGGAGAGCCCCTCGATTACGTCACCATGCACGCGCCCATCAGCGGCACCGTGGTGGCCAAGAACGTGGTGGAAGGCACCGCCCACAAGGCCGGTATGACGCTTTTGCGGATTGCCGATCTCTCCCAGGTTTGGGTGGAGGCCGACATCTACGAGAGCGAACTGCCCCTGGTGACGGAGGGCATGCCCGTTACCGTGACGCTCCCCTATCTGCCCGGTGAACAGTTTGAGGGCCAAGTTGACTACATTTACCCCTATTTGGACGACGTCAGCCGTACCGCGCGAGTGCGCCTTAGCGTCGCCAACCCTGAAGGTCGTCTCAAGCCCAATATGTACGCCGAAGTGAAGCTTAAGGCTGACCTTGGGCAGCGAGTTGCCGTGCCGGAAGAAGCGGTAATTATCGCGGGTGAACTGCGTGTGGTGTTCGAGGACCTGGGAGAGGGTCGGCTGGCACCGCGCAAAGTGCAAACCGGCCAACGGGCCGGCGGTTACATCGAGATCATCGAGGGCGTCGAGGCGGGTGACCGCGTGGTCACCTCCGGTAACTTCCTGATCGCCTCCGAGAGCCGGCTCAAGGGGGGCATGGAGCAATGGTAAACGACGTACAGAAACATCATCCCCCCGCTCATCCTGCCGCTGAAGGAGAGGGGATTGGCTGGTTGCAGCGAATTATTGGCTATTGCGCCCGCAAACCCCTGATTACGCTGGTGGCAGTGCTTGCCCTGACCTTTGGCGGCTGGCAGGCGCTGATGCGGGCCCCTCTGGATGCCATACCCGATCTGTCCGATGTGCAAGTGATTGTCTTTACCGAGTGGCCCGGGCGCAGCCCGGACCTGGTGGAGGACCAGATCACCTATCCTCTGACCACCTCCCTGCTGTCTGCGCCGGGAGTAAACTATGTGCGCGGCCAGAGCATGTTCGGCCTGTCGTTTGTCTATGTCATTTTCGACGATGGCGTGGACATGTACTGGGCCCGCTCGCGGGTACTGGAATACCTCAATAGCGCCGCCGCTGAGCTGCCGGAGCGGGTGACTCCCACACTGGGGCCGGACGCCACAGGCGTCGGTTGGGTCTACCAGTATGCCCTGCGAGACACTTCCGGCAATCACAGTCTGGCGGACCTGCGCTCACTGCAGGATTTCAATTTGCGCTATGCCCTGGAAGCGGTTGAAGGGGTGGCCGAGGTGGCCTCCATCGGTGGCTTTCAGCGGGAATACCAGATCAGTCTCGACCCGAACAAACTCGCCTCTTACAACATCCCCCTCAAACGGGTGGCCGAGGCGGTAGGGGACTCCAATCAGGATGTGGGTGGACGCATTCTTGAGGTGGCAGGCCACGAGCAATTTATTCGCGGTCGCGGCTATGTAAAATCCGTAGAGGACCTGGAAAAAGTCGTGCTGAAAACGACAGCCGAAGGCGTCCCGATCACGATAAATGAGGTCGGCCATGTGGCTCTGGGCCCTGCCCTGCAAAGGGGGCAGGCGGAACTGGACGGCGAGGGTGTGACGGTCGGCGGGATTGCGGTAATGCGCTACGGCGAGAACGCCCTGGAGGTGATCGACAAGGTCAAACAACGCCTGGAAGAGATCAAACCCGGGCTCCCTGAAGGTGTCGAAATTGTGCCGGTCTATGATCGCTCGATTCTGATCAACGAAGCCGTTGACACGCTGACCTCGACATTGATTAAGGAGATCCTGATTGTCTCCCTCATTATTGGCGTTTTTCTGTTGCACGTGCGCTCTACGCTGGTGGCCGCGATTACCCTTCCGGTGGCGGTGCTGATCTCCTTCATTCCCATGTATTTTCAGGGGTTGACCGTCAACATCATGTCTTTGGGAGGCATTGCGGTGGCCATTGGCGCCATGCTGGATGCAGCGATTGTGATTATCGACAATATCCACAAACGGTTAGCCCGGTGGGAGAGTGACGATGCCGATCCCGAGGAGAAGGCCAAGTCCCGACAGGACGTGATTATCGAGGCGATGCAGCAGGTGGGGCCCAGCATCTTTTTCTCGCTGGCGATTATCACCATCTCCTTTATGCCGGTGTTCGTCCTGGAAGGCACAGAAGGGCGCATGTTCAAGCCGCTGGCTTTTACCAAGACCTATTCCATGGCATTTGCGGCGCTCCTGTCCATCACTCTGGTGCCGGCCCTCGCGGTATGGCTGATTCGTGGCAAGATCCGTGCTGATCGCAGTCAGTTGAACCAGTGGCTGGTGGCTGCGTACCGGCCTGTGGTGGCTTTCGCCGCACGTTTTCGGTGGGGAGTCATCGCGGGAGCGGTGTTGCTATTGTTCATCACGATTATTCCCTTCCGGCAATTGGGCAACGAGTTTATGCCACCTCTGAACGAGGGGTCGATTCTCTTTATGCCCACGGCGCTGCCCGGGATGTCCATTTCCGAGGCCACCCAGACCCTGCAGACCATGGACCGGATCATTGCCGACATTCCCGAAGTGGAGCAGGTCTTCGGCAAGGTCGGTCGCTCCACCAGCGCGACCGATCCCGCGCCCTTGTCCATGGTGGAAACGGTCATTACCTTGAAACCGGAGAACCAGTGGCGCGAGGGCATGACTTGGGACAGTCTGATTCAGGAGATGGACTCGAAACTCAAGTTTCCGGGAATGCCCAATATCTTCTGGATGCCGATCCAGACTCGCACCGAAATGCTCGCAACCGGTATTCGTTCAGCGTTGGGCATCAAGGTGTTTGGTCCGGACCTGGCCACTATCGAAAAAACGGGCATCGCCATTGAAAAAGCGTTGCAGGAGGATGAGCGCACCGCCGATGCCACCCGCAGCGCCTTTGCCGAGCGCAGCACGGGTGGGTACTTTCTGGATTTCACCGTCAACCGAAGTGCTGCGGCTCGCTTTGGCCTCAACGTTGGCGATGTGGAACGGGTGATCATGGCGGCCATGGGAGGGACTGTGGTATCGCAAACGGTGGAGGGACGCGAGCGCTACAACATCTTGGTGCGCTACGCCCGGGATTACCGCGACAACGTGGAAGCACTGGAGCGAGTACTGGTGCCCACTCCATCAGGGGCGCAGATTCCCATCGCCCAGGTGGCGGACATTGAGTTTCAGACCGGGCCGCCATCCATTCGCAGTGAGGATGGGCAACTTGTGGGATTCGTCTTTGTGGACGTCAAAAGCGAAGTCGGTATTGCCGATTATGTCGAGCAGGCCAAGCAGGTGGTTGCCGATCAGGTCGATGTGCCGGACGGTTACCGGCTGGCCTGGGCGGGGCAGTTCCAGTATTTCGAACGGGCCAAAGCCAAGCTCCAATTGCTGGTTCCGGTCACGCTGTTCCTGATTTTCTTCATGCTCTTTATGCACCGAGACTCTCTCATTGAGACCCTGTTGGTGATGCTGAGTGTGCCCATTTCGCTGAGCGGGGCCGTCTGGCTGATGTGGTGGCTGGACTTTAACCTCAGTGTCGCCGTCTGGGTGGGCATGATTGCCGTGGCGGGGCTCGCCGTGGAACTAGGGTTGCTGATGATGGTGTATTTGGACATCGCCTGGCGGGACAGGGAGATGGAGCGCCGACTCAATACCCGTGGAGATATGACCGAAGTCGTCCAGAGCGGCGCCGGTCAACGCATCCGGCCCATGCTGATGACCGGGCTGTCGACCTTTATCGGGTTGGTGCCGATCCTGTTTGCCAGCGGTACCGGCGCAGACGTGATGCAGCGCATCGCCGCGCCCATGGTCGGTGGAGTGATTTCTGCGCTGTTGATGGTGCTGGTGGTGTACCCGGCAATCTTCATGCTATGGCGAGGACGCGGTCTGCCCAAGGGAGCACCGACACCACCGCCGAAAGCGTAATGCGTCGTCGCCGTCCGGTACGATCCATACTTTCGGAATCGGGCGGCGGTACTTCCAGGTCTCGTACCCACATTACTGGGAGACAACCTATGAAAAACGTGATGCGCTTTTTTTACTTTTAGGGCTCATCTGATTAACCGGTGAAATTTGAAAAGGCCCATGAAACATTTTACCGCCATGCTGAAATACTCGGGATTTTGGACGAAAAAAATCAGTTAAAAGGGCACTGAACGGCGCAGCACATGGAAATCCTCTCCCAGTTGCCGTATTTCAGGCACAACTTGCCTGCAATCGCGATACGTTTCGCTTCAGCAGCACTCGTTTGGCAATCACCAAGTTACTCAGCGCACAGGCCAACAACAGTCGATGAGCATTTTTTTCCAGACCGCGGTATCGAACCTTGGAAAAATCCAAACTGGCGTTTGATGATGCCAAACTGATGCTCTACCTTGGCTCTGACGCGAGACATGTTCCGTTTCTTGGCGCGCTCTGTTTCGGTCAGTTTGCGATTCCGGCTACCCTTTGCCTGCGTAAAGTCCCTAGCCTGGGGTGCACAGTCAGTCATCGCGTGCTTCTGGCCTGTGTAAGCGGAATCGCCCCAAACGCGAGTCTCCTCGCCATGAAGCAGGTCGGGCAGCACCTGAGAGTCGTCGACATTGGCCGGAGTGGCGGCCACCGAGTGGATAAGCCTGGTGCGACTGTCGACGCCGATGTGGGCCTTCATCCCGAAGTACCATTGATTCCCTTTGCGGGTGGAGTGCATGTCAGGCTCGCGTTCCTTCTTCTTGTTCTTGGAGGAACTCGGTGCGCTGATGATGCTGGCGTCGACAATAGTGCCTCGGGATACCTTCAGGCCATTCTCCTGTAAATACTGATTCACCAGGTGGAGCAGCTGATCGCCCAGATTGTGCTTCTCCATCAGGTGGCGAAACTTACAGATGGTGGTTTCGTCCGGAACTGGCTCTCTGCCGAGATCGATACCGACAAACTGGCGCAGCGAGTGGGAGTCGTAGCGGGCCTCTTCGGCAGCTGGATCGGACAGATTGAACCCGCGCTGGATGAACCGAATGCGCAGCATGCGTTCAATGCCGATAGGCCGCCGACCGGCGCCTTCGGGTTTGGGACAGAACGGTCCAATGGCCTCGGCCAGTTCCTGCCAGGGAATGATTGTCTCCATCTCTTCAGAAAACTGGTCTTTGCGGGTTTTCTTCCGGTACTTCTCGAATCCGGCATCGGAAAAGGAATCTTGGCGCATGTCATCCTGCTCACAGTGGCGGTGGGACTATTATGAAGGAAAGCTGTAATTAGTCAGAGATGCCCTAATACATTTAGAATGTGATTCGTAATTTTATTTACTAGACCCCCGGCCACCATTCATGTTTATGCGGTGCTCGACATAAACATGAATCGTGGCCAGACCTCAAAGCCGCCACAAGGATGATCAGGAGATAAAACGATGAGCAGTGGCTGCTGTGACGACGAAACCGCGAAAAGCCTGGCCGCTGGCGAGCGGCGAAAAACCCTGTACGCCGTTCTGTGGATCAATGCCCTGATGTTCGCCGGGGAGCTGACGGCCGGGGTATTGGTGGACTCCAAGGCGCTGATCGCAGACTCCGCCGACAATCTCGGCGATACGTTGGTGTACGGCATAAGCCTGTTTGTTGTCGCCCGCAGCCAACGCTGGAGGGCTGGCGCCGCGTTCGCGAAGGGGCTGATTCAGCTGGCCTTCGGCATCGGCATTGTGGCCTCCATCGTCGCCAGCTTGCTGGGGAAGCCGCAGCCCATCGGCCCGGCGATGATGGCGGTCGCCGGCGCGGCTCTTATCGGCAACCTGATCTGTTTCATTCTGCTGATGAAGCACCGAGGCGAAGATGTGAATATGCGCTCGGTATGGCTGTGCTCACGCAACGATGTGCTCGGCAACCTGGGGGTCATAGTCGCCGGGGGACTGGTCATCGCGCTCGATTCCTTCTGGCCGGATATCGTCGTCGCCAGCGCCGTGGCTGCCGTGTTCCTGCACACCGCCTACCAAGTACTGCGCGATGCCGCCGGGGCATGGCGACACGAGCCGCGACTCGAAGGCAGGTCCGGTGAAAACGGGTAGCGTTGCAAAAAAATCGCCGCGCGATACAGTGCGTGTTACTTGAGCTGATATGCATCGTTCATCAGCCCTGCAACCGCGCCTTGCATTGTTCATCAGCCCTGCAACCGCGCCTTGCATTGTTCCCTGGGCTCGACATCGACTTGCATTGTCATGTTCTGGCCCGAAAATTTCACCAGTCGGCAGAAGTTTTGGGGTTAGCTTATAAAGTGGACTCGGATTGCCTGACGGTCTCCGAACAAGAACGAGGGGGCAACGCCGAAAGTTTCGCGGAATGTTCGGGTCAGGTGGGCCGAGTCCGAGAAACCGGCGGCATGGGCGGCGTCCGTCAGCGAGTCGCCGTCCAGGGCGGCCTTGATGGCCAGGCGCAATCGGCGCCAGAGCACATAGCGGCGAATGGGCACGCCGACCCGGTCCCCGAAATGGTGAGACAGCCAGCTTTCGGACACGCCGGCGGCGCTGGCCACGGCGCGGTTTCCCAGCTCGTCGTCGAGATGTTCGTCCAGCCACGTCAGCGCGCGCTGCAGGCGCGGGTCCAGGTTGCGCCGCAGCGTGGATACCCCCTGACCCAGCAGCTCGCGGCAGGCCTGTTCGGCATCGGCGGGACTGCCACCGCCGTTGGCAAGGCGTCGCAGCGTCGCAAGGGGTAGCTCGCGATTGTCGAGCAGCCGGATTCGGCCACCGCCGAATCGGTGGCATGCGTCCTCGCACTCCCGGCCTTCGGGGTCCAGGTACAGCAGCGCGCAGGGCGTATCGCCGGCGTCGAACTCGTGCGGCACGTCGGGAGGTACATAAAAGGCCGCCGCCTCCTGCCACGGCTGGTCCTGCCCGCCGCGGACCCGCAACCGGTCGTGCAGGCCCAGGGCGAGTTGCGCCGCGTGGTGGCGATGGGGTTGGGCATCGAACGCCGGACCCAGGAAAAGCAGTCGATGGGGCCAGAGAAACAGATGAAAAGTTGGCGGGTGCATGGCTGCCAGTTTATTCAAGCTTCGGGAGCCCGCCAAGAGCATTCTATCCGTGTCTTCACAAAAGCTGTCATCACGGAAAGGAGAATGCACTGCCATGAGTTTCACAAAAGTACTGTTTCGCTACGGGACGTGGCCCATGCTGTTTTTTGGCTTCGGCGGCGCGGTCGTCTGGCTGGCGTCAGCGAACGTCGGAGTCTGGCCGATGTTCGCCGTGCTCGCGGGCGCCGTTGCTTTTTCCTTCTTCGCCGAGCGGGTGATCCCCTATCAGCCCGACTGGAACCGCACCCACGGCGATGTGGCGCGCGACTGGCTGCACGCCCTGGTCAACACGACTCTCAATCGGGCGGCGCTGTGGTTGCTGCCGTGGCTCACCTGGACGGCGCTCGGCGGGGGCTTCTGGCCGCACACCTGGCCATTCGCGTTGCAGGTCGTGTTCGCCGCGCTGATTCTCGACCTCGGTATCGCAATGGCACATCACGCAAGTCATCGCTTTGCTCTCTTGTGGCGCTTTCACGCGGTGCACCACAGCCCGAAGCGGCTGTACGGTTTTAATGGCTTGATGAAGCATCCGGTCCACCAGGCGATCGAGACGAGCTCAGGCGTGCTGCCGCTCCTGTTGCTGGGCATCCCCTTCGAGGTCGCCATCACGCTGCCGTTCCTGGTGACCATTGCGCTGTTGTGCCAGCACAGCAATGCCGATTACCGCACGGGCTGGTTCAAGTACGTCTTCGCCAATGCCGAGGTGCACCGCTTCCACCATGCCAACTCGGCGGACGGCGACGTCAACTTCGGGCTGTTCACAGTCCTGTACGACCGTATGATGGGAACCTTCCGGTATGAGCCCGACGCAGCGCCCTGGGAGAGTCGGCAGATCGGCATCGCGGGCGAACAGCCTTACCCTGTAAACTATTGGGCCCAGCTGGCCGAGCCATTCCGCCCCAGCCAGTGAAACGCGGCCGGCTTTGCGAATGGCCAAGCCTTATCGAGTCGATGCTTCAGCCTGCTGCGGGTGGATACTTCCCTCGCTGATGCCGGCAAGAACCCCACAAGCTTCAACTTCCCGATCATCGTTGCAGCTAGCTCTCAGTGAAACGAGCTGTTTTTCAAGCGCCTGTAGAGCGGCTATCTGCGAGCGCACATGAGAGATGTGATCATCGAGCAACGCATTGACGGCGGTACAGGACTGATGAGGGTCGTCCTGATGGCGCTGCAGTTCGTGAATTTCTGCCAGTGAGAGGTCCAGGATCCGGCAGCGACGAATAAAGGCCAACCGCTCACCATGCTTCTCGTTATAGACACGGTAACCGTTCTCCTGCCGATCAGGGGGCGGCAACAAGCCCTGCCGTTCATAGAAGCGGATCGTCTGTGTATCGACCCCTACCGACCGTGCCAATTGACCAATACGCATGGGTTCCTCCGCAACGAATTCTATACGCTATTGACCTTATAGCGACTATATAGTTTTAAATGAAAGCCCGATCACATTCAAGTGGAGTCATATCATGAGCAAAAACTGCGGAGACCCCTGTGGCGACGATGTAAAGCCCGCAGCGGATACCGATATGCAGGCCTCCTCCAACGCGTCGGGGGAATGGGTCAGCGTTTATGCCGTGCCGAAGATGGACTGTCCATCAGAAGAGCGCATGATTCGCCTGGCCCTAAGCGGCGTTGAGGGGATTCGGGCGCTGTCCTTCGACTTGTCGAACCGCCGGTTGAAGGTCGTGCATGACGGCGCGGTCGAGCTCGTCACCGCGAAACTGAAGACCTTGGAGCTAGGCGCCTCGCTTCAGGAAAGCGTCGCTGCCGATCCGGAGACCATCAAGGCCGCCGAGTTCTCGGCAGCCTCTGCTACGCAAGAATCCGGGACCCTGCGCTGGTTGCTCGGCATCAATGCAATCCTTTTTGTAGTGGAAATGACAGCCGGCCTGATTGCCCAGTCCACCGGCCTGATCGGAGAGTCCCTGGATAATTTTGCTGATGCGGCCGTGTACGGGCTTGCCCTTTATGCGGTTGGCCACAGCGTGAAAATGCAGCTAAGTGCCGCGCATCTTGCGGGTGTACTGCAACTGATCTTGGCTGTTGGCGTACTCATAGAGGTGGTGAGACGCTTTGTATTCGGTAGTGAGCCTGAATCGATGGTAATGGTGGCTATCGCATTCGTCGCGTTGATTGCCAATACCAGTTGTCTGCTGCTGATAGCCAAACACCGGGAGGGTGGCGCGCACATGAAGGCCAGCTGGATATTCTCGGCCAACGACGTGGTCATCAACCTGGGGGTTATCACCGCCGGCGCTCTGGTCGCGTGGACCGGCTCCAATTATCCGGATCTGATTATCGGCACCATCGCGGGGCTCGTCGTGCTTAACGGTGCCAGGCGCATTTTGGCGCTCAAGGGTTAAATCATGCCCATTATTGGCAACAATCTCTTGCGATATGTCCTGTTTTCCATACCCGGCGGCTATGTTGTAGATTCCTTTGACTTCTATTGGCGAGACTGGCATTGGCCAGCTTTCAACCTTGCCGATATTGCAATTGTCCTCGGTGCGTTGCTTCTCGTTTTCGCAAGCTTGCTGCGAAAAGAAAATCCCAATACCGAGTTGGATGGATCTTCCAGAAACCTAAGAGGAAAATCCCTTAAAAATGCGCTCGGTTTGACCGTGCTTGCCAGTCGGTAAGGCTGCACTTCCTGGCCGCTAATCAAAGCCGAAATTTGTTTCTCGAAAACGACCCGCTCCCGGCCAAATGGCGGCCAAGAGCGGGCTACCGGGATGCAATTACACCTTTTCGTCCTGGCGGTGCAGCAATGTGTACAGAATTGGCAATACAAACAGCGTCAGTAGCGTCGATGAGATAATCCCGCCAATCACCACTGTGGCCAGCGGCCTTTGGACCTCAGCGCCGGTGCCCGTATTGAGGGCCATGGGCACGAAGCCGAGGCTGGCGACCAGTGCCGTCATCAGGACCGGACGCAGGCGTATCAGGGCGCCTTCCACCACGGCGGAAACCAGATCACCCTGGTTGTGCCAAAGATCCCGAATAAACGCCACCATCACCAGACCATTGAGTACCGCCACCCCCGACAGGGCGATAAAGCCCACACCGGCGGAGATCGACAGCGGCATGTCCCGCAGCCACAGCAGCAGCACGCCACCGGTCAGGGCCAGGGGGACGCCGCTGAAGATGATCAGCGCATCTTTCAGCGATCCGAATGCCATTACCAGCAGGGCAATGATGATCGCCAGCGTCACGGGCACGACAATGGCAAGGCGTTGGCTGGCGGATTCCAGTTGCTCGAAGGTACCGCCGTAATCCAGCCAGTACCCGGCGGGCAGATCCACTTCCTGTCGAACTCTTCCTTTGATCTCCTCCACAAAGCCGCCCAGATCGCGATCCCGGACATTGGCGGTGACCACCACCCGTCGCTTGCCGTTCTCCCGGCTGATCTGGTTGGGGGCCGGAGCCAACTCCAGCGCCGCCACTTCTGACAGTGGCACATAGCCGCCTCCCGGCAGGGGCACCGGCAGATCCGCCAGGCTGTCCACGTCCCGTCGGATGGCCTCGGGCAGGCGCACTACCAGCTGGAAACGGCGATCCCCTTCGTAGATCAGGCCGGCATTTTCGCCACCCACCCCCGCTGCCACCAGATCTTGAAGATCATCCACGGTTAGGCCGTAGCGGGATAGCGCCATGCGTTTGGGGTGCACCGACAGCATGGGCAACCCGGTGATCTGCTCCACTCGGGTATCGGTGGCCCCTTCCACTGATTCCACGACTTCGAGCACCGCATTGGCGGCATTGAGCAGCTGCTCCAGGTCGTCTCCGAATACTTTGATGCCCAGGTCCGCCCGCACTCCGGAGATCAGTTCGTTGAAGCGCATCTCGATGGGTTGGGTGAACTCGTAGTTGTTCCCGGGCAATTGCCCGACCGCCGCCTGAATCTCGGCAATCAGCTCATCTCGCGGTTTGTCCGGGTTCGGCCAGTGCTCGCGCGGCTTGAGAATCACGAAACTGTCCGCGATATTCGGTGGCATGGGGTCGGTGGCCACCTCCGGTGTCCCGATTCGCGAGAATACCTTGTCTACCTCGGGGAAGGCCTTGATGCGCCGCTCCAAAGGTTTCTGCATCGCAATGGATTGCTCCAGACCGGTGCCGGGAATGCGCAGGGCTTGCACAGTCATATCACCCTCGCTGAGCTGGGGGATGAATTCCGACCCCAGGGTGGTTGCTAGCCAGATACAGACCGCCAGTAGGGCGCCGGCGCCCCCCAGTACCGGCCAGCGGAATTTCAGGGCCAGCTCCAGCGCCGGGCGATAGATCCCTTTGGCCGCACTGATGGCGGCACTTTCCTTTTCGCGGATCCTGCCTGTGAGGAACACCGCAACGGCGGCGGGGACGATGGTGAGCGAAAACACCATGGCTGACAGCAGGGCCATGACCACGGTGGCGGCCATGGGATGGAACATCTTGCCCTCTACCCCTGTGAGGGAGAAGATGGGGATGTAAACTACGGTAATGATCGCCACCCCGAACAAGCTCGGACGTATCACCTCGGTCGTGGCTTCATAGACGACCTGCAGGCGTTCCTTCAGTGGCAGGCGCGTACCCGTAACCTGCTGAGACCCGGCCAGGCGCCGGATGCAGTTCTCCACGATAATCACCGTGCCATCGACAATCAGCCCGAAGTCGAGTGCCCCCAGGCTCATCAGGTTGGCGGAAACGCCGGTCCTCACCATGCCAGTGATGGTGGCGAGCATCGACAGAGGGATCACCGCCGCGGTAATAAGGGCGGCCCGCAGGTTGCCCAGCAGCAGGAACAGCACCACGATCACCAGCAGCGCACCCTCAAGCAGATTCTTCTCCACCGTGGCGATGGCCTTGTCCACCAGAGTGGTGCGGTCATAGACGGCTTCCACGCGAATGCCCTCGGGCAGGGATGGGCGGATATCCTCCAGCCGCTCGCTAACGGCCCGGGCGACACTACGGGAATTTTCTCCCATCAACATCATTGCGGTGCCGATTACCGTTTCCACGCCGTCGCGGGTGGCAGCCCCGGTGCGCAGCTCCTTGCCAATGGCCACTTCCGCGACATCCTTCACCCGGACGGGCACGCCATCGCGGTTGGCGATCACCACCTGTTCGATGTCGCCTATGGTCTTCAACTGGCCGGGGGAGCGCACCAGCAGCTGCTGGCCATTGCGTTCGATATAGCCAGCGCCACGGTTGGCGTTGTTGGCCCTCAGCGTCGCCACCAAGTCCTCGAGGCTGACGTCGAGCTCCAATAATTTTTTCGGGGAGGGCGTGACGTGATACTGCTTGTCGTAGCCGCCGATGGAATTGATTTCGATCACCCCGGGCACCTGGGCCAGTTGAGGTTTGATGATCCAGTCCTGCACTTCCCGCAGGGCAGTGGCATCCCAGGGCTCACCATTTTCCCGGGTGGCGCCGGGCGCCGCATCCACGGTGTACATGAAAATCTCGCCCAATCCGGTGGCGATGGGGCCCATCTCCGGCTCCAGCCCAGGCGGAAGGACGCTTTTGATGGCGCCAAGGCGCTCGTTGATTAAGTTGCGGGCGAAATAGATGTCCGTGCCTTCTTCGAACACCACGGTCACCTGGGACAGGCCGTAACGGGACAGGGATCGGGTGTAGGACAGACTGGGCAGGCCGTACAGTGCCGTCTCCACCGGGAAGGTGATGCGCTGCTCTGTCTCCAGGGGTGAATAACCGGGTGCCTCGGTGTTGATCTGCACCTGGACATTGGTGATATCCGGTACCGCGTCGATGGGCAGGCGCTGGAAACTCCAGACACCGATACCGATCAGCACCAGAATCAGCGAAAGCATGAGATAGCGCCGCTCTACAGAGAGGCGCACGATAGCGTCGATCATCGTGGCCTCCTGTTAATCGTCGTCTGACACGCTGGATTTTTCGATATCCGCCTTGATGAGATAGCTGTTCTCCACCACGTAGCGTTCGCCGGGCTTCAGGCCAGAAAGTATTTCGGTGAACTGGCCATCCGTGCGGCCCAACTCGACAGGCCGGGGCTCAAAGCTATTGCCTTCTTGCACAAACACGACCTGGGATTCGTCGAGCAACTGCAGGGCCCGATTTTCTATCACCAGCGGCACTTCGATACGCTCTACCACGATGCTCGCCGAAACCAGCCGGCCCGGAGAAAGCAGATCCTCTGCGTTGGCAATTTCCGCGCGGGCAATGACGTAGGGCGAGTCGCTGTTCTGGGGCACGATATGATCGATCCTGGAATCGTACTGTGCATCTCCTGCGTCAATTCGCACCAGCTGTCCGGGCGCGATTTCGCGGCGCTGCCCTGGAAAGATTTTCAATTCCACCCATAGCGGGTCGAGCTTGGCGATGGTGAACAGTGCTTGTTCCCCGGCCAGCTCGCCGACGTTGATATTGCGCTGGATAACGGTACCGGCAAAAGGCGCACGCAAGGTGTAGGGTTGGAGACTGTCATTGGATTCGATGCTGGCCAGTGGGTCGCCAGCCTTGACCGAGTCACCGAGACTGGCATTGATTTTCGTAACCTGACCTGGGAAGCGCGCCCTGATCAGGGCAATTCCGTCGGGATTGGGAACAAGGCGGCCATAACTGCTGATGGTGCGCTCCAGGATGCCGGCGCCTGCGGCCTTGCTTCGGATACCGGCTTGCTCCGCCACATCGGCGGAGATTTCCACGTAGGTGCTCTCCGACTCCTCGTGCGCCTCGTTTACGCCACCATGCGCATTTTCACCGTGGTCATCTTCCGCGGCATGAGTCGGTCCGACCGTCAGCACATAGACGCTGGCGAGTATGAGTAAATAATAAACGACTTTCATGGTAGTAATCCTGTTGTTCAGCGGTCAGCCAGAGGCTGCGCCGTCAGTTGTTCGATCAGAGCCTGGTTGAGCAGCGCCGTGGTGGCGGTATCGACCAGCGCCTGCCGGGCGGAGAGCAATTCCCGTTGGGCGGCGGTCCACTCCACATAGCTGTAGCGGCCGTTTTCATAGGCTTCGCGGGTCTGAGTGAGTGCATCGGTCAGGTCGGGAAGCATTTGGCTGCGGATTTGCGCCACCGCCTCAATGCTTTGTTGCCGTAGGTGGTAGGCGTCATACAGGCGGACATGGAGACGCAGCAGCGTGTCCTCCCGGCGAAAGCGGACTTCATCCCGCGCCGCCAGGGCGGCCTGCACCTCGCCGCGATTGCGCCGTCCGGAAAACAGTGGTACGGAAAACCCGGCGACCAGCGCCGAGTCATCCGTCTCCTCGAAACGCCGGATGCCGACCTGCCAACGGATGTCGCTCTCGGACTGGCTGCGCGTCAGCTGAATCTCCGCTTCACGGATACGCTGTTCGCTGGCATAGATTTGAATGGCTGGGCTGTCGCTGACCCGCTGGTACAGGGCATCAAAGTTGGCGGAGGAACCGAACTGGAACAGATCGCCTTCCAGAATCTGAAAGTCCGGGCCGGTATCACCCCACAGCGAAGCCAGAGCCATTTTCCGGCTCTCGTATGCGGCTCGCAGACGGGACTGCTCAATTCGACTCCGGGTGAGCGCGGCCCTGGCGCGCATGACCTCGGCCTGGGGCGCTGCGCCGCGGCCGGCGCGACGGGCGACGATCTCGTGAGTGGCCCCGGCCAGCGCCACAGCTTCAGCGGCCAGTGCGAGTTTTTCCTGCAGGGCCAGGGTGGCGACAAAGCGCTGGGTCACCTTGCCCAGCACATCCAGCGTTTCGGCCCGGCGCTCGGCCTCGACCCGCCCGTACCGTGAGTCAACCAGGTTGACGCGGGCCTGACGCTTGCCGCCAAACTCGAGGACCGATGACAAAGACAGGGTGTACTCCGCCCCGTCGACCCCTTGCAGATCGTCGCTGCCGAGGAAATTTTCCACTTCCAGGCCGGCGTCCAGGGCAGGGTTTTGATCTGCCGTAATGCGGCGGCCCTCGAGCCCATTAAGGCGAAGGTCGAAGACCTGGAGGCTGGGGTTTTGCGCCATAGCCCGCGAGAGGGCCTCGGGCAGGGTTAGCGGCTTATTCCCGGCATAAGCAAGGGATGCACTCGATGCCAGTGCAAGAAGGCAAAACACTTGGATAAAAAAGTGGCGCGGCACAGCGCACCGCTCATTTTTTATGGGCGTTCCAAAAAGCATGGGACTGCTCCTACGAAAATCTAAATGACAGCTACCCCCCGAAGGGGGAAGGGGTTCGCAGGATCAGGCGATAGGAGGGCGAAAAGGAGAGGAGGGAGCGATAGAGGAAATATTGGCCTGATAGTGCGTCAGGCTTTTGCCAGGCAGAAAGCTTAAAGTGCCTGGCAGGTAACTCATCGATAACATATGGCAGTGTCCATGGCACAGCTCACACTGTTCGATGGAGATGTCCGGTGCCTCTGGAGATTGGCTGCTTGTTGAGTTGTCGGCTTCAATATCCGGAAAGTCGGCGAGGTGCCCAGTATTTTGATGACCCGCCCCCGGCTGGAAAAACTGCTCCATATCGGCAATAGCCAGCACTGACTGCAAAGCAATCATGAGCGTGAATACCACTACGAAACAGCGTTTAACCATATAGATGGCCCCAAAATTCGATGGCGAGTTTAGCCGGAGGGCAAGTACATTGCAACCACCAGGAAGAAGCTAACCAAGATCATGCATCGTATTTCGACAGATGGAACCGGGCTGCGGTCAGTTGGCTCTCCTGATCAGGGGCGGCGGACAGCGCGAGTACGCGACCATTCCGAATAACTCAACCTGGGACTGGAAGGGGTGGTGTACAGGAGAAAGCCCAAGGGCGGTCAGAGCAACACCTCCCGTTGACGGGCGAAAGCACCTGTTGTCGTCACTGTTCGGCAGTGTGCTCCGAACCTGATTATGCGCCTTGGCGGCCTGTTGAAATAGTCTCCGTTCTTGCCGGTGCTTACGGAGAATTTCTCTCTTAACCATGCCCATAGGTGTGGGCATCTTTGTGCATATGGTCCGGGTGCTCGAATTCCAGTGTTGAATGACTGATGTTGAATTCCTGCGCCAGAGCCTGCTTTATCCTGTACTTGATGCTCTCAAGCTGATCCCATGCACTTTCCTCGATAATTACATGGGCCTCCAGCGAGGCATCGTGTTCGCCCATCTGCCAAAAATGCACATGGTGAAGGTCGACAACGCCTTCAATGTTGGACAGGGCAACGATGACGGCATCGGTATCGATATCCACCGGGCTGCCCAGCATGAGTGTCCTGATGGTGCCGCCGATTTCTGTCAGACCCAGGTAGAGAATGTAGCCCGCGATGCCGATGGTGATGGCAGGATCAACCCACCGCATGTCGTAGAGTAAAATAAGGGTCCCACCAATGACCACGGCGACCGACGCGAGTGCATCCGACAGATTGTGGAGAAACAGTGCGCGGATGTTGACGCTGTCTTTCTGCATCGAATAGGTGAGCAAGGCTGTCAATGCGTCCACGGCCAGGGCGATACCACCAAGCCAAACGACCCACCAGCCCTTTACCTCCGGAGGATCAATGATCCGTATGCCACCTTCGTAAATCAGGTAGACCCCGATAATGATCAAGGTAGTGTAGTTGATGAGGGCTGCAACGATTTCAATGCGTCCGTAGCCAAAGGTCATTTTTGCGTCAGCCGGGCGGCGTGCAATTTTTTGCGCCGCGAACGCGATGACGAGTGAGGCCATGTCAGAAAAGTTATGCAGGGCGTCGGCGATAAGGGCGAGACTGCCGGCAAAGATGCCTCCCCCAATCTGAGCCAGGGTCAGGATCCCGTTCGCCCAGATGGCGATAGCAACACGCTTGTCCTTGGACTCGGGGGGCATATGCACATGGTCGTGACTCATTGGGCTTACCTCGCTTGGTGTCTATGTATAAAGATGCATCTGCTGTATTCAACTTACTCTGTGCTTGGTAGCTTGGTCGCTTGGTAGCTTGGTCGCTTGGTCGCTTGGTCGCTTTTGCCTTTTCGACTTTGTGGATTTTGGGCCATTGGCTACTCATCCTTTTTGACAGTTTTCAGGAATTCTGCAAGGCTGTCTTCGGCCGCTTTTTTGTCCGGGAATGGCCCGATATTTTGACCTTCACGGGTTAAAAAATACCAGTCACTGTTAATGGCGTGGATGCGATCTGTTCGAAAGTGTGGAGCTTCCTTCGGGTCATCTTTTCGTTGCTTGGGTGGATCGTTCATAGTCTTTCCAGGATATAAACCGCAATAAAAGAACGTTGAAAAAATCATGGGGAGATTCCCCCCCATGATGGAGTGTTGGTTAACTATCAGTGTCGTGCTTAATATCGCCAGTGGGTGTGGAGTTACTGGCACTTCTGCCATGCAACAACGCATAGAGCACAGGGAGTACAAACAACGTCAACAGGGTGGACGAGATAATCCCGCCGATCACCACAGTCGCCAGAGGACGCTGGACTTCGGCACCGGTCCCGGTGTTGAGTGCCATGGGCACAAAGCCGAGGCTTGCTACCAGAGCGGTCATCAATACCGGCCGCAGGCGGATCAGGGCGCCTTCGACAATGGCTCTCATCAGGTCACCCTGTTCGTGCCACAGATCGCGGATAAAGGCGATCATTACCAGGCCGTTCAACACCGCCACTCCGGATAGGGCGATAAAACCAACGCCCGCCGAGATCGACAGGGGCATGTCCCGCAGCCACAGAGACAGAACACCGCCGGTGAGGGCCAGTGGCACGCCGGTAAAGATGATCAGGGCATCCTTGAGGGAGCCAAAAGCCATCACCAATAGCGCGAGGATGATCGCGAGGGTTACGGGCACCACGATGGCAAGGCGCTGACTGGCGGACTGCAGTTGCTCGAAGGTACCGCCGTAATCGAGCCAGTATCCGGGGGGTAGATCCACGTCATTCGCAATGCGCGCCTGTGCTTCCTCAACAAATCCCCCCAGGTCGCGGTCCCGAACGTTGGCGGTGACTACCACCCGACGCTTGCCGTTTTCCCGGCTGATCTGGTTGGGCGCGGGTGCCAGTTCAAGATCGGCCACTTCCGACAGGGGCACGTAGCCGCCGTCCGGCAGGGGGACTGGCAGGTCCGCGAGGCTGTCCACATCCCGGCGGATATCTTCCGGCAGGCGCACCACCAACTGGAAGCGGCGATCGCCTTCGTAAATCAGGCCGGCGTTTTCGCCCCCGACTCCGGCTGCCACCAGATCCTGGAGATTATCCACGGTCAGCCCGTAGCGGGATAGCGCCATGCGCCTGGGGTGTACCGACAGCATGGGCAGGCCGGTCACCTGTTCGACCCGGGTATCGGCGGCGCCTTCCATGGATTCCACAACCTCAAGGACGTCGTAGGCCGATGCCAGCAGCTGATCCAGGTCATCGCCGAACACCTTGATCCCGAGGTCGGCGCGCACGCCGGAGATCAGTTCATTGAAGCGCATCTCGATGGGCTGGGTGAACTCGTAATTATTGCCAGGCAGTTGCGTTACCGCGTCTTCCATTTCCGCCACCAGTTCATCCTTGGTTTTGTCTGGATCTGGCCATTGGCTGCGGGGCTTCAAGATGACGAAGTTGTCCGCCACGCTTGGGGGCATGGGGTCTGTGGCCACTTCCGGCGTGCCGATCTTGGCGAACACCTTGTCCACCTCCGGAAACGCCTTCAGTCGCTCCTCCAGCTGCGACTGCATCTCGATAGATTGCTCCAGTCCAGTGCCCGGGATACGCAGGGCATGGAGCGCAATATCCCCTTCATCCAGTTGTGGAATAAATTCCGACCCCAGGGTGGTCGCCAGCCAGAGAGAGACCGCCACCAGCGCGGTTGCCCCGCCCAAAACCAGCCAGCGGAACCTCATGGCCACCCGCAGCGCGGGCCTGTAAAGCGATTTGGCGCCACTGATTACCGGGCTTTCCTTTTCGCTGATTTTGCCGCCCATAAAAACTGCCACAGCGGCGGGCACCACGGTGAGTGATAGCACCATGGCCGACAGCAGGGCCATCACCACGGTGGCCGCCATGGGGTGGAACATTTTGCCCTCGACGCCGGTGAGGGCAAAGATCGGCAGGTACACCACGGTAATAATGGCGACACCGAACAGGCTGGGGCGAATGACCTCGTTGGTGGCCTCGAACACCAGTTGCAGTCGCTCCTTGAGGGCTAGTTGACCATTGTGCTGGGCCTGGGACAGGCGCCGGATACAGTTCTCGACGATGATGACCGCGCCGTCGACGATCAGGCCGAAGTCCAGCGCCCCCAGGCTCATCAAATTGGCGGACACGCCCGCTTGCACCATACCGGTGATGGTGGCGAGCATCGAAAGCGGAATGACTGCTGCCGTGATCAAGGCGGCGCGCAGATTGCCCAGCAACAGAAACAGCACCACGATGACCAGCAGGGCCCCTTCAAGCAGGTTTTTCTCCACCGTGGCGATGGCCTTGTCCACCAGCGCCGTGCGGTCGTATACCGCCTCCACCTTGACGCCGTCGGGCAGCGAGGGCTGAATGGCGTCCAGTTTCTCGGCCACCGCCTGTGCTACCGCCCGGGAGTTTTCCCCCACCAGCATCATGGCGGTGCCCATCACCGTTTCCTTGCCGTCGCGGGTGGCGGCGCCGGTGCGCAGCTCCTTGCCAATGGCCGCTTCAGCTACATCGGCTACCCGGACTGGCGCACCATCCCGGTTGGCAATCACCACCTGTTCAATATCGCCAATGGTGGCCAGCTGCCCGGGCGAGCGCACCAGCAGCTGTTGGCCGTTGCGTTCGATATAGCCGGCGCCGCGATTGGTGTTATTGGCCCGCAGGGCGCTGACCAGTTCATCCACCGTGATGCCGAACTCCAGCAACCGTTGGGGCGACGGCGTGACGTGGTACTGCTTGTCGTAGCCGCCAATGGTGTTGACCTCGATTACGCCGGGTACCTGGGCCAGCTGGGGCTTGATGATCCAGTCCTGGATCTCCCGCAGCGCCGTAGCGTCCAGCGGACTGCCATCCGCTTGAGTGGCGCCGGGCAGGGCTTCTACGGTATACATGAAGATCTCGCCAAGACCGGTGGCGATGGGACCCATCTCCGGCTCCAGCCCGGGTGGCAGCGCGCTCTTGATGGCGCCCAATCGCTCATTGATCAGATTGCGGGCGAAATAGATGTCCGTGCCTTCCTCGAACACCACCGTGACCTGAGACAGGCCGTAGCGGGACAGGGACCGGGTATAGGACAGGTTGGGCAGGCCGTACAAGGCCGTTTCCACCGGGAAGGTGATGCGCTGTTCGGCCTCCAGGGGCGAATAGCCCTGTGCCTCGGTGTTGATCTGTACCTGGACATTAGTGATATCCGGCACCGCGTCGATGGGCAGGCGCTGAAAACTCCACACGCCCACGCCGACCAGCACCAGAATAAGGGACAACATTAAAAACCGCCGCTCTACCGAGAGGCGTAAGATGGCATTGATCATAGTAGCCTCCTGGGTTAGTGGTCGTGGGATGCGCCGGATTTTTCGATATCGGCCTTGATCAAATAACTGTTTTCCACCACATAGCGATCGCCTGCCTGTAGGCCGCCCAGCACCTCAGTCAGGTTGCCATCGCTGCGGCCCAGCTCCAGTGGGCGGATTTCGTAGGTGTCGCCCACCTGGATGAATACCACGGTCCAGTCCCGAAAGGTTTGTAGGGCGCGGTTGTCAACCACCAAAGGGGCGTCCACCGCTTCTACCACGATATCCCCGGCCACCAGCAACCCGGGGGTCAACAGACCCTCGGCATTGTCGACTTCGACCCGGGCCAGGGTGTAGGGCGCGTTGCTGGGTGCCGGCAGCAGGTGGCGGATGGTGCCTTCCCGGTCAATGCCGTCAGCTCTCAGTCGGACTTTCTGGCCGACGGCAACCTCGGCCCGCTGGCCAGGGAAGACCTTGAGTTCGGCCCACAGAGTGGTCAGATCGGCAATGGCGAACAGGGGTTGCTCCCCGGCCATTTCCCCGTTACTGATCCGACGCTCAATGACGATTCCGTCGATGGGCGCTCGCAGTGGGTAAGTCCGTAGGCTTTCGTTGGATTCCACCTGGGCCAGCACGTCGCCACGCTCGACCCGATCGCCCAAATTGACTTTTACTTCATTGACTACCCCGGGGAAGCGGGCTCGTACCCGGGCTATCTGTTGTGGTGCCGTGGTCAGGCTGCCGTAGGTGGTGAGACTGCGCTCGATGGCACCCGGCCCGGCTGCGACCGTTGTGATACCCGCTTTATCGGCGATATCCGGGGCGATCCGGGTCCGACCTTCATGGGATTCCCGGTGCCAACGGTAGTGCTTGCCGTCCATGGCGAGGGTCACTTCTACGTCGAAGGAGTGGGGTTCGGTCACCACGCCATCCCCCAGCCAGTAGTCCTCCTGGTAGGCGAAGTTGAATGTGTCCACTTGCCCGCCCAGGCGGGTGAGATGGACATTGAGGTCAATATCATCGGTAACGGCGCGGCCAGCCTTGGTGACCCAGGCCCGGTATTCCGGGGGAACGCCCTGCTCAAAGATTTGCAGTTCGACGGTGGCGTCGTTCTGTTGCAGCAGCATGCCGCCGTTAGGCCCCCTGGCGTCGGCCTGCGATTCGTCCTGTTGTTCCTCGGCAGCGTGCAAGGGACTGATGGCAAGGCAGGTGGCCACCAGAATCAGACAGAGTTGTTTTATCAGTTGCATGGTGTGAATCCTGAATTCGTGGGTTAGCGCGTCGGGGCGCCCGGAACAGTCGCGAGTGGCTGCGCCGTAAGTTGTTCGATCAACGCCTGGTTGAGCAGCGCCGTGGTCGCGGCATCGACCAGTACCTCCCGTGCTGAGAGCAGCTCCCGCTGTGCGGCGGTCCACTCCACATAGCTGTAGCGGCCGTTTTCATAGGCTTCGCGGGTCTGAGTGAGTGCATCGGTCAGGTCGGGAAGCATTTGGCTGCGAATCTGCTCAACAGTCTCGATGCTTTGTTGCCGCAAGTGGTAGGCATCGAACAGGCGCAAATGGAGGCGCAGCAGGGTATCCTCCCGGCGGAATCGGACCTCATCCCGCGCCGCCAGGGCGGCCTGCACCTCGCCGCGATTGCGCCGTCCGGAAAAGAGCGGTACCGAGAGCCCAGCGGTCAAGGCCGTATCATCCGTCTCTTCGAAACGCCGGATGCCGACTTGCCAACGGATGTCGCTCTCGGACTGGCTGCGGGCCAGCTGAATCTCTGCTTCACGGATACGCTGTTCGCTCGCGTAGATTTGAATGGCTGGGCTGTCGCTGACCCGCTGGTACAGGACATCGAAGTGGTCGGAGGAACCGAACTGGAACAGATCGCCTTCCAGCATTTGAAAGTCCGGGCTGGTATCGCCCCACAGGGAAGCCAGAGCCATTTTCCGGCTCTCGTAGGCGGCTCGCAGACGGGACTGCTCAGTACGACTCCGGGTGAGCGCGGCCCTGGCGCGCAGGACTTCGGCCTGGGGCGCCGCGCCCCTGTCGGCGCGACGGGTGACGATCTCGTGGGTGGCCTCGGCCAGCGCCACGGCTTCAGCGGCCAGTTCCAGTTTTTCCTGCAGGGCCAGGGTGGCGACAAAACGCTGGGTCGCCTGTCCCAAGAGATCCAGGGTCTCGGCCCGGCGCTCGACCTCGACCCGCCCGTATCGTGAGTCAACCACGCTCACGCGGGCCTGACGCTTGCCGCCAAGTTCGAGGACCGATGACAAGGACAGGGTGTACTCTGCCCCGTCAACTCCCCGCAGATTGTCGCTGCCGAGGAAGTTTTCCACTTCCAGGCCGGCCTCGAGGGCAGGATTTTGATCTGCCGTAACGCGGCGACCCTCAAGGCCCTGAAGGCGAAAATCGAAGACCTGGAGGCCGGGGTTTTGCGCCATGACCCGCGAGAGGGCCTCGGACAGAGTGAGTGGTTTGTCACCGGCATGTGCCAGGGCAGAACCGAATGCCAGCGTTAGGAGGCAAAAGGCATGGATAATAAAGTGGCACGGCATTGCGCGCCGCCCAGTTTGCATGGGCATTCTGAAAAGCATGAGACTGCTCCTACGAAAGTCTAAATGACAGTTGTTCCCCGGGTGGGGAAGGTATTCGCAGGATCAGACGATAGGAGGGCGGAAAAGGGAGGATTGAACCCCGGTGGTGAAGTTGACTTGGTAGTCGGACAGGACTATTCCCGCAGTCAAGCCGGAAGTGTTGGTGAGGGTTCCCAGCAACACCATGTGGAAGCAGCTATGGCTGTGATGGCAATGGTCCGCTGAATGACTGGGGTTGTCGGGAGACGACTTGGTTGCCTGATTTTCGCTGAAAAAATCCGCTGATTCGTGTGAATGCTCATCATGATGTGGCATTGCAGGGTTGTGCGGCTGTGCCTCATAGGCCATAGACGTCGTCGACTGCAAAGCAATCAACAGCGTCATTGCGACTATGAAACAGCGTTTAATCATGCAGGCGGTCCAAGAGTGTCAGTATGAGTCTAGCAGAAAGGCAACCATAGTGAAATACACATTGAAACACATTGAAACGAGACCTCCACGACTGTGACCTGCAGGAATTTTACATAGCGGCTGAAAGCCGGCCAAGCCAGCGCGGACTTTCTCGTTGGATTTGGGCCTGTCCTATGCAGAATCACTCACTCTGCTTCGAATCGTTCAAGGATGAGATGCCATGCACAGTTCAGTTTACTTGTCGGATACAGCCATCGCGCAACGATTTCAGGTTAGCCGCGCTACGGTCTGGCGCTGGACCCACTCTGCTGCCTTTCCCAAGCCCATCAAGCTCTCGGTGGGCTGCACACGCTGGCGTCTCACTGAGATTGAAGAGTGGGAGGAGACGCGAAACACGCGGGGCCGTAGGCGTTAGCCGGGCCTGGACTTGATAGGCGCAGGTTTGAGGTGCTCATCCCAATGACGCGACCATTTTGCGCAGCACCGAGTCCCCATCCGGGCCGTAATGTCGGCCGCCTAATCGGTCAAGGAATCTCCCCAGCCTTAGGGCACCGGGTATCACTCTGTGGTAGTTGGGTGTGATCGGACCAATTTGGACACAAATGATGAATGCAAGTTTTTCTATCGGTGCTACGTTTAGAGAGTTGCGAGGAAAAGGATTTTCTCCATGATCTCTACGTACCGACTTCTGCATGCCATCAACGACTGCGCGTATCCCGGTGATTCGCCCCAACATGTCACATCCCGCCCCAAGCCGCGTAGGGCTTCCCCAGCAGGTCCCTTGCGACCTTATCGATATCGCGGATCCCCATGTCGGAAGTGCCCCTGCTCACTGGTGATCCTTTCAGCGAGGGTAGGATCGTGAATGGGCAGCCGGTTTTACCGGCCGCCCAGCAAGCAGCCTCAGGCGCTCTGTTGATGCCGCTCTCTGACCTCCAGCCGTATGAACATAACCCCCGGCATGGGTTCAACGCAGAATACCAGCGCATCAAGTCATCCATCCGTTCACAGGGTCTCGACCAGCCGCTGGTGGTCACTCAGCGCCCGGGTGAAAACCACTATGTACCTCTTGTGGGTGGCAACACCCGCCTAAAAATCCTGCAGGAACTCTCCCAGGAAACCCGGGATGAGCGCTTTGGCACAGTCAACTGCGTCTATC
>CAMYIZ010000004.1 GCA_947258585.1 uncultured Haliea sp. | reverse complement strand
CTGGCGGTGACCGGCTACACCGACAACGGTGACGGCACCTACACGGTGAACTACAGCTACACGCTGAGCGGTGAAGAGACCCACACGCAGCCGGCCAGCGATGCGTCGCTGGACCAGACCTTTGCGATCGTGGCGACGGACACGGACGGCGACAGCCAGAGCAGCAACCTGGTGGTGCGGGTGCTGGACGATGCGCCGGAGGCGGTCGCCGATACAGCCGACGTGAACGAAGGGGCGACCTTGACAGTTTCCGCGTCCGATGGGGTTTTGTCCAATGATGTCTCAGGCGCTGATTCCATTGGCTTTGCCGTGGTCGGTGTCCGTTTGGCTGACGGTGACACCGCCACCGAAGTAACCACGGGTGTAAGCTCTACTATCGAAGGTCAATTCGGCGATCTGGTTCTGCAGTCGGATGGTTCTTACAGCTATGTGGCCGACTCAAACACAGTCCCGCCTGGAGCCACTGACCTGTTTGTTTACACGGTGCAGGATGCAGACGGTGACAGGTCCACGACGACGTTGACCATCACGCACAGCGATTCAGGTCTGGGCGTTACTTATGGTGGTGACATACAGTCGGATGACGCGGTGCTCAATGACAACACTGACACGACCACGGTCGCTGCCAGTGGTGGCGCTGGTGGCTACACCTATGCCTTGCAAGGCGCCGATACCAATGGTGAAGTGGCGGTTGCCGGCCTTGGCAAGTTCACCATCAATGCCAGTACAGGTGCGGTGACCTTCCTGCAGTCAGCGGCGTATGGTCATGCAGCAGGATCTGATCTGGCCGACAATGCAGCTTCAGTCACGGTTGTTGTAACCGATGCCAATGGCAATACAGCCACCCAGGTGGTGAATGTTGACATCGTGGATGACCAACCGGAATTCTTCAATGTTGCAGACCCGGACAACGACGGCATCGTGGAGCTTTTCGCGCCCAATGTCAGCGCCACGTACACACAGCAGTTCGCTGACTGGACTTACGGTGCCGACGGCCCCAGCTCAAATCTTTCTTTTGAGATTGAGGGCGCTTCGGGTCTCGTCGAAGTGGTCAGCTCGTCCATCAACCAGATTGTGTTGAACCTCAAGGACTCACAGAATACCCTCCTGGGTAAACTGACCCTGAATGCCAATGGCGACGACTCTCTTGAGGTGTTTGAGCGAGAGCCGGAACTGCTGACGGATACACTTCTGACCTCGGATGTTACGGCGTCAGGACCGTCGCTGGTCAAGACAATCAACAGCTCGATTTCAGGCCTGACGGTAACCGTTACTGGAAGCGATGGTGACAACATTCCGAATGAGGCTGATGACGAAGTCAATCCAAGCACCCAGGGCTGGGCAGTTGCTAACAATGTGCTTAACGGCGGAGAGAGCCTGACCTTCACCTTTAGCAATCCGGTAAATACGTTCTCGTTCAGTGCGAATGGTTTTACGGGAGGCGCAGGTACACGAGCCCTCGGAATTACAGTCGTCTACGGTGACGGCTCATCGGAAACTATCAACACGTCTTCAGTTGAGAACAGCACCATTTCCGTTCAGGATCTTCCTGGCTTTGACGTTGGAAAGACAGTTTCAAGCGTAACGGTCAAGAACAATGAGGCAAGTTCAAACCAAGGGCTGAGGTTAAACAATGTGACCGTCGGGCAGTTTGTATCGCAGGAGCCACCACCCATCGAGTTCAGCTTCACTTTGGGTGCGTTGTCTATAGAGGACAGCGATGGTGACTTTGCGGAACAGATGTTTAGCATCTATTTTGATGGGTCAGCGAATAGCACTTTCAGTGTGTCGGGGAATATAGCCCCGATCGCTGTCGACCTGGACAGCGACGGCGTCGAGTATCTCGCTCGCAACGAAGGTGTCGTATTCACGGACGAGTCTACTGGCGACTCGGTTAAAACCGCTTGGATCGGTCCTGAGGATGGCATGCTGGTTATCGACGCCAACAAATCTGGCACAATCGACGAGGCGCGCGAGTACGTCTTTACCGAATGGTCCGAGACTGCCAATACCGACATGGAGGCGATCAGGGAGGTATTCGATACCAACAATAACGGCAAGCTGGATGCGGGTGACGAACGCTGGGGTGAATTTGCGGTATGGCAGGATGCCAACTCGGATGGAAAGAGCGATGAGGGTGAAATGGTTTCACTCGGCGAACTTGGCATTGAGAGTATTTCCCTAACTTACAGTGAGGGAAGTGAAGCCAGGACGGAGGCCAATGGCGACGTAATGGTATTCGGGCAGTCGCAGGTAAGCTGGACGGATGGTTCAGTCAGTATCGCGGAAGACACCAGCTTCGCTATCGATGCATTGGATGTGTTGTCCGCAGAAGACGAGATCCAGTTGCCGGCGGGAGATGATAACACTAGCCCTACGGTCATAGACGGGTTGTCTGCTGATGCGGATGCAGTCGTCCCTCAGGTGCCAGCCGTCGACGACATCGCTGCGCTGGAGTTCGACCTGATGGTGAGTCTGAATGACATCAACAAGACAGACCCTGGTTATCAAATCGATTGACGGCCGTTGAATAGCAAGCTGTCTATTGACCAGTGAGCTTCTGAGCTATGATCCATCCCCGGCACCTGTGCAGGCGCCGGGGATCTTCTTGGAGCGGGACAATGCCCTTTGTACAGCGCGATAGCAGCGGCCAGATCGTCGCGGTCAGCCAGGTGCCGGCGGACGGGATGGCGGCGATAGCTGCGGATGATCCTGACCTGCAGGAGTTTCTCGGCCAGGTGGCGGGTGAGGCGCGGCAGATCAGCGCCACCGACCAGGACTTCGTGCGGGTGCTGGAAGACGTGGTGGAACTGCTGATCGGCCGCGGCGTGATTCTGTTCACCGACCTGCCGGATTCGGCCCAGGAGAAAATGCTGTATCGCCAGCGGCTGCGGAGCAAACTGCCCGGCAGCCTCGACCTGCTCGGTGAAGACTGACCGAGGCTAGTCGTTGAAGTCGGTAATCGCCGGCCCGGTGGCGCCGTCGATGCCGAGTTCCTGCAGCTGGCTCCATTCCTCCTGGCTGCGCACGCCCTCGGCTATCAGGATCACACCAATAGAGTGACCCACAGTGCACAGCGTGCGCAGCAGGGTCTGGTTGCCGGCATTGGTGTCGATGTTGCGGATAAACGATGAATCCACTTTCAGGTAATCCAGGCCAACGTCGCTGAGCTGGCCGATTTCCGCTAGCTGGTGCCCGACGTGTTCAATGCCAACCTTGCAGCCGTAGCTCTTGGCTCTCACCGCCAGCCGCTTGAAGGCCTCAAGGTGACGGAAGGCCATGGATTCGGGCAGCTCCAGCCAGAGCCTGGCTGCCGCGGGCCCGGCCGCGGACAGGCGCTCACTCAGCCAGAGCAGGAAAGTGGGCTCCACGAGGGCGCCAACTGACAGATTGACGGAGAGGGGGCGGCCGCGAACTTCAGCCACCCGCAGGGCGAGGTCCAGCACATGCCGGTCCAGTTCGCTGGACAGTTCGAGGCGGTTGATCCAGGGCAGGAAGGTGCCCGCCGACAGCTCCCGGCCCTCCTGTTCCAGCCTCACCGGCGCTTCGAAGTGCAGCAGACGCCGGTTCAGCCCTGTCACGGGGAAGCTGGCGAGGCTGAAACGCTGCTCCAGGAAGGCGCGCTGGAACACCTTGCGCCAGTGATCCATTTGCTGGCGCACGGGCATCATCTGGATGTCACCCGCGTAGGCAACGTTGATTTTCGAGTTGCCCTCCTGCTCGGCCGCGATCAGCGTGCCATCCAGCCGGGTCATGAGCGTGGCCATGGTGTCACCGTGGACATAGACAGTGGTTGCGGCAGGCAGGGTGACTTCCTGTAGCATGCTGCGGGTCTCCATGACCTCGCGCAGGGCGTCCTGCATCTCCTGGGCCACAACCTCGGGCTCGAGGGAGCGGGGCGCCATCAGTGCAAAATCGGAGCCGTTGAGCCTGGATGCCGCCCAGCGGCTGTGGCTGGCGACAATTGCATTGAGCGCCGCGCCCACATCCGCCAGCAGCCCGTCGATGGCCTTGCGCCCGTAGCTCTGGTTGAGCAGTGCCAGGCCACCTACCCGCACCAGGGTCAGGGTGCCTGTGGCGTTGACATCGTCACTTTCCAGCGCGGCGCCGAGGGACTGCATGAAGGGTTCCCGGTTCAACAGGCCGGTAATCCTGTCGGTGTGCGCATTGCGCTGCCACTTGTCCAGGCGCGCGGTTTCCTGGCGCAGGGCGGCCTTGATCCGTTCCGACATCGTGTTCATGGCGCCAACCAGGCGCCGGAACTCCAGGGTGTACGGCTCGGGTATGGTGATGAAGCGACGCTGGCCGATGGCTTCGGCCTGGTCAATCACATCGTCGAGTGGTTTGAGGATGATGCGCAGCAGGTAGCTGCCCAGCAGGCCAGCTACCACCATGGCGAACAGGAACATCAGGGCCAGTAGCTGGGTGCTCTCCCACAGCGCCCTGTAGGCGAAGCGGGAGTGGCTGCGGAGCGTCAGGGTCCCGACCTGCTGCCAGCCCTTCTGGACCTGGGCGATACCCGGGGCAACGTCTATTGGTAGCAGCTTGATAAACCAGGCTGGAGCGTCCCTGATCTGCTGTCGGTCTTCGCGGCGAGCGATGAGCTTGCCTTCCGGATCGGTCAGCTCCACCAGCTCGTAATGGCCGGTGTCGAACTGGGCCGACAGAGTCAGCTCCAGCAGCACCGCGTCCGCCTCCTGCTGGGTGAGTGACAGGGCCAGTGCCGCAGCGTTGTCCGAGTTTTTCATGTAGAGCTGTTGCTCCAGGTAGCTCTTTGCGGAGAGGCTGCTGACCACGAAACTGCCGCCAAACACCAGGCTCAGCAGGAGGATGATAGCCAGCCAGAGTTGCTTCAATAGGGACATGTCATTGCTCCGTAAGTGTGCCTGGATCAGCCCAGCCCGTCGGCGGCCATCCGTTGTAACAGATCTCGCCAGCGCGATAGCCTGGCGCCTGGATCCTGGGTGGCCGGCGCGGCGGCGCTGCCCACCCACAGCCCCTGGCTATTAAAACCGAATACGGGCGTCAGGTCCTCCCGCCGTGAGGCCGGGCGAACCTCGGATATCATGTTGTCCAGGATCAGGGGGTCCGCGGAGGGCGTGGGATAGTAGGCGAGCACCATGTGGGCCTCAGTGGCGTTGCTGTACTGACTGCCGATCCTGGCCTTGACATAGGTGATGCGCATCTTGTTGACCTCGACGCCAGCCAACAGCAGCGTCATGTACTTGGCGACACTGAAGTCCTCGCAGTCGCCCTCGCGACGGGCGATGGTCTCCAGCGGAGTGGCCCAGTAGTCATTGCGCCCCCAGACGTCGATATCCTGGCGCCAGCGCACCAGGTTGTTGAAGAAGGTGTTCACCCGCTCCACTTTTTCCGTCTCGCTCAGCGGCGCTATCTCGTCGACCAGCGAGCGCCAGCGCGCCACCGTGGCGGCGGTGTTGGGGCCGTAGCGGCTGAGTGCCAGCCGCTCCATGCGATCGAGATCGACATTGGCCAGTACCAGGGCACAGCTGAGTGCCAGCGCGATTGCCGCCACTGTAAAGGCCTGAAGTCCGCGCTGTAATGTCCTCAGTGTGAGCATTCCCCGATCCACTGCCAGTCCTGCTCCGGATTGGATGGTGCATCGGGGCAGGATCACCGCCTCGCCACCTGCGGCTGGCTTCAGGCACCGATAGTAGCCCAATTTCTCCCGCCGGGGACGGTGCAGTATCCCAAACCGGGCAGCGAATGGTATTCTGTGACGCGGTTCATGGTATTTGTCTGCAACATTCGTGGTACTTGCGCGAACGCACCTATAATCTGGCCGGTCGGTTTGACGATGGCGGCGTAGTGCCGCCTGGGTGGGTTTGCTTTGCAAGGAAGGGAGATTATGAAAAGGAAACTTGGCTTCATTGGTGTGCTGGCTGCGGTGTGCGCCATGCAGGGCACAGCGGTTCAGGCGCAGCCGGTCGCGGATTTCAAGAGTGCCGTCACCCAGGCGGTGATGACCAATCCCCGGGTCAATGCGGCCTGGTACAATTTCGAGGCGACCCGTGAGGCGCAGCGGGCGGCCAAGGGCGGATACTTCCCCAGCGTTGACCTGAGTGCGGAAATCGGTCGCGAGGAGCGCGAAACCCCGCTGATTGACCTCGGTAGTTATACCCGCGACAGCACCCGCTTCACCATCACCCAAATGCTGTTCGACGGCTTTGCCACCCGCGAGGATGTGCGTGCCCTTGGATTCAGCAAACTGAACCAGTACTACGAGTTGCAACTGGCCTCCGAGGAAATCGCCCTCGAAGCTGCCCAGGCCTATCTGGATACGGTGCGTTACCAGCAACTGGTCAAGTTCGCGGAGGAAAACTATGTGTTCCACCGCGAGGTCTACGACAAGATCGCCGAACGTACCGGGGGCGGTGTAAGCCAGGGTGTGGACCTGGACCAGGCTACCGCCCGGGTCGCCCTGGCGGAATCCAACCTGCTGACCGAAATGACCAACCTGCACGATGTCCAGGCCCGCTTCCAGCGCGTCGTGGGTGACCTGCCCGCGGAAAACCTGCAGATGCCGCCCATCCCCGCTGGCATGATCCCCGAAATGCGCTCGGCGGCGCTGAATCTGGCCTACGAAAAAAGCCCGGAGATCAATGCCGCGATCGAGAACCTGCGCGCCACGCAGGCAGAACTCAATCGCACCAACGCGCCCTTCATGCCCCAGGTGGACTTGCGCTACCGCAACGAGGTCGAGCACGACACGGACGGCCTTGAAGGACGCTACGACGAGGAGGCAATAGAGCTGGTCCTGAACTACAACCTCTTCAGGGGTGGCGCTGACAGTGCCCGCAAGCGCGAATTTTACAACCGTTACAATGCCGCCATGGAGGAGCGCAAACAGGCCTGCCTCAACGTGCGTCAGAACACCATGATAGCCTTTAACGATATCCAGGCGCTGGAGCAGCAGGTGGTGTTCCTGGATCGCAACCGGCTGTCCCAGGACAAGACGCGGCGCGCCTACCAGGACCAGTTCGACATTGGCCAGCGCACCCTGCTTGACCTGCTGGACTCCCAGAACGAGTACTTTGACACCCAGCGTGCCTATATCAATGCCGAAGCGGCCCTGCGCGCGGCCCAGACCCGCACGCTTGCCAATATTGGTCTGCTGCGGGCGGCGCTGGATGTGGGCGGCCTGAACGAAGACCAGATCGCCCAGTACCAGCTCGAGCTGGCTCGCGGCGATGATCCCAACGGTCAGGCCCTGTGCCCGCCGGAGGCGCCGCGGGCGGTCGAAGTGGACAAGGAGGCGCTGATGGCGCGCCTCTCCAGCAGCGGCTCCAACACCAGCCGCTACCGCGATGTTGGCGAGAACCGTGTGGCGGTCTCGCTGAATGTCCAGTTCGCAATCAATTCCTCAATCATCACCAGCGACTTTGATGAGGAAATCGGCAGGGCGGCGGCTTTCCTGAAAGACAACCCCAAGGTGGTGGCGATCGTCGAGGGTCATACGGACATCACCGGCACAGCCGAATACAACCAGTGGCTGTCGGACCGCCGGGCCAATGCCGTGCGCAAGATGCTGATCGACAAGCACGGGGTGCGCGAATCCCAGATCACTGCCGTGGGTTTTGGCCAGTCCCGCCCGATTGCCGACAACAATACGGTCGAAGGTCGCAGCCTGAATCGCCGGGTCGATCTGGTACTGGACAGTAACGGGGTCTGACACTCGAGTCAGCTTCAGGAAAAAAGCCCGGTTCTGCAAAGAGCCGGGTTTTTTTTCGCCTGGCCCTCTCGCCACTGGGGCACGGTACTGGCGGCCGCGGCCCATGTAGATACCGTCGATGTACATGCCCACGGACTGTTCGAAGCCCTGGTTGTTGCCGGAGCCGATACCCGCACAATGCCGGTCGATCGGGAGGCTGAGGTGGTGGGGAGGAGTTGGGGACCGCGCTTATGTTTATCTGCGGTCTGCCGGAGTGGGTCAGTCGGTGGTGATCAGTTGGTGGCAAGCATTTTGTCTCGCTGGCGGAATGTCTGCAGGGCGCTGTTCCAGGATTCGGCGGTGGTTTCGGCCAGATAGACCACGCGATTGTGCATCAACGGGTGCAGGCTGGAGGAGCGGCATTCGAGGTAGGCTTCAGCGGAGGCGACATAATCGCTGACCTCTTGCTGGGTGGTGTACATGTCCTCAAGGCTGGCGGTCTGGGCGTTCGGGATCGCCGGGATCTCCTGCGGCATGGATGCAGGGCAGCTGGCCCAGGTGTTGGCGGCCAGGACAAGCGCGGGAATTGCGAGCAGGGTTTTCATGGTGGATACCTCATCGTAGTGTTGGCTGTGGCATCGGTTGTTACCCGATGTGTTACTAATATCCACACAATGAGGCGTATGTGCAAGTCTCAAAGCGCTTTCGTTGAAGATTTTTTTGCCATTTAAAACAGTAAGATAAGTCGATCGTTGGGTGCGGCGCACCATAATGTTACTGGATGTAACGATAATTTTCGTAAGGGCGCAGAATTGGTGCGCGCAGCACCCGCCAAACAGGGCCTGTGTCGTGCCGGGGCGCCAAAATTGTGCACAGGAATCTTCGCCCCGCATTACACTGGGGCGAGACGGTGGCGAAGACCTCATTCCTTCGCCTGCGCCTGGAATCTGGAGGTTGGATCATGTCCCAGCGCATTGAAAAGGACACCATGGGTGAGATCGCTGTACCCGTGGCGGCCCTGTACGGCGCGCAGACGCAGCGCGCCCTGGACAATATCGCCATAGCCCGGCAGCGGCACATGCCGCCGCCATTTATCCGCGCCCTGGCGCGGGTCAAGGCGGCGGCCGCTACCGCCAATGCCCGGGTGGCCGTACTGGAGCAGGGCGTCGCCGACGCCATCGCAGCCTCGGCGCAGTCAGTCGTGGCCGGTGAGTACCTCGATGCCTTTCCGGTTCCGGTATTCCAGACCGGTTCCGGCACCAGCAGTAATATGAACATGAACGAGGTGCTCGCGACGCTGGCCAGTCGCCGGAGTGGCAGGCCTGTGCACCCCAACGACCACGTCAATTGCAGCCAGAGCAGCAATGATGTGGTGCCGACGGCGATCCAGGTTGCCGCGACGCTGGAGCTGGAGTCCCGGCTGCTGCCCGCCATGGATGCCCTGGAACGTTGCTTGCTGCAGCGGGCGCCGGAGTTGGAGGCCGTGGTCAAGACCGGGCGCACGCACCTGATGGACGCCATGCCTGTCACCCTCGGTTTCGAGTTCCGGACCTGGGCGGCACAGTTGCAGGAGTGCCGGCAGCGGCTGGTCGATCTGCGGCCCCGGCTGCAGGCGCTGCCCATCGGCGGCTCCGCAGTGGGCACAGGGGTGAACGTACCTCCAGGCTATGTCGGCGTCTTGCTGGAGGCCCTGGCGGCGGACACCGGGGTCGCTTTCTCTGCGGCTGCGATGCCGTCCACGCGCATGGCGGCCCAGGATGTCAGCGTCGAGTGCTCGGCTTGCCTGCGCGGCGTGGCGCTGGTGCTGATCAAGCTTGCCAATGACCTGCGCTGGATGAATTCCGGCCCGCTGGCGGGTCTCGGCGAGATCCGGCTGCAGGCCTTGCAGCCGGGGTCCTCGATCATGCCCGGCAAGGTGAACCCGATAGTGCCCGAGGCGGTCCTGATGGCGGCGACGGAGGTGGTGGGCAACGACGCCACGATAACGCTCGCGGCGCAGACGGGCAGCTTTCAGCTCAACGTCATGTTGCCCCTGATCGCGGACAAGTTGCTCGGTGGAATCGCCCTGCTCGGGGATGCCTGCGTGGCCATGGCGGGCTGTGTCGAGGGTCTGGAGCCCTGTGCCGAACATGCGGCGGAGACCGTTGCCCGCAATCCTGTCCTGGTAACCGCTCTGAACCCGGTGATTGGCTACGAAGCCGCTGCTGCGATTGCCAAGCGTGCCTACCGGGAGGGGCGCGCGGTGCTGGAGGTGGCGCTGGAGGAGACGGACCTGTCGCGGGAAGAGCTTGCCAGCTTGCTGGACCCATTGCCCCTCGCCCGGGGCGGGCGGGCCGATACCTGAAGATCCGGCACTGCCGGCGACCACCCGGGCCGGGCTCTGGGCGGCAATGAGCAGATCCCGCTGGAACTGACGACTTTCGGCCGGATTCGATGTACCTCCCGCGGCGCATCTGGGCGATGCTGTCAGCTCGTTATCGCCCAGGGCTGGTACGGGAGGACAGGGAATGTCTGCTACAGGTCGCCACATCGCCAGAGTCGTCCTGCTGGGTTCGGCAATTGCCACTGGCCCCGTTCAGGCCCAGTTGCCCCTGACTATCGAAGAGTTGCTGGTCGAGCAGCGCACCTTGAAGCTGCAGACTGCATTTACCTACCACAACAGCGACAGCGCGGGGCCTGCAACGGCCGGCTTCGCTGCAGGGTTGTCCCCGGTCCGGCGGCAACAGCAGATGCGGGCAAGCGCGGTGAGCAGCCGGGTACGTTACGGGTTGCGCCGCAATCTCGAGGTCAGCGCCAGCGCTACTCAGGCGCGGATAGAGTGGCACGCCGCCGACGGCTCTGGAGGCGACGACCAGTATATCCTGGCCCTGGGGGCAAACTGGCTGGTATCTGCGGACGGCCGAACGCCGGCGCTGATGCTGACGGCGGCTGTGAACGTCGTGGAGACTAGCTGGCTGCAGCCCGGTGAGCGGTATCATGGCCGGACGGCGCGGCTGGGCGCACACATGTATCGGGCGATCGACCCCGTAGTGTTGTCGCTCGCGGTCAGCCAGGAGTGGCGCCTGTCGCGGGATTTTGCCGGTGGTACCCTCGAGCCGGGCAATGTCCTGACCCTGCGGCCGCAGGTGAATTTTGCTGTCAATCAGCGGGTGACCCTGAGCGGAGGGGTCTCCTGGCAGCGTCGTGCAGGCGATCGTTTCGACGGCGCCGCAATCTCTGTCAGCAGCCACCAGACCGGCCTCTCCCTGGGGCTGGGGTTGTTGGCCGGCGAGCGCTCAACAGTGTTTCTGGACACCCAGATATCCACCAGCGGTGACCGCAGTGCCAATCTGTCGCTGGAATGGTTGTACCGGTTTTGATGTGGGAGTGGGACAGGGCGCGTCAGTCCGGCGTGCCATTGGATGAAATCTTGTGTACAGGGAGATGTACCATGAAAAACTTATCAGGAATCGCGGCAGGCCTCGCGCTTGCAACTCTGGTCTGCCAGCCGCTGGTGGCTGGCGCGGCCCCGGTGTCAACCCAGGATGCCGCCTGGGTAAACAGCGCATTTGGCGACGCCGCTCCACTGGCATCCGGCGGAAGAATGCTCTCCGGCGCCGAGCTGGAGGATGCCACCGGGCGGATTGCGCCTCTCTACCTTGCCTTGTCGATTGCGGGCGTTGATCTGGCACTCATGGGTTTCTTTTGGGGCGTATACGTGCCGAATTACGGCGGTGGAGGCAGCTGCGCGGGTTGCAATGACGCACAGATAAATCCGCATTAGTTGTCGCGGCTCTGGCCCGCGGCTGAATTTGATCAATCAGCCGCGGGGCTCCGTCCCGATTTTTTGGCTAGACTGGAAATGGGGAGCCGGTAAGGAGGCCGCATGAAATATCCGCCACTGGAGAACAAGCTGAGGGACTACCGCTTCGAGCAGCTGCAAACGCGATATATGCTGCGCTACTGGTTGTATGGAGTTATCGCCCTGATCAGCGTGATGGCGCTGTTGGTGGCACTGCTCAGGGACCGGGCGCTGCCGGCGGCATTTCTGGTGCTGGCGGCGGCGGGTTTTGCGTTGATCAGCGCGGCTGCGGGGTACCTGGGCCGCAAGCGTGCACTGCGGGCCCTGCGCCGCGAGCTGCCAGCGGGAGAGAGCTATGAGCCGCCGCGGGAACCGCTTTGACGCGGCGGGCAGGAAGCGGCTGGGCCGCTGCCTGCTGATAGGCATTATCGGGTTTCTGTCGGCGGCGACGGTGCAAGCCGAGGCGGGTGGATTTCGCAACTGGGTAACACTGCGGGATGCCGGCGTGGTCCGACAGGAGCGCGATTATTCCTGTGGTGTAGCCGCGCTGGCGACGTACCTTTCCTATTATCTGCAAACACCGGTGACCGAGACGGAGCTGCTGGCCCTGCTGGACCGGTTCGGCGATGACTGGAATTTGCCCGCGGACTGGCGTAGCCACGGCGTCTCCTACGCGGTGCTGCTGCAGTTGGCCCGGCACTACGGGCTGCAGGGCGCGGGTATGTCGGTAACCCCGGAGCTGCTGGCTTCGCTGACGGTGCCGGCAATCGTCAGGCTGGAAGTTCGCGGGGTGGCGCACTTCAGTGTCCTCAGGGGAATTGATCAGGCGGGCCGCGTGCAGCTTGCGGACCCTTCCTGGGGTAACCGCCGTCTGCGGCGGGATGCGTTCCTGCCCCTGTGGCTGGACCCCGGATTGGGCGGAGGCTCGGGAACCCTGATGCTGTTTCGGCCAATGGCTGGCAGTTCTCTGCAGCCGGATGCCGCTTACTTCGGCGTCGATCAGCGCCAGCCCCTGCTTCGTCCCCCGGCCTGAGTCGGTATCACGCCGGGCGGCGCTTGTGCCGTTGACATTCGCCGCCCGCTATCCAAACATGGGGCTGCCTGCTGCCTGCTGCCTGCTGCCTGCTGCCTGCTGCCTCCGCAACAACAATGGGAGTCTTCCCGTGACAATGAAGATCAACCGCGCTGTCCTGCTCGTCCCGCTGTTTGTCCTGGGATTGGTCAATGCCGCTGCGCAGGCCACTGTGCAGGTGGCCGCGGACGAGCGTCTGCGGCGCCTTTATGAAGCGGAATATAGCTGGCGACAGCAGGAGATGGGCCAGGTGCGCGATGACAACGGTGGCTGGCGCGCCGGCGCCTACCTGCCCCGGGTGGATGCCGCGACCCAGTCCCGGCGTCTCGCCCGCTGGGAGAGCGACCTTGAGCAGCTGGCGGCCATTCCCGCGGCGGAGCTGGGCCCGGAGGAGGCCATCAATGCCGCGGTGTTCAGGCAGATTGTCACTACCCTGGCCGCCGAGGTGCGCTACCGCACTTACGAGGCGCCCCTGAACTCGGACACGTTTTTCTGGACCGGTTTGTATCCGCGGCTCGGCGGCTTCGAGAATGAGGAGGCCTATCGCGATTATGTGGCCCGCCTGCGTGAGCTGCCCCGGTTCTTCGCTGAGCACCAGGCCAATATGCGGGCGGGCCTCGCTCGCGGCTACAGCGTGCCGCGGGTCAGCCTCGTCGGGCGGGAGGACTCTATCGAGGCCTATCTCGTTGCGGGGGAGGAGAACCCGTTCTGGTCGCCGATGCAGGCCATGCCGACAACGATCCCGCTGGCTCGGCAGGAGGCGTTGCGGGCGGAGCTGCGCGCCGTGATCAGCGAAGCCGTAGTGCCTGCCTATGCAGCGCTGCTGCAGTTCATGCGCGAGGAATACCTCCCCCGGACCCGGGAAACGCTGGCCGCCCGCGACCTGCCCGACGGTCCGGCGTTCTATCGGGCCCAGATTCGGGCCTTTACCACCCTTGATCTCAGCCCGGAGGAGATTCACGCTGTCGGTCTTGAGGAGGTCGCGCGGATCAGGGCGGAGATGGAGGCGACTCGCGAGGCGGCGGGATTTACCGGTGCCATGTCCGATTTCCTCGACTTCCTGCGCACGGATCCGCAGTTCTACGCGAAGACCCCGCACGAGCTGCTGTCCTTCACGGCCTGGGTGGCCAAGCGGGTCGATGGCAAGCTGGCGGAAAATCTCGGCTTCCTGCCACGGCGACGCTTCACCATCCTGCCGGTGCCCGATGCCATCGCCCCCTTCTACACCGGTGGACGGGGCGGGCTGGACAGCTGCCTGTTCAACACCTGGGACCTGCCGTCCAGGCCCCTCTACACGCTCACCGCGCTGACTTTGCATGAGTGTGCCCCGGGGCACTCCCTGCAGGCGGCAATTGCCCGTGAGGCGCCGGGGAATATTCCCGAGTTCCGCGCCAACAACTATTTCTCCGGTTACGGCGAGGGCTGGGGCCTGTACACGGAATGGCTGGGTGTGGAAATGGGCGTCTACGATACGCCCTATGAGCATTTCGGGCGACTGTCCTACGAGATGTGGCGAGCGGCCCGGCTGGTCATTGACACCGGCCTGCACCACTACGGCTGGACGCGGGAACAGGCCCAGGCGTACCTGCGGGACAACACGGCGCTGTCCGAGCATGAGCTGACCACGGAGATAGATCGTTACATTTCGTGGCCGGGCCAGGCGCTGGCGTACAAGCTCGGGGAGATGTTGATTCGGCGCAAGCGGACGGAGGCCGAGACTGCGCTGGGGGAAGGCTTCGACAAGCGCTATTTCCACGACGTGATCCTGGGCCTGCGCTCGGTGCCTCTGCCGGTCCTTGAGCAGCAACTGGACCACTGGATTGCCGCCGGCGGGCCCAATCCCTATGCCGGGCTGAATCCCTGAAAGAAGACGACTACAGGCTGCTGTAGCCGCCGGGTGAAGGGCTCAGATGGCCTTGCTGCGCTCGCGGATGGTGACGTTCAGGGTGGCGTCGTTGAGGCTGTAGTCCACCGGAACATCGATCAGGTGCACGGCGGGTTCCGCCAGGCAGGCCTGTACCAGAGGCTGGAGTTCCTCGGTGGCGCCGACCCGCCAGCCCTTGGCGCCATAGGATTGGGCATAGGCGACGAAATCCGGGTTGCCGTAATCCAGGCCGTAGTTGGCGAACTTCATGTTGGCCTGTTTCCACTTGATCATGCCGTAGGCGTCGTCCCGCAGGATTATGACTACAACGTGCAGCTTGAGGCGTACCGCGGTCTCCAGTTCCTGGCTGTTCATCATGAAACCGCCGTCGCCGCAGACCGCAATCACCGCGCGCTCCGGATAGACCATCTTGGCCGCCAGTGCCGAGGGCAGGCCCGCGCCCATGGTCGCCAGCGCATTGTCCAGCAGCAGTGAATTGGGGAAGGCGGCCGGGTAGTTGCGGGCAAACCAGATCTTGTAGACCCCGTTGTCGAGGGTGACGATGCCGTCCCGGGGCAGGGCGCGCCGGATGTCCTTGACGAAGCGCTCCGGCAGCATCGGGAAGCGATCGTCGTCCTCCAGTTCGCGGCGGTGGGTCAGGTAGGCCGCGTGCACCTTGTGGAAGAAATCGAAATCCCACCCCGACTGCACCGTGACCTGCTCCTTGAGCTGCCAGATGCTGTTGGCGATGTCGCCGACCACTTCCAGTTGCGGGAAATATACCGGGTCGACCGCTGCGGACTGGAAGTTGATATGCACCACCCGGGCGCCCCCCGGGCGCATGAAGAACGGCGGTTTTTCCACCACATCGTGGCCCACGTTGAGGATCAGGTCTGCCTTGGCCAGGGCCCGGTGGATAAAGTCGTTGTCGGAGAGGGCGGTATTGCCGAGGAACAGTTCGCCGTGTTCGTCCAGCACCCCCTTGCCCATCTGGGTGGTGATGAAGGGGATACCGGTCTTGTCGACGAACTCGCGCAGCATCTTGCAGGTCAGCTTGCGGTTGGCGCCGGCGCCGATCACCAGCACCGGGCTTTTCGCCTGCTCGATCATCGCCACCGCGGCATTGATCGCCTTGTACTCGGCGATCGGCCGGCGCACGACGCTGGCCGGGATCAGGGGCATGTTGGTCTCCTCGGCGGCAATGTCCTCCGGCAGCTCGATGTGAACCGCACCGGGGCGCTCTTCGGAGGCCAGCCGGAAGGCCTCGCGCACGACAGAGGGAATGCGGTCGCCGCTGACGATCTGGCAGGTGAACTTGGTGATCGGCCGCATCATGTCGACGGCGTCGATGACCTGGAAGCGGCCCTGCTTGCTGGTCTTGATGGGCTTCTGCCCGGTGATCATCAGCATTGGCATGGCCCCGAGCTGGGCGTAGGCCGCGGGAGTGACCAGGTTGGTCGCGCCCGGGCCGAGTGTGGAGAGGCAGACGCCCACCTTGCCCGTGAGCCGACCATAGGTCGCGGCCATGAATCCCGCGCCCTGCTCGTGGCGGGTCAGGATCAGCTTGATGGAGGACTCCCGTAGCGACTCCAGCAGGTCAAGGTTCTCCTCGCCGGGGATGCCGAAAATGTACTCGACGCCCTCGGCCTCGAGTGCCTTGATCATCAGGTCCGATGCTTTCATGGTTGTTTCCCCCTGTCGCGTGGTCATGCCCTGGACCCGGTCCGGTGCGCAGGGAGCAAGTTTCACAATAGCATCAGTTCGGCGCTTGTGCCTGTCAGTCATTCACATTGTCGGCACCGAGCTTGCGGTAGAGTGATCGCAGGCTGATACCGGCTATAGCGGCAGCCTTGTGCTTGTCGCCGCCGCAATGGCGCAGCAGGTCCCGCAGGTATTGCTGTTCCAGGGTCCTGAGGTCGGTCCATTCCGCAGCCCCATCGCGAGTGGGCGCGGCATCGGGCACTGGCGCCAGCGCCGGCACCGCGAGGCAGCGCTCGATGATGCGGGCATCAATGACGTTGCTGTCGGCGTAGATGATGGCTCGCTCCAGGATATTGCGCAGCTCGCGTATATTCCCGGGAAAGCTTTCCCGGTTGAGGCGTCGTATAGCCGAGTCGGTCAGGTGAAAACGCTGCTCCCCCGCCAGTTTGCCGAGAATGGACCGGGCCAGCAGCGGCAGGTCCTCTCGCCGCTCCCGCAGGGAGGGCAGGTGGATCGGGAAGGCGTTGATCCGGTAGTACAGATCGCGGCGGAAATCACCCCTTTGCACCATCCCCGGCAGATCCTTGTGGGTGGCGCAGATCAGGCGAAACTCGGCGCTGCGCAGCTGCGTACTGCCCACCGCACGGTAGCTGCCCGTTTCCAGCAGGCGCAGCAGTTTCACCTGCATTCCCAGTGGCACATCGCCGATCTCGTCCAGGAACAGGGTGCCCCGGTGGGCCGCTTCGAGCAGACCGGGCTTGTTCTGGGAGGCGCCGGTGAAGGCGCCCTTGGTGTGGCCGAACAGCTCGCTCTCGAACAGGGTTTCGGAGAGGCCGGCACATTCCACCGTGACCAGGGGCTGGTCCCCGCGCTCGCTGGCGCAGTGGATGGCCTGGGCGGCGAGCTCCTTGCCGGTGCCCGATTCGCCCAGCAGCAACACCGAAGTGTCATGGCGCGCCACCAGATTTAGCTGGTTGACCAGCGCGTTGAAGGCGGGGCTGCGCCCTACCATCTGCTGCGTGCTCAGCTCGGCGCTGGCGATATGCACCGGTTTCAGCAGTTCGACAAAGTACAGCAGTTCGCCTTTGTCGTCGTGGATGGGCAGTATTTCCACATCGACATGCTGGCGACCGGTTGCCGTGAGGTGGACGTGGAGGACGCGCTCCTTGCGCCCGCTTTCGCGGGCCTCGGCGAGGGGGCAGCTCTCCCCGGCCTGGTCGCAGGGGACGCTGTAGCCATGGGATACCTGGTAGCAGTGCGCGCCGCTGTCTGCGGGAATATCGCCAAAGCTGTCGCGGTAGATATCGTTGGCTGCGAGTATCCGGTAGTCGGCGTCGACCAGTATGGCGGGGCAGTCGTGCCCTTCCAGCATGTGGGCCAGGCGCGGGTCGGCGTCGGTGGAGATGATCTGTGACATGTCGTAACTGGCAAGAGTTTTGTCAAATATGGCACAGGAGGCGGGAGCTGGCCAGCCCCATTGCCAGGCGCCTCCGGGGTGAATCTGAAAAAAATCATATAAAACAGATAGATACAGGTCCGCTGTGCGGTCTGTGTTTGCTGGCACAGGGCTTGCTAAGTCCTTGGGCAGAGGCTCGCTCTGACAAGGAGCGCATCAGCCAGACCTGTATCCGGAGATACCGATGCTTGACGACCCTGTGTTACTGGCGCGAATACAGTTTGCGGCCAATATCAGCTTTCATATCCTGTTCCCGGCCATCTCCATGGGCCTGGCGTGGATGCTGCTGTACTTTCGCTGGCGCGGCCTGCGCAGTGGGCAGCGGGTCTGGGACCAGGCCTATGCCTACTGGGTGAAGATATTCGCGCTCACCTTTGCCATGGGTGTCGTATCGGGTATCACCATGAGTTTTCAGTTCGGCACCAACTGGCCGGGTTTCATGGAGAAGGCCGGCAATGTCGCCGGACCGCTGCTGGGTTACGAGGTATTGAGCGCCTTTTTCCTCGAAGCATCCTTCCTCGGCATCATGTTGTTCGGGCGCGACCGGGTTTCGCCGCGCATGCACCTGACGGCGACGCTGCTGGTGGCGGTCGGCACCACCTTGTCCGCGTTCTGGATTCTGAGCCTGAACTCCTGGATGCAGACTCCCGCCGGCTACCGGCTGGAGAACGGTGTGGTGATGGTGGAGAGCTGGCGGGCCGTCATTTTCAATCCTTCGTTTCCCTATCGGCTTGTGCATATGCTGCTGGCGTCTTTCCTGACCTGTGCCTTCCTTGTCGCGGGCGTGAGTGCCTGGCGCCTGCGCTCCGGCGTGGGGGGGCCGGGAACGATCAAGGTGTTGCGTACGGGCCTGCTGCTGGCTGCGGTCGCGGCGCCCCTGCAGGTGTTCACCGGTGATCTCCACGGCCTCAATACGCTGGAGCACCAGCCGGCCAAGGTGGCGGCCATGGAAGCGGTGTGGGAAACGCAGCGAGGGGTCCCCTTTACCCTCGTTGCATGGCCGGATGAGGAGGCACGCCGGAACAGATTGGCAGTGGAAATTCCCTATGCCGCGAGCCTGATTCTCACCCACGATGCCCAGGGCGAGGTGCGCGGCCTCAACGAGTTTCCCGGTGAGCACCCGCCAGTTGCCGCGGTGTTCTGGTCCTTCCGCGTAATGCTCGGTATCGGCACGCTGATGTTGTTGGTGTCCTGGTGGGGAGCCTGGCAAACCCGCGCCGGGCGTGCACCCGCGCCGGCGCTGCTGCTGGCTCTCTCCTGGATGACATTCTCTGGCTGGGTTGCCGTCCTCGCCGGGTGGTATGTCTCCGAGATCGGTCGCCAGCCCTGGATTGTGCAGGGGGTGCTGAGGGTCGCGGATGTCGCCGCCGATCACCCGCCGGCGACTGTGGCCACGACGCTGTTTGGCTATGTGCTCCTGTACCTGCTGTTGCTGGCGGCCTACATCGGCGCTCTTCGTCACTTGGCTTTGAAGCCGGCGGCATCGCTGGGCGAGCGCTCGCCTGATCCTTACCCCAACGCGATGTCAGGAGCGTGAACATGGAATACTGGTTGCCCGTTGTCTACATGATGATCATGGGATTTGCGTTGCTGGTCTACGTGATCCTGGATGGCTATGACCTGGGTGTCGGGATGCTGCTGCCACTGGCCGAGGCCGATGAGAAGGACATGATGGTCGCTTCGATCGGGCCCTTCTGGGACGCCAACGAAACCTGGATCGTGTTGGGTGTGGGAGTGCTGCTGATAGCCTTCCCGCTGGCCCACGGCATTATCCTGAGCCAGCTCTATATCCCGGTCACGCTGATGCTCATGGGGCTGATCCTGCGCGGCGTGGCTTTTGATTTGCGGGTGAAGGCCGGCGACCACCGCAAGGGCCTGTGGAACAACGCCTTCTTTGTGGGTTCGGTGCTGGCATCAGTCTGCCAGGGCTGGATGCTGGGCGCCTGGGTCACAGGCTTGCAGGGCGGCACCGTTGGTTTGTTGTTCTCCGCGTTGATTGCCGTGGCGCTGCCCGCGCTGTACCTGCTGCTGGGCTGTGGCTGGCTCCTGATGAAGACAGAGGGTGCGCTGCTGGGAAAGGCCATCCGCTGGGCGCGATTCGTGGTCTGGCCAATGGCCGCCGGCCTGCTGCTGGTCAGCATTGCCACTCCGCTGGTCAGCAGCGCGATCGCGGCGCGCTGGTTCAGCCTGCCCAACATGCTGCTGCTGGCGCCGATTCCGCTCGCGACGGCGATATGCCTGGTGCTCGTTTTCTACCTGCTCGCCCATCCGCGCCTGTTGCGGGAGGGCCTTGGCTGGGCGCTGTTTGCAGCGATGGTACTTATCTGCCTGCTGGCGACCCTGGGTCTTGCCTACAGCGTGTTCCCGGACGTGATTATCGGCCGGCTGGACATCTGGGAGTCGGCCGCGTCAGTTGATTCGCTGTTGTTCACCCTGGTTGGCATCGTGATCACACTGCCCGTGATCCTTTTCTATACCGTGTATGTCTACCGTGTGTTCCACGGCAGGGCCACCGCGCTCTCCTATGACTGAGTGCGCAAGACACTGCTTTTCCCCTGAGTGAGGAGACTGTTATGCAAGCGAGAAACACCTGGGAGATGGATCTCAGTTGCAAGCCCGAAGTGGTGCCGTTCTTTGATGAGGACACCAACACGTTTTCCTATGTCGTACGCGACCCGGGTTCCAGAGCCTGTGCGGTAGTGGATTCGGTTCTGGATATCGACTACGCCGCCGGTCGCCTCAGTACCGACGGTGCCGACAAGATCATCGACTATATCCGCCAGCACACGCTGCAGCTGGTGTGGATTATCGAGACCCACGTGCACGCCGATCACCTGTCTGCAGCCCCCTATATTCAAGATGCTCTGGGGGGCAGGATCGGCATCGGCGAACAGATCACGACCGTGCAGGAAGTCTTTGGCAAGGTATTCAATGCCGGTACCGACTTTGCCCGGAATGGTTCCCAGTTTGACCAGCTGTTCACTGACGGTGACAGCTACCAGGTGGGTGGCATGCAGTGCCACGCCCTGCACACGCCCGGTCATACGCCCGCTTGTATGAGCCACGTCATGGGGGACGCGGTCTTTGTCGGCGACACCCTGTTCATGCCCGATGGCGGCACCGCGCGGGCGGATTTTCCCGGTGGTGATGCGCGGGTGCTGTATCGCTCCATCCACCGTGTTCTCAGCCTCCCGGGGGAGGCCCGCCTGTTCATGTGCCACGACTACATGCCCAACGGTCGTGAGGTGGAATATCAAACCACAGTGGCTGCGGAGCGCGCGGCCAATATCCATGTTCACGAGGGTATTACGGAAGACGATTTTGTGGCCATGCGCGAGGCCCGGGACGCCACGCTGGGCATGCCCAGGCTTATCCTGCCCTCACTGCAGGTCAACATGCGCGCCGGTCACCTGCCCGACGCGGACAGCAATGGCACGGTGTACCTGAAGCTACCCATCAATCTGCTTTGAGACCGGGATGCCCTGTCCCGGCCTTGCCAACCAGTGGGAGATCACATGCAGATCAAAGTACTAGACGACGGCCTGACAGTATCCGGCCAGATTGGCAGCGACGACATTCCGGTCCTGGCCGCGCGTGGCGTCCGGCATATCCTCTGCAACCGGCCCGACGGCGAAGGCGCCGACCAGCCTGCGTTTGCCGAGCTCAAGCGTGAAGCGGAGGCCGCGGGCATCGAGACCCACTATCTGCCGGTAACTGCCGGCAATGTGCGCGATGCGGAGGTCGCCGAGTTTGGCCGCCTGCTGGAGGCCATTAGCGGGCCGGTACATGCTTTCTGTCGCACCGGGATGCGCTCCACCACGCTCTGGGCCCTGTCGCGCGGTAGCGCGGGTCCGGGCCTGGGTGACATTGTTCGCCGGGCCAGGGAGGCGGGGTACGACATGAGTGGTGTTGCCGCGCGCATCGCAGGCACCGGGGTCAAGGACGGTGGCCTGGTGCTGGCGGAATACGATGTGGTGGTCGTGGGAGGCGGAGCCGGCGGAATCGCGGTGGCCTCCAGCCTGCTGGCGCGGGACAAGAGCCTCAAGGTGGCGATTGTCGACCCGGCAGATATACACTACTACCAGCCCGGCTGGACCTTTGTCGGTGCGGGGATCTTCCGTCCAGCGCAGACCGCGAAAACCATGGCGTCACTGATCCCGAAGGGGGTCGACTGGGTCAAGGCCGCGGTAGCCGCCTTTGACCCGGCGAGACATTCGGTGATTCTGGAGGGCTGCCGTATCCTGCGCTATCAGCGCCTGGTGGTGGCGGCGGGGATCAAACTCAATTGGGATGCGATTGAAGGCCTCGCGGATACCCTCGGGCGCAATGGCGTCACTTCCAATTACCGCTTTGATCTCGCACCCTATACTTGGCAGCTGGTGCGCAGTCTCCGCAGCGGGCGTGCCCTGTTTACCCAGCCGCCGATGCCGATCAAGTGCGCCGGGGCACCGCAGAAGGCGATGTACCTGTCCGCCGATCACTGGCGTCGGGAACACTGCCTGGACAGCATTGAGATCGAGTTCCACAACGCGGGAGCCGTGCTGTTCGGTGTACAGGATTACGTGCCGGCGCTGATGGAGTATGTCGAGGCCTATGGCGTCAATCTCAACTTCAACCAGCGGCTGGTGGCGGTGGACGGCGAACAGCGTACAGCCTGGTTCGAGCACACGGATGCGGATGGCAAGGTGGGCCGGGTATCCCGCGAGTTCGATCTGCTGCACGTCGTCCCGCCCCAGACAGCCCCGGACTTCATTCGCGCCAGCCCGCTGGTGGATGAAAACGGTTGGGTTGACGTTGACCAGACCACGCTGCGCCACAAGCACTTCGAGAATATCTGGGCTCTGGGCGATGTGATGAATGCGCCCAATGCCAAGACGGCCGCGGCTGCGAGGATGCAGGCACCGGTGGTGGCCAACAACCTGCTGGCCGACATGGGGCGGGTGCGAGGCGTAGCGCACTACAATGGTTACGGTTCCTGTCCGCTGACAGTTGAGCGTGGCAAAATCGTACTCGCCGAGTTCGGTTACGGTGGTAAGCTGTTGCCGAGCATGCCGCGCTGGCTTCTGGACGGTACCCGGCCCAGTCGTGCGGCCTGGTTTTTGAAGGAGCGCATGCTGCCTTCCATTTACTGGAAGGCCATGTTGCGCGGCAAGGAGTGGCTGGCAAGTCCGGTGATTGGCGAGGATTGAGTATTTGCACAGACTGAGACGCTACCTGCCGATACTGGACTGGGGGCGACGCTACAACCGTGGCGCGTTCATGGACGACAGCCTTGCGGCGTTGATCGTGACCGTCATGCTGATTCCGCAGTCGCTGGCCTATGCAATGCTGGCGGGGCTGCCGCCGGAGATGGGCTTGTATGCCAGCATGTTGCCGCTGGTGGCCTACGCGATCTTCGGCACCAGCACATCGCTGTCGGTGGGGCCGGTGGCGGTGGTGTCACTGATGACCGCTTCTGCCGTGGCGCAGATCGCCGACGCCGGTTCCATGGCCTATGTCGAAGCGGCGATTCTGTTGTCCCTGATGTCCGGTGCCATGCTGCTGCTGTTTGGCGTCCTGCGCATGGGGTTCCTGGCCAGTTTTTTGTCGCACCCGGTCATCGCCGGGTTTATCACCGCGTCGGGCGTCATTATTGCAATCAGCCAGCTGCGCCATGTCCTCGGAATCAATGGCAACGGGGATAATCTGTTGCATCTTGTGGCCAGCCTTGCGGACGGCATCGCCGGCACCCATCTGCCCACCCTGGCGGTCGGCGCCGGCACCCTGCTGTTCCTGCTCTGGGTGCGCAGTGGCCTGAAGCCGCTGCTGCTGCGGCTGGGCATTCCCGATTACTGGGCCGGCATGCTGACCCGAACCGGCCCGGTGTTCGCCGTTATCGGCACCAGCCTGGTGGCCTACCACCTGGATCTCGGCGCGCTCGGTGTATCACTGGTGGGGCATATTCCCGCCGGCTTGCCGGAGCTTTCCCTGCCGGTGCTGGCGCATCCGGCCTGGCGCGAATTGCTGGTGTCGGCGCTGCTGATTTCCATTATCGGTTTTGTCGAGTCGGTATCGGTGGGGCACACGCTGGCCGCCCGTCGCCGCCAGCGCATCGTCCCTGATCAGGAGTTGATCGGTCTCGGGGCCTCCAACCTGGCGGCCGCGTTTTCCAGCGGCTACCCGGTCACCGGCGGCTTCGCCCGTTCGATCGTGAATTTTGATGCCGGTGCCGCGACTCCGGCCGCGGGTATCCTGACCGCGCTGGGAATTGCGCTCTCGGCCGTGTTCTTCACGCCCTACCTCGCCTACCTGCCGAACGCCACGCTGGCGGCGACCATCATCGTCGCCGTGCTGTCCCTGGTGGATTTCTCCATTCTGAAGCGGACCTGGGACTACGGCTTCTCTGACTTCGTGGCCGTTGCGATCACCATCTTCGTTACGCTCGGTCTCGGCGTGGAGACCGGGGTCGCCTGTGGGGTGCTGGCTTCGCTGGCGCTGCACCTGTACAAGACTTCGCGCCCGCACATGGCAGTGGTGGGCGAAGTTCCCGGCACCGAGCACTACCGCAATGTCGACCGGCACGAGGTGATTACCCGCAGCGATATCCTCTCCCTGCGTATCGATGAAAGCCTGTACTTTGCCAACGCCAGCTTCGTCGAGTCACGTCTCTACACCCTGCTGGACGAGCGGCCGGATGTGCGCCACGTGATCCTCATGTGTACCGCCGTCAACGAGATTGATCTCAGCGCGCTGGAGGCCCTGGAATCCATCAACAGCCAGCTGCGCGACCGCGGCATCACCCTGCACCTGTCGGAGGTCAAGGGCCCGGTGATGGATGTGTTGCGCCACACCCACTTCCTGGAGGAGCTGTCGGGCAAGGTATTCCTGTCCCAGCACCACGCGGTCAAGCACGTGATGGCTGTCGAGGACGAGAGCCATCGGGACCAGCCCCACAACTGGGTGATCTGAGCGCAGCGGTGACAGCGGCCGCCTTTGCCAGTAATGTGACCGGGTACAGGTATGGCGGAGATAACAACATGAATTACTTCGTAACCGGCGGCACCGGCTTTATCGGCCGCTTTCTGGTGCCCAGGCTGCTCGATCGCGGTGGCCGCGTTTATCTCCTGGTGCGGCCCGGCTCCCTGGCCAAGCTCGATGGCTTGAGAGAACTCTGGGGCGCGACCCGGCAACAGGTGGTGGCCGTGGAAGGAGATCTCAGCAGCCCCCGGCTGGGCGTGAAGCCCGCCTGGATACGCCAGCATGCGGGCAAGATCGATCACTTCTTCCATCTCGCGGCCATTTACGACATGAAGGCCAGCGCCGAGAGTCAGCGCAGCAGTAACGTCGAGGGTACCCGGCAGGCGGTGGCGCTGGCGAAGGCGCTGAAAGCCGGCTGTTTTCACCAGGTCAGCTCGATTGCGGCCGCGGGGCTCTACGAGGGCACCTTTACCGAGGACATGTTCGAGGAGGCGGGGGCGCTGGACCATCCCTACTTCCAGACCAAGCACGAGTCCGAGGGGATAGTGCGCGCGGAGAAGCGCCTGAAATGGCGCATCTACCGGCCCGGCATGGTCGTGGGGCACTCGCGCACCGGTGAAATGGACAAGATCGACGGCCCCTATTATTTTTTCGAGACCCTGCACAATCTCGGCAGCGTGGTGCCGGAAGGTTTTCCGTTGCTGATGAACAAGGCCGGGCTGCTCAATATTGTACCGGTGGACTATGTGGTCAAGGCCATGGACTACCTGGCCCATCTGCCCGGCCACGATCGCGAGTGTTTCTTCCTGACCGACCCGGACGGCATTCGTGTTGGCGACGTCCTCAAGACACTGATGCGCGTTTCCCACGGTCCCCGCCTGCACGCCCTGGACGCCTCTCTGGTGGATGCCGCCACGCGGTTGGCGGGCAGGAGTATCGGCCGGTTGGCACCGGTGAGGAAACTGGGAGAGCGGGTACTGAGCCGCATGGGTATCCCGCCGCAGGTGGTCGGTTATATCAATTACCCGACGCACTTTGACTCCACTCGCACCCGCGCCCTGCTGGAGCCCGCCGGCATTATCTGCCCGCCCTTCGAGGAGTATGCCCAGGCGATCTGGGACTACTGGCTGCACTTCCTGCGGCAAGACGGCGGTGCACTGGTGGCCGAGGTCGACAGCCTGTTTGACAGGCTGGTAGGGCGCCCAACCCTGGCGGCACTGCGACGGCGGGTGAAGGGCAAGGTGGTTGTGGTGACCGGTGCCACCTCGGGGATTGGCCGCGAATGCGCCCTGCGCCTGGCGCGAGCCGACGCCCGGGTAGTGCTGGTGGCCCGCACGGTGGAGAAGCTCGATGAAACCCTCGCGGAAATCGCCGCCGCGGGCGGCAGTGCCCGGGCCTACGCCTGTGATGTGTCCGACCTGGAGGCCTGCGACCGCCTGGTGCGGGACGTTACCGACGACTTTGGCGGTGCGGATATCCTGATCAACAACGCGGGGCGCTCTATCCGCCGCTCGGTGCGCTACAGCTACGACCGCTTTCACGACTTCGAGCGCACCATGCAGTTGAACTACTTTGGCGCCCTGCGGCTGATCACGGGCTTCCTGCCGGGCATGGAAGCGCGCGAAGAGGGGCATATCATCAACATCTCCTCCATTGGCGTGCTCACCAGCCCGCCGCGCTTCTCGGCCTACGTGGCCTCCAAGGCGGCGCTGGACGCCTTCAGCCTCTGTGCGGCGCCGGAGTTCAGCCGCTGCAATATCGAGTTCACCACCATCCACATGCCGCTGGTACGGACGCCGATGATCGCCCCCACCGGCCTCTACAAGGCCTTCCCGACCCTGTCCCCGGAACAGGCGAGGGATCTGGTGATGAAAGCGATCGTGACGCGGACCAAGAAGGTGTCGACCACCCTGGGTGTCGCCGGGGCCGTGGCCCAGGCCACCCTGCCCAGCGTCACCGAGGCCTTCCTCAGCCAGGCCTACGACCTGTTCCCGGACTCGCCCGCGGCCCGGGGGCTTAGCGAGGCCGAGGCTGCCGCCGAGATGGCCGCCATTCCCTCTTCGCGGCTGGCCCTGGCCAGGCGCCTGTTTGCCCAGGTATGGCGCGGCGTGCACTGGTAGCGGGGGCGGGCCAGCGGGCGGATATAGCGTACTGCCGGAGTTTGCAGCGCGGCGCGGGTGCCGGGCTGCGTCTGCGTTCGTTGACGGTCGCGGCCCCAGCGGCGATACTCCCGGTGCTCATTCTTTCGAGTGCGGGCCTGCCCGCGCACCGGCCAACTACAAGAATTTCAGGCAAATCGACACCGTAACAGCCCATGGCAGGGCGCGGATTGGTTCCAGGGGAGAACGCAGAAAATGGATTATTACGGCCGCTCTACCATTCTTGTCGCAGGCTTGCTGGCCCTGTTGCTGCCTTCCCTGGCCAGCGCCGCGCCGGTCGCCGTGGGTCGGGACCAGAGCGCGGATCTGCAGGATCCGTCCATCGTCCGGGTCGAAGTGTTGGGTGCCGAGAACGTGCCGCCAGGTGACCCCGGCGCGCTGGTGGTTGGGTTCAGCGGCCAGAGTGCCTGCCTGACCTATGTCTTCGAGAATACCGCGACGCTTAACCAGGATGTGCGGCTGGCGCTGTTTGACGCCGACGACAATATTGTCGGCCTGCCCATCATCAACGTGACCAACGCCTACTACAACACGGTTGACCCAAGCTGTGGTCCGGTCGTGGTACCGACCACAAATACCCCGCCGGTAGCGCTGGATGACAATTTTGGGGCCGACTACGCCGGCCGCAATGTGCTTGCCAATGACAGCGATGCCGACGGCGACCCGCTGGTGGCAAGCCTGAATTCCGAGCCCCGGAACGGCAGCCTCACCCTCAATCAGGATGGCAGCTTTGTCTACGTTCCCAACGAGGGCTTCTTCGGCACCGACAGCTTTACCTACCGGGCCGGGGACCTTCAGGCCCTGAGTGGTGTTGCCACCGTGACCCTGCTGGTGACCGAGCCGGAACCTGACAACACCGCCCCGCTCGCCGCGGACGACGACTTCGGGACCAGTTTCGCCGATGCCAATGTCCTGGCCAATGATTCCGACCCCGACGGCGACCCCCTCAGTGCAATCCTGGAGCAGGCGCCCGCCAGTGGCAGCCTGACCTTGAACGCCAACGGCACCTTCAGCTACACGTCGTCACCGGGCTTCGTCGGCCAGGTGACTTTTAGCTACCGGGCGTCCGATGGCGAGGCCCTGAGCAATGTGGCTACCGCCAGCTTCGTGATCACTGTCGACGCCTCGTCGCCACCTGTGGCGATCGACGATGACTTTGCCGACGACTTCGATACCGGTAACGTGTTCGACAACGACCTGCTCTTTACCCGGGACGGTCTCGTTGCGGTGAAAGTGAGCGAGCCCCTGGGGGGCGAAGTACAGCTGAATGCCGACGGCAGCTACGTCTACCGCCCCTTCGCCGGCTTTACGGGCAGCGACTCCTTCACCTACCTGATTCGCGACCAGGCCGGACGCGAATCCAATGTCGCCAATGTGGCTTTTTCGGTGACTGGCGACAAGGCCGGGGTTGACGGCGTGACCGGCAAGGAGGACGCGGACGGCACCTCCGTCATAGCCAATGCCAGTGTCAACGAATTGCGCGTGTCCCGGCGCATCGATCGCATCTGCACAAGCCTGCAGCCGGGCAACGAGGCCCAGCAGGATCTCCTTGATCTCTGTACCAACCTGCGCGCGCAGGGTACCACCGCAAAGCAGGCCCTGGTTGCGCTGCAGGCCATTACCCCGGAAGAGCTGGCCGCCATGGGCAAGTCGGTGCGGGTGCTCTCCTTCGCCCGCTTCCGCAATATCGGCGGGCGCATGGCGCGGGTGCGCGAGGGGGGCTCCAAGGGCCTGAGTCTCGCAGGTCTGAACCTCAAATACGGTGATACCGTGGTGACTGGCGAGCAACTGAACGCAGCGCTGGATGAGTCCCGCGACGCCCTGGGCATGGGCGCCAGCAGCGATGAAATGCTGGCGGGTAGCCGGGTGGGCCTCTGGGTCCGCGGTGACCTCAGTTTTGGCGACCAGGACAGCACCGCGCTGGAATCGGGTTTCGATTTCGATGCCCAGACCCTGACCGGCGGTCTGGACTACCGGGTCAACGAAAATCTCTTTGTCGGCACGTCCCTGTCAGTGGGCAAGGCGGAAGTCGATTTCGATGACAAGCTGGCGACCACTGACACCGACAATTACGCCCTGGCCTTCTACGGCAGCCTGTACCGGGGCGCGAGTTTCGCGGACGTCGTCCTGAGCTATGGCTGGTCTGACGTCGATACCGAGCGCCGGATTTCCTATCAGGATTTCGGCGGCAGCGTGGATCGCCTGGCCACGGCTTCTACCGATGGCAACGAGTACTACATCAGCCTCAATGTCGGCCATAGCTTTGATTTCAGCGGCGTCAAATTCGACCCGCTGGTGCGGTTCTTCTACCTCGATGGCGAATTCGACGGGTTTACCGAGACCGGTGCCGGCGGCCTCGACCTTGCCGTGGACAAACAGGGCTTCGAGTCCATGAGCCTGACCGCGAGCGGCCAGCTCAGCTATACCTTCCTGCCCTCCTGGGGGGTAGTGACGCCCTATGTCCGGCTGGAGTACACCAGTGAATTCGAAGACAACGCAGACGGCGTCCGCTACCGCTTTGCCAACGATCCGTTCGAGGCTGCCGATGCGTCGCTGCTGATTGATGTGGACGACCCGGACAGCAGCTACCTGGTCTACGGCGCGGGTGTGGCTGCCCAGTTTGCCTTCGGCATCAGTGCGTTCGTGTCGTACCAGGCGCTGGGCAGCTACGAAAACCTGAGCGGGGAGATCGTTTCGCTCGGTATGCGTTGGGAGATGTCGTTCTGACGCGGGGCGCGGTGTCCCATAAACTACAGCATTGACAGGACAGGCCTATGCCATCTTTAAAGCTTTCTGATTCCGCCTTTGGCTCGGTAGGATTCTCGATAACCGAGAACATCGATCTGGCGGCCCTGTCGGCGACCTTGACCACGCTGTTGGGCCGGCCCTACCAGATCGACAGCCTGGACGTGTCCAGGATCACCCAGGCCGGGCTGCCGGGCTTCGATCCGCAAACGGGTACAGGCGGGCTCACGGCCCTGGGCCTGGGTGCGGCTGGCAGCGGCATCACCGTCGGTGCCTTCAACGTGTTCTCCTACGGTACCGGACCGGGCGATCCACTCTCGTTTGCGGGCTTTGAAACACTGTTCTTGAGCCCGGAGACCATTGCCGAGGTGACGGATTTCACCCCCTCTTTCTACATTTTCGAGGGTGGGATCGGCGATGCCTTCGAGAACTCACTGAGCTTCGACGATACGCTGCGCACCTTCGATTTTTCCGCCCTGGGTGAAGGGCCGCTGGAGGTCTATCTCGACACTATTGCCCCCGGTGATACGGTTGAAAGCCCCGCCGGCTACACCATTGTTGGCAACGATGGTGACACTGTCATCTATGGCACCTCGTTCTTTGATGAGCTGTCCTACTTCGGCAGCAATACCTATGTGCTGGGAGAGGGCAACAACATATTCTATGGCGGCGCAGACAACGCGCATGTCACCGGCGGTTCCGGGCGGGATGTGCTGTACGGCGGCTCCAGGGATGCTGACTTGCTGGGCGGCGGCGGAATAGACAGCCTGTTCGGCGAGAACGGCGACAACCTGCTCGACGGGGGCGATGGCAACGACGAACTTTTCGGCGGCTTTGGCGCCGACACCCTGCTGGGGGGCGCGGGCAATGACACCCTTTTCGGCGGTATTGGCATCGAAGCTGGCGACAGCACTCTGGACGGTGGGGAGGGTGACGACAGGCTGTACGGCAGCCCTGGCAATCACGAACTGACGGGTGGCGCCGGACTGGACCGGTTTGTGTTTGCCAATGACTACGACATCGTCACCCGGGTGGAGGGGGAGGGCGGCTTTGTCACCGTCAATACCGGCACTGATGTCTCCAATGGGCAGGCGGGTACCAACCGGATAATGGATTTCACGCCGGGGGAGGATCTGCTGGCACATTCGGTCACTGATGCCATGTTGACCCAGGGTTCCCTGCTGCTGGACGTGGCGCAGGCGACGGGCAATCTCGGCGAAGCCTTGTTCAACGTCACGATTAACCTGGGTGAACAGGTCGAGTTTTTCTCCGTTGAAGATGTCGGCGCCACGCTGGGCACAGGCAACGTCATCTTCATGGTGGAGCAGTCGATCACAGCGCCCGGTGACCAGCAGGGGCTGGACCAGACGGTTTTTGACCTGAACCAGGAACGCTCCTTCGATGGCTCCTTTGAAGTGGTGTACCAGTCGGCGGACCAGTCCCAGGGTGCGGCATACGATATCTTCCAGGGTTTGGCGCTGCAGCCCTTCGTGTTTTCCGGTGACGAGCCTCCCGGCCCCATCGGCGGCCAGGACAAGTTTGATCTTACTGCGCTGGGGCTGACTGATTTCCTGGTCGGGGATGGCGGTGCGGATACGCGCGAGATCCTCGATGACCAGGGCGCTGTCGCGACCGTGGCGGGCACCGAGGTCGCAGTGGAAGATATCCTGTTCAACAATGCGGACTTCGACTACCTTCTCGACCGCCTGCTCCAGGGGTCCACAGAGGACACCAGTAATTTCTTTTTCGACGATCGTGATCCCGACAACCCGGTTTACCGCGCCATGCATGTCGAGTACACGAATTCTGACGGCGAGGAGTTCATTGCCTATATCGATGCCGACCGCAACGGTGGCTTTGACCTCGGGAGCGACATGGCGTTTTTTGTGCGGCCCAACCTTTTTGGCAGCGCCGGTCTCGATGATGTCACTGACCTGTATAATCCGCTCGCGGCGAGCGGTGGCACGGGTATCTTCATCTTCGATGAGAGCCAGTATGACTTCTGGCTCAACGATGAATTCCTGGTGCTTGAGGGGTAGCTATGGTTTCTGTCGGGCCAGGGTCCGGGCTGGCGATCGCCTGATGTGAGCACCTCCGGCCCAGGTTCCGAGCTGTCCCAGGCACTGGCAGGATTCCGCCCCTCGCTGCTGGCGCTGGCGCTGTTCAGCCTCTGTATCAACCTGCTGTTGCTGGCACCCGCGATCTACATGTTGCAGGTGTACGACCGCGTCATCACCAGCGGCAGCCTGCCCACGCTGCTGATGCTGACTGTCGTCCTTCTGTTCCTGTTCCTGACCATCGGCGCGCTGGAGTGGGTGCGGGCGCAGATATTGTTGCGCCTGGGCCTCAGGCTTGAGCTGGCGCTGGATGACCGGGTGTTTGATGTGGCCTTTCGCGAGGCACTCTACAGCGGCGGCCGCGAGGCCCAGGGGCAGGCGCTGGCAGACCTTTCCGGACTGCGCCAGTACCTTGCCGGCCCCGGCCCCGTCGCCCTGTTTGATGTCCCCTGGTTACCCGTCTACCTGCTGGTGATGTATCTGCTGCACCCGCTGTTCGGGCTGGTGGGATTGCTCTCCGCGGCGGTGCTGATGGGGCTCGCCCTGCTCAATGCAAGGGTCAGCCGCCAGCCGATGGAGGAGCTCAGCGATGCGACTGCGGAGAGCAACGCCTTTGTCGCCAGGAATCTGCGCAATGCCGAGGTGGTGGAGTCCATGGGCATGCTGGCGGACATTCGTCGCCACTGGCAGCAGCGCCACTTCCGCCTGCTGGGTAGCCATGCCAGGGCAGCGGCGCGGAGCAGCGCGCTGGGCTCTGTTTCCCGGGTTTTCCGGCTGGCTGTGCAGTCCATGGTGCTGGGTCTCGGGGCCTGGCTGGTGATTGAGCAGCGGGTGACGCCCGGGGTCATGATAGCGGGGTCGATCCTCCTCGGCAGGGCGCTGGCGCCGGTCGACATGCTGATTGGCGGCTGGCGGCAGTGGGTGCAGGCGCGTCTTCAGTACCGGCGCCTGCAGGCCTCACTGGAGCGTATCCCGCCGCGCCGCGAGCGGATGTCGCTCCCCGCCCCGGAGGGGGTCGTCACGGCGGAGAATGTCTCTCTGGCGCCGCCCGGCAAGCGGTTCACTGTGGTGCGCAATGCCAACTTCCGCATCGACCGGGGAGACGCGGTCGCCATCATCGGGCCCAGCGCGTCTGGCAAGACATCCCTGGTCCGCGCCATTCTCGGCATCTGGCCCACCACCTCGGGCAAGATGCGCCTGGACGGCGCCGAGGTGTTCAGCTGGGACCGGGCGGAACTCGGGCCCCATATTGGCTACCTGCCCCAGGATGTGGAATTGTTTGCCGGTACTGTGAGCGCCAACATTGCCCGCTTTGGCGAGGTGGATCCCACCCGGGTGGTGGCCGCTGCCAGGCTGGCCAGTGTGCATGAGGCGATCCTGCGCCTGCCGCTGGGCTATGACATGGAGATTGGCGATGCGGGCAGTGCCCTCTCCGCGGGCCAGCGCCAGCGTCTCGCCCTCGCCCGCGCGCTATACGGCAGCCCCCAGCTGCTGGTGCTGGACGAGCCCAATTCCAATCTCGACGACGAGGGCGAGCGGGCGCTGATCACCGCGCTGCAGGCGGAGAAGCAGCGCGGCGCGACCATCATTGTCATCTCCCACCGCAACACCATCCTGGCGGCGGTCGACAAGTTGCTGGTGATGCGTGAGGGCGCGATCGTTGCCTATGGCCCCAAGGCCGAAGTCCTGCAGCGGATGGAGGCCGGGCGCAAGCAGGCGCAGGCCCAGCGACCGGCGGTGGCGCCGGGGCCGGGTACGGCATGACCACGATCGCGGCCCCGGACAGTTCCGACCGTCGCTACCGGCTGCTGGGCACACTGGTGGTGGTGCTGACCTTCGGCGTTTTCGGTGGCTGGGCCGCCCTGGCGCCGCTGGAGAGCGCGGCGCTGGCGCCGGGCGTGGTGACGGTGAAGGATTCCCGCAAGACCCTGCAGCACCTGGAGGGCGGGATTGTGGAGGAGATTCTGGTGGCCGAGGGCAGCAGCGTCCAGGCCGGTGACCCGCTGGTGCGCCTCGACAGCACCCAGCTGGAGGCGGAGCGCTCCATGCTGCGGGGACAGTACGCCAGTCTGCAGGCCCTCGAAGCCCGCTTGCTGGCGGAGCGTGACAACCTGGACGCGGTGGTCTATCCAGCCGAATTCCACGGTTTGCAGGATTCCCGTGTGGACGCGGCGATCGCCAGCCAGAACGCGGTCTTCAACGCCCGCCGCGCAGCCACCGCGGGCGAGCGCGAGGTGCTGGAGCAACGTATTGACCAGCTCAACTCCCAGAATGAGGGGATTCGCGCGGTACGCGCCAGCAATGCGCGTCTGCTGCAATCCTTTGAATCCGAGATTGGCGATCTGCGGCGGCTGCAGGAACAGGGTTTCACCGGCAAGCAGCGGCTCACAGAGCTGGAGCGGGAGCAGGCCAGCCTGGTCGGCGAGAATGCCGAGGCGCTGTCGCGCATTTCCGGAAACGACATCCGTATCGGCGAGACCCGCCTGCAGATGATCCAGCTGGACCGGCACCGCCACACCGAGATCGTGGACGAGCTGGAGACCGTGCAGGCCCGCCTCTACGATTTGGGCGAACGCCTGCGGGCACTGGAGGACAGACTGGCCCGGAGCATCATCCGGGCGCCGGTCAGCGGTGTCGTACTGGGTCTCGCGGTGCACACCGTGGGTGGGGTAGTGCGGCCGGGTACGCCGTTGATGGACATTGTTCCGCAACAGTTGCAACTGGTGATCGATGCGGAGATATCGCCGCTGGATATCGACCGGGTTCGGACCGGCGACCGCGCCCGGATCCGCTTCAGCGCGTTCAAGAGTGCCACTACCCTGGTTGCCGAGGGTACGATCATCACTATCTCGGCCGACCGCCTGGTGCGGGACTCTGGCGGCGAGCCCTACTTCCTGGCGCAAGTGGAGGTGGATCCGGCGAGCCTGGCGCGCATGCCGCACGTGCGCCTGCTGCCGGGCATGCCCGCCGAGGTGCTGGTCAGCACCGGCACCCGCACGCTGCTGCAGTACCTGCTGCAGCCCGCCAGCAACGTCATTGCACGTTCCCTGATCGAGGATTAGGCCGGTATGTCAGTGGGGAAGCGGCGGTAGTGCGCCCGGGCCTGATCGTGTTGCTGGTGCTGGTGGGCCTGAACCTGCGGCCGGCACTGTCCTCCCTGGCGCCGTTGCTCGCCCGGGTGCAGGCGGAGACCGGCTTGCCGGCCGCCGCCATCGGCGCCCTGACCACCCTGCCGGTGCTGTGCCTGGGCCTGTTCGCGCCGCTGGCGCCCTGGCTGTCGCGGCGTATCGGTCTCGAGCGCACCCTGTCGCTGGCCCTGTTGCTGCTGGCCGCGGCGCTGGCGCTGCGGGCGAGCGCCAGTGTCTGGCCCCTGTTCGCCGGCACTGCCCTGGTGGGTGCGGCGATCGGCATCGCCGGCACGGTGCTGCCGGTGCTGGTGAAGCGCGATCTGCCCCGGGGTGCGGACCTGATGACCGGGGTGTACACCATGGCACTGTGCCTGGGTGGCGCGCTGGGCGCGGGCCTGAGCATTCCCCTGGCCGAGTGGTTGGGCAGTTGGCAGCGCAGCCTGGGCAGTTGGTCCTTGCTGGCATTGCTGACCCTGGTTTGCTGGCGCCTGAGCGCGCCGCATCCGGTCCCGGACCGGGTGGTGCGGCAGCAGGTGCGGCCCGGACGCGGTCTGCTGCGTTCGCCTCTGGCCTGGCAGGTGACCCTGTTGATGGGCGCCCAGTCCTCCCTGGCCTACATCGTATTCGGCTGGCTGCCAGTGCTGCTGCAGCGCCGCGGGGTCGGTGAGGCCGAAGCCGGGCTGTTGCTCGGAGCATCGGTGTTTGTGCAACTGTTCGCGGCCCTGGCGGCACCGTGGTTGGCGCGCCTGGGCCGTGACCAGCGTCCGGCCCTGGTCATCCTGCTGCTGCTGATTGCCGTGGGATTTTACTGTTTGCTACAGGGGCCCGCGGTGCTGGGCTGGCCCGGCGTCGTGGCCCTGGGTATCGGCCAGGGAGGCAGTTTCAGCCTGGCCCTGACCCTGCTGGTACTGCGTAGCGCCACGCCGGCGGTGGCCGGTCAGCTGTCCGGCATGACCCAGGGGATAGGCTACTGTCTGGCCGCGCTGGGCCCGCTCGGGGTGGGTATCATGCTGCAGCTCAATGTTTCCCTGACCGGGATCTGGATGGTCCTGACTGCGGTGGTGGCGGTGTCCATAGGTCTCGCGCTGTTGGCGGGACGGCGCCTGTTGCTGGAAGTGGATGAACGCGGACAGTTTGTGACCCGCGGCCCGCGAGGCTAGTCCTCGGCCAGTTCGCTGTCTTCATCCTCGGGTTCTTCCAGCGGCTGGGTGTGGCTCTCCTCGACCACCGTGGCGGCGGCGGATGATCCCCCTGCTGCAGTCTGTTCCCTGGAGCCATTGTCACCACCGTCGTGGCCCGCGGCGGGCTCGCTGGCAATACCCTGGTCGCCAGCGACAGCGGCCGGCGCGCTGACCTTGCCCTTGCCCGCGGCGATGCCGATATGGTGCGTGGCAAAGCCCGGCTGGACGACCTGGTTCAGGGCCATGCCGATAATCCGGCCGTTGTAACTGGAGACAATCCGGGTGCGGACGTTGGTGATGGGATTGGTGACGGTGCCAAGGACATCGCCTTTCTTCACCGTCTGCCCCAGCGTGACGCGGCTGAAGACAATCCCGCCCACCGGCGCCCGCTGCCAGACCGAGTTGTAGTACACCGGCTCCGGATCGCCCCAGAGGCTGAAACGGGCGGTCATCCCGAGGTGGTTCAGCAGGGTGCGGACACCCTTCACACTGTGACTGACGCTCTCCTCGTCGAGCACCGAGGGGCCGCCTGCCTCCATGGTGACGGCGGGGATGCCGGCTTCGACTGCCGAGCGCCGCAGGGTGCCCGAGGTGCCCTCACTGTGCACCACCACGGTAGAGCCGAAGCCCTTGGTCAGCTCCAGCACTTTCGGGTCGCGCAGGTCTCCGCGTAATTGCGGCAGGTTGGTGCGATAGAACGACCCGGTGTGCAGGTCGACCAAGGCACTGCAGTGGGCAATAACCTCGTGAAAGAAGGAATAGGCCAGGCGCGAGGCCGAGCTGCCATCCGGGTCGCCCGGGAAGTAGCGATTGAGATCGCGGCGGTCGCTGAGGTAGCGTGAGCCGGCGTGGAAACCCTGCAGGTTGACGATGGGTACGCCGATCACCGCGCCCTTGAGTTTGCCCGGGTCCAGGTTGTAGAGCACCCGGCGAACGGTTTCGATCCCGTTGAGTTCGTCGCCGTGCAAGGCCGCGGTGAGGCACAGGGTGGGGCCCGGTTCGACCCCGTTGACCACGAGCACCGGCGTGGCGATGTAGATGCCCTCGAAGGATTGCTTGGGCGCCCAGGACAGCCGGGTCGAGGTTCTGGGCGGCACCTCGGTGCCCAGCAGCACCAGGTTGCGGCCAACTTGCTGCTCCCGGGTCGTGGCGGGTTCGGGCGTGGCGACGGACGTGATCGGTTCGTCCAGGGGCATGTTGCGGGCCTTGGGTAGTGCTGCCCGTTCCGCCTCACCAGCCTCTTCCTCCCCCGCGCTCGCGGCAACATCACCCGCTTCCGTTGCCGCTTCCGTTGCCGGCTCTGGCTCTGGCTCTGGTTCTGGCTCTTGCTCTTGCTCTTGCTCTGGCTCTGGCTCTGGCTCTGGCTCCTGTTCCGGTTCCGGTTCCGGCTCTGTCTCTGGCTCCGGCTTTGGTTCAGGCTCCGGCGCTATCGCGCGATTCGCCCCGGTCGCTGCCGCGGCGTCCGGCTCGCTGCCGGTCTCCGCCGGGGCCGTGAGTCCAGTCTGCGTTGCCGGTTCTTCAGCCTGCACCAGCGCCGGGGCCAGGAGCAATGACCAGAGTGCCAGGCTGAAGAGTCGCCCCGCGTTGCGGGGCTCGCGGGAATTGCTGTGAGTGGCACGCTGCAAAACGGGCTTCCTGTTGAGGTAGGCGACCAGTCTAGCAGAATTGGCGCCCCGGTCGGGTGGGATCGACAATTTGCTTGCGTTTCTGCCATGGCGGTGCAAGATTAGGAGAGTCAGGGTTTCGGGCGTGTCGGCCCGCACCTGACACGCTCAATAATTATCTCGGGGAATTGGCTATGCTGAAGGACTTCAAGGAATTTGCGATGCGCGGCAATGTCGTCGACATGGCTGTGGGAATCATCATCGGTGGCGCGTTCGGGACCATCGTAAAAAGCCTGGTGAGCGATGTCATGATGCCGCCGATCGGCCTGTTGCTGGGCGGCGTGGATTTTTCCGACCTGTTTATCACCCTGAAAGAGGGTTCCGTTGCAGGGCCCTACGCCACACTTGCCAGCGCCCAGTCCGCCGGTGCTGTCACGGTCAGCTACGGCCTGTTTATCAACGCCGTCATCAGTTTCCTGATTGTGGCCTTTGCCGTCTTCCTGCTGATTCGGGGTCTCAATCGCATGAAGCGCGAGGAGGAAGCTCCCCCGGCGGCGCCCTCCGACAAAGAGTGCCCCCACTGTCTGTCTCGCATTCCGCTCAAGGCAACCCGCTGTGCTCACTGCACATCGGAACTGCCAGCAGCCTGACCGCGAGATCCGCTCTGGGGTTCCATAAGGTGGCGCCGCGTGGCCCCGGCGGCGGTGCCCCATTGTGGGCGGCGCCGCCGCTCCTGCTGAGCGCCCCCATGGCGGCAGCCCAGCAACTGCTGGGTGCTTCGGTTACGGAAACGACGCTGTCCGTGCTGTTGGCAATGATGGCCTTTACCCTGGCCATCGTGCTGGTCCTGTATCGTCGCCAGCGCAAGCTGACCGCGCTGCTGCGGCGGGAGTCGCGCACCGACCATCTCACCCTGATCCCCAACCGGCGTCACTTCTTCGAGTTGCTGGACAGTAGCACGGCGATGGCATCCCGGTATGGGCAGCCGCTGTGTCTGGCGGTGCTGGACGTGGATCATTTCAAGGACATCAATGATAGCTACGGCCATACCGCTGGCGACGAAGTGCTGGTGCGCATCGCTGCGGTCATGCAATCACGGCTGCGGCGCTCCGACAGCGTGGGCCGCCTGGGCGGGGAGGAATTCGGGGTCCTGCTGCCCATGACCTCGCTGCAGGCCGGCGCTGTTATCATCGAACGGCTGCGCCAGCAGATTGCCGCGCTGGAGTTCCCGGGGCTGGAGCCACCGCCGCAGGTCAGCTGCAGCATCGGGGTGGCGGGCCATGCCGCCGATATGTCCGCCGAGGCTTTCTATCACGCAGCGGACACCGCCCTGTACCGGGCCAAGGACGCGGGGCGCAACTGTGTTGCTCTGGCGGAGCCGCCACCCGAACGACAGGGGTGCGCCGAACCCTCGCCGGTCTCAGGCTGAGTTCAGTCTGTTCAGTTGCCGGCGCCGTTCACGGCTGATGCGCGACAGGTCCTCTGCGGCATCCCTGGCGATACCGGCTACTGCGCCCAGCCAGCGCCCGGCGACGCGGGTGTTGTTGATGGCGCAGCGCGGGGCGGCCGTCAGTGGTGTCTCGCGCAGGATGCGCAGTGAGTCACCCAGCGCTGTACGCAATGCCGCGGCTGTCTCCTGCGCCGCGCTGTGATTGGCGCTGCCGAGCACCTCCAGGGATTCCAGTATTGCCTCCAGCCCCGTCCACTCCGCCAGCACGCTCTCTTCAATCCGCCGCCGTGCACCCCGGCGCAGCTTGCGCCGCAGGTTCCTGAACTCGCGGTCGATTCTCGGCCCGAACACCGGGTCGCTGGCGGGGCGCAGGCGATCGTCGAGCTCCAGTTCGCGCCAGTCTGCCGCGGTCAGCACGGATTCAATCCGGGGAAACACCAGTTCCTCCTCGCTGCGCATGTGGGCCCGGCTGTGGTCGATATAGGCGCGCCCGGCATTCACCACGGCCTCGCTGTCAACGCCACCGCGGCGCCAGTCGGCGATCAACTGCTGCAGAGCCTGCGCCTTGCCCGCCATGGCGTCGTGCTGGCGCTGCAGGCTGTCGACATCATCCGCCAGCTGTCCGTCCAGCTCTGCCGCGCGGCCGTAGATCAGGTCTTCCCGTGGATGATGGTAGCGATCCGCCCAGTTCACCATGTAGGACACGGTTTCGTAGAGCACATGACTGTCGCTTGCTGCGCCATTGGCCAGCTCATCCAGCTGCGCGGCCATCAGTTCCATGATTCTGGCCAGATGCACATGTTCTGCCAGCAAAGTAGCGATGAGCGGTGGCCTGGCATGTGTGTCTTTCATCTGCGCTCCCCGGCGTGAATGACCGAAACTCGGGTACAGACTAGCGTCATCTGGCATTCCCCTGCATTGATCTGTCTCATGGGTCGTTGGCGCGCCCGTCACTGGTCGAGCGTCACCAGGGGAATCCGGAGTATTTTCCGCAGCTGGTGCTGCCGGTTATCGACAAGCTCTTCCAGAGTGTAGCCATCCAGTACGCTGGTGAACGCATTCAGGGCTTCACGCAGGGCCGGGGCGAGGCCACAGTCGCCCTGGATAGCGCATTCGCCACCGTGCTGGAAACATTCCACCAGGGCGCTGGAGGTCTCCATTTTGCGGAAGACGTCGCCGACCGCGATGTCACGGGCGGGGCGGGCCAGGGTAATGCCGCCACCCTTGCCGCGGGTCGCATCCACGAAGCCGTGGTGGTGCAGGTGCTGGACTACCTTGGTCAGGTGATGTCGCGAGACACCATAGGCTTCCGCGACATCGCGGATGGTATGGCGGCGGCCGGTCTCCACCGCCAGGTAAATCAGGGTACGGAGGGCGTAGTCCGTATATTGGGTCAAGCGCATCTTTCAGCCCTGCAGTTAGGCGGGTAACCACCGTCGGCTGTCCTGGCCAGAAGCGTGGTTGGCGAAATCCTCTCGGGGGTGAACTTCAAGCTGTCGCATTCTATCGGCAACCCTCGATCGATAACAACGCGTTCCTTAAGCTTGCGCCGCTCCGATACACATCATCGCCCCTGCAGCTCGAGTTCGGGGTTGATATGGATCAGGTTTTCGCACGACAGTCCGCGTCGAGAGGCGAATCCACCGGTCAGTGCTCGAAGCGCGGTTGACGCCAGTGGGAAATTGGTGTGAGAATCTAAAAAAGTATATTATATGCACTTTAAGACCAACGGCTCTGGCAGCGATTTCTCTTTCCGGGAAATACAGCGCGAGAAGGGGATCTGGCATGATGGACTCGCTCACACGGTCAGCGGCGCGCAATATCTTCTTTGGCGGATCGCTGTTTTTCTTTCTGGTCTTCGCTGCACTCACCGCGCACAGTCACTGGTACATGGTAAATGTCTCTACCGACCGCGAGGGGCTGACGGATTCCGTCGCTGCCGGCAAACACGTGTGGGAGAAGCATAGCTGTATCAATTGTCACACGCTGATAGGCGAGGGGGCGTACTTTGCCCCGGAGCTGGGCAATGTCTGGACCCGCTACGGCGGCCGCGACAACCCCGACGCAGCGCGCGCAGGCATCAAGGGCTGGATCAGGGCTCAACCCCTGAATGTGCCCGGGCGCCGGCAGATGCCCTACTTCGAGATGACCGAACAAGAACTGGACGACCTGGTGGATTTTTTCCGCTGGGCCGATTCCATCGATACCCAGGGCTGGCCGCCACACCCGGTGGGTTGAAGACGCGATCCTGAGCACCGGGCAGTCAAGCAGGCAGAGGAGCAGGCAATGAAATACGAAACCCAACGGGTGGCATTACCCTTTTTTGCGGTGGCCATGGCGCTGTTTGCGCTACAGGTAATCTTCGGCATTCTCGCCGCGACGGTCTATGTTCTGCCCGAGTTCATGGTGGACCTGGTGCCGTTTCACGTCATGCGGATGAGTCACACCAACCTGCTCATCGTCTGGCTGCTGATGGGCTTCATGGGCTGCACCTACTTCCTCCTGCCGGAGGAGGCAGAGCGCGACATCCACAGCCCGATGATCGCCTATGTCCAGCTGGCGATCTTCGCCGTGGCGGGCGCTGGCGCGCTGATCAGCTACCAGTTCGGCATCCATGAAGGCCGGGAGTTTCTGGAGCAGCCGCTGTGGTCCAAGATCCTGATCACCATTTCCTTCCTGATGTTCCTCTACAATACCAGCATCACCCTGTACAAGGGCCGCAAGACGGCGATCAACTCGGTGCTCATGCTGGGCCTGTGGCTGGCTGCCATCTTCTGGTTCTTCGCGTTCTACAATCCGTCCAACCTGGCCCTGGACAAGCTGTACTGGTGGTGGATCGTGCATGTCTGGGTTGAGGGAGTCTGGGAGCTGATCATGGCGTCACTGCTGGCCTATTTGCTGATCAAGCTCACCGGAGTGGATCGAGAGATCATCGAGAAGTGGCTGTATGTGATCATCGGCCTGGCGCTGTTCTCCGGTCTGCTGGGTACCGGCCACCATTACTACTGGATCGGTGCGCCCGCATACTGGCAGCCTGTCGGCAGCTTCTTCTCCACCCTGGAAGTGGCGCCGTTCTTCGCCATGGTGATGTTCGCCTTCTACATGTTCTGGAAAGGGCGTCGCAACCACCCCAACAAGAGCGCGATGCTCTGGACTCTGGGCAGCGCCACGGTGGCATTCTTTGGCGCAGGTGTCTGGGGCTTCATGCACACCCTGCACTGGGTCAACTACTACACCCACGGCACCCAGGTCACCGCAGCCCACGGGCACCTCGCCTTCTACGGCGCCTATGTCATGATGGTGCTGGGCGTGATTACCTACGCCATGCCCCAGCTGCGGCGGCTGCAGCCTTTCAACCAGATTCTCAATATGTGGAGCTTCTGGTTGATGACCTCGGCCATGTGTTTCATGACCTTCACCCTGACCTTTGCCGGGGTGGTCCAGACTCATCTGCAGCGGGTGCTGGGCATGAATTACATGGAGGTGCAGCAGCAGCTGGAATTGTTCTACTGGATGCGCCTCGGGGCTGGCTTGGTGGTTTCCATAGCCGCGGTGCTGTTCCTGTATGCGGTATTTGGTCCCGCCCGTGAAGAGCTGCCTGAGGGCGAAACTCGCCTGACCACAGCGTGATGGTAGAGACCGCGGCGCTGGCAGAAGACGCTGGGGAGTTGCCGTACTATCAGCCGGTGGGCGAGGAGTGTCAGCTGTTCGAGCATGCCTGGCAGCACGGCCTGCCGCTGCTGCTGAAAGGTCCAACCGGTTGCGGCAAAACCCGCTTTGTGGCGCACATGGCTGCCAGGCTCGGACGCCCACTGTTCACCGTTTCCTGCCACGATGATCTGACCGCGGCCGACCTCACCGGTCGCTTCCTGCTGCTGGAGGGCGAGACCCGCTGGGTCGACGGTCCGCTCACCCGCGCGGTGCGCGAGGGTGGCATTTGCTACCTGGACGAAGTGGTCGAGGCGCGCAAGGATGTCACCGTGATCCTGCATCCCCTCACCGATGACCGCCGTTTGCTGCCCCTGGAGCGCACCGGTGAACTGCTGCAGGCGCCGCCGGAATTCATGCTGGTGGTGTCCTACAACCCCGGCTATCAGAATGTGCTCAAGTCCCTGAAACCCAGTACCCGCCAGCGGTTTGTGTCCGCGACCTTCGATTTCCCGCCGCAGGAACAGGAGGTGGCGATTGTGTCCAGGGAAAGTGGGCTCGCGGCAGAGCGTTGCCGTGCCCTGGTGGGCCTGGCGCACCGGCTGCGGGCGCTGAAGGGGCAGGATCTCGAGGAAGGTGTCTCCACGCGGCTGCTGATCTACTGTGCCACCCTGATCGCGGCGGGACTGCCGGTCATGCAGGCCGCACGCGCCACGCTGGTGGAACCGTTGACGGACGAGCCCGACGTGCAGGAGGCCCTGCTGGAGCTGGTCACCATGGCGTTCGGCGGCGACTGAACCCGCACCCCGGAGCGGAGCCCATGCTGCATTTACTCGAACTGGAAGAGCTGGTCGGGCGCTACTGGCACCGCTGGGCGTCTGCCGCGGCGTCCTGGCCGCATCATGCCGCAGCTGCGGTCACCCTGGAGGAGGTCGCGCCGGTACTGGCGGTGTTCTTTCGGGCTGTGGGCGGGGAGGGCAGCGCCGCTCTCGGTGCCATCGCTGCCCGCGAGTCCGGCCACCGCCTGCGCCTGCGCCAACGCCTGGGCTTCGACCGGGAATTGCTGGACCAGGCCCGCATCGACGAGGAATCCCTGTTGCTTCCGCCCGTCATCGGCCTGTTTCCCGAGCGCGCCCTGAACCGGGAACTCTATTTCTGGCTGGCGGCGCATGCGGCGGCACTGGAACCTTTCCCTGCCACCGCCGACCCTCTGCAGGCGGACCTGCTGGCATTGCGTTCCTCGCTGCTGGCGGTGGAGCGGGTGTGCCGCGCGCTGCCCGGTTCTCGCGACCGCTACCGCCGCCTCTGCGCAGCGCTGCTGGCAATCCGCCCGCGGCGTTCGCTGCCGGCAACGGAACGCGCACTGGAATTTGTTATCCGCCACGCCCTGGGAGACCGTGGAGAACAGCCGGCAATGGCGGCACAGCTGGTGGCGCTGGTGTCCAATCCCTCGGTGCCGGTCGCAGGTGTGCAGGCGCCCGCGGGCTATCGGCCGCCGCTGCCGGTGCCCCTGTGGGCCACCAGTTTCAGCCTGGGTACCCGAGCGGTCCCGGAGCAGGACGAGGAGCAGGAGCAGGCGCCGGCCAGTGGCGACAAGGGCGGTGGCAAGCGCAAGGCCAGTCGCCGACACCAGGACCAGGCGGACCGCGATGATTCACTGATTTTCAACCGCTTCGAGAAAATGCTGTCCTTTGCCGAGATGGTCAACGTCAATCGCATGGTGGATGACGAAGAGGACGAGAACGCGGGCAAGGCTGCCGACCAGCTGGAGGAAATCACCCTCAGCCCGCACCGGCAGCAGGCCGCCGCGCGGCTGCGCATGGAGCTGGACCTGCCGCCGGGAGAAGTTACCGGCGCGCCCGCGCAAGCGGCCGTCACTTACCCGGAGTGGAATTACCGTCTGCAGGCCCATCTGCCAAACCACTGCACCGTCCTCACCGGCCAGCAGGAAGCGGCGGCGGAGCACTGGCAGCCGGATGCAGCCATGCAGCAGCGCATTCGTCGGGTGCGGCGCCAGTTCGAAGCACTGCGCCCGCGCCGTGTTCTGCTCCGTGGCCAGCTCGACGGCAGCGAACTGGATATCGACGCCGTGGTCAGGGCCCACGCAGACCAGCGCGCCGCGGGCAGCAGCAGTGACCGCCTGTTCGCCGACGCCCGGAATCTGGAACGGGATCTCTCGGTGTCCATCCTGGTGGATGTCTCCCTGTCCACGGAAGCCTGGGTTGACGACCGCCGGGTGATCGATATCGAGCAGGAGGCGCTACTGGTGCTGGCGCACGGGCTGGCAGCCTGCGGCGATGATTTCAGCGTGCACAGTTTCACCTCGAAACGCCGGGACCGGGTCTGGCTGACAACAGTGAAGGAATTTCGGGAGCCGATGGGTAGCGAGGTGGAGCAGCGCATTGCCGCCCTGCGGCCGGGCCACTACACCCGCATGGGCACGGCGATCCGCCACCTGACCAGCGGACTTGCGAAATGTGGCAACCGGCACCGCCTGCTGTTGCTGCTGACCGACGGCAAGCCCAACGACACGGATTACTACGAGGGCCGCTACGCGGTGGAGGACTCCCGTCGTGCAGTGCTGGAGGCGCGCAGGGCCGGGGTACGGGTGTTTGCCGTGACCATCGACCGGGAATCCCAGGGCTATTTTCCGCGCGTTTTTGGTCGCGGAGGCTACGCCGTGGTGTTCCGTCCGGAGCACCTGGCGACGTCGCTGCCGGCGATCTACCGGCAGCTGGTGCGACAGTAATTTACCGATCTGCGAGCGGGGGCGAGATCAACCAAACAGCAGGCTGCGGGGCCTGGCGACAGGTTCATTGCTGGTGAGGCGATGGATGCCTACCCCGCAGCGGGCAATGTACCAGGCGATGGCGGCGGTGATGTACAAATAGCCGAACGCCCACGCCGTCATGGGCGGCAGGGCCAAGCGTCCGAGCAGCTGCCAGACCAGCAGGGCCAGCGCAGATGCCAGCAGCATGAGCCAGAAGGTCATGATCTGGAAACGCAGGTGGGAGTCCACCCAGGCGGCACCCCGCCCCAGTTTGTAGTGCGCCAGCAGTGCACCCAATGGCAGCGTCACCACACTCATGATGGCACCCAGGTAGAGGCCATAGATGATGACCGCCGCGCCCCTGCCCGGCGCGTCCTTGTCCTGTCGGCTGGAACCCACTTTGCTGTGCTCGATTGTCGACGGCTGCACGGGCTTGCGCTCCCTCGGTCAGTTGATGTTCCAGGTGGCCTTGACCGAGATCCCACGGCCGGGTGCCAGCAGGTTTTCGCTGGACTCCCGGTAACGCCGGTCCAGCAGGTTGTGCAGTTCCAGCGCCAGCAGCAGGCGGTCCCCGGCGCCCAGATGCATGCCCAGTGCCGTGTTCAGGGTTACCCAGCCACTGCGCTCGCTGACCACTATGCCGCGGGTGCCCGGTTCCTCCAGGCGGGAGTCGCTTTCCCCGCGCAGATAGAGGTCTGCCCACAGGGAGGACCAGGGGCCGTTGAAATCCGGTTCCAGCGCGATACCCGCCCGGCCGGCGACGGTGGGGACGCCGGTCGCGTCGGTTTTGAAGTCGCCAAAATCATTCTGCCGCCGCATCCAGGTGAGATTGACGTAGGGGCGGGTCCAGCCCCCGGGACTCTGCCAGGCCAGATACAGTTCCAGCCCACTGGCACTGGAGGCGCCGACGTTGCGGTAGATCTTGTCGCGCGCGCCGAGACACTGATCCTCCGGACGGCAGAACAGGTGGTCGATGTAGTCCCTGGAATCGCTGTAGAACAGGGCTGCATCCACGGTCCAGGCTCCGCCCATCCGGCGCCAGCCGAGCTCGTAGTTGAGGCTGGTCTCGGGTTTCAGGTCGCGCGCCGGATTGACAAAGTTGGACCCGGCGTAGGCGCCGGTAGCCAGTTGCATCAGCGAGGGATACAGATAGCCCTCGGAGACATTAAGGCGCCAGACACTGTCCGGCTGCGAGGCCCAGTTGAGCCCGGCAGAGCCGATCAGGTGGCGGTCGGAATCCAGCGCATCGGCGACCAGTCCGGGCCGATCACTGGCGTCCAGCCTGCCGTCGACCCGGTAGTAGCGCGCGCCGACAACCGCCGTCAGGTGGTCGCCGAGGGTCCAGCGGTCCTGGATAAAGGCGGCGGTGGTGCGAATGGTGGCGTCATCACTGATTTGCTCCACCCCGGTCGCGGCGATCGCAGGTACCCAGGATAGCGTGTCTACTGCGCGCCGCTGGTCCACGTTGTCATTGGCGTACTGCAGGCCGGTGATCAGGCTGTGCTCGCCCAATGGCCGCCAGTCCGCCTGCAGCAGCAGACCATCGCTGCGCAGCGTGCTGCGGGTGTCGATATCGCGCTGGTACCAGACGGTTTCGGTGTTGCTGATAAAGGTTCGCAGGCTGTCCTGGGTGAACGCCGATAGTGTCAGCAGGTCCAGCGGGCCCTCTCCGGGCTCAAGATAGTAGTCCAGGCCAAACCGTTCCCGGTCCCGCCGCGGGGTACTGAGGGCAAAGTCGGTCAGGGGAAATGTGGTCCGTGCGGCGTCCTCCACGAATATCTCGGAGCTGGATTCGAAACGGTCCCAGGTCAGCCCCAGGGTGTGGCTGCCTGCACTCCTCTCGAGGAAGCCGTAGTAGCCGCGGTGGTCGAAGGCGGTATTGTCGGCGCGCCCCGCAGCCGTCCGGCGCTGGCCGTGTTCGCTGTTGGCGGCCGCGAGACGATAGCTCCAGCCGTCGCGCGCGCCGTGGACGCTGGTAAACAGGGTGTCACCGCCAGTGGTGCCGTCGTAGCCACCCTTGATCGTTGCCTGCAGCGGAGCGCTGCCACCCTTCAGCGTCATCAGATTGGTCACGCCACTGAGTGCCTTGGAACCATAGAGGACGGAGCCTGAGCCGCGGATCACCTCGATGCGTCCCAGCATGTCCGGGTGAATGGTCAGGGGCGCACCGACCTCACTGTGATCGGACAGTTCATGGCTGTCGACGAGAACAGCGCTGCGGCGCGAGGCCTCGCCGCGGATGCGGATCCGCTTGAGCCCGGCCTGACCGGAGTCGGACACCTGCAGACCGGGTACATCCCGCAGCAGGTCGGCGACACCGTTGCCGGTCATGCGACCGAGATCTTCCGCGTTGAGCACGCTTATGCTGGCGCTGCTGTCCAGCAGCCGCTCCCGGGTCCGGCTCGCGGTCACCACGATCTCCTCCAGGGGGTTCTCAGCCGCGGCTTGTGTGCCCGTGCAGGCCCTGGCCTCGTGCAACTCACGCTGCAAGGTCGCAGCGTCACGCTGCTGATAGGCTGCAAGGAGGGTGCGGTAATCGGGGCAGTTATCGGCGTTTGCATCTCCCGGTGGCTGGTGAATGAAGCCACACTTGGTCAATGTTTCGGCAATCTCTGCGCTGCCGCCAGCGGCAGCGGGAAGCGCCAACAGGGTGGCCGCGCAGTCGATACCCCAGTGCGCTTCCCGGGCTGCAGTCGACGCACTGAGGCGCTCGTTCACCAGGTCGCCCGCTGCCGCTGTCAGGGGAACGAAGATCGCGATTGCAAGCCATGGTTTCATGCGCACAGTAAACCCCAGACCTCGCCCCAATAAAATGATGTACATCATTTGCATCTTAAAAGAGCCTGACTATGATGGCCAGAGGCTCGGGGGGAGTGGCGTGATGTGCATAGGCCGTACAGCAGTCAGTGTTTGCCTGCGCCTGGCGGGTTTGCTGTGGCTGCTCGTCGGTGCACCGGCATCGCTGGCGTCCCTTGGCCTGGCTGATGCGCGCGGGTTGCTGCCAGCGGCGATCGCGCTGGAGCCGGTTGCGGCCGCTCCAGGCCTGTATCGGGTGACGAACGCCAGTGGCGACCGCCTGCTTCTGTTCCAGACGGACGATTTTGTCCGCATTCCTGCCTATTCGGGATCCCCCGTCAATCTGCTTGTCGCCCTGTCCAGCGACGGCCAGATTCTCGCCGTCCGGGTGCGTTCACACCAGGAACCGATTCTGGTAGTCGGCATCACCGACGCCCACCTGCAGGACTTTGTCGCCCAACTCGAGGGCAAGCAGGCGGATGACCGCATCCGGGTGGGGGCAACGGGTCGTACAGGTTACATCGGCATTGATGGCTTGAGCGGCGCCACGATCACCGCGATGGTCATAGTTCGAACCGTAACCCAGGCTGCGACCGCGGCGCTGGAGGCCTACCGGGAACAGCTGCCACAGCTGGCGGCGGGGCCGACAGCAGAGGACGCTGGAGCCTCTGCAGCGTCCTTTACCGCCGTACCCGACTGGCACTGGAGCTGGCAGCAGCATCAGTTGCGGGTGATCGTGCTCGCGGTGGCGCTGCTGATACTGCTGCTGGTGCTGTTCCTGCAGGACTGGCTGGTGCAGCACAAGCGGTTTTTTCAGCGCCTGCGGGTGGCGTATCTGCTGTTTACCGTAGTGTTCATCGGCTGGTTCTGGCACGGCCAGCTGTCGGTAGTGAACCTGCTGGGCTTCGCCCGCAACCTGGCCGGGGGTTTTTCCTGGGACAGTCTGCTGCTGGACCCAGTGGTGTTCATGCTCTGGGCCTTCGTCGCGCTCAGTATTCTGCTCTGGGGCCGGGGTGTGTACTGCGGCTGGCTGTGCCCCTTCGGCGCGGCCCAGGAACTGCTGTCGAAACTCTCCCGGCGTCTGGGTTTTGCCGGCTACATGCTGCCCCAGGCCGTGCACGAGCGTCTTTGGGCCATCAAGTACCTGTTGCTGATAGCCATCTGTGGTCTGGCGCTGGATTCGATGGCCAATGCCGCACGCGTGGCGGAAATCGAACCCTTCAAGACCGTGTTCGTGATGCAGTTCGAGCGGCCGCCGCTGTATGCCATCTACGCCCTGGCGCTGCTGGCCGTCACCGTAGTCAACAGCAAATTCTACTGCAAGTACCTGTGTCCGCTGGGCGCTGCGCTCAGCTTCGCCACCCGCTTTCGGGTCTTCGACTGGCTGCGGCGGCGGGTGGAGTGCGGCCACCCCTGCCAGACCTGCGCCAACGAGTGCCAGATCGGGGCCATCCGGCCTACCGGCGAGATCGTCGACAATGAATGCCATTATTGCCTGGAGTGCCAGGTAACCTACTGGGATGCGCACCGCTGCCCGCCGCTGGCACACAAACGCAAGAAGCGCGAAGGCAATCGCGCTGCAGTGCACACTGTGATTGCTACCGATGCCGCAGCGAAAAGCTCTGCGGATTGACCTGTATCATGTCCTGAACAAAAACAAGAATATAAGATGCATCTTAAGTCAGCGGGATCGCCGTTGGGGAATGGGAGAAGCGAGAATGAAATTCACTGACACTCTTTGGAAGCAACGCGCCAGTGCCTGCCTGCTGTCCGCGGCCCTGGGGTTTGGCGTGGCCGCCGTGGCGGCACAGGAAGAGACCGATCACCCGGGCGTCACCCCCGGCGAAATGGCCTACAAGGGTGCTCCGGTGCCCATGGGCGATGTCAAGCGAGTGATCTCGCCCGGAGCACCGGACATGACCCAGGCGGAGTATGACCTCGCCACCCAGCTGTATTTCGAGCGCTGTGCAGGCTGCCATGGCGTGCTGCGCAAGGGCGCCACCGGCAAACCGCTGACGCCGGACATCACCCAGGAGCGCGGCACCGAATTCCTCAAGATCCTGATCAACTATGGATCCCCGGCGGGCATGCCCAATTGGGGCACCTCCGGCGACTTTACCGAGGAGCAGATCGACATCATGGCGCGTTTTCTGCAGCACGAGCCGCCGGCACCGCCCGAGTGGGGCATGCCCGAGATGCTGGAAAGCTGGGAAGTGCTGGTGCCCGAGGCAGACCGTCCGGTCAAGCCGGCGCATCAATACAATGTCGACAACATCTTCTCGGTGACGCTGCGCGACTCCGGCGAGATTGCCCTGATTGACGGGGACAGCAAGGACATTATCGTCGTGCTGAAGACCGGGTATGCGGTCCACATTTCCCGTGCGTCGCATTCCGGGCGCTATGTCTACACGATTGGCCGCGACGCCAAGATCGACATGATCGACCTGTGGATGAATCCACCGCGGCAGGTCGCAACCGTCAAGATCGGGCTTGAGGCGCGCTCGGTCGAAACCTCCAAGTTCCCTGGCTACGAGGACAAGATCGCCATCGCCGGAGCCTACTGGCCGCCGCAGTTCGTGCTGATGGACGGCGCCGATCTGAAGCCGCAGAAGATTGTGTCCACTCGCGGGATGACGGTGGATACGCAGGAATATCACCCGGAGCCTCGGGTGGCGGCCATCGTCGCCTCCCACGAGCACCCGGAGTTCATCGTCAACGTGAAAGAGACCGGCAAGATCCTGCTGGTGGACTACAGCAACCTTGACGCCCTGTCGGTGACAACTCTGGAGGCTGCACGCTTCCTGCACGATGGTGGCTGGGATTCCACGCACCGCTACTTTCTGACCGCGGCCAACCAGTCCGACAAGATCGCGGTGGTGGATTCCAGGGACCGCAACATTGAAGCGCTGGTGGATGTCACCAAGATACCCCACCCCGGTCGCGGGGCGAACCTGATCGACCCCGAATTCGGACCGGTATGGGTAACGTCGGCGCTCGGCAATGAGAACGTCACCTTCATCGGCACGGATCCCGAGGGGCATCCGCAGCACGCCTGGAAGGTCGTGCGCACCCTGTCAGCCCAGGGCGGGGGCTCCCTGTTCGTCAAGACGCACCCGGAATCCCGCAATCTCTGGATCGACAATACCCTGCACCCGCAGGAGAGCGTGAGCCAGTCAGTGGCGGTCTACAACATCGATGATCTCGGCGCCGGCTACAAAGTGCTGCCGATCGCGGAGTGGGCCGGTGTGGGCGAGGGCCCGGCACGGGTGGTGCAGCCGGAGTTCAACGCCGCTGGCGATGAAGTCTGGTTCTCGGTATGGAACGGGATGGAACAGGTATCCGCGATTGTGGTGGTAGACGACAAGACCCGCACGCTGAAGCATGTGATCAAGGATCCACGGCTGGTGACCCCTACCGGCAAGTTCAACGTCTACAACACACGCAAGGACGTTTACTGACAGGAGGTTTCGCAAACGGGCCTTCCGCCGCGGGTGGGAGGCCCGTTTGCGTTTCGATATGCTGAAATACCGATACGTGTTCTCGCAGGCTTTTCTGGCCGCCAGCCTTGGCGCAGGGCCTGTCGCGGCTGACGATACCGCTGTCAGCAGTCTCGCGGACATGGTCCGCAATGGCACCGCGGCGCTCGACTTCCGTTATCGCCTCGAGCATGTGGATCAGGACGGGGTGCCTGAGACGGCGCTGGCATCCACGCTGCGCTCCCGAGTCAGCCTGGCCTCGGCACCGCTGGCAGGATTTGCCATTGAGCTGGAACTGGACGATGTCACCGCCCTGGGCAGCGATCGCTACAATTCTACGGTCAATGGCCACAGTTCTCACCCGGTTGTGGCGGACCCGGAGGGAACGGATGTCAACCGCGCCCAGCTGGAGTACCGGCAGGGTGCGCTGCAGATGACGGCTGGCCGCCAGCGTATTCTGCACGGCAACGAGCGTTTCGTCGGTAATGTCGGCTGGCGTCAGAACGAGCAGACCTACGATGGCCTGCGCCTGCAGTGGCGGGGCACTCCCGTCACCCTGGATGCCAGCCATGTGTATCGGGTGCAGCGGGTCTTCGGTCCCGACGATGGAGCCCAGCCCGCCGACTGGGACGGTGCCGTCACCCTGCTGCGGACGGCCTGGAACCCGCGGCCGCAGCACACTCTGGCGGTTTTCGCCTATCGGCTGGATATCGACCGCAGCCGCAACTTCAGCGAAGCGCTAACGACGGCCAATGCCAGCGAAACCGTTGGCCTGGAATACCGCGGCCAATGGCAGGCGGCCAGCGTGGCAGCCGCCTGGGCCAGCCAGGGGGACATCGGCGATAATCCCGACAACTATCGGGTCCGTTACTATAATCTGGAGGCGACCTGGGCGCTGCCAGCGTTGCGTCTGCAGGCCGGACATGAGGTGTTGGGCGCGGATAGCGGCCGGGGGTTTCGCACTCCCCTGGCGACCCTGCACAAATTCCAGGGTTGGGCGGACATGTTCCTGATCACCCCCGGAGATGGCCTGCGTGACAGCTGGCTGGGCCTGGCGGGCGAGCGTGGCAGCGTCAACTGGGGCGCCTCGTACCACGATTTTCGCAGCGATGAGCGCAGCGGCAGCCTGGGGCGGGAACTCGACATGGCGCTGGGATGGAAGGTCAACCCGCAACTGTCGCTACAGTTCAAGGTGGCCCTGTTTGCCGGCGCATCCGGCTCTGGCTACCGCGATACGGACAAGGCCTGGCTAACCGCGGAGCTGCGTCTGTAGCCGCTATTTCAGGTCGGAGGCGAGGATAAACGCCTCCAGGTCCTTGTCGATGCCCAGGACATGGCGCTTCAACCATTCCGTCAGGAACGTCGAGACAACGGCGCGGAACTCGGGATCGTCTACCTGCAGGCTCAACAGCGAGCTGATCTCCTTGCGGAACTGATCGTGGGCCTGGATGTGAGTGGCCGTTTCGGGATAGTTCATGGCCACCATGTAGTGTTCCTCCAGGGCGAAATGGTTTTCGCTGTAGTCATGCAGCTGCCGCAGGACCTCCGTGCCCGCGTCGGGCCGGGCAATCAGATCCAGGATCTCGAACAGCACCTGGTGCTGGGCATCTTGCCAGAGGATCGCACTGGTTTTTCTCATGACTTCAGGATAGCCGCTTTCGGGCCGGCCTGCATGGAATCCGGTATGATAGATCCGCCCGGTTCAGGGTGCTACAACCACGGAGCTGTCAGTGACCCGATTTGTAAACAGTGCCGCCGAAGCTGTCGCCGCGATCGGCTCCGGTGAATTTCTCTGGAGTCACTCCATGGCGGCGACGCCGACCGTGTTGCTGGAGGCGATCGCTGCCCGGGCGCAGGAGCTGCGGGATGTGAACATCATGCAACTGCATCTTGAGCACGCGGAGGCGCTGGCTCACCCGGCGCTGGAGGGTCACCTGCGCAACCGCTGTTTCTTCGCCGGCAAGGTGACCCGCGACCTGATCAACCAGGGCCGGGCGGACTACGTGCCCATCTTCCTGTCGGAGATTCCCAAGCTGTTTCGCCGCGGCGAGCAACGGGTGGATACGGCAGTGATCCAGGTCTCCAAGCCGGATCAGCACGGCAACTGCTCTCTCGGCATCTCCGTGGAAGCCACGGCCGCGGCCTGCGATGTTGCCGGCCGCATTATTGCCCACATCAACCCGAATATGCCGCGTACCCACGGCGACAGCTTCATCAACCTCAATCGCATTGACTACGCCTATGCCGAGGCGACGCCGCTGATTCTGCACGAGAGCCGGGAAATCTCCGCCGTCGACCGCCGCGTGGGCGAGCACGTCGCCAGCCTGGTGGAGGATGGCAGCTGCCTGCAGATGGGCATTGGCGCCATCCCTGACGCCGCCCTGGCCTGTCTCGGCGACCGCCGGGACCTGGGCGTGCACACGGAAATGTTTTCCGATGGCGTCCTCGATCTTCTCGAGAGTGGCGTGGTCAACAACGCGCGCAAGAAGATCGCCCGGGGCCGGGTGGTGACCAGCTTTGCCATGGGCTCCCGGCGATTGTACGATTATGTCAACGACAATCCCGAGGTGGCCTTTCTGGATGTGGAATACGTCAACAACCCGGTGGTCATTGCCAAGAACAAGAAGGTGATGTCGATCAACAGCGCCATTCAGGTCGACCTCACCGGCCAGGTCTGCGCCGACTCCATGGGGTATCGGATTTACTCCGGGGTCGGCGGCCAGGTCGACTTTGTCCAGGGTGCCATGTATTCGGAAGGGGGCAAGTCCATCATCGCCCTGCCCAGCACGGCACAGCGTGGCACGGTGTCGCGGCTGGTCTCGGCGATAGAGCGCGGCGCAGGGGTGGTCACCACTCGCGCCCAGGTGGATTATGTGGTGACGGAGTACGGCGTGGCTGAACTGCGCGGGCGCTCCCTGAGTGAACGGGCGGCGGACCTGATTGCCATCTCGCATCCGGATTTTCGCGAGTCGCTCGCCCGCGAAGCGCGGGACTCGCTGGGTTTGAAGGTGTAAAATCGAAGCATGAGAGTCGCTGACTATTTAAGCCCAGAGGAGGTCGCGCAGTTCACCGCCAGGAGCGATCTGCAGGCCTGGCGGCTGGTCTTGGGCAACTGGCTGGGCATTGTCGCCATTTTTGCCCTGGTCGGGATGTATCCGCACCCGCTGCTTATCCTGCTGGCGGTGCCGCTGCTGGCGGGGCGCCAGCTTGGGCTCGCGGTACTCACTCACGAGGCTGGACACCGCACCCTGTTCCGCACTCCTTGGCTCAACCAGGTCGTGGGGCAGTGGCTCTGCGCCCTGCCGGTGTTCAACGACATGCCATCCTACGCCCGCGGGCATTTGCGCCACCATCGCCTGGCGGGCACCGTGGAGGATCCGGACCTGCCCAACTACGCCAGTTATCCCGTGTCCCGCGCCAGTTTCCGCCGCAAGGTGCTGCGCGACCTGAGCGGTCGCACGGGGATCAAGCTGCTGGCGAGTATTCTGCGCGGCGCGGCGGGCATCACCAGCGATGAGAAGCGTGCCAGTGCCGCGCCCTTTGTCAGCCAGCTGCTGGTGCAGGGGCTGCTGTTCCTGCTGCTGCTGGCCTGCGGCATCGGCTGGGTCTATCTGCTGTGGCTGGGGACCTTCCTCACAGCCTACATGCTGGTCATTCGCCTGCGCCAGATTGCCGAGCACGCCGCGGTGCCCGACCTGTACCACCCGGACCCGCGGCAAAATACCCGCACCGTCGACGCGCCCTGGTGGCAGCGCATCGTGCTCGCGCCCAACGGTGTCAACTATCACCTGGAGCATCACTTCATGGCCAGCGTGCCCTGCTATCATCTGGCAGCGCTGCGCCGCCACCTGCGCGCCCGTCACGCCCTGGACGATGTGCCGGCCTGCAAAGGCTACGGCGCGGTGCTGCGGCACGTGGTGGCCTGACCGCTGCTCCGGCAGCAAATTGCCTCTTGCATAGCGACGATCATAAAAAAAGGACCAAGGTATGAGCAACAATGTCGACCCCAGCCGCGAACAGTTCGACCAGTTCAAGCAACTGCCGCGGGACACCCCGATCATGATGCTGAACCTGATTCGTCTCAATGCCAGCGCCACCTACCCCGATGGGGAAACGGTAACCGGCGCCAAGGCCTATGCCCGTTACGGTCGGGACAGCGGTCCGATCTTCCAGCGTCTGGGCGGCAGCATCATCTGGCGCGGTCGCCCCGAGTGCGTGGTGATCGGGCCGGCAGAGGAGCATTGGGATATTGCCTTCATTGCCCGCTATCCCGACGCCGGCGCCTTCATGGCCATGGTGACCGATGAGGACTATCGCAAGGCCGTGGTGCACCGCCAGGTCGCGGTTGCAGATAGCCGCCTGATCCGGATGGCGGAGGCAAGCCCCGGCGAGGGCTTTGGCGGTTGACCCCGCGTTTGTGCAACGATAATCAGGCCATGCAGGAGCAAGCTCGAATGAGCTGGATTGCAGGAGATTTGAACCGGGCGCAGCTCATGGGCCGCCTGCCCGCCATAGGCGAACACTTCCAGCGGCTTCACGCCAGCTTCTACCCGCTGTCACAGCTGCCGCCGGAAACCATGGAGCTGTGTCGCCTGCGCCTGGCGCAGCTGCACCGCAGTGACGCCGACTTTGCCCTGGCGGAGTATCCGGTGGCCGCCGGCAAGCGCGAGCAGCTGCAGAACTGGCACAGCGCAGCGGTCTTTTCCGCTGCCGAGCGGGCCTGCCTGGAGCTTGCGGAGGTGCATGCCATGGACTGCGGGGCGATTACCGATGCCCTGGCCGATGCGGTCAAGCAGCACCATGGCGAGGCGGGGTTGGTGGCGCTGCTGCAGGGGCTGGGAGTGTTCGATGGCTTCATTCGCCTGGGTCTGATCTGGCAGGCAGCACCCGCAGGAGGCAAGCAACATGGCTAGCACAGCGAGGGTAAGCCCCCCCGCGGGGAGTACCGGCAACGTTATCAGGGACTCCGCGCTGGGTATTGTGCCGGAAACCCTGGATCACTACCTGGCGCTGAACGCGGCAATCTGGGATGCGGGGCCCCTCAGCGCAGCTGAAGTGGAACTGGCGCGCCTGCGCAATGCCCGCCACACGGGCTGCGTGATGTGTCAGGCGGTGCGCTACGATGTGGCCATCGCAGACGGCCTGACCGAGGACAAGGTTCAGGTCATCCGCCAGGACGATCCGATGGCGGGGCTCAGCGAACGGGAGCGGCTGCTGGTGGCCTTTGTCGACCAGTACAATCTTGACCCGGCAGGGATTCCGGAGTCGCTCCAGCAGGATTTGCTGGAGGCGTTCCGTGAGGATGAGTTACTGCATCTCTCGTTGCTGGTAGCGTGGTTCAATGGCTCCTCGCGCTGCGCCGTGGCCCTGGGCGGGATGCCCGAGGCAATGCCGCGGCTGGAGATCAGCGTACCGCGGTAGGAGCCCGCTGGCCTGGGCCAGCGAGCTCCTGCCGATTGCTCCCCGGTGGCGGTCAGGCCTGGTCGAGGAAGTGGCCGTACTTCTTCATGGCCGCTTCGCGCTGGGTGGGCGTGTGGTAGGTGGGGAACAGGCCCGGTGCCGGTTTGTAGTCGCGCAGCACGGTCCGCGCCACGGTGATCTTGTGGACCTCCGAGGGACCGTCGACCACACCCAGTTCCGGGATGTTGGCCCACATGTTCATCAGCGGCACTTCATCCGACATGCCCAGGCTGCCGTGCAGGTGCATGGCGCGATAAATCACTTCCTGCAGCACCTTGGGCGTCGCGGCCTTGATCGCGGCGATTTCCTTGCGCACCTCGCGGTTGTACTCCTTGTACTTGTCGATCAGCCAGGCGGTATACAGTACGTGCAGGCGGTACTGCAGGATCTGGGTATAGGAGTCGGCAATCTTGTCCTGGGTCATTTGCTTGCTGCCCAGCGGCTCACCCTTGGTGGTCCGGCTGAGGACGCGCTCGCACATCATGTCCATGGCTTTCTTCAGCACACCGACACTGCGCATGGCGTGGTGCACGCGGCCACCGCCGAGACGGGTCTGGGCGACCAGGAAGCCCTTGCCTTCTTCACCCAGCAGGTTGTCCGCAGGCACGCGGCAGTTGCTGAAGCGGATGTAGGCGTGGACGCCGTCACCCTGTTCCACATAGGGGCCCACGGCAGAGTTGCGCAGGATTTCCATGCCCGGGGTGCCTTTTTCCACCAGCACGATGGAGGCCCCTTCATGGATGGGAACGTCGGTGTTGGTGACAACCATGACCAGCAGGAACTCGGAGAAGCGCGCGTGGGAAGCGAACCATTTCTCGCCGTTGATGACCCACTCGTCCCCGTCCCGGGTCGCGGTGCAGGTGAATTCCGCCGGATCCGCACCCGCCTGGGGCTCGGTCATGGAATAGCAGGAGGCGATGTTGCCGTCCAGCAGGGGCTGCAGGAAACGCTTCTTCTGGTCCTCGGTGCCGTAGTGGGCGAGGATTTCCGCATTGCCGGAATCCGGTGCCTGGCAACCGAAAACGCTGGGGCCGAAACGACTGCGGCCGAGGATTTCGTTCATCAGGCCCAGTTTGACCTGGCCGTAGCCCTGGCCGCCGAGCTCCGGCCCGATATGGCAGGCCCACAGGCGCTTCTGCTTGACGATTTCCTTCAGTGGCGCCATCGCCTTGGCGGCGGGGGAATTCGGATCCCAGGGGTCCCCGGGGCCACGGAAGACCAGATCCAGCGGCTCAATTTCTTCCCGGGTAAAGGTTGCAATCCAGTCCAGCTGCTGCTGGAATTCAGGGTCAGTCTCAAAGCTCCAACTCACGGTGGTATCCTTTTATTGCGGGTTTGTAAGTGCGGGCGTCGGGTGGCTCTGAGCCTCTGACGCCAGTCCTGTGGCCGGTGTCATGTCGCCGGCACTGTTTCTTTTGCTTGACTTGAGCGGGGCCTAGTTTAGACTTGTTAGATGCAAACAAGCAAATAATAAACTCACTCGGGCTGATTCAATACAATGGTAGACCAAAAAATCTGGTTCGTTACGGGGGCGTCCCGCGGTATAGGCCGCGCGGTCGCCGAATGTGCGCTTGCCGCAGGGGACAAGGTCGCTATCCTTGCCCGCGGCGCGGATGTCGAAAGCCTGGCCCATGAGCTGGGCGAAAACTGCATGGCCTGTCGTGCCGATGTCAGCGATGCCGAGGCGGTAAACGCGGCAGTGGCGGCGGTGGTCGCGCACTGGGGCACGATTGATGTGGTGGTGAACAACGCCGGGCTGCACCGTGGCGGCCGCATCGGCCGCATCGCCCTGGATGACTGGGACAGCGTGCTTGACGTGAACCTGCGCGGCGCGGTCAATGTTATCCGTGCCGCGGACCCGCACCTCGGGGCCGGTAGTGCGGTCATTAATGTCGGCGCCGTGGTCGGCTTCCGCGGCTTTCCGGGGGACTCCGCCTACGCGGCCTCGAAAGCGGGACTGGCGGGGCTGACGCGGGCGCTGGCGGTGGAATTCGCCGCCCGCGGCATCACCGTCAACCTGGTGATTCCCGGTCTGGTGCTGACCGAGATGACCGGCGGCTTGTCGGAGAAGGCGCTGGAAGCCATGCGCAAGACCATACCCCTGGGGCGCTACGGCGAGCCCGGGGAGATTGCCCAGGTGGTGGAGTGGGTGGCCCGCTCCCGCTACATGACCGGCGCCTTCGTTCCGGTGGATGGCGGGCTGCTGAGCAGTTTCGGGGTCCCGGGATGAGTGAGCACCCGTTCGACAAGCCGCTGGCGGCGTGGATCGCCGCCGAAGTGGGCATGCCGGGCGCCAGGGTCGCCAGGGCCCTGAGTGGCGGCAACGCCAACCTGACTCTGCTGCTGGAAACCGACAGCGGGCCGCTGGTGCTGCGCACGCCGCCGGAGAACACGATCTCGGCCACGGCGCACCGCGGCATAGAGCGGGAGGCCACGGTGCTGCGTGCCATCCAGGGTCATGTCAAGGCGCCAAAGGTCATGGGCTGGTGCGAGGATCCTGCGGTTATTGGCCGGCCGTTCCTGCTGGTGTCCCACGTCAACGGCGTCGCCATTACCGATACCCTGCCGCCGGCCTACCGGGACACAGCCGCCAGCGTCAACCGCCTGGGCGAGGACCTGGTGGATGAGCTGGCCGCCATCCACCGGGCGCCCTGGCGCGACATCGGGCTGGAAAGTTTTGGCAATCCGGACAATTTCCTGCGCCGCCAGATCACCCGCTGGCAGGCGGTGCGGGCCGAGGCGCCGGTGCGGGAACTGCCCCTGCTGCAGGAGCTCGCGGACTGGCTGCTGGCCAACCTGCCCGCGGAGGGCCCCGTCGGTCTCGTGCACGGTGACTACCATCTCGACAATACCCTGTCGCATCCGGATCGTCCCGGGCTCGCTGCCGTCATTGACTGGGAGCTGGCGACTATCGGCGATCCCCTTGCGGATCTCGGCCTGTTCCTGATGTTCTGGGGTCCGCGCGATCTCGACCCGCCCGGGTTCCAGCATATTCAGGCCGTGAGCCGGCGCGACGGGATCATCAGCCGGCGAGCGCTGGCGGAGCGCTGGGGCACTGCCACCGGCTATCCCCTGAACAATCTTGATTACTATTTGTGCTTCGCCTTCTGGCGGCTGGCGGCGATTGTCGAGGGCGCCTATGCACTCTATCGCCAGGGCAAGGTCGATTCTGCCTATGCCCGCGGTCTGGAGTACGATGTGCCAGCCCTGTTGGCCGAGGCGGAAGCGGCGGCCAAAGGTCGCTGGTAAGGAGACAATTGAACATGATGGCGACAATGATGCACCTGCCGATGACGGTGCGGATGATCATGGAGCACGGCGCCGCCGTGTTCCCCGACAGCCGGGTAGGTGTTTTCGACGGCAACGAGACCCACTGGACTCCCTACCGGCAGGTGGCGGAGCGAGCCGAGCGCCTGGCCCTGGCATTGCGGGCCCTGGGTATTGAGCGGGGCGATCGGGTCGCCACCTTCAGCTGGAACAACCTGGCGCACATGGAAGCCTATCTGGCGATTCCCTCCATGGGCGCCATCATGCACACGGTCAATATCCGCCTGTCGCCGGAGCAGATCGCCTATGTGATCAATCACGCCGGCAACCGCGTGGTGATCCTGGACGCCAGTCTGGAGAAAATATTCCTGCCGGTCGTGCCCCTGCTGGAAACTGTCGAGCACATTCTGCTGGTAGACGGCCCGGACGGGGCTGTGGGCGGCATTGCGGCCAGTGGCTACGATGCATTGCTGGCCAGCCAGAGTGGCAGCTTTGACTGGCCGGAGCTGGAGGAAACCGCCGCCGCGGCGGTCTGCTACACCAGTGGTACTACCGGCAATCCCAAGGGCGTGGTCTACAGTCACAAGACCACCTTTGTGCACTCCCTCGCGTCGCGGGCGACCGACACCTTTGGCATCAATGAGCGGGATCGCATCCTGCTGCTGCCACCGATGTTTCACGCCAACGCCTGGGGTCTGCCCTACAGCGGCTGGATGAGCGGCAGCGACTTCATCATGCCCGGCCCGCACCTGCAGGCGGCGGGTATCGAGTCCATGATCCGCGCCAACCAGCCCACCTTTACCGCCACGGTGCCCACGATCCTCGGCGACCTGCTGCGCGCGTCACAGCAGGGCGACCTGGACATGAGCAGCTTCCGTATGCTGGTCTGTGGCGGCGCCGCCGTGGCGCCGTCGCTGATTGACGCGGCCCGGGATCGCTGGGGGGTGCCGGTGCTGCAGGGCTGGGGGATGACGGAAACCAGTCCCCTGTGCCACCTGTCCCATCCGCCCCGGGATCCGGGGCCGGGCGGCGAAACGCCCTGGCGCGCCAAGAGCGGGCGCCCGGTGCCCGGCATGCAGGTCCGCGTGGTGGATGCAGAGGGTCGGGAATTGCCCCACAATGGCCGCGATGTCGGTGAATTGCAGCTGCGCGGGCCCTGGGTAACAGGCGCCTACTACAAGGACAGTGCTCCAGACTCCTTTACCAGTGACGGCTGGTTGCGCACCGGCGATGTCGGCCATATCGACGCCAGGCATTTCGTCCAGCTGACAGATCGGACCAAGGATGTGATCAAGTCGGGGGGCGAGTGGATCTCCTCCGTCGACCTCGAGAATGCGCTGCTGGCCCATCCCTCAGTGGTGGAAGTCGCAGTCATCGCTACCGATGATGAGCGCTGGCAGGAACGGCCCCTGGCAATCCTGGTGACCGACAGCGAGATAGGGGGTGCCGAGCTGCGGGCGTTTCTCCAGGATCGGGTGGCGAAGTTCTGGATTCCCGAATACTGGGCGTTTGTGGCCGGCATTCCGAAGACCAGTGTCGGTAAAATCGACAAGAAATTATTGCGCCTCCAGCACGCCGCCGGAGAGTTCGATATCGAAACAATAAAATAACGGCAACCTTTGCCCTGAAGGTTGCCATCGTGGAGAACAGTTGATGAGACCACAGGCAAAGGGACCGGAGGCGACGACCCGGCGCAGGACCCAGGCGGAGCGTACGGCTCTATCTGACAAGCGCATGTTCGAGGCCGCCATCGAGTTGATCATTGAGCGCGGCACCGAGCGCACCACGCTCAAGGAGATCGGCGAGCTGGCGGGTTACAGCCGCGGACTCGCACACTCCCGCTTCGGGTCGAAAGAGGGCTTCCTCAACAAGCTGTTCGTGCGCTTCGACGGTCGCTGGAAGGAGCACCTGACCAGCTACGTCGGCGGCAAGACCGGAATCGAGGCGGTGCTGGCGGCGCTGGACGCGCTGCGCGACTTTCTTACCGCAGAGGCCAACTACATGCGCGCCATGTACATCCTCTGGTACGAGTCACTCGGGCACGATTCCAGGATTCGCAGCAAGCTGGCTGACCACCACCGGGTCTATCGCGAGGACGCCGCCCGCTGGGTCCGCGGCGGTATCGAGGCCGGTGAGATAGACCCCGTGATCAACCCGGAGCAGTTCTCGGTGCAGTTCAATGCGTTTATCTTTGGCATCATCTACCAGTGGCTGGTGAATGCCGAAGCCCTGGATTTGCCGGCGATATTCAATGACTACGAATCCAACATAAAACGACTTCTCAGCAAGAAGGAATAGGACTATGGCTTACCTGAAAACCGATTGTGGCAAGAGCGTCTACTACGAGGACTACGGCAGCGGCAGCAGCGCGATCCTGCTGATCCACGGTTGGGGATTCAGTTGCCGGGCCTGGGACAACACCCTGCCGGCCCTGCTTGGCGCGGGGCACCGGGTGGTGATGATCGACCACCGTGGTTGCGGGCTTTCCGACAAGGACTTTGCCGACCTGGGTATTCTCGCGATCGCGGGCGATGTCGTGGCGCTGGTGGCGGAACTGGGCCTGGAGTCGGTGGTGTTGAACGGCTGGTCCCTGGGCGGCGCGGTAGCGGTGGAAGCGGCCGACCGACTGGGCAAGCGCTGCGCCGGACTGGTTCTGACCGGCGGGGCGACGCCGATCTACACCCGCAAGCCGGGTTTCGAAGCCGGCGGCACGGAAGAAGACATGGCGGGTACGGTAGCGGCCCTGCAGGCCGACCGCATCGGATTCCTGGCGGGCCTGTCGCAGGCAGTTTGCGCGAAAGAGGTCGGCGAGCCGCTGGTCGACTGGATGTGGCAGGTATTCTGCGCTGCGTCGCCGATGGCGCACGTAACGCTGGGCCAGCTGGCGCAGCTCGACCAGCGGCAGCAGCTGGCCGCCCTTGCGCTGCCGATTTTGTCCTTCGTCGGGACCGAAGATGTATTTGTCGCCCCGGATATTTGCCGCTGGGTCGGGGCGAACAACGCCAATGCCCGGGTCGTGGAATACGAGGGAGTCGGCCACGCACCCTTCATCGAAGAGGCGCAGCGCTACAACAGCGACCTGCTCGCCTTTCTTGCCGAAATCGCCTGATCCCCGGAGAATTGCATCATGAGCACACCTGTCAACTATGGACTGTGGTACGACTTTCGTAATCCTGCGCCCTGGCGCGAGGACTTCGAGCAGTTCTACGCCAGCCGACTGGACCAGATTGCCGCCGCTGAAGAACTCGGTTTCGACTCCGCCTGGCTGACCGAGCACCACTTCTGCGACGACGGTTATACCCCGTCCCCGCTGGTGCTCGCCGCGGCAATAGCCGCGCGCACCCGCAACATGCATATCGGCACCAACCTCATGTTGCTGCCGCTGCACGACCCGGTCCGCATGGCCGAGGACTGCGCCACGGTGTCGCTGCTCAGTGGCGGCCGCTTCGATCTCGGCGTCGGCATCGGCTACCGGCAGCTGGAGTTCGACCAGTTCGGGCGCCAGCTGTCACATCGTCCGAGCCTGGTGGAGGAGGGTATTGAGGTCATCCGCCGCAGCTGGTCCGGCAAGCCGGTGAATTTCAGCGGCAAGCGCTTCACAGTGGGTGACCTGAGCGTGACACCGGCGCCGGTACACGCGCCGAAAATCCTGCTGGGAGGCATGGCACCGCCAGCCATCGACAGGGCGGCGCGCGTGGCCGACGGCTTTCTCTGCACCGGTGGCCTGGGCATCGACAACTATTGCGAGGCCTTGCTGAGCCAGGGCAAGACTCTGGAGCAGGGCAATGTGGTCATGGGCTGCTGGGCGATCATCGCCGAGGACCCGGAGGCCGAGGCGCGCCGGATTGGCGAACACATCCTGTACCAGAGCAACGAGTACATCAAATGGGGAGCCTTCGGGCCACCGGAAAAGGCCACCCTGTTTGACGATGTCTTCAGCGCGATCGAAAACGGCCTCTACGAAATGTGGGACGCGGACATGGCGGTTGCCGAGCTGAGCAAGCTGGTGCGGGACTACCCGCTGATCAGCGATATTCACTTCTGGGCGCAATTTCCCGGGGAGTCGCTGGAGTCCGGCAACCGTCGCCTGCGCTACATTGCGGAGAAGGTGTTGCCGCGCCTGCGCTAGGCTCGCTCAGGCCCCGAATCCACACATCCTGTTCACGGCATTCGTGAACAGGCGGTGGGCGCGGTCGAGGCTGATATCCTCATCGAAGTACACGGCGGAGCGCAGGCCAATCATCATCGAGTAGGCGATTTCCGCCGAGTCGCTCTCGTTGTCGAGCACCAGTGCGGGCGCAGCCCGGAAGACCTCCATCAGGTGCGCCTTGCAGCGGCTGTCGAAATCCGCTTTGGTGACGCGGAGGACGTCGTCGTTTACCGCGGCGCCGAAACATTCCAGCATGAACCCGATCTCGAGGCGGGTGCTGGTCTCTCCGCGGAACCAGAAGTCCGCCAGCATCTCCACCTGCTCCCGAGCCGGGTGCTGTGAGAAGGACTCGATTCTTTCCAGGAACCGCACCGCCACGTTGGCGAAGTACTGCTCCAGGATCGCCTCCTTGCCATTGAAGTAATACAGCAGGTGGCTGGCGGTCATGCCCGCGCCCTCGGCGATATCGGCGAGGGTGGTTTTCACATAGCCCTTGGTGATGATGCAGTCGTGGAGGGATTTGTAGATCCGTCGGCGGCGCTTTTCACCGCGCCCGTCGCGCCTGGCGGGAGCATCTCCCGGCACGGGGTTGGCTGAATTCCGGCGCGCTGTTTTGGGAGAATTTTCCATGGCCCGAAACTTTAGCAGCTAAGCCCATAGGCGGCTACGGATTTGTCCGGATTTGGCACTCCATTTTTTATCTTGAATAATGTTCAAAAGGGAACTATGATTTTGCAACAGGTTTTTTGGACCAACAATAATGAAAATAGCGAACGCAAATTGTGATGTCGCGGGCGCGGCCGGCGGCAGGGCCTCTTTCCAGTACTGCGGTAGCAGCCATGCGGGCCGCGTGCCCACCCTGGTGGGCGCGACTGCAGAAGCGCGAGAGGATGTGCATCAACAATCCCGGTATCCTGGAGAGCATGCAGGCCCCGCTGCCCCGAGCGTGCCTGCAATGGGAGACAGTCTATGACCGCTGAACTCGACAGCGACGAAAAACTCGCAATCCACGAGCTGCTGGCACGCGCAGCCTATGCCCTGGACGAGCGCGACGTGGAGATGCTCGCGGCGAGCTTCGCCGCCAACGCCTCCTTCAGCATGCGCATCGCCGGGGGTGACCTGATCGGTCCGTTCGAATCCCGCGAGGGCATCATGCAGCTGATGACCGGATCCATGGCGGAGCAGACTGACAAGAGGCGCCACGTGGTGTCGAATATTTTCTTCCCGGCGGATACAGGCGCGGAGGAGGGCATCGCCGTGGTGTCCAACCTGACCCTGTTCGCCACCGAGAATGGCGCGATCTCGCTGCTGACCGCAGGTGTCTACCATGATCGCGTGGTCCGGGGTGAGGGCGGCTGGGAGCTGCTGCAGCGCCATCTTGAACTCGACAAGAGCTACTGACGGGGACGCCTGGTGAACATTGGAAAAATTCCGGCCAAGACTGCCCGCCTGACACCTGCCCGGGAGGCGTTGATTGATGTGCCGAACGATCGGCGCATGAGCTACGGCGAGCTGGACGAGCGTGTGCGTCGGCTGGGCAACGGGCTGGCAACGCAATTGCAGCTGGACAAGGGCGAGCGCGTGGCCGTGCTTGCCAAGAACTGCATTGAGTACATGGAGGTTTATTACGCCTGCGCGCGTATAGGCCTGATCGTGCAGCCATTGAACTGGCGCCTCGGTGGCCCCGAGCTGCTCAAGATCGCAGCCGGGGGCGCGCCCCGGGTGCTGGTGTATTCCAGCGAGTATGCGGAACTGGCCGCGAGCGTGGCGGCGGAGGCGGGGATTCCCCGCTGCCTCGGCTTTGGTGCCGGCAGTGACGGCAGTTACGAAGCCCTGCTGGCCGCGGCCAGCGCCGAGGAACCCCCTCGCTCCGCATCAGTCGGGGGCGACGACCCGGTGCTCATTCTCTACACCGGCGGCACCACCGGCGAGTCCAAGGGCGCTCTGCACACCCATCGCTCCCTGTTCGCGGGCATGATCAACCAGACCGTCGCCGAGCGTATCGTACCCTCTGACGTCTATATGCTGACCGGCCAGATGTTCCACATTCCGGTGGGGCTGGCGATGAACTACATGGCCCACGGCTGCCCGCTGGTGTTGATCAACTTTGAGGCGAAGCTGGCGCTGGAGGTGATTCAGCGCGAGCGGGTCTCGGCCTTCCTCGGCATCACCACCATGCTGAACTGGATGATGGCGGTGGACAACTTCGCCGATTACGACCTCAGCAGCCTGCGCAACATCCAGTACGGTGGCGGCCCCATGCCGCACAGCGTGGTGAAGGCGGCGCTGGAGGCGTTTCCCTGCACCCTGATTCAGGGCTACGGCCAGACCGAAGGCATGACCATGAGCTTTCTGTCCCAGGAGGACCACGCCAACGCCATTGCCGGCATCCATGCCGAGCGGCTGAGCTCCTGTGGTCGGGAAGGGTTCATGACCACCATCAAGCTGGTGGACGCCGACGGCAACACCGTCCCCCGCGATGGCAGCACACCCGGTGAAGTGCTGGTGCAGTCCGAGGCCAATATGATCGGCTACTGGCAGCGCCCGGACCTGACGGCGCAGACCCTGCGCGACGGCTGGATGCATACCGGGGACGTGGCGGTGTGGGACGAGGACGGGTACGTATTCATCGTCGATCGCGCCAAGGACATGATCATCTCCGGGGGCGAGAACATCTACAGCACCCAGGTCGAGGCGGCCATTCACCAGCATCCGGCGGTACTCGAATCCGCGGTATTCGGCATCCCGGATGCCGAGTGGGGCGAGTCGGTGAAGGCCGTCGTGGTGCTGAAGCCGGGGATGAGCGCCACCGAGGCCGAGATCATCGCCACCGCGAGCCAGCACCTGGCGTCCTACCAGAAGCCGCGCTCGGTAGACTTCGTCGACAGCCTGCCCAAGGCGCCGACAGGCAAGATCCTCAAGCGTGAACTGCGCGACCCCTACTGGAACACGGGAGACAGAAAAGTATGACCACGCTGCTCAGTGACGAGCTGCTCGCCAACATCGGGCGCCAGAGCGTGCCGCATCGCGAGCTGGTGACACGGCGGGATATCCGCAAATACGCCATTGCCACCGGCAATCGCCAGCGCAAGTACCTCGACGGCGACCAGGCGCCCCCCATGTTCCACGTCGCCCTGTTCTGGGACGTGGTGGAGCTGGAGGACCTGACCCCCGACGGCGTGTCCATCGACACCCTGTTGCCGAAATTCCCGCTGGAGCGGGCCATGGCGGGTGGCCTCAAGATTGACTACCTGAAGCCGGTGTACCCCGGGGACTGGCTTACCGCGACGCGGACCCTGACCAATATCTATGAAAAGCACGGTCGCTCCGGACCGCTGATTTTCTATGAGGTGGACATGCGGATTGTCAATGACGCGGGTGAGCAGGTGATCCGCGAGCAAACCACGAGAATTCTGAGGTAAAGACTGTGGCACTGAGCGAGAAACCGTCGGGGGCAAACGTGCAGGTGGGCGACGAGCTGCCCGGGCGCGAACTGAAGCCCGACAACGTACAGCTGTTCCTGTACAACGCGGCACTGTGGAACGCGCACCGCATCCATTTTGATCACCCCTATGCCACGGAAGTCGAAGGCTATCCGGGGCTGGTGATTGCCGGCCCCATGCTCGGTGACTGGTTGAACCAGTGCGTGGAGGAGTGGCTAGCTGACGCCGGGCGCCTGACCAGCATCGAGTACTCCAATCGCGCGGCCAGCTACATCGGCGAGACGCTCTACTCCGGCGGCACGGTCACGGCTGTGGATCCGGCGAGCGGAGAAGTGCAGATCGAGGTATTTATCAAGAATGAGGCCGGCGAGGTCATTACCCCCGGGGTAGCCACCGCGGTGATGGCGCGCTGATGGACAGTCTGCGCGGCAAGGTGGCGATTGTCGGGGCCGCCGACACCCGGGTCGGGATTGTGCCCGACGCCACCGCAACCGAACTCTGCGTCGAGTCCATACTGCTGGCGCTGGCGGATGCGGGTCTGGACAAGACCCAGGTGGATGGCCTGGTGACCTGCAACAGCATGTCCCAGCCCATGCTCTACCACGCCGAGGCCATCGCCGAGTACCTGCAGATCTTTCCCCGCTACTGTTTCGCCGCCGGCGCCGGTGGCGGCACCACTTTTTCAGTCCTGCATCACGCCGCCTCGGCGATCGCTACCGGGATGGCGGAGACCATCGTGATCGCGATGGCGGACAGTCTGCGCAGCGGCCTCACTCGCGACCAGGCCATGCTCATGCAGTCCGCCACCGGGCACCCGCAGTACGAGCAGCCCTACGGCCCCACGGTGCCGGCCTACTATGCGCTGATCGCGCAGGCCCACATGGCCCGATACGGCACCACGCCCGAGCATTTCGCGGCGGTGGCGGTGGCCTGTCGCGCGCACGCCGCGCGCAATCCCGCGGCGCAGATGCGCGACCTGATCAGCGTCGATGACGTGCTGGCCTCGCGCATGATCGCCGATCCGCTGCACCTGCTGGACTGCTCGCTGGTGTCCGATGGCGGCGCCGCCATCGTCCTGACCTCTGCCGAGCGGGCCCGGGATTTTTCCCAGGCGCCGGTGTATCTGCTGGGGATTGGCGAGGGGCACAGCCACGAACACATCAGCCAGGCGCGCAGCCTGACGACCTCGGCTGCGGTGGAATCGGGCCAGCGGGCCTACGCCATGGCCGGGCTGGGGCCGCGGGACATGGATTTTGCCCAGCTCTACGATTGCTTCACGCCCACCGTGCTGGTGGAACTGGAGGATCTGGGTTTCTGCGCCAAGGGCGAGGGCGGCGATTTCATCACCAGCGCCGGAATCGGCCCCGGGGGAGCCCTGCCGGTCAACACCCACGGCGGGCTGCTGTCCCACTGCCACCCGGGCAACCCCGGCTCCATGTTCGCGCTGACCGAATCGGTCTGGCAGCTGCGGGGCACCGCTCGCGACCGCCAGCTTGCCAAAGCCGCCGTCGGTCTGCTGCACGCCCAGGGCGGGATCATGTCCAGCCACAGCACACTGATTCTCGGCAGGGAGGCCGGCTGACATGAACAAAATCCAACCGGCACCGGGCAACCTGGCCGATGCATTCATCGCCGGCTGCCGGGTGGGCGAACTGCGCCTGCAGTGCTGCGGCAACTGCGGCAGCTACCAGTTCTATCCGCGGATCATGTGTGCCGAGTGTCACGGCCGTGATCTCAGCTGGACCGCCGCCAGCGGGCGCGGTTCGGTCAGCAGTTTTACCGTGGTGCGGCGGGCGATTTCGGCGGCCTACGAGGCGCCCTACGTGGTTGCCTTGATCGCCCTGGAAGAGGGGCCTACGCTGATGAGCCATATCGTCGACTGTGCCCCGGAAGATGTGGCGGTGGGGGCGCAAGTCCGGGTGAATTTCGCGGCCTGGTCGGATAGCGTCACCCTGCCGGTTTTCACACTCCATAACAACTAGAGGAGAGCAGCCATGAATGCGAAGGGAGTTCCCATAGCGGTTATCAATCCGGATGCCCCGGCGGAGTCGCTGGAGTCCAAGCAGCCGGAACTCGACAACGGCGTTGACATTGCCAGCAAGGATGGCTATTTCAGCCGCGATTACATGGCACTGGAGTGGGACAAGATCTGGACGCGCAGCTGGCTCATTGCCGGGGTCGAGGCGGATATCCCCAGGGTCGGCGATTACTTCCTGTTCGACATTGGCAACGAGTCCATCATCGTGACCCGCGCCGAGGAGGGTATCAAGGCCTTCTACAACGTCTGCAGTCACCGCGGTGCCCGCCTGGTCCACGAGGAGCGCGGCAATCGCAAGGTCTTTGTCTGCCCCTTCCACAGCTGGAGTTTCCACCATACCGGCGAGCTCCGGCGGATTACCGACGAGGAGTACTTCAAGCCGGAAGTGATCGCCCACCGCCCCGGCCTCAAGCCGGTCGCCTGCGACACCCATGCGGGCATCGTGTTTATCAATATGGACGCCAACCCGGGGCCGCTGCGGGAAGCGATTGGCCTGCCCGAGGGCTACCTCGAGGCCTATCGCCTCGACCAGATGAAGGTGGTGCGCCATGTCCGCAGCGAGTGGGGCGCCAACTGGAAGGTGGGCGTGGAAGCCTTTTACGAGAGCTACCACCTGCACGCGGTGCACCCCGAGACCCGCGGCGTGATGGGCGACCTGAACGTGCAGTACGACCTGTATCCGAATGGCGCCAGCCGCATGATCGTGCCGCTGGGACAGCCCAGTCCGCGCATCCACGATCAGACCACCGTCAACGAGGGCCTGAAGATGATGCTGCAGGATGCCGGCATTGACGCCGACGGCTTTACCGGCACCGCTGCCGATGTGCGCCGCGCGATCCAGGAGGGCAAGCGCGCCCGGGCCCAGCGACTGGGGCTGGAATACGAGCGTTTTGTCGATGGCCAGCTGTCGGACAGCTGGGCAACGGGGATCTTCCCCAACGTCCAGATCGGATGCCATCCGGAGGCGGTATTCCTGATGCGGTTCCTGCCCCACGAAACGGATCCGGAGCGCTTCTACTACGACACCATGACCCTGATCTTCCCGGTGGCGGATGGCAGCTACAAGCCGCCGGCCTGGATGGGCCTGCCGGAGGATACCGACACCACCGGCAAGCAGCGTCCGGCAACCGAGTACTACAGCATCGAGGAGAACGCCAATCTCGGGCTGGTGCTCAGCCAGGACGCCTCCCTGTTGCCGGTAGTGCAGCAGGGCATGCGCTCGCGCGGCTTTGACGGCCAGCTCTGGAGCGAGCAGGAGCAGCGTTTGCGGCACTTTCATGTGGAACTTGAACGCCGGCTGGCGAAGTAGCGAAAAGAGCCGGCAGGGCCCATGTTTGCGGTGCTTGAGGGTCGGCTTTGTCGGCCCTTTTTTTCGGCAACGGGCAGAAAACAATAGAATAAGGGATCGCCAATACCGATGGACTATATCCTGCACCACTTCGACATCTCGCCCTTCGCCGAAAAGGTGCGCCTGGCCTTCGGCCTGAAAGGCCTGGCCTGGCATTCGGTACAGATTCCGGTGGTCATGCCGAAACCTGACTTGACCGCGCTGACCGGCGGCTATCGCAAGACGCCGGTCCTGCAGATTGGCGCCGATATCTATTGTGATACCCAGCGTATCGCCAGCGAACTGGAGCGCCGCCATCCCGCCCGGTCACTGTTCCCCCAGGGCAGCAAGGGCCTGTGCCTGGCGCTGGCCAACTGGAGTGACGCGGCGTTTTTCCGGCCCGGTGCCGGGCTGTCGATGGGAACCAATACCGACCTGCCGGAGGCGATCCTGAAGGACCGCAGCGCGTTTTTCAGTTTCCTCGATTTTGCCTCCCTGCCCGGTGAGCTGCCGCACCTGTATGCACAGTTCAATGCCCAGCTGCAGCTGCTGGAGACGATGCTGGTGGATGGCCGGGACTACCTGCTGGGTACCGAGCCCTCATGGGCCGACATCCTGGGCTACTTCCCGGTGTGGATGTGCAGGGGCAATATACGCAACGGCGATGCGCTGCTGTCGGGCTTTCCCCATGTCGGTGCCTGGGAGCAAAAAGTAGCGGCACTGGGTCACGGCGAGCGCCGGGAACTGGATGCCGCAGCGGCCCTGGCCATCGCCAGGGAACAGCGTTCCACAGCGGAGACAGTCGTGCTGGAAGCGGCAATGCCCGGCCTTGCGGCCGGGATGGAAGTGGCGGTAACGCCGGAGGATTATGGCGCGGTGCCCGTTGCGGGAGAGCTGGTCAGGCTCACCCATGAAGACATCGCCGTTCGTCGTACAGACCCCCGGGCCGGAGAGGTGGTGGTTCACTTTCCCCGTTCGGGCTATCGCGTGGAGAAGACAGCATGACCTACCTGCAATGGATTTTCGCGGCGTTGCTGGCAACCGGCAGCGCGGTTGCCGGTGCCGCAACCGAGAGCGCGACAGAGCGCGATGGCGCCACGCTTTACCAGCAATACTGCGCCAGTTGCCATGAGGGCGGGGTCGCCAAGGCCCCCCAGTTGAGCCTGCTGCAGATCATGCCGCCCAGCTCCATCCTGCGCGCCATGCAGGGCGGCGTCATGCAGACCCAGGCGGCAAGCATGACCGCGGCGGAGCAGCAGCGCGTTGCGGAATATCTGTCCGGGCAGAGCCTGGCGGAAGCCCATCTGCAGAGCGCGGCGCCGATGTGCAGCGCCGAGCGTGCGCGGTTCGATTTCACCGCGCGCCCGGACACCCGGGGTTGGGGTGTAAGCCCCGGCAACCGCCGCTTCTATGACAGCGAGCTGGCGGGAATGACCGCGGCGGACCTCGACAAGCTGGAGCTGAAGTGGGCCTTCGCGTTCCCCGGCGCCCTGCGCGCCCGCTCCCAACCGGCGATTGCCGGCGGCGCCCTGTTCGTCGGTAGCCAGGACGGTACCGTCTACGCCCTGGACCGGGAGACCGGCTGCATCCGCTGGCGCTTCTCCACCGTGGCGGAAGTCCGCAACGGTATTGTCGTGGCCGACTGGGAGGAGGGTTCCACCGCGGCGCCGCTGCTGTATTTTGGTGACCTGGTCGGGAACGTCTACGCGCTCAACGCGGTCACCGGCGAACTGGTGTGGCGCGACCGGCCCGACGACCATCCCAGCCTGACCCTGACCGCGTCCCCTGCGCTTCACGGCGACCGCCTGTATGTGCCCCTGTCCTCGCTGGAAGTGACGGCTGCGGCGGACCCCGGCTACGCCTGCTGTACCTTCCGCGGTGGCGTTGCGGTCTACGCAGCCCGCAGTGGTGAGAAGCTGCACACCAGCTACACGATTGCGGAGCAGCCCGCCGTGGTCGGGAAGAACGCGGCGGGTACGGCGCGGATTGCGCCCTCGGGTTCGCCGGTCTGGAATACGCCGGCACTGGACCCCGCGCGTGGTGTCATGTACGTCGGCACGGGGGAGAACTATTCCTCACCGGCCAACGACACCAGCGACGCCATCCTGGCGCTCAGTCTCGACGACGGCAGCATCGTCTGGAGCCAGCAGATGACGGCCGGTGACGCCTGGAACATGGGCTGTGAAACCGAAGACCGGATCAACTGCCCGCCGGAGGACGGCCCCGACTACGATTTCGGTGCCGCGACCATCCTCGCGACCACCTCGGACGGGCGCGACCTGGTGCTGGCGGGGCAGAAGTCCGGCGAGGTCTTTGCCCTGGACCCCGACAAGGGCGGGGAGATTGTCTGGCGCAAGAAGCTGGGGCGCGGCGGTATCCAGGGCGGTGTCCATTTCGGCATGGCGCTGGACGGGGATGTCCTCTACGTGCCGATGTCGGACTTTGACGGTGGCCCGCGCTGGCCGGGGGAGATGTTCCCGGGTATGTATGGGGTCGATATCCGCAGCGGTGAGGTACTGTGGTTCAACCGCAACGCGGACATCTGCGAGGGGCGCGAGTTCTGTCAGCCCGGCCTGTCTGCCGCGGCTTCGGCCATCGACGGCGCGGTCGTTGCGGGGGCCATGGACGGGGTGCTGCGCGCCTACGACAAGAGCGATGGCAAGGTGCTGTGGTCCTTTGACAGCGTGCGGGAATACCAGACCACTGATGGCGGTACCGCCAGGGGAGGCTCGTTTGGTGGCGCCGCTGGCCCGGTGTTCAGCAACGGCATGATGTTCGTCAATTCGGGGTATGGGATCTACTTCCACATGCCCGGGAATGTGCTGCTCGCCTTTGGTCCCCGGGAGTAAGCTGCGGGGGCATGGTGCGCGAAATATGTCAGCTGGCAACTTCGCAAACCGGCCGCTGCCAGAGCGCCATGGCCTGACTTTTTTGCCTGCCTGAAACAGGCTGCAACGATTTTCGAGTGCCCTGCGGCCCGGCATTGTGCCGGGCTGATGGCTTGACTCGGCCTGAAATACCTCTACACTTGCTAGACGCAAACAAGCGAACTCGGTTAACATTGGCTGACCGCGGTTTGCTGCGGATATATTAACGATAACAATGGCACGAGGTGGTATATATGGCTGACGACAGCGCGATGCTGGCAGCCCTGGTGGCAAGAATCGACGAACTGGAAAGTCGGCAGGCCATTATCGATCTGACATCGGATTACTGTCACGGCTTCGACAAACGCGATTTCGACCGTTTCCTGTCCATCTGGAGCAAGGACTGTGTCTGGAACATCGGCCCGCCCTTCGGTTCTTTCAGCGGCCACGATGGTATCCGCAAAGCGGTTCAGGATATCCTCTGGCCCGCCTGGCAGGAGTCGCACCACCTGTCCACCAACCACGTCATCCGCTTCCTCGATGCGGACAACGCCAGCTGCGTCTGCGACGTGGACTGCGTGGGTACCCTGACCGGCGACACCGACTGCCAGATCGTCGGGGCGACCTATACTGATACGGTGCGCCGCCAGGACGGGCACTGGAAGATTATCCAGCGCGACGTCAAGATTCACTATTTCAACCCCATACCCGGCGCGCCGCTGAGGGCGCCGCAGGGCTGAAAGAGGCCCTGGCAAGATAGTACAAGCCGCAAGCAAATAACGATTAACAATACCGTCGAGGAGACGCACCATGAAAACACAACGCAACATCATGTTTGCCGCCATCGCAGCGGCCTCGGTGGGCCTGTCGGCTCCGACCGTGGTCAACGCCCAAGCGGGTATGCTGGAAGAGATTACCGTTACCGCCCGTAAGCGGGAAGAGAGCATGCAGGACGTAGGCCTCGCGGTCAGCGCTCTCAGCGAGACGGAAATCCAGCGTCAGTTCGCACGCGACATCCAGGATCTGGCCAATATCGCCCCCAACGTGATCATCGATGATACCGGCCAGGGTCCCGGGGGTACCGCTGCCATTTTCATCCGCGGTGTCGGCGTCGCAGACCTGGAGAAAAATTTCGACCCGGCGGTCGGCGTCAGCGTCGATGGCCTTTTCATCGGCTCCACGGCCGGTGCCCTGATGCGCGGGATCGACATTGCCAGCGTGGAAGTGTTGCGCGGCCCCCAGGGTACCCTGTTTGGCCGGAATACCGTGGGTGGCATCATCAACGTCACCCGCACCCAGCCTACCGGTGAGCTCGGCGGCCGCTTCCGTGCCGGCGTCGAAAACTACGATACCTGGTATCTGGATGGTGTATTCAACTTTGCCGTGACCGACGATCTTGCCGTCAAGCTGACGGCGTCCAAGCGCGATCAGGGCGAGGGTTATTACGACAACGTCACCCGTCGCGGTGACCAGGGTCGTCAGGACTATGAGCAGTTGGGCGCCAATTTCCTCTGGAGTGCAACCGACACGCTGGAACTGGAGTATTCCTATATCCGCGAGCGTTTGGATCAGGATACGCCAGCGCTGGTCAATGTCACGCGCCCGGATCAGGCGTTCTGTATTTTCTACAACTACTGTTCACCGAATCTCAACACAACGATCACCGGTGACCGCAACGGCGTTGCCGGCGGTGGCGGTGAGCCCGCCCCGGCGCCCGGCCTGGTGACGAACGTGACGCTGCGCGATGACCTCAACGACAATTTCATGGAAGCGTCTTTCGACACTGATACCCACATCGTGGAGGCGCGCTGGGAAATCAGCGATGCCCTGCGCTTTGACTACATTTTCGGCCGCTGGGAGTCCGATGAGGACAGCCTGCAGGACTGGGACGGCACCCCGGATCTGCTTTACCACACCCGGCGTCCGGGTGAGTGGAAGCAGGACAGCCACGAATTGCGCCTGACCTGGGATGATGGCGGCGCCTTCAGCATGGTCGGCGGCCTGTTCTTCTGGGATTCCGAGTACGAGAGCCGCATGCGCTCCTATATCGGCTTCCTTGATCTTGCCAACGGTGCTCCCAACGACCCTGGCTTCACCAGCCTGATCGCGGACATTCCGCAAACCACCCGGCAGACGACCGACTCCATTGCGGCCTTCTTCGAGGCGGACTATCGCTTCACCGACAAATGGACCCTGACCCTGGGTGGCCGTTACACCGAGGACGAGAAGACCTCCGAGCAGTATGGCGAGGTGTTCACCGTAGCCGATGGGCGCACCAGTCACCCCGAGGAGAAGTGGGATGAGTTCACGCCCAAGGTGGGCCTGCGCTATGCGCTGGACGACAACATCATGGTGTACGCCACCTACTCCCGCGGCTACCGCGCGGGCGGTTTCAATGGTCGTGTTGCCAGCGTGGAAGAGGCCTTTCAGCCCTACGATCCCGAGACCATCGACAACTACGAAATCGGTATCAAGTCCGAGTTGTTTGACAATCGGCTGCGCCTGAACGCCACCGTGTTCAACATGGACTACAAGGACAAGCAGGAGGAGCTGCAGTTGCCCTCCAATGAAACCGACACCGGGCAGAAGACTGTGGTGGCCAATCCTTCCACTGCCACCATGCGCGGGATCGAACTGGAAGCCATGGCCTACCTGAACGAGAACTTCAGCGTGCGCGCCAACCTGGGCTTCCTGGACTCCGAATACGATGATTTCGTATTCCTGGACGCGGAGGGAACGCTCGTGGATTTCAGCGGCCTTGAGTTCCGTCGCTCGCCAGAGTTTACCGGGACCATCGACGCCACCTACGAGTGGGATGTGGCCGGCGGTAATGCCTGGATTCGCGGTGCCTACCGCTATATTGGTGAGCACCACACCAGCGTTACCAACAATGCCGAGCTGGAAAACGACAGCCAGGGCATCGTTGATGCCTCCATAAACTACGCCATCAACAACCTGCAGTTCAGCGTGTTCGGGCGCAACCTGTCAGATGAGGATGGCTACACCCACGGCTACGAAGTGGCGGGCCTCTGGTCCTACGCCGCCACCCGTCCGCCGCGCACTTATGGCCTGGAAGTGGTTTACAACTTCAACTGATCCTCATGCCTGACATGAACGACCAGTTGCAGTCCTTGCTGGCGAAGCAGGCGATCACGGAAGTGATCGTCCGCTACGCCCGTGCTCTGGATCGTCTGGATGAGACGCTGCTGCGCAGCGTCTTTCACCCGGACTCGGTGCACCATCACTTCTACCAGGGGCCGTCCTCGGCGCCTGACGCTCCCCGGCCCGCCGATGGCGGCCCGCGGGATTTTGTCGAATTTGCCATCGGGGTGCTTTCCAGCCACACCCGCACGCACCACCAGCTTGGCAATATCCTCGTTGAGCTCACTTCCGCGGATCACGCAGTGGCGGAGACCTACTTCACGGCCTTCCACCGCATGCGTCCGCGCGGTGATCCCCAGGCACCACCCAATGCCTGCGATACGGAGATGGACTATTTCGTCGGTGGCCGTTACCTGGACCATTTCGCCCTGCGCGATGGCGAGTGGCGTATTACCCGGCGTACCGGAATGACTGACTGGACTCGCCTGGAGCCCCCGAGCAGCCAGGGCTTTGACGATATCGCCCCCGAGACCATCGGTCGTCGCTATCCTGACGATCTGCTCTACCACTGGGTTGGCAGGGACTGAGTGCAAACCGGCCGGGCTTGTCCCGGCCCTTTTTTTACAAGGAGACAACGATGCGCTTGCAAGGAAAGGTGGCCCTGATTACGGGCGCCGCCAGTGGTATTGGTGCCGCTGCGGTGGCGCGGTTTATCGATGAGGGCTGCAAGGTGTGCCTGTGCGATATCCAGGACGAAGCCGGCCAGGCACTGGCGGCCAGCTACGGCGAAGATGCCATGTATGTGCACTGCAACATTACCGATGAAGACAGTGTCGGCGGGGCGGTTGATGCGGCTGTCAGCCAGTTTGGCAGGCTCGATATCCTCTTCAACAGTGCCGGCATTGTCGGCGCCGTGGGGCCTGTGGCAACCACCCCCGGCGCCGAATGGCGGTTCAGTATCGATGTCTTGTTGAACGGGGCCTTCTATTGCACCAAGCACGCGGCGCGGGTCATGGTGCCGCAACGCTCCGGTTCCATCATCAACATGGCCAGCACGGCGGGCCTGATGGGAGGCCTGGGGCCGCATGCCTACACCGCGGCCAAGCACGGGGTGGTGGGGCTGACCAAGAACGTGGCAGCAGAACTGGCGGGCAGCACGGTGCGCGTGAATGCGATCGCCGCCGCGTCCATGGCCACACCCATGGTGGCGAGTGTTTTGACCGGTAACCCCGCTGATATCGATGGCGCGAAGGCAATCCTTGCCGAGGCGTCCCCACTGCGCGGTCGTCCGGGCCTGGCGGAAGATGTGGCGAATGCCGCCCTGTGGTTGGCGAGCGACGAATCCGGCTATACCACAGGGCACACCCTGACCACGGATGCGGGCTTTACCGTGGGAGCGACTGCTGCGGGCCCCGCGTTTGCAGAATACCAGCCGATGATCCGCGAGGCGGGGAAGTCTGGTTTGCCGGATGCCAACTAAAAGTTGATCGCCCGGCCCGGGGCGCCGGACTCTCGCCAGAGCAGGTCCGCGCCCTTTGCCCGCCCGCAAACTGTTTTGAATACTATTCAAGACAAATGTTGTGAAGTCCCGTTTTTTGAATTACATTAAAGTGTCTGCAAGGATGGCTTGTGTCGGGTTTGAGCGGCGTGCGGCCAGAGGTAGTACCTCACAATATTCTAATTTTAAGTGAACGAGGGGATAGTCAATGTATAACTTCAACAGGAAAGTTCTGGGTTCGGCTGTGTGCCTTGCGTTGACGCAGGTAGTGGTCGGTGGCAACGCCCTCGCGCAGAGCGAGGACAAGTCCAAACGCTTGCAGCTGGAAGAGGTTGTCGTCACCGGTACCAAGCGATCGGTGGCACAGCAGGATCTGTCGGTTGCCGTGACCACGGTAACGTCCCAGCAGCTTGAAACCACCTTCCAGAACGATGTGACCGCGCTCACCCAGTTGGCGCCCAACGTGAACCTGACGCCGCAGACAGGTTTTAACGCCATCGCCGGCGGCATGCGCGGCACCGGGTTCAACTCCATCCTGGTGACCAAGGATGCCTCGGTCGGTATCACCGTGGATGAATTCGTGTTCAACCACGTGCAGTCGCAGTTTATTGAAATGTTCGACATGGAGCAGGTGGAAATCTACCGTGGCCCGCAGGGTACGCTGTTCGGCAAGAACACAACCGGCGGGGCGATTGCCTTTACCACCAAGAAGCCCGTGCTCGGGGAGTTTTTTGGTGATATCGAGGCAAACTATTCACAGTTTGCCTCGAATGATTCCAATGCCACCAAACTCAAGGCCAGCTTGAACGTGCCCCTGGGCGAAACCGTTGCGGCGCGCCTCGCGGTTATCCAGGACAAGAGCGATGGCTTTTATACCAACGACAAGCCTGCCGGGGGCGAATTCCAGAGCTTCGGCTGCCCCTTCCCCGGCCAGCCCGGCTCTGCAGAGTGTAATGATGCGGCGCGTTCCAAGTTCCCCGATGTCGGTCGCGGAGAGGACCTCGGCGGCAAGGATGTGCTCGCCGCCAAGCTGAAATTCCGCTGGCAGCCCAGCGACTTCTATCTTGCGGACCTGATCTTCGAGTATGTGCAGGATCGCGGCGATACCGTGGCGGCGGCGAATGAAACACCGCTGGCCAGCCAGAATGGCGGTGAAGGGTATCTGTGGCCGATTGCCGGCTTCCCGGGCATTGGTAATGGCGACCCCTTCTCCACCGGCCAGTCCTACACGGCCACCCCGGTGGTCGACATTCCCGGCGGCCACAAGATCGATGCGGACGGTGTTTACCTGAACCAGACCTTTGCCTTCGACCAGTTCGATGTGATGTGGATCATGGGTACCAGGAGCCAGGACGAGGTGCTCGCCAGTACCTATACCGGCGAGGCCTATACCTCCCAGTACGATGCGAGCCGCAACTCCAAGCGTGAGCAGCTGCAGAACGAACTGCGCCTCTCTTCCAACTTCAGCGGCCCGTTCAACTTTGTGACGGGTGCCAGCTACTACGAAGACGATGTCGACTTCCTGGTGTTTGGCAACCTGGGCTACTTCCTCATATTTGCCGGTCCCGCCGCTGAGTTCTACCGGGATACCTACGAAATTCAGGTGACCAGCCAGGAGCGCCAGGGCGTTGCCTATTACATCGACGGCAGCTACGACCTCACTGACTCGCTCAAGCTTTCCCTGGGCTTCCGGCACACCCAGGACGAGAAGGTCTTTGCCCGTCGCAGCCTGGGCACCGCGGCGAATCCCGTCAGCAACTTTATTACCGTTGACCAGTTCAAGGGGCCGCATACCAATCCGCTGCCGATCTCTGCCTTTGGCAATGTGATCGATGACAAGAAGGATTTCAGCGCCAATACCTATCGGATCGTCCTCGACTACAACTGGTCAGACGAACTGATGACCTACGCGAGCTTTGCGACCGGTTTCGTGTCCGGCGGTTTCTCTGAAACCTGCGGCAGTGCCCTGAGCTGCCAGCCCTACTCCAGCGAAGAGAATGAAAACTTCGAGATCGGTGCCAAGGCCGACATGCTCGATGGCAAGCTGAGGTTGAACGGGGCCCTGTTCCACACGGTCTACGAGAACCTGCAGCGCGACACCGTGGTGGCGTTCAAGGACGCGGCCGGCAACGACTTCCAGGAAACCATTGCCCTGAACGAGGGTGAAAGTACGGCGGTAGGTCTGGAGCTTGAGCTCAGCTATGTCCCGATCAACAGCCTGCGCTTTGACGTCAACTTCGGCTGGCTGGATCACGAGTATGACAGCTACAACCCCGGCTTTGACCCTACGACCCTGGGTCTTGTCGGCGCCCCGCAGCCGTTCGATTTTTCCTCGCTGGAAGTGCCCTACTCGCCTGAGTTCAATGGCGGCGTGAGCGCTACCTACTTCCAGGAGCTGTCCAACGGTGCCCTGTTGACCTACAACCTCAATTTCCACTACCAGGGTGAGGCAGAGACCAACCCGGCTCCCGCCAGCGCCCAGGGGGGCACGCTTGAAAACCCCATCCTGCGGCAGAAGGCCAACACGCAGCTGGAAGAGCGTACCCTGGTCAACGCCTATGTGACCTGGGAGTCCCCCAGCAGCGCGTTTGAGGTTTCCCTCTACGGCAAGAACCTGACAGATGAGACCTATCGGGTGTCGGCAAACCCGGTTGCGAATCTCTGGAACTTCACCACCTACGGTGCCCCGCGTGAGCTGGGTATTCAGCTTGGCTATTCGTTCTAGTTAGGTATGCGCGAATAGTTGCTGGAATCCGGCCTGGCAGTGATCGGTTGCAAAACCGCCATGACTGCCGGGCCGATTCGTTTAACGGCTTCCTGTCGCCGGCTTGTCTGGCGCATGGCCTCGTTCGCAGGCAGCCCTGCAGCATGTCCCCTCCGGGACGTCTATCCTGTTTGAACCACAACGGTGGATATACCGGGCGTCTGTTGACAGGGACCGGTTTGTTACCTAGATTGAATTTTATTTAAAAATAATCGCAGGGGTGTTCAGCGCCACCCGGAAAATAAAAAGGAGTGTGACGTGTATCGGGTATTTGCAGGATTCTTCGCCTGGGCAGTGATGACTGCGCCCGTCTTTGCCGCAAGCGCAATGGCCAGTGGCGAGGACCTCTTCAGCGAGAACTGTCTTGCCTGCCACGACGGTGGAGCACCCAAAGCGCCGCACGTCGTGATGCTCCAGGTCATGAGCCCCGAGAGCGTGCTGGCGGCGATGGAATCCGGGGTGATGAAAGCGCAATCCGCGCATCTCGATGCGGAGGAAAAGCTGGCGATTGCCGAGTTCCTGGGCGGGCGTCCAATCAGTACCGAGCCCCTGGTGGTCAGCAATTTCTGTGCGAAAGACTCCAATGACAAAGCTTCGGGGCACGCAGTGACCAGCTGGGGCATGGGGGCAACCAACCCCCGCAGCGTCCCCGGCAGCGTGTCGGGTATCAATCGCGAGAACACACCCTCCCTGGCCTTGAGCTGGGCCTATGCCTTTCCCGGGGCGACACGGGTCAGGTCCCAGCCGACGGTACACCGCGGTGTGATCTACACCGGTACCCAGGATGGCAGGGTGTACGCCATCGACCTGGCGTCCGGGTGTACCCACTGGGTATATGCTGCGAAGGCCGAGGTGCGTTCCTCGGTCTCGGTTCACGAGGACGCCGAGCCCGCTGCGGTCACCCTGTATTTTGGCGACTTCAATGGCAATGTGTACGCGCTCGACGGGACCACGGGCCAGCCGCTCTGGGTTCGCAATGTCGACGACCACCCCGATGTGACAATCACCGGCAGCCCCAAGCTGCACGGCGATACCCTGTACGTGCCGATGTCCTCCCGGGAGTGGGCAACGGCGGCCGACCCCAATTATCCCTGCTGTACTTTCCGCGGGGGAGTGGCCGCCTTCGATCGGCAAAGTGGCGCCCTGCGCTGGAAAAACTATGTCGTGGACGGTGAACCCTCCGCCACCGGCGCCAAGACTGCTCTCGGCACGCCCATCCTGGCGCCGTCCGGAGCCCCGGTCTGGAACTCGCCAAGCATTGACGAGGCGCGCGGCGTGCTCTACGTAGGCACCGGCGAGGCCTACAGCTCCCCCGCCCACGGGGCCAGTGATGCGGTGGTTGCTTTCGACCTGGAAACCGGCGAGCGCCGCTGGGTACACCAGGCCCTGGCGGGCGACGCCTGGAACATGAGCTGCAACCTGGCGCAGCCCGACAATTGCCCGCAAGAAGATGGCCCCGACTTCGACATCGGCGCGGCGACCATCCTGCATCGCGACAGCGCCGGCAGGGAGCGTCTGCTGGTAGGCCAGAAATCCGGGGATGTATTCGCCCTGGATCCTGCGGCGAAGGGAGAGCTGCTGTGGAAAACCGCGGTCGGCCGCGGCGGCTTCTACGGCGGCGTGCACTGGGGCATGGCGGTCGATCCGGAGCGGGACGTGCTGTATGCGCCCATTGCCGACACGGACATCAACGATCGCTTTGCAGGGCAGCGCAAGCCCGGCCTGCACGCGTTGGATATCAAGACGGGCGAGATCCTGTGGGAGGCGCCCGTGGCGCTGTCCTGTCCCGAGGGCGCGCCGCCGGGATGTGACCCCGGTCTCTCGGCTGCGGTCACCGCCACGGCTGGAGTCGTGTTCTCCGGCGCCCTGGATGGCACGCTGCGGGCCCACGATAGCCGCACGGGCGAAGTGATCTGGCAGTACGACACTGTCCGGAGTTACGACAGTGTCTCGGGAATCGCAGGCCAGGGCGGGGCGATTGAATCCGACGGCGCCGTGCTGGTCGATGGCAGCCTGTTGATCAACTCGGGTTACCTCTGGGGAGGACGCCTGCCGGGCAATGTTCTCCTGCATTTCAGCGTAGAGCAGTAAGAAAAGCCGGCAGACTGGTTTCTCGCCTGGCTCCGATGTGCCGCCGCGATACCTGGCCGCGCATCTTGCAGAATTGCTGTGCCCCCTTGCACAGGGCGCTTCCACCAACACTACAAGGCAGACAGGTTGAACCATGACAAGACGCAAAACCCCCAGTGGACCGCAGCTTGATACCGAGCAGCTGCTGCATGCCTACCGCACCATGCGCACCATTCGCGCCTTCGAGACTCGTGTCGGCCAGGAGTTTGAGAAAGGCACGATACCGGGTTTTACCCATCTGTACTCCGCCCAGGAAGCCATCGCGACCGCGGTGTGCATGAACCTTCTCGACAGCGACTACATTGGCAGTACCCATCGCGGGCATGGGCATTCCATAGCCAAGGGCTGTGATGTCAAAGGCATGCTCGCGGAGATCATGGGCAAGGCCACCGGGCTGTGCAAGGGCAAGGGCGGCTCCATGCATGTCGCGGACCTGAGCAAGGGCATGCTCGGCGCCAACGGCATCGTGGGCGGTTCGGCGCCACTCTGTGTCGGCGCCGGCTTGAGCGCCAAGACCCGGGGCACCCGGGGTGTCGCCGTGTCCTTCATTGGCGATGGCGGCTCCAACGAGGGCGTTGTCTTCGAGTCCATGAACCTGGCCGTCGTGCTCAAGCTGCCGGTGCTGTTCATGTACGAGAACAATGGCTATGGCGAGGCGACAGGTTTCAGCTACGCGGTCGGGTCCGGGGATATTTCCGGCCGCGCCGGGGCTTTCGGCATGCCGGCGGAAAAAGTCGACGGCAAGGACTTCTTCGCCGTCTACAAGGCGGTGAAGGTCGCGGTTGAGAGAGCCCGGGATGGCGGCGGGCCATCGGCCATCGAAGCCATGACCACGCGCTTTGGCGGCCATTTTGTCGGCGACCCGCAGCTCTATCGCGCCAAGGGCGAAGTCGAGCAGCTGCGCCGGGAGATGGACTGCATAACCGAGTTTGTGGATCGCGTGCTGAAGGACAAGTCGGTGACACGCAAGGCGCTGCAGCAGATCGATACCGAGGTGGACGCGTTGATCGAGGAGGCCGTCGAGGAGGCGCTCGCAGCGCCCTATCCCGCTCCTGAGGAGCTGTTCACTGACGTCTACAAAACTTACTGAGTACTGATTTCATGCCGAAGAAAACGATACGAGAAGTGATTCACGACACCATCCAGGACGAAATGCGCCGGGATCCCACCGTCATCCTGATGGGTGAGGACGTGGCCGGCGGGGCCGGCTGCAGTGGTGAAGACGACGCCTTTGGCGGCGCCTTTGGTTTCTACAAGGGCCTGGTGGGTGAGTTCGGTCGGGAGCGCATCATTGATACCCCGATCTCGGAAGCTGCCTATATCGGCGCGGCGGCCGGGGCGGCCCTGACGGGGCTGCGGCCGATCGCCGACCTGCAGTTCTTCGACTTTCTGGGGGTCTGCTTCGACCAGATCTACAACCAGATGGCGAAGTTCCGCTACATGTTCGGTGGCAAGTCGGACACGCCGCTGGTCCTGCTGTCACTGGTCGGCGCGGGGCTGCGCTGCGGTGCCCAGCACTCGCAGAGCCTCCATCCCCAGGTGACCGCAGTACCCGGCCTCAAGGTGGTCATGCCGGAAAATGCCTACGACACCAAGGGTCTGCTGCTGACCGCCATTCGCGACGATGACCCGGTTCTGTTCCTGCTGCACAAGTTGCAGTTCGAGAACGCCTGCGAGGTGCCGGATGAAGAGTACCTGATCCCCTTCGGCCAGGCGTCGTTCCCCCGCGAGGGCACCGACGTCACCATCGTGGCGTTTTCCGCCATGGTGCAGAAAGCGGTGGCCGTCGCTGACCGCCTGCAGCAAGAGGGCATTTCGGTCGAAGTCATCGACCCTCGCACGACTTCGCCGCTGGACGAAGAAGCCATTTTGGAAAGCGTGGAGATGACGGGGCGGGTGGTTATCGTCGATGAGGCCTGGGAGCGCTGCAGTGTCGCGGCCGATATCGCCAGTATCGTGGCCCGGAAAGCATTCGGTGCACTGCAGGCACCGGTCATGACCGTCACCGCGCCGCATACGCCCGCACCCTTCAGCCCCGTGCTTGAGGACCTCTATATCCCCAGTGAGGATGATATCGAGCGCGCGGTGCGAGAGGTGGTGGCGTATCGGCGCTGATACCGCGTTTTACTTCGAGGCCACTGTGATGTCGCGTTTTATCTATCAAGGCCTTGCGGGCGTGTTGGCGTTGTTGCTGGCTGCGCCACTGTCTGCCTCGCCCCTGGAGCGCGAGGCGACCGCGGCCAGCCATCCGGGGCGGGCGCTGTTTGCGGAGCACTGCGCCGCCTGCCACAGCGGCGGCCAGCCGAAAGCGCCCAGCCTGGAGATGATGGGCTACCTGGCCCCGGCGTCCCTCTACCGGGTGCTGACCGAGGGCGGGATGCGGTCCATGGCCGAGCACCTTTCGGACGTCGAGAAACGCCAGGTCACCGCATTCGTGACCGGGCGCGAGTTGTCCGATGACGATGGCGCCGAAGCGCTGCTGTTCTGTGAATCCGGCGCCGAGCGCGAGGGCCGGGCTGTGCCGGATACCGTCGGCTGGGGCGTCACCCCCGCCAATACCCGGGCGTACACTGCAGCACAGACCGCATTGTCCCGCGACAATCTGGACCGATTGCGGCTGAAGTGGGCCTTTGGATTTCCGGATGCCGTGCGGGCCCGCTCGCAGCCACTGGTGGCGGGAGACCGGGTGTTCGTCGGCAGTCAGGACGGGACGGTCTACGCCCTGGATCGCGCCAGCGGCTGTGTTCACTGGCGCTTTTTTGCGCGCAGCGAAGTGCGTACAGGAATCCTCATGGCCGGCGATACAAAGGATCCCCTGCTGCTGTTCGGCGACTACCTGGGTTATGTCTACGCGGTCGGCGCCAACGACGGCGAATTGCGCTGGGATGACAAGGCCGACGATCATCCCGCAGCCACCATCACGGGTACGCCGGCGGTTCACGGTACAAGCCTGTATGTCCCCGTCACCTCGCTGGAAGTCGCCAGCGCGGCCCGGCCGAGCTACCCCTGCTGCACCTTTCGCGGCTCCGTCGTCGCCTACGACTGGCGTACAGGCGACCGACGCTGGAAGACCTACAGCATTCCCGAGCTGCCACAGCAGGTGGGCGAGAACTCGCCGGGTGTTGCGCGCTTTGCGCCGTCCGGGGCCGGAATCTGGAACAGCCCCACCATTGATGCGGAGCGCGGTGTGCTCTATGTCGGCACCGGGCAGAACTACTCGTCGCCCACCTCTGCGACCAGCGACGCGGTACTGGCGTTCACTCTGGATACGGGGGAAATGCGCTGGGTGTTCCAGACCCGTCGCGATGCCTGGAACGTCGCCTGTGAGATGGCGGACCGCAGCAATTGCCCGGAAGAGGCCGGTGACGACTCCGACATGGATATCGGCGCCGCGGTGATTCTGGCGCAGGGCGATGACGGCGTGGACTATCTGCTGGCGGGCCAGAAATCGGGGCAGGTCTGGGGCCTGAAGCCTGCAGACGGCAGCCTGGTCTGGCAGCGCAAGCTGGGGCGCGGCGGTATGCTGGGCGGTGTCCATTTCGGCATGGCGGCTAGCGCGGGCACGCTGGTGGTGCCGATCAATGACGAAGATGTGCAGCTGAGCGCGTCGGCCACCGGCAGCCGCTGGAACGGCGAGCAGCGCCCCGGCGTGTATGCCGTGGACGTCGCAACGGGCGAGTCCCGCTGGTCCTGGCCGGCGGAGACGGTCTGCGACGGGCGGCCGCTGTGCAAGCCGGGACACAGCGCCCCGGCGACCGTGACCGGGGAACTGGTGATCACCGGCAGCCTGGACGGCCACATTCGCATCCATGACCTGCGCGACGGCACGGTACTCTGGCGCTACGACACCGTGCGCGACTACCCGACACCGGGCGGTGGCACGGCCCGTGGGGGTGCGATGGCGGGGGGCTCCGGTGCGGTGCTGCAGGATGAGCTTTTGTTGATGAACTCCGGTTACATGCTGGTACACCACATGCCGGGTAACGTGCTGCTGGCCTTTGAGCTGGCGGAGGCCGGGGAATGACCCGTGGCGGTGTTCCAGCTGGCCGGTCCGGATGCGCACAGGAATTGATGGCGGAGAGCAGTAGATGAGTGTGATCAGTACAGTCACCATGCCCAAGTGGGGCATGGAGATGGTCGAGGGAGAGATCGCCGAGTGGCACGTCAGCGAGGGCGACAGCATTGCGGCGGGCGACGATCTGGTCGATGTGGAGACCAGCAAGATAGTCAACACGGTCACCGCCCCAGTCGGGGGTGTGGTCAGGCGACTGTTGGCCAGTGCCGGGGAAGTGATTGCGGTGGGCCGTGTGCTCGCGGTGATTGCGCCCGCGGATACGCCCGCGGAGGACATCGAGCAGTACCTGGCGGGAGAGGCAGCGCCCGCAGCGGGTTCCGCGCAGAAACCCGCGAACGCGGTGCCCGAGCCGGCGCCGGCGAAGGTTCAGGAGAGCCCGGCAGCTGTTGCGCCACCCGCCCCGGTGGCGGCATCGCTGTCCGGTGGCGAGGACGACAGCGGTATTGCCGCCACGCCGGTGGCGCGCCGGGTGGCCCGCGAGCAGGGCATCAACCTGACCAAAGTGTCTGCGTCCGGTCGCCACGGCCGGGTTACCCTGGCGGACCTCGAAGCGGCCCTGCAGGCCGCTGGACGGCAGCTGGAAAAGCCCCACTCGGCCGCACGCCCGGACCTGGGCCCACCGCCGCGGGATGACAGTGCGGTAGCGGCTTCGCCGGTGGCGCGCCGTCTCGCCCGGGAGCTGGGGGTCGGTCTGCTGGACTGCCGCGCCAGCGGCCGGCACGGGCGGGTCAGCAAGGCCGACGTGGAGGCCGCATCTGCGCGCGCCTCGG
>CAMYIZ010000003.1 GCA_947258585.1 uncultured Haliea sp. | reverse complement strand
CTGCAGACGCGCGCACGGGGGGCAACAGCCCCCCCTGCTCGCCACCCCGGGTCGGCAGCGCCATTCCCGGCCCCGAATCAGCCGCGCCGGACGCCTTGCCGGCGGCCTGCAGCTGCTCCACCAGGACCTGTGCCAGGCCCAGCCCCCCCTGGTCCGCCAGGTCCACCGATAATTGCTGGTCGAACATCTGCTGCCAGCTTTTCATTTCGCTGCTGTTGAACAGCCCGCCTTCCGGCGTTGCATCGCGCATCGCTTTCAGCATCTGCTGGACAAACAGGGCTTCGAACTGGGCGGCGACCGGTTCCAGCGCCGCCTCTGAATCCTGCCGCGCCTCCCGCCGCAGCGCAGCGAGGCCTCCGAAATCGTGATACAGCGATGCCTGTGCAGTCTGCATACCCGGCCCCTAGATCACAATCAGCTGGGCGCGCAAGGCGCCGGCCTGCTGCAGGGCCTCGAGGATGGCGATGAGGTCTCCCGGCGCCGCTCCCACCCCGTTCACCGCCGACACCAGTTCCTGCAGGGTGACCCCGGCATTGAGCACGAACATCCGCGCCTCCTCCGCCGCCACTTCCACTTCCGAACCGGGCACTACCACCGTTTCCCCTCCGCGGGCGAACGGGCCGGGCTGGCTGACGCCAATATCCTCGGAGACCGTGACCACCAGGTTGCCGTGGGCCACGGCGGCGGTTTCTACCCGCACCTCGCTGCCGATCACGATCGTGCCGCTGCGCGAATTGACCACCACCCGGGCTGGCGCCGACCCCGGTGCCACCTGGAGATTCTCAACGATGGACACGAACGCCACCCGGTCTTCCACCGACTCCGGAGCCCGGACCTGGATGGATACCGCGTCCAGAGGCTTTGCCGTGCCCGCCCCCAGGGTATTGTTGATGGAAGCCGCCACCCGCTGCGCCGTGGTGAAATCCGGGGAATTGAGGTTCATCACCAGTACCGGATCCGACGCAAAGGAACTGGCAACTGTGCGCTCGACGGAGGCGCCGTTGGGAATCCGGCCCGAGCTGGTGGAATTGACCGTCACCCGGGACCCGTCCGCGCCCTCGGCGCCGAAACCGCTGACCAGCAGCGAGCCCTGGGCCAGGGCATAGGTTTCGCCGTTGGCCGCCTTCAGCGGCGTCATCAGCAGGGTGCCGCCCCGCAGGCTCTTGGCATTGCCCAGAGAGGACACGGTGACGTCGATGGTCTGTCCCGGCTTGGCAAAAGGCGGCAGTTCGGCGTGCACCATGACCGCGGCGACATTGGTCAGCTGGGGGTTGACGTTGGCCGGCACGTTGACGCCCAGCTGCGCCAGCATGCTCTTCAGGCTCTGGATGGTGAACGGCGCCTGGATGGTCTGGTCACCACTGCCATCCAGGCCCACCACCAGACCGTAGCCGACCAGCTGATTGCTGCGCACCCCGTTGACACTGGCAATGTCCTTGATCCGCTCCGCGCCGGCGGGAGCCGCCAGCAGGGCCAGCAGCAGCAGAGGAGTGAGGCGGGACCAGATAAATCGCAACATGGTGATTCCTCAGAACGGCATCAGGGGGCTCATGAAAAAACGGGTCAGCCAGCCGGGCGTGTTGGCCTGCTTGCCCACGCCGGTACCGCTGTAGGAGATACGCGCGTCCGCTATCAGGCTGGACGAAATGGTATTGGTCGGGCTCAGGTCCTGGGGCCGGATAATGCCGCGCAGGCGAATGTATTCATCGCCCTGGTTGATATTGATCCACTTTTCCCCCTGGATGTAGAGATTGCCGTTGGGCAGCACACCGGCGACCTGCACCGCGATGGCGCCACTCAGGCTGTTGCTCTGGTTCAGTGAGGCATCGCCGGCGAAGCTGCTGGACGAACTGATATCCGAGCCGAGGTTGTAGCGGCCATTGACCGTCACGGGTTGCCCGAACAGGGTCGGATTGGCGATCTCGACGCTGTTGCTCTTGTCCAGTTCCGTATCGGCGCTCTTGCTGCCGCTGGTGGACTCGGTGAGGATGACACTGACAATGTCCCCCACCCGGAATGCCCGGGTGTCGCTGAACAGGGACATCGCCTGCCCCTGGGTATACAGGCCACCATTGGCCTCGGGCTGGGGCAACAGCGAATAGTCGATGGGTTCCACCGGCCCGTACAGGGGATGGCTTTTCTCCTGGATGCCACCACAGGCCGCGAGCACAGCGGCACAACAACAGACTGTCAGGATCCTGGCGAATACCGGCACGAGCACCTCCCTTACAGGTTGTTGGACACGAACTGCAGCATCTGGTCCGCGGTGGAAATCGCCTTGGAGTTCATCTCGTAGGCGCGCTGGGTCTCGATCATGTTGACCAGCTCCTCCACCACATTGACATTGGAGCTCTCGACGTAGCCCTGGACCACGGTGCCGAGACCGTTGATGCCCGGGTTGCCCGGCTGCGGCGCGCCGCTGGCGCCCGACTCGACCATCAGGTTCTGGCCCCTGGCCTGGAGGCCCGCCGGATTGATGAAGTCGGTCAGCTGGATATTGCCGACCTGGCTCACCGCCGCACTGCCCGGCACCGTCACCGACACGGTGCCATCGCCGCCGATGCTGACCGACGTCGCGTTCTGGGGCACGGTGATGGGGGGTTGCAACTGGTAGCCGGTGGAGGTCACCACAATGCCCTGGTCGTTGATCTGGAAGGACCCGTCCCGGGTGTAGGCCTGGGATCCGTCCGGCAACAGGATTTCGAAGAAGCCGCGCCCCTGGATGGCAATATCCAGGGAGTTGTCGGTCTTGGTCAGGTTGCCCTGGGTGAACAGCTTCTCGGTGGCGACCACCCGCACCCCGGTCCCGACCTGCAGGCCAGAGGGCAGCAGGGTGTCCTGGGAGGACTGGGAACCCACCTGGCGCACGTTCTGGTACACCAGGTCCTCGAAGATCGCGCGGCTGCGCTTGAAGCCCGTGGTACCTACGTTGGCCAGGTTGTTGGCGATGGTGGACATGCGCGTCTGCTGCGCATCAAGGCCGGTCTTGGAGATCCAGAGTGACTGCGACATGACCGTAAACTCCCTATTCGAGACGCATTAATTGAGTGGATGAGGTATCGAGCTCCTCGGCGACCGACATGACCCGGACGTGCATTTCGAACTGTCGCGACAATTCGATCATCCGCACCATGGCCGCCACGGGATTCACATTGCTGGCTTCCAGGGTACCTCCCGCCAGGCGCACTTCCGCCGCGGGTACCAGCTCCGCGTCGCCGGCAACCCGCAGCAGTCCGTCCGGCCCCTTGTCGATATCCCGGGCAGGCGGATTGACCAGCTTGATGCGATCCAGCGCCGCCACCGCGGTGACCTGCTCGCCGAGGGGCACGATGGAGACCGTGCCATCGCTGCCGATGGTGAGCGAGCTGAACGGCGGCAGCGCGATCGGCCCGGCTTCGCCCATGATGGGCTGGCCGGCGCCGTTGACCAGCTGGCCAAACTCGTCCACCCGCAGATCGCCGCGCCGGGTGAGTGCCTCACCGCCATCCGGCGCCTGGATCGCAATCCAGCCCTCTCCCAGTACGGCCACATCCAGCTCGCGCCCGGTGTGTTCCAGGCTGCCCGCGGCGAGGTCGGTACCCTGGCGCTGCTGCTGCCCGTAGACGCGGCTGAGAACGCCGTCGCCAAGCAGATACCGGCTCTCCGCATTGACCAGGTCCGACTTGAATCCCGGCGTTGCCGCGTTGGCCAGATTGTGGCTGTTGGCGGACTGGGCCAGCATGACCTCCTGGGCGCCGGATGCCGCAATGTAGACTAGATGATCCATCGCAGGGCCTCAGTCAGCGCTTAGCGCAGGTTGATGACGGTCTGGGTGACCGCGTCTTCCGCCTGGATCACCTGGGCGTTGGCCTGGAAGTTGCGCTGCGCCACAATCAGGTCCACCAGCTGCGCTGTGATCTCGACATTGGATTCCTCCAGGGCCGCGGACTGGACCACGCCCAGGCCGGAAGTCCCGGGAGCGCCCACGTTGGCGGAGCCCGAGGCGAAGGTCTCGACCCAGTTGGTGTCACCAATGGGCTGCAGCCCATTGGGGTTGTTGAAGTTCGCCAGCGCAATCTGGGCCAGGGCCCGGGATTCGCCGTTGGTAAAGCGGGCAAAGGCGATACCGGAAGAATCAATTTCCAGGCCGCGCAGCTGGCCGGCACCAAAACCGTCCTGGACGATACTGCTGACCGCGAAGGCGGTGCCAAACTGGGTGGTATCGGAAAGGGACAGGGTCAGGTCCTGGGTACCGGCGCCGGTCCCCGTACCCGCCGCGTTCAGGGGTTGCCAGCCGGTAATGGAAATCTCCACCGGCAAGGTCAGCGGATCGAACTGGCCGTTGGACTGGAACGTCAGGGTATCGGGCCCCGAGGTGGTGACGCCGTCGATCAGCGAGTGCACTTCCCACTCATTGGGCGTAGCGGTCTTCACAAAGTAGAGGCTCAGGACATGCGGATTCCCCAGTCCGTCGTACACGGTCGTGGAGGTGGTGGCATTGAAGGAACTCGGGTCGGGGGCCGTGGGCGTCGCGGCAAAGGCGTCAAAGGGACCACCGAAGGGCACCGTGGGCGGAACCTCCCTGGAGTCGAGGTTGCTGGTCAGGTCGACCAGGCCGGTCGGGTTGGGGTCCAGCAGCGAGGTATCGATCCGAATGTCACCCAGCTGACCGGTGACATCACCCACGCCATTGACCTGGAAGCCCTGCAGGCGATAGCCCGAGTTGCTGACCAGGAACCCTTCCCGGTCCACCTGGAAATTCCCGGCCCGGGTGTACTGCAGCGCTCCGTCGACACTGAGCTGGAAGAAGCCGCCCCCACTGATGGCGAGGTCCAGGGCGTTGTTGGTAAAGCTGATATTCCCCTGGCCAAACTCCTGGGTAACCGCCGCCAGGGTGACACCCTTGCCGATCGCGTTGCCGCCGGCGCCCAGCAGGCTGGTGGCAAATACGTCCGCGAACTCCGCCCGTGAAGTCTTGAAGCCCACCGTCGAGGCATTGGCAATATTGTTGCTGATGACATTGAGGTCCGCCGTGGCGGCGTTGATGCCGGAAATCGCTGTATCAAAGGCCATCGCTGTTCTCCTGATTACCCTGTGTGGCCGGTGTGGTCACCCGCCGGTTTATACCTACAAAATGCTCTTGACTGCGCTCAACGCCACACTCTGGCCAATATCCAGGTTCAGCGTCACCTCTCCGGTGCCCGCATTGATGGCAATCGAGTCCACCCGCTGATGGGCATGCACGGGGACCGTCACCGCCTGGCCATTCGCCACTGCTTCCACCGAGACCCGGTAGGCGCCGGCGGCAAGCTGCTCCCCGCTGCTGTCACGACCATCCCACTGCACGCGGAAGTCCGTGCCGGCGTTCGGCGGCAGGGCCGCGCTGTATACCAGGCGGCCACTTGCGTCCTGGATGTAGAGCGTGGCAGCGGACGTGTTGTCGGTGAACGCCACCGTCGCATCCAGCGCCAGGGCCGGTGCCTCGCCCTCGGCGCCGGTGCCGGCCACCGGCCGCAACAGGCCGATATTGCCTTCGGTGACAATGTCGCGACCCACCAGCCCCGTGGCCTGCAGGGCCTGGTTCGCGCTCAAGGCCGTGGCCAGGCCGCCAAATCCGGCGTTCAACTCCTGAATCCCCGAGACTGTGCCAAACTGGGCCAGCTGCCCCATGAAGTCCATGTTGTCGAGGGGCTTGGTCGGATCCTGGTTCTGCAGCTGCGCCACCATCAGGGTCAGAAAGGCCTCGGAGCCCATCTCGTCTATCGAGTTGGGCGGATTGGCTACCGCCGTCGTCGAGGGGAACAGTTCGTTGATGCCTGCCAGGGTAGTCATGACTTATGCCTCATTCGGTTCAGCGCCCCAGGGTCATGGTGCGCTGGATCAACTGCTTGGCCGTGTTCATCGCCTCGATGCTGCTCTGGTAAGAGCGGGAGGCGGAGATCATGTTGGCCATTTCATCGACCGGGTTGACGTTGGAGCGATAGATATAGCCGTCGGGATCAGCCAGCGGATGCGACGGGGCGTATTCCTGGATCGGCGGCAGGGAGGACTGAACGATCCCACTCACCCTGACCGCCGACACTGCATCCGTGCCGGCGCCATCGATATCCGCCAGCATCGTTTCAAACACCGGATAGCGCGCCCGATAGGTGCCCTCCGCGGTCCCGCTGACCACGTTGGCATTGGCGAGGTTGCTGGAGATGGTGTTCAGGCGCACGCTTTGCGCTTCCAGCGAAGACCCCGAAACCGCCATGATATTGAACAGGCTCATGGCTATTCTCCCCGGATCGCGCGCTGGGTGGACTTGATGCGGCTGTCCAGCAGGTTCAGGCTGGCCTCGTAGCGAATGGCGTTATCCATGAATTCGGCGTGCTCGCGTTGCGCCTCGACCGTATTGCCATCCATGGAGGGTTGCGTGGGAACCCGGTACAAAACCTCCACATCGCCGCCACCGGCCTCACCCGACAATCCACCAGCGCCCAGGTGGCGCGGGTGGGTTCGCTGCAGGGCCCCGGCTGTCGAGTGCTGCAGGGCGGCCACGAAATCGATATCACGCGCCTTGTAGCCGGGAGTATCCTGGTTCGCCAGATTACCGGCTATCAGCTCCAGCCGCTGGGAGCGCAGCGCCATCACCTGCGGGCTAATGCCAAACACGCCATCGGTAAAACTCATGGTTCTCGCCCTTCATACACTGTTCCCCCCGGTTAAAGCAGAGACCATGCCAAATTGTTCAAGTAATTGTTTTATAGAGACTTTCCGGAATTTTCCCGGCAAAACAAGCCCGCCTGGAGCGCGCGAGGCCGGCAACGGCGGCAAAGATTGCCGGCGGCCTGCCGCCGGCGGAAGGGCGAGGGTGGCATACATCCTGCATCGTTTACGCAAAACCCGGCCCCTGGGAACCCGATATGTCAAAACTATGGCGCATAGCCCCCTGGCTACTGGCTGCGGCCCTGCAGGCGGCGCCGGTAGTCGCCTCGGCAGCGGCGCTGCACTCCCTGCAGGACATCCTCGAGCAGGCGTCCAGTGCGGCGGAAGCGATGGCGCGGGCACAGGGCTATGAGGATCCCCGGGTGTCGGCGCGCCCCCTGGACAATCGCCTGCGGCTGGCCGCCTGCGAGCAGCCGCTGCAGACCTTTTCCACGCCCAACGCGCGAGTGCTGGGGCCGGTGAGCATCGGGGTTCGCTGCGAACAGCCCCAGCCCTGGACCATTTATGTCCGCCTCGATGTCAGCTCCCAGGTCACCCTGCCGGTGCTTGCCAGCACACTGCCCAGGGGCACCGTCATCCGCCGGGAGCACCTCGAGCTCACCACCCGCCCGCTGGCCAACAATCACGGTGCCATCATTGTCGACCCCGAGCAGGTGATTGGCATGGAGCTCACCCGCTCTGCGCCCGCCGGCTCTCCCTTGCGCCACAATCAGCTGCGCGCCCCGCAACTGGTAGAACGAGGACAAACCGTGGTGCTGATCGCGGGCGGCGACGGGGTGCAGGTCACCATGCAGGGCAAGGCCATGGCCAGCGCCGCCGCCGGCGACCGGTTACTGGTGACCAACCTCAGTTCCGGGCGCCGCATAGAGGGCATTGTGAACCCCGACGGGAGTGTCAGTGTGCCCTGAGGCCAAGAGAAAGGGGGTGTGCTAAACTTTGCCGCGCGCCTGCCGCTAAAGAGGGGAAGAACGACAGTTTTGTCGACACCCAACACGAAGTGAACAGTTTATGGACCCAATAGACAACAGCAGCAACGTCAAAGCCCAGCGGGCAGGTGGGGAGCAACGGGCCAATGCCGCGCAGCAGTCAGGCCGCAGCCAGGGCACCCCCCCGTCCACCGCTGATGCCGCCAGCACCGATGAAGTGACCATTACCCGTGCCGCGACCGAACTGCTGCAACTCGAAGACCAGCTTGCGGCGCTGCCAGACGCCGACCTGGAGCGGGTCGACGCCATTCGCAAAGCGATAGGCGACGGCAGCTACCAGGTGGACGCCGAGCAGATCGTCAACAATCTGCTGCAGGCCGAGCGGGATCTGTACCGCCTGTGACACCAGGCCAGGAGCTTGCATCCAGCCTGCGCCGTGAATTAGCGGCTGTGGAAGCGGTACTGCGGGTGCTCGAGGAAGAACGCGTTGCCCTGACGGAACGGGATCCGCAGCGTATCGAACACTGCGCCGCGGCCAAGGACAGCGGGCTGCGCCAACTGGTCTCACTGCAGCAGGCCAGGAAGAGCCTGAGCGCACCCGGTGCAGCGACACCCGATCACCTGCGCGACCTGGTAGCGAAGCTGGACAATCGCGGGGAAAACGAGCAACTACAGGCGCAGCTGCAACGCCTTGGCGAGCGCTGCGAGGCACTGAATGCCGCCAACGGCGTGCTCATCCAGCGGTTGCAACAACACACCCGCAACACCCTGAAAGTATTGCGCGGCAATAGCGACGCGCCAGACCTGTATTCAGGCTCGGGGGCAACGACCCAGCACAAGGACCTGCATTCGCTGGGGCGTGCCTGAAAGCCTGCTGCCATTGCCGTCAGTTTCTTGACACCCCCACCTCAATCCACCGGCCCAAAGCGAGCCACGAACGGCTGCGTGCAGGACCAGCAAGAAAATTTCGCCAAATCGCGGCCAAAATCCGCCATTTACGAAAAAATACAGGGTTTGAAGTAGCTTTAGTTTTTGGCATGAAAGATGCAGCACGGAATGCAAAGCAATCCGTTGAGCTCCCTTGCCATGAAAGACAGCGCCCCCTTTACCGTGGTCAGCACGACCCGAAGCTCCGCGCCGCGCACATATGCCGTGTCGTCCGAGCCTGCATTGCCTGCGGCGTCGGGCACCGAGCGCCTGCTGGCACTCAGCCACCGCCTGTTGGGTGAGGCCGACCCGCAGCGTCTGTTGGAGCATTTTTATGCCTGGGCGACGACCGCGGGGCTGACGGACAGCCTGAACTTCCAGCCGTCGCAGGATCTGCCGGCCACCCTTATCGGCCAGCCGCGACACCACAGTGCCAACTACCGGCTCGAGGTAAATGACGTCACCAGCGGCACCCTCACGGTGACGCGGCGCAACCGTTATGCGGCAGCTGACCTCGCGGCGCTGGAGTGCGGACTGGGGTTTCTCGCCCCGGCGCTGGACCTCGCCATCGCACTGCGGGAAGCGCGGATGATGGCAATGAAGGACTCCCTCACCGGATTGCTGAATCGACGGGCGCTGGACGAGGGGCTCGCCAGAGAGATGTTGCTCGCGAAACGCCAGAATTCAGCCCTTTGCCTCATGTTTATTGACATCGACAATTTCAAGACTATCAACGATCAACTGGGCCACCTCAAGGGTGACCGGGCGTTGCAGCGACTGGCGGGGTGCGTCCGGGGCAGCGTGCGCGAGTCGGACATGTCGTTCCGGTTGGGTGGCGACGAATTCGCCATCGTGCTTCCCGGTACCGGGCTGGCGGGAGCCACCGGGGTGGCGAGGAAAATCCAGGCGGCGAGCCCCAACCCGGATTCCGGTCTGGAATCGGCGGAGCCGCTGAAAATGAGTATCGGGGTGACCGAAATGCTGCCTGAAGACGATGAGAAGTCGTTCCTGCAGCGGGCCGACACCCACCTGTACCACGCCAAATCCCAGGGCCGGGGCCGGGTATGCAGCGGCGTCTAGGAACAAGCCGCCAGCGCGCCAGCGCCCGTCCCGCGGGCAACCTCTGGCTGCGCAGCGATCTCCGCCGGGTACCGGAGCCTCCGGTTTCCCGGCTTGTGGTACTGCGCAAGCCGCTCACCTGGATCCTTACCGCAGTATTGCTGCTGACCACAGCCGCCGCCGGACAGGCCTACCTTGCCGGAGAACCCTCGGCTACCCCCGCCCAGACCGCTCTTCCAGCCATGGCGCCACAGCAGTCATTCAGCGCGCCGCCGCCCCCGCACACCCTGCAGCAACTGGGGGCCACCCAGGAAGCCCTGGCCGCCGAAATACAGCAGCTGCGCGAGACCAACCGGGGGCTACTCAACAGACTGGAGACCCTGCAGGCCGCGATTTTGCCCGAGGAGATTGCCGGGCAATCTTACTAATCTGACCCGGAGCGGCCGACCCAAAGCGGTGACAGGCGGTACTGCTGCTGCAGCTTCACCGCCAGCGCCTCCGCCGTGGCACGGGACCCCAGGCCGACCACACGAACCCGGAACAGTTTGCGGCCGGAGACTTCCGCCTCCTGAATCGCGATGTCGCCCTCCGCCACCTGCAGTCGTGCCGCCCAGCGCTCGGCGATCCCGCGATGCACATAGGAACCGAAGTTCACGAACCACTGCCCCTGGCTCTCCATCCCGCCAGCAGCGGTATCGGCTGCGGAAGCGCTCGCGACCTCAAGCTCGCGATCTCCCTCCGGTGGACCCGCCGGCGCAGCTGCCGGCTGCCGTGCCTGCTTCTGCAGCAGGTCCTCAATCTGCGCTATCATCGCCGCCAGTTCGCGGTTCTCCTCCTGCAGCACCGCCAGTTCACCGGCGAGCCTGGCATTGCCCGCGGCAATGTCGTCGGCCATCTGCTGCTGTTGCAGCAGCTCATCGCGCCTGACCGCGTTTGCCTGCTGCACCTTCAGCACACCGAACTCCGCGACCAGACCACGGTACTGAAGCCAGGACACGAGGTATCCCGCGGCCAACAGCAGCAGTGTTACCGCCAGCACATACCATGGCCAGCGGCGCCTGCGCACCGGCGGGGCCACCGCGGTCGCAGCGGGTCCCACTGCGGCAGGCACATAGGGCTCTGGCTCTGGCTCTGGCTCTGGCTCTGGCTCTGGCTCTGGCTCTGGCTCTGGCTCTGGCTCTGGCTCTGGCTCTGGCTCTGGCTCTGGCT
>CAMYIZ010000002.1 GCA_947258585.1 uncultured Haliea sp. | reverse complement strand
GGGCGGCAGCGGGCCTGCCTACCGGGCACCGGACGCGCCGGCGCCCGGGCGCGCCATGGAGCAGGTGCGCAGTTATGCCGGCCTGCACCCCGGGCGCCTGCCCGAACAGGCGACGCCAGAGGAGGTGCCACCGTTGGGCTATGCCCTGGCGCAGCTCAAGGGCATCTACATCCTGGCGGAGAACGCCGAGGGACTGGTGCTGGTCGATATGCACGCTGCCCACGAGCGTATCACCTATGAGCGGCTGAAGGCGGCCCGGGCGCAGGATGCCATTCCCGCCCAGCCGCTACTGGTGCCCCAGGCGATCGCGGTGAGCCAGCGCGAGGTGCTGCTGGCCCTGGAGCACGCGGAACTGTTCCAGGCCCTGGGCCTGACCGTGGATGTGGCGGGAGAGGAATCCCTGCTGGTGCGGCAGATCCCGGTCAGCTTGCGCGACTCCGACGTCGAGGCTCTGGTGCGCGATGTGCTGTCCGACCTGGTGGAGTATGGCAGCTCTGACCGCATCGAAGCCCACATGGATGAAATTCTCTCCACCATGGCCTGCCACGGCTCGGTGCGGGCCAATCGCAGGCTGACCATTCCGGAGATGAACGCCCTGTTGCGGGACATGGAGGAGACCGAGCGCGCCGGACAATGCAATCACGGTCGCCCAACCTGGACCCGGCTGGCACTGGAGGAACTCGACAAGCTGTTCCTGCGGGGGCGCTAGTGGCGGGGGAATCGGAAAAGCCACTGCTGCTGTGCCTGATGGGTCCCACGGCGGCGGGCAAGACCGAACTGGCCATTGCTCTGGCACACGCGCTGGACGGGGAGCTGGTCAGCGTCGACTCGGCCCTGGTCTACCGCGGCCTGGACATCGGCAGCGCCAAGCCCGACTACCCCCACCATCTGATGGATATTCGCGATCCGTCCGAGAGCTATTCGGCTGCGGACTTTGTCGCTGACGCGGGCCGCGCGGTAGCGGACATCGTCGGCCGGGGTCGCACGCCGATTCTGGTCGGTGGCACCATGCTCTACTTCCGGGCTTTTCTGCAGGGTCTCGCCGCGATGCCTGCCGCCGATCCCGCGATCCGCGCTGAGCTGGCGGAGGCGGCCGGGCGCGACGGCTGGCCGGTCGTGCACAGCCGGCTGGCGGAGGTTGATCCGGTTGCCGCGGCGGCGATCCACCCGCACCACTCGCAACGTATAAGCAGGGCTATGGAGGTGTTCCTCATCAGCGGCGTTCCCCTCAGCGCGTGGCACCAGCGCGCCGCTGCCAGCCCCGCGGCCGACTACCGGGTGGTGCAACTGGCAATCTGCCCGCAGCAGCGCGGGGAACTGCACCGCCGGATCGCGCTGCGTTTCCAGTCCATGCTGGCGCAGGGGTTCCTGGAGGAGGTGATGGCGCTGCATCGCCGGGGCGATTTGCACCCCGGGTTGCCGGCGATGCGCGCGGTAGGCTATCGCCAGCTGTGGCGCCATCTCGATGGGGAGTGCAGCCTTGAGCAGGCGATAGAGGAGGGCGTGGCAGCCACCCGGCAGCTGGCAAAGCGGCAGCTGACCTGGCTGCGGAAGTGGCCGGATTTGTATTGGCTGCTGACGGATTCCGCCGGGAACGTTTGTGCTGCGGGGGAGTCAGAGCACGGGGGGCAGGAAATGGATGAAGTTCCACTCAGTGCGGCCTTGAAGTATGTTCAAGGCATCCCCATGTAAAGGGTCAAACCTGTTCTATACTGTGACAGGGGCACCAAACGAACGTCCACGGTCCTCTTCGCGCATCGGTGTACAGCCGGCAGCGAGGGCGAGCAGAGACAGTCAACAATCATTCATATGTGGCTCCTGTTGAGCCGACCAAGGAGAGAATTATGTCAAAAGGGCACACGCTACAAGACCCTTACCTGAATATATTGCGGAAGGAACGCGTCCCTGTTTCCATTTATCTGGTAAACGGTATCAAGTTGCAGGGTCAGATTGAGTCCTTCGACCAGTTTGTCGTCCTGCTGAAAAACACTGTCAGCCAAATGGTCTATAAGCATGCCATCTCAACTGTGGTTCCCTCCCGTGTGGTGCGCATGCCCATGCAGAACCCCCCGGAAGATGATGAAGGCGACAGCTAGCCTCGGAATGCGGCGCCGCGGCGCCGCAACCACCGCTCGCTGCGCTCGAGGTACTCTTGTTCTTTGAGCGCCCGGCGTCCGGCGAACGCGCAGTCCTTGTTCACCTAACCATAGCCAGCGAAGACGAGCGGGAAGACCCCCGCGAGTTCGAGGAGCTGGTGCTGTCTGCGGGTGGCGACCCCGTGGCTTTTGTCATGGGCAGTCGCAGCGTGCCCGATTCCCGCACCTTTGTCGGGTCCGGGAAGCTGGCGGAAATTGCGTCGGAGGTGCTGCTGCACGAGGCCGAGATCGTGATGTTCAATCATGCCCTCAGCCCCAGCCAGGAGCGCAATCTGGAGCGTGAACTCAAGTGCCGGGTACTGGATCGAACTGGCCTGATCCTGGACATTTTTGCCCAGCGTGCGCGGACTCATGAAGGCAAGCTCCAGGTGGAGCTGGCGCAACTGCAGCATATGAGCACGCGCCTGGTTCGCGGCTGGACTCACCTTGAGCGTCAGAAGGGGGGTATCGGTCTGCGCGGCCCGGGGGAAACCCAGCTCGAGACCGACCGCCGCCTGCTGCGGGCGAGGATCAAGTCCATCCAGTCCAGGCTGGAGCGGGTGCAGCGGCAGCGGGACCAGGGTCGGCGCTCACGGCGCCGTGCCGAGGTGCCGACAATCGCGCTGGTGGGCTATACCAACGCCGGCAAGTCGACCCTGTTCAATCGTCTCACCGGCTCCGAGGTCTACGCCGCCGACCAGCTGTTTGCCACCCTGGATCCTACCCTGCGGCGCCTGGAGCTGGATGAGGCGGGCCCGGTCATCCTTGCGGACACCGTGGGTTTTATTGCCCACCTCCCCCACAAGCTGGTGGAGGCCTTCAAGGCAACCCTGGAGGAAACCGTCAGCGCGGATCTCTTGCTGCATGTAATCGACGTTGCCGCCGAGGCCCGCGAGGACAATATCCATCAGGTAGAGGCCGTGCTGGAGGAAATCGGCGCGGTTGATGTCCCGCGATTACAGGTCTTCAACAAACTGGACTTGTTGGAGCAGGACCCGCGGATTGATTACGATGATGGGGGTAAACCCGAGCGCGTGTGGCTGAGCGCGGCGACGGGTGCTGGTTGCGAACTGCTGGTCAAGGCGATTGCTGAACTGGTGGGCGAAGACATGGTAGAGGAAGAGCTGCGACTGGAGCCGGAGCAGGGCAGCCTGCGCGCAGCGTTGTACCGCCTCGGCGCGGTAGCCGCCGAGCGCTACGGCGATGACGGGGTGGCCCACCTGAACGTGCGTATGCCCCGGGCAGACTGGAACCGGCTGATGAAACAGCCGCGGGAGGCGGCGCCCTGGGAGTAAAACCCCAGGGCTGCTGAAATTTTGATAGACTGCGTCGACTTTGATAACAGGAGTTTGGTATGGCCTGGAATGAACCGGGTGGTGGCGGCAACAAGCCCAGGGATCCCTGGGGTGGCGGTGAGCAGGGGCCACCCGACCTCGACGAGGCGCTGAAAAAGCTGCAGGAGAAGCTGGGCGGCATATTCGGTGGTCGCAGCGGTGGCGGCGGTGGCAAATCCGGCGGTGGCCGGGGTATCCCGGGCAGCTTGTTTGTGGTTGCCGCGCTGGTTGCGGTGGTGGTCTGGGCCCTCATGGGGCTCTACCAGGTGGACGAGCAGGAGCGGGCCGTCGTGCTGCGCTTCGGCAAGCACTACGACACCGTGCAGCCGGGTCTGCAATGGAATCCGCCGTTGATTGACGAAGTGATCAAGGTCAATACCACCAAGGTCCGCGCGGCCACCTTCCGCGAGGTCATGCTGACCAAGGACGAGAATATCGTCGAAGTTCGCATGTCGGTGCAGTATGTGATTCTCGATCCCACCAGTTTTGTGCTCAAGGTCCGCGACCCGGAGAATTCTCTGCAACACGCCGCCCAGAGTGCGCTGCGTCACGTAGTGGGTGATACCAGAATGGATGCGACCTTGACCGAGGGGCGCGCACAGATCGGCGTCGATGTGCAGACCCGCCTGCAACGCTATGTGGACATGTACGAGACCGGCATCCGGGTAGTCAAGGTGAACATCGACGAATCCAAGCCGCCAAGCCAGGTCCAGGCTGCGTTCGACGACGTGATCAAGGCCCGGGAAGATGAGGAACGGCTGAAGAATGAGGCGCAGGCCTATGCCAATGGCATCGTCCCGGAAGCTCGCGGGCGGGCCCAGCGGGTGATCGAGGAGGCGAGCGCCTACCGCGAGCAGGTCGTGGCGGAAGCCGAGGGTGAGGCGGAGCGCTTCAAGGCGCTGCTGGCGGAGTACGCCAAGGCTCCGGAGGTAACACGCGAGCGCCTGTACCTGGACGCGGTTCAGCGGGTGTTGCGCAACACCAGCAAGGTCATGGTTGATGTCGAGGGCGGCAACAACGTGATGTACCTGCCGCTGGACAAGCTGACAGAGGCCGCCGGCACCGCAGCCCCCCGCGCCGGTGGCCGGCTGGATGCCAACACCATTCGCGAGCTCACCAACGCCGTGACCGAGCAGCTGCGGCAGGACGCGGCATCGGCCAGCAATCGCAGAGGAGGTCGTTAAGATGGGCGGAAGAGGTATGACCTGGATGTTGGTCGCGGTGCTGGCGCTGTTTGTGCTCAGCAACACGATCTATGTGGTCAAGGAAACCGAGCGCGGAGTGATGCTGCAGTTTGGTGAGGTGGTCAATCCCGACATCCAGCCAGGTCTGCATGCGAAGATTCCCTTCGTCAACAACGTGCGCAAGTTCGAGGCGCGCCTGCTGACCGTGGATTCTACCGCCGAGCGGTTCTTTACCCAGGAGAAGAAGGCCCTGATCGTGGATTCCTATGCCAAGTTCCGGGTGTCGGATACCGCAAAGTTCTACACCGCGACCAACGGTGAAGAAGCCCGCGCCAGCGCCCTGCTGGGGCAGCGGATCAACGACGGGCTGCGCAACCAGGTGGCGATCCGGACCATTCAGGAGGTGGTATCGGGGCAACGCGACCAGCTGATGGAGGCGTTGACCGCAGAGCTGTCCGAGGTCGCGCGCGAAGAATACGGGGTCGAGGTCCTGGACGTGCGGGTCAAGCAGATCGATCTGCCGCCGGATGTTTCCGAATCCGTGTACCGGCGCATGAACGCAGAGCGCGAGAAGGAAGCCCGCGAACACCGCGCCCAGGGCCAGGAGCTGGCCGAGGGTATCCGGGCGGCCGCGGACCGGGAGGTAACGGTGATCGAGGCCAACGCCTATCGCGATGCGGAGCTGATCCGCGGTGAAGGTGACGCCCAGGCCACGGGTATCTATGCCAGTGCCTTTAACACCGACCGCGAGTTCTATTCCTTCACCCGCAGCCTGCGGGCCTACCAGGACGCGTTCCAGGGCAGCGGCGACCTGCTGCTGATCCAGCCTGACAGCGAGTTCTTTCGCTACCTGAAAGACTCAGCGGGCGGTAAATAGGCCAGAAAAAACGCAGGTGCCTTCAGTGGCGCCTGTGGTAGAATTCTGCAACCGTGGGATCCGGCGTTTTACCCACAAACGCCGGGCTCGCGGTTTTTTTATGACCAGGGTGACAGGGGGTTGATGTGGAGTTCTGGCAGGTACTGCCGGTGGCCCTGGCGCTGGTACTGATTATCGAGGGCATTGTGCCGTTCCTGAGCCCCAGGGGCTGGCGGCAGATGGTGCTCGGGGTGGCCCAGCAGCAGGACCGGGTCATCCGCAACGTCGGCCTGGGCAGCATGCTGTTCGGGTTGGCGCTATTGTATTGGGTGCATTAAGGCTGGTTATGAAGACAGTGGATCGCTGGCAATTGCCCGACGGGGTGGAAGAAGTGCTGCCCGAGCGGGCGCTGGTGGTGGAGCGCCTGCGGCGTGAGCTGCTGGACCTGTATCGCAGCTGGGGCTACCAGCTGGTGATACCGCCGCTGATGGAGTTCACCGAGTCCCTCCTTATCGGTTTGGGCCGGGATCTGGACCTGCTCACCTTCAAGATGACCGACCAGGTCAGCGGCCGTACCCTCGGCATCCGCGCGGATATCACCCCCCAGGTGGCCCGGATTGACGCCCACAGCCTGGCGCAGCCCGGCGTCACACGCCTCTGCTACGCGGGCTCCACCCTGCACACCCGGCCCCAGTCCCTGCTCGCCTCACGCTCCCCCATCCAGCTGGGCGCTGAACTCTATGGCGACGACAGCCTCGCGGCCGACGTCGAAGTGATCGGGCTGATGCTGGCGACGCTGGAACATGCCGGGCTTGCGGACATCACCCTGGACCTCGGGCACGTCGGGGTCTATGAAGCGGTACTGGCGGAGGCGGGGCTCTCCGCGGAGCAGGAAGCGGATGTATTCGACGCCTTGCAGCGCAAGTCGCGTCCCGACCTGGCCGAGGCCCTGGCGGGGCTGGAACAGCCGGTGGTCAAGCTGATCACCGGCTTGCTCGACCTGCACGGCGATGCCGCGGTGCTGACCCGGGCGCGGGACCAGCTTGCACATGCCGCCCCCGGAGCCCTGGTGGCAGTGGCGGCGCTGGAAGCGGTCGCCGCGGCGGTAGAGCGGCGACACCCCGGTCTTCCGGTCTATTTCGACCTGGCGGAGCTACGCGGTTACCACTATCACACGGGCATGGTGTTCGCGGCCTATGTGCCTGGGCACGGCCAGGCACTCGCCAATGGCGGTCGCTATAACGATGTTGGCAAGGTCTTTGGCCGGGCGCGCCCCGCCACCGGCTTCGCCACCGATCTCAAGGCCTTGATGGCCCTGTTCACGGCGGCGGGTCCGGAGCGCGGCGCCATCAGCGCGCCGGATGCCGAGACCCCCGGATTGCTGGCGCGCATCGCCGCCCTACGCGCCTCTGGAGAGATCGTGATCAACTGCCTGGGTGCGCAACCGGACCCGCGCTGCGACCGGGAGTTGGTGGAAGTTGCTGGCGAGTGGCTGGTACAGCCCCTCGCTTCCTGATCAATTACACGAGTTAAATGTTCATGAGCAAGAATGTAGTGGTTCTCGGTACCCAGTGGGGCGATGAGGGCAAGGGCAAGATCGTCGATTTGCTGACCGACCAGGCCAGCGCCGTGGTGCGCTTTCAGGGCGGTCACAACGCCGGCCATACCCTCGTTATCGACGGCCAGAAGACGGTGTTGCACCTGATTCCCTCCGGTATCCTGCGGGCCAATGTGCAGTGCCTGATCGGGAATGGTGTGGTGTTGGCACCGGATGCCCTGCTGAAGGAAATCGGCGAGCTGGAAGCCAAGGGTGTGCCGGTCCGTGAGCGTCTGAAAATCTCCCCCTCCTGCCCCCTGATCCTGCCCTACCACGTGGCACTGGACGTGGCCCGCGAGAGCCGCCGCGGCGAGGCCAAGATCGGCACCACGGGACGTGGCATCGGGCCCGCCTATGAAGACAAGGCCGCTCGTCGCGGTGTACGTCTGGGCGACCTCAAGGACCCCCAGCGCTTTGCCGCCAAGCTGCGGGAGGTCATGGACTATCACAACTTCCAGCTGGAGCATTACTACAAGGTGCAGCCACTGGACTACGATACGGTCCTGCGCGAGACCCTGGCGATGGCCAGCGAGCTGCTGCCCATGGTGGCCGACGTCACTGCGCTGCTGCACGAGTGCCGCAAGACCGATGCCAACATCATGTTCGAGGGCGCCCAGGGATCCCTGCTGGACATCGATCACGGCACCTACCCCTATGTCACCAGCTCCAACACCACGGCTGGCGGCACCGCCACCGGCTCCGGTTTTGGCCCGTTGTTCCTGGACTATGTGTTGGGCATCACCAAGGCCTACACCACCCGGGTGGGCTCGGGCCCCTTTCCCACCGAGCTTTTTGATGCCACCGGTGCCCACCTGGCCTCCCGCGGTCACGAGTTTGGCGCCACCACCGGGCGCCCCCGCCGCTGTGGCTGGTTTGATGCGGTGGCGTTGCGCAATGCCGTGAACATCAACTCCGTGTCCGGCCTGTGCCTCACCAAGCTGGATGTACTGGACGGGCTGGAGACGATTCAGATCTGCGTGGGCTATGCGGACAGCAGCGGGAATCCGGTGCCGAACCCGGTTGACTCAGACGACTACGATGGTCTGGTGCCGGTGTATGAAGAGGTGCCCGGCTGGAGTGAATCCACCGTGGGCGCGCGGACGCTGGAAGACTTGCCGCAGGGAGCGCGGGACTACATCCACAAGATCGAGGACGTGGTTGGCGCGCCCATCGATATCATCTCCACCGGGCCTGACCGGGTGGAAACCATTGTCCTGCGCCATCCCTTCGACGCCTGACCCGGTCCCGATGTCCTACCAGAGGTGGGGCACCATGCCCCAGAGCGCGGTGCCCAGCAGCGCGATATTGGCGACAAAGCCGATGATCATGCCGGGGCCCCGCTTGGCCGGGTCCCTGACGTAACTGTTGCGGTAGAGTACGCGGCCGACCAGGAATGCCAGCCCCAGGCTGGCCGCCACTTCGGGATTGAAGTACAGGCCGCTCAGCCACAGGGCGGGCAGGGTTACCACCATCTGTTCCAGGGTATTCATCTGCACCCGATAGGCTCGCTCAAAGCCCTGGTCACCGGTGACCGCAGGCGCGGCCAGCCCGGAGCGGCCGCGCTCGGCGCCGCAGAGCATGGTGAAGATCAGGTACTGGACCAGTATCAACAGGCTTACCAACGCTACCAGGGCCATCGCGGAGTTTCCGGGCTGTGAGTGGGCTTCCCTTATACCGCCCGTACCGTTGGCTTGTCCAGCGCCGTCAGTAGTGGCGCAGCTTCCAGGTGCTGAATCCGATACCCGTCCAGCGGCGGAACGCCCGGTAGAAGCTGTTCACCTCCAGATAGCCAAGTTCATGGGCCAGGCATTTCCCCGGTCTCCAGTTGCTGCGCAGGGATTGTTCGCAGCGGTACTGCCGGGCACGATCAAGCAGGAACTGGTAGTGCGTGTGGTCGCTGCGCAGGCGGCGGCGCAGGGTCGTGGCGCTCATGCCGAGCTCCGCGGCAACGCTGTCCACTCGCAGCCTCGACAGGTCTCCCCGCAGCAGGATTTGCAGCACTCTGTCGGTGGTGCGTGATTCGGAATGGTGGCGGACGCCGGTGGCGGTGCGTGCATCGCGCCAGCGGGCCGGATTGAGAGTGGTTTGAGTCTGTTCCATCACCAGAACCTCCGTGTTCAGGTTATTGCAGGTATGTGCGCGCGGCGCCTTGCCCGTCCGGCGACTTCATCCTTGAAGCGGCAGGTGGCAGTGTCGGGGTGCCGGACTAGAAAGATAGCAGAGAAATACCGGCGTCGCCGTGGAGCCGGGGCGGCTGGGCGCAATTGGTGAAAAGTGGCGCTAGTGGATCGCTGCGGGTTGATTGTCGAGGACGTCGGGCAGCGGGCAGTCCATGGCGGCGGCAATACTGGCCAGCAGCTCCCGCTCGACCGGGCTCAACTGGCCATCGGCGCTGGCCGCCCTGCGCATGGCTTTCAGTATCCGGGGTTTGAGCAGGGGATAGCAGTCGGCCAGCTGCTGCACGGACCTGGCGAAGGCCGCCAGCGTGCAGTCTTCCGCCGCTAGCAGCTGGAGGGCGGGGTAGCCCAGCTCGTCTGCCGCGAGGCGAAAGGTGGTCAGGGCCTCGCCGCTGCCGTGGTGGGCCAGCATGGACAGCACCACTCGCAGGGGGTGACGGACCTTGTCCAGGCTGCGATGGCGTGGGGTGGCGGGTTTGACCTGGATGAATTCCGGGTCCAGGTAGTGGCGCAGCAGCTGGTACAGGCACCACTCCAGCAGGTCGGTGCGGCGGTCGGTCCGGATCACTCCCAGCAGGATGTGCTTGAAGCGCCGGTACTGCGCCAGCGACTGGCTCTTCAGGGCCGGTAGGCACAGCTCCAGCAGCGGCAGGCGCTGGCCGGGGTCGAGCTGTGCGACCCCTTCCTGCAGCGTGTGAGCCAGATCCTCCAAACCCTGGATACCGCTGTTCCTGAGCAGGGTGTACTGTTTCTCGCGGACACTTGCTTCGGAACTGAGGAGGATCGCCATGACCAGCGCAGTGGCGCCCAGGGGTTCATGGCTGAAGTGAACAAATGCCTGCGGCAGCTGACGGCGGGACGCCAATGCCTCGTCCGGCGGCTCTGGTTCGGGACCAACGTCGGGATCGGCGTCGGACTTGCCCGCCGCGCCTTCCCTCGCAAGCTCGGCGGCGGCCAGTGCTGCTGTCACCAGCGCCGCACGCCCTACGCCAACCTCGGCGGCCCCAGGCTGCAGGGGGTAGTCCCGATAGTGCTGCATCCGCCGCTCAATGTATTGCCCGTTCCACTGCGGATCCAGGCGCCGGATTCGCCGCGGCAGTGGTGGGTGGGTGGCGAACAGTTGCCAGAGCTGGTGCCGGATCTGGCCGAAGAAGATATGGGACATCTCGTCGGCCCGGGCGGCATGCACCAGTGAACCCGGGATATACCCGCCAATCACCTTGAGGGCGTCGGCAATACCGCTGTTGTCGCGGGTGTACTGCACCGCGCAGGCGTCGGCCAGGTATTCCTTCTGGCGGCTGATGGCGGCCTTGATAAAGCCCGCCGCGACTCCTCCCAGCCAGCCGGTAAGCCACAGGCCCAGTCCCAGCAGGGGTAATGCCGGGCCGCCTGTGCTGCGGTCCCGGTCATTGCCGGTGCGGTGATGGCGGCTGGAGCGCAGCAGTAGGTGGCCGACATCGCCGATGAACGTTATGCCCTTGAGCAGCGCCGCCAGGCGCAGATTGAGGCGCATGTCGCCATTGAGGATATGGCTGAACTCGTGGGCAATGACCCCCTGCAACTCGCTGCGCTTGAGGTGTGCGATAGTGCCGCGGGTGACGCCGATGACCGCGTCGGCGGGCGTGGTTCCCGCGGCGAAGGCGTTGATCCCGCGCTCGCCGTTCATCACATAGACCGGTGGCACGGGCATGCCTGCGGCCAGGGCCATTTCATCGACGATGTTCAGGCAGCGCCGCTCCTCCGGGTCCATGGTCTGCGGCAATATCCGCGTCCCGCCCATGGCTTCCGCCACCACCTTGCCCCCGGAGGCCAGCTGCAGCCATTTGACCAGTGCCACCAGCGCCACCGTGGCGCCGACGCCGAGGCCGATAGTGCCAAAGCGCTGCCAGCTGAAATAGGAGAGGAAGTCGCGCCAGTCACCGCGCTGCCCGGCGTACAGGTTGTAGCCGTCGCCCCACCAGAGGAAGGCGGCCACCAGCGCATTGGTCAGCAGGATCAGGCCCGCGACCGCCGCCAGGAAGAGAATGGTGAGCAGGCGCGTGTTGCGCCGGGCCAGGTCCTGCTGGGCAAAAAAATCCACGCTCAGCCCTCAGGCGGGTAGTGCAGGGCTGCAGATCAGAAACTGACCTTCGGTGCCGCCTGGATCTGGGCCGAGTCGTCGAACTCCAGCAACTGCGCATCGCCGGGATGGCCGAAAGTCGCTGCCAATACCACCGGGGGAAAGCTCTGGCGGTAGGTGTTGTAGGCCATGACCGCGTCGTTGTAGCCCTGGCGGGCGAAGGCGACCCGGTTCTCGGTGTTGGTCAGTTCCTCGGACAACTGCTGCATGTTCTCGCTGGCCTTGAGGTCCGGGTAGGCTTCCATGGTGACATTGAGTTTGCCAAGTGCGCCCTGCAGGGCGTTCTCGGCCCCGGCAAGCGTCGCCATTTCCGCGCCGCCGATGTTGCCAGCGCCCAGCGATTTGAGGATCGCCGCGGCCTCGTTGCGAGCCGTGGTTACCGCCTCCAGGGTCTCCCGCTCGTGGCTCATGTAGGCCCTGGCCGTTTCCACCAGGTTGGGAATGAGGTCGTAGCGCCGCTTGAGCTGCACTTCAATCTGGGCAAACGCGTTCTGGAAGCGGTTCTTGAGCGTGACCAGCTGGTTGTAGATGCCGATGACGTATATGACGAGGCCCAGCAATACCAGCCAGGTTACGATGGTGGAGATGTCCATGCCTGCGCCCTCCCGAGGCGGTGTACGGTTTATCGATTCTACCTGAAAATTTCTCCGGGCTGCGGCAACCGGAGCAGGGCAAGCGTCACCTGGTCAGCTGTGTGCCGCGCTGACGGCGACCGGCACGCCGTTGACCGCCGCGTTGCCCGACAGTGCATCCAGCAGCAGCTCATCGGTGACGTCATTGCAGCTGACGCCGGCGTGGCGCACCGCGGTCTGCATGCGGATTCCCGTCCGGTTGTGCCCGAACCCGTGGGGCAGGCTGACCACGCCCGGCATCATGTCCTCGCTCGCCTCCACCGTCACCGAGACCGCCCCCGCGCGTGAGCTCAGGGTTACCGTGGCGCCGTCCCGGATCTTCCGGCTGCGCATGTCCAGTGGATGCATGAGCAGGGTGCAGCGGTCCTTGCCCTTGACCAGGCGGCGGTAGTTGTGCATCCAGGAATTGTTTGAGCGCACATGGCGGCGCCCGATCAAGCGCAGCTGGCCATCACCGTCTCCACTGTACTGTTCCCGCAGCCGCTGCAGGTCCGCCAGCGGCTGGGGCGTGGCGCAGTTGATGGTCTTGTCTGCGGTTTGCAGGCGCTGCGGCAGCTGTGACTGCAGTGGCCCCAGATCGATACCCGAGGGGTGCTGTCGCAGCCTGGCCAGGCTCAGGGCCCGGGGGTCGCCCTGGCGCTCACTGTACGGCCCCATTTGCAGCCCCATGTCGATAATCTCGTGCGGCGGCACGGCCGGCTGGCTGTCCTGGCCCAGCAGTTCCGCCACCCGGTTGCCCAGCTCGGTGAATATCTGCCAATCGTGCAGGGCACCCTCGGGTGGTTCGAAGACCGCCTCGCTGTGCCGGGCGGTGTTGCGGATGGCGTTGATGTGGAAGGCCAGGTCGTAGTGATCGTGTTCCAGCGGCGAGGTGGGCGGGAGGATGATATCCGCGTGGCGGGTGGTCTCGTTCAGGTAGGGATCCAGGCAGACCATGAATTCCAGCTGTGCCAGCGCCGCATCCAGCTGGCGACCGTTGGGGGTGGAGAGGACCGGGTTGCCGGCGCCGACGAACAGGGCCCGTATCTGGCCTTCCCCCGGCGTAGTGATTTCTTCCGCCATGGCGGCCGCGGGCAGTTCCCGATCGAACTCCGGGAGCTGGCGCACCCGACTGTGATGGCGACCAAACCCGCCGGGGCTGATGCTGCTGACCTGGTCAACCGCGGGCAGGGTGAACAGGGAGCCGCCCGGTTTGTCGAGATTGCCGGTGGCTATGTTGAGCAGTTGCAACAGCCACTGGCACAGGGTGCCGTAGACCTGGGTGGACACCCCCATGCGCCCGTAGCAGATGCCCGCGTTCGCGGCGGCGAGCTCGCGGGCAATGCGCCGCGTGGTCGCGGCGTCGATGCCGGTGTGCGGGGCCGCGAACTCCGGCGTGAAATCCGTGATGGCCGAGGCGACGTCCTGCAGCCCGGTGACGAAACCGCTGAGTGCGCCGGGGTCGACGAGGTCTTCCGCGAACAGGGTCTGCAGCAGGGCGAGCAGAAACAGGGCATCGGTGCCCGGGGTGATGAACAGGTGCTCGCTGGCCAGCTGCGCCGTTTCCGTGCGCCGCGGGTCCACCACCACCAGTTTGGCGCCGCGGCGCTTGAGATCCTTGATCCGGCGGCGCACGTCGGGCACGGTCCAGATGCTGCCGTTGGAGGCGATCGGGTTGGCGCCCAGCATCAGGAAGTAGTCGCAGCGGTCGATATCCGGGATCGGGAACAGGGATTTGTGCCCGAACAGCCACAGGGACACCAGGTGGTGTGGCAGCTGGTCCACCGAGGTGGCGGAAAATCGATTGACGGTGCGGAAGTGGCGGAACAGGCTTTTCTGGTGGGTCATCATGCCGTAGTTGTGGACGGTGGGGTTGCCCAGATAGATGCCTATGGCATTGACGCCATCCCGCTGGGCGATCTCCACCAGGCGCCGGGCAGTGGTGTCCAGCGCTTCGTCCCAGCCGATATCCTGCCAGCTGTCCGCCGCACCGTTGGTTCCCGGGATGCGGCGCACCGGCCCGCGCAGCCGGTCCGGGTCCTCGTGGATGTCCTGCAGCGCCACCGCCTTGGGGCAGATGTGCCCGCGGCTCAGGGGGTCTTCCGGATCGCCCTTGATCGACAGGATCTGCTCGCCATCGGTCTCGATGAGCAGGCCGCAGATGGCTTCACAGAGGTGGCAGGCACGGCGATGAATGGCTTTGGGCATGGCTGCGACCCTGCAGTTGTGATGGTCACTGCAGTGTAGCGGGTTTGGCGGGGGCGGTTAAGCGGTGCTGCCGCTGTCAACCCAATTCAGGAATGTCCCCTTTGAGGGGACATTTCTGCTTGGGGCTAACAAAGCGGTGCTGCCGCTGGCGACGGTTCCCGCTTTTGTGTAATCTCGGTCGGAGTGCCCCACTGCGGTCAGGGAAACGATGAACGAAAGCTGGAAGTCGTATCAAACGGGCAACTTTTTTGACGAGTTGATTACCGCCAAGGGACAGCCGCGGGCGGCCGCCCGCGGAGCCATTCGGCTGTTGCAAAAACTGCCGCTGGAGGAAATGGCCGCCCGGCGCGCCGCGGCGGAGCTCGCCATTCGCGAAATGGGCATTTCCTTTACCGTCTACACCGAGGGCGGCAATATCGATCGAGCCTGGCCCTTCGATATCATTCCCAGGGTAATTTCCGCACGACAGTGGCAGGCGGTCAGCGATGGCCTGCGCCAGCGCAGCCTCGCCCTCAACCGCTTCATAGACGACGTCTACAACAAGCAGTCGATTCTCGCCGATGGCGTGGTGCCTGCCGAGGTGGTGCTGGAGTCCGGCAACTACAAGGCGCCCTGTGCGGGTATGTCGCCCCGGTTTGGTGTCTGGGCGCATATCTGCGGTTCCGACCTGGTGCGCGATGGCGAAGGCCGGTTCTATGTGCTGGAGGACAACCTGCGGGTACCCTCCGGGGTGTCCTACATGCTGGAAAACCGCGAGATCACCAAGCGGGTGCTGCCGGAGCTGTTTGAAAACTACAGTATCCTGCCGGTGGACGACTACCCGTCAAAGCTCTACCAGACCCTGGCCTCACTGTCGCCACGGGAGCGGCGCCGCCCCTGCATCGTGGTGTTGACCCCCGGTATCTACAATTCCGCCTACTTTGAACACGCCTACCTGGCCCAGGGCATGGGCGCGGAGCTGGTGGAGGGCAGTGACCTGCTGGTGGCGGACGACGATTGCGTCTACATGCGCACCGTCGACGGACCCGTGCGGGTGGACGTGATCTATCGCCGCATCGACGAGGAGTTCATGGACCCGGAGGCGTTCCGGCCGGATTCCATGCTGGGTGTGCCGGGCCTGATGCGGGCCTGGAAGGCGGGCAAGGTGGCCATTGCCAACGCGCCCGGCAGCGGGGTTGCGGATGACAAGGTCATCTACGCCTATGTGCCGGAGATGATTCGCTACTACCTGAAGGAAAAGCCACTGCTGGCCAGTGTCCCGACCTACCTGTGCATGCGGGAAAAGGACCGGGAATATGTGCTGAACAACCTGGACAAGCTGGTGGTGAAGCCGGCCAACGAGTCTGGCGGCTACGGGATCATGGTTGGCCCCCACAGCAGCGCCGCCGTGCGACGCAAGTTTGCCCGCCTGATCGAGGAGAACCCGCGCAACTACGTGGCGCAGCCGACCCTGTCCCTGTCCACCGCTCCCACGTACATCGACGACGCGGTCGAGCCCCGCCACCTGGACCTGCGCCCCTTCATCCTGCAGGGTGAGGACAGCTGGGTGACGCCGGGCGGACTGACCCGGGTGGCGCTGGTGAAGGGTTCGCTGGTGGTGAACTCCTCCCAGGGGGGCGGCAGCAAGGACACCTGGATCGTGGAGGGCAAGGCATGACCATGCTGTCCAGCGTTGCCGAACGCCTCTACTGGATGGCGCGCTATCTGGAGCGGGCGGAAGACACCGCGCGCCTGGTGGCGGCCTACAACCACCTGATCATGGATATTCCCCGGGGTTCGGAACTGGGTTGGGACGTGCTGATCCGCATTCTCGATGCGGAGCCCGCCTTCTACGCCAATTACCGGGTTGGGAATGAGCAGAATGTGTTGCGCTACCTGATGGCCGAACAGGACAACGTGTCCAGCATCCCGTTCTCGGTGCGCGGGGCCCGGGAGAATGTGCGCACGACCCGTGATGTGCTGCCCGAGGAAACCTGGGAGCAGATCAACGAGCTGTATCTTTACACCAACGACACGGCAGAGAAATCCGTCGGTCGGCGCAATCGCCAGGCATTCCTCGAGGAGATCGTCAATCGCTGCCAGCTGATCAACGGCATGCTGGCCTCGACCCTGCCGCGTGACCACGCCTACCGCTTCCTCAGGCTGGGGCATCTGCTGGAGCGCTCGGACATGACCACCCGCCTGATGGACGTCGGCGCGGGTGAAATCCTGGCCCGGGACGGCACCCATGGCGCCATCGACCCGCTGATCTGGGCGTCCCTGCTGCAGGCCCTGTCCGCGTTCGGCGCCTACCGGCGCATGATCGGGCCGCTGGTGGAGGCGGGAAGGGTCGTGGATTTCGTGTTCCGGGAAGCGATGCTGCCACGGTCGGTGGCCTTCTGCCTCGCCGGGGCGCGCGAGGAGCTCAAACCGCTGAAAAGCCATCAGGCGGCATTGCGCGTTCTGGATCGTGGCCGGCGCAAGTTGTCGCGACTGAACCCCGACCAGATGACACGGGACGAGCTGCACCGCTATATCGATGAGTTCCAGTCCCTGTTGAGCGAATTGCACGGAGTAATAACGGCGACCTGGTTCCACCCGGATACGCCGTGAAGCGCCTGCAATGTGCCTGCGGCAGCCAGGTTTTCTTCGAGAGCCGGGATTGCCTGCACTGCGGTGCCAGGCTCGGCTTTGATCCCGCCACCCAGAGCATGCAGAGCCTGCAGCCACAGGGCGAGGGGCTGTACCTCGGTGCCAATGGCAGCCGCTATCGCCTCTGCGACAACGGCACCCAATGGGACGTCTGTAATTGGTTGCGGCCGGCTGAGGTGTGCCCGGCCGAGGGGCGCCCGGCTGAGGGGCGGCCCCCCGAGGACGCCCACCCCCTCTGCTTCGCCTGCCAGTTCAACCGCGTCATCCCCAATCTGTCACTCCCCGGGAATATCCAGCGCTGGTGGATTCTCGAACAGGGCAAGAAGCGACTGTTCTACACCCTGCTCAGTCTGGGCCTGCCGCTGGTGAACGGCTGGCGGGATCCCCGCGACGGTCTGCTGCTGGATTTCATCGAGGATGGCCGCAGCCACGAGGAATTTGCCGAGACCTTCGCCAGCACCGGCTTCCTGGGTGGGGTGATTACCATCAATACGCTGGAGGCCGACGAGGTGGCGCGGGTGGTGGCGAGGGAGCAGATGAATGAACACTACCGCACGGTGCTGGGGCACCTGCGGCATGAGTCCGGTCACTATTACTGGTCGCGCTTGTGGCGCGATGGCGATCTGCGGGCGGGCTTCGCCGAGCTGTTCGGGGACGAGACCATGGACTACGCTGGCGCCCTGGATCGGCACTATCGGGAGGGGCCGTCGCCGGAGTGGCGCAACTACTACATCAGCGCCTATGCCAGCGCCCATCCCGCGGAGGACTGGGCCGAGACCTGGGGCCACTACCTGCATATCGAGGATGCTCTGGAAACCGCGGCAGCCTACGGGGTGACCCGCGAGGACATCGACAGCCTGGACATCAATGCCCGTATCGCCCTCTGGCGCGATCTCAGTATTACGCTCAATGAACTCAATCGCAGCGTTGGCCGCGGCGACGCCTACCCCTTTGTCATCAACAGTTTTGTCGAGTCGAAGCTCTGTTTCGTGGAGCGGGCGATACGGCGGCTGCAGACCATGACCTGAGTTACGCGGTGCCGGCAGCGGGCTTTTGCCGCTAGAGGAGCGGCAGCAGGGCGTCTGCCAGGACGGGCGCCATCGGCACCGCGTTGCTGGGGTGGGCAATACAGTCGGTGCTCCAGACCTCCCCGATACCGGCCGCGGCCATGACTTCCAGCGCATCCCCGGCAAAGAGAGCGTGGGTCACGGCGACGTCAACGGAACGCGCGCCCGCCGCCAGCAACAGGCGGGCGGCCGCGGCAAGGGTGCGCCCGGAACTGGCGACATCATCCAGCAGCACGATCTCGCGGCCGCTTGCGTCTATCGCCGGCAGCGCGATCTCGACCTGGATATCCCCGTGCCTTACCTTGCTGCAGACGGCGTACTCCAGGCTCCGCGCCCGGGCTGCGCTCTCGACCCACTGTGCCGACTCTGCGTCCGGGCCGATCAACAGCGGCTGCCGGCGGCGCTGGCCCACCAGCTCCGCCAGGCTGGGTGCGGCGGAAAGCGCTATGGCCTCCGTCAGTGGCACGGCCTCCTGCAAACGGCTGATGCGGTGGAGATGGGGGTCCACGGTGACCAGGCCGTCGAACAATTCCGCCAGGAAAGCGCCGACAATTTTCTGGCTGACAATCTCCCCCGGGCGGAAAGCGATGTCCTGGCGCATGTAGCCCAGGTAGGGCGCAACCAGGAGCAGACGTTTTACGCCCAGTTGTCGCGCGTGCCGGGCAACCAGCAGCAGCTCGACGAGCTTGTCGTTGGGGCGATCCAGGCTGCGGTAGAGCACCAGGGTGTCCGGCGGGGTGTCAGCGGCCACATCGGGCAGTGTCAGTTTGAGCTCATCGTCCGGGAAGCGGTGGCGGGCAATTTCCGCCAGCGGCAGGCTGAGGGCATCGGCCAGCCGCGCTGCTGCGGCGTGTTCGTCGGCAAAATGCAGTAGCAGCGCGGCCATCAGAACTCCACGAACAGGGGCGATATGGCCCCGGCGTCGCCGATGGTGAAGCCGGTGGCGCGTTCGCAGAGCTGGCGGGCGAAACCCAGCTCCGTGGGATAGGCGGCGTGGACCCGGTACAGGAGATCGCCGGCCGCAACCGTGTCGCCCAGCTTGGCCAGCAGGTCGACGCCGGCGCCCGCGGCTCGCGGTGCCCCCGCCTGGCGGGCGATCCGTGCCAACTGCAGATTGTCGATCCCGATAACCGTGCCGGACGCTGTCGCCGCGATCTCGAAGCAGAGGGATGCCAGGGCCGGATTTTCCGGGTCAAAGGGCCTGGCGCCCTGGGCACCGATAATGTCCTGCATTTTCTGCAGGGCCCTGCCAGAGTCGAGGATATCCCTGGCGATGGCAAAGCCATCGCCGCCGCGCACGTCAGGGTCGAATTCCAGCATGCGGCCGGCCAGGCGCAGGGCCTTCTGCCGCAGGTCGTTGGGGGCCAGCGGATGATTCTGCAGCACCCGCATCACATCGCGGGCCTCCAGTACCGGGCCGATGCCATTGCCCACCGGCTGCCGGCCATCGGTGATCACGACGTCCAGGGACAGCCCCATGCGCTTGGCGACAAACTCGAACAGGCGGCGCAGGCGCTGCGCTTCGGGCATGGACCGGACCTTGGCGGTGGGGCCGATGGGAATGTCCAGTACCAGGTGGGTGGAGCCGGCGGCGACTTTTTTCGACAGGATGGAAGCGACCATCTGCCCCGGCGAGTCAATGGACAGCGGCCGCTCCACCGCGATCAGGACATCATCCGCTGGCGACAGGTCGCTGGTGCCGCCCCAGGCCAGGCAGCCGCGGTGGGTGTGGACGATCTCCGTGAGCTGGTCGAAGGCCAGCTCTACCTTGGCCAGGACTTCCATGGTGTCGGCGGTGCCGGCCGGGGAGGTAATGGCCCGGGATGAGGTTTTCGGGCAGAGCATGCCGTGGGCGGCGACAATCGGCACCACCAGCATGGAAGTGCGGTTTCCCGGTATGCCACCGATGCAGTGCTTGTCCACCACCGGGTGTTCGCCCCAGTTCAGGCGGCGCCCGACCTGGCTCATGGCGTCACTGAGGAAAAATACTTCCTCCCGGTCCAGCTCGGACTGATTGCAGGCGACCACGAAAGCGGTCAACTCGATCTTGGAGTAGCGGTGTTCGGCAATGTCGGCAACGATCGCCCGGAAGTCCTCCAGAGACAGGCGTTCGCCGGCAATCTTGCGGTGCAGGGCGGGGATGGAGCTGGCCGGCTCGGCCTGGGACACCCGGACCTGCTGGCCTTCCTCCAGTCCCAGCTGGGCGAAGGCGTCTTCGGACAGGCCCAGTTCGCTGCAGCCGACAATCGTATCGTCATCCACGACATTGACGCTGGCCAGGATACGCTGGCCGTTGCTGCTCACCGCGACCTTGGCCAGCGCCTGGAAGCCCTCGGCGCGATACAGCTCGCACTCGCGATGCAGGTAGGCGACGTTTTCCCGGTAGGTATCGATGCCGACGCGGCGCAGGGCGAGTGTGGAAGCGGCCTGGGCGGCCTTCAGTTCGTCGGGTCCGGGGGCGGCTTTCTTCATCGCCTAGTCGTCTTCCTTCAGGACTTCGCCGAGAGAGGGCAGCTTCTCGAAGGCCTCGCGGATATTGTCGTCCCAGCTCTGGCGCAGTTTGGCGAGGTAGGGGTGGTGCTCCTCCAGGGTGAAGTAGCGGGCATAGGGCTTGAGGCTGTCGTTGCGGTAGTACAGGCACTCCAGCGGCGGGCCCACGGTCGCGTTGGAGCGGATCGTGGAGTCCATGGAGACCAGGGCGCAGCGCATTGCGGTTTCATAGGGCGTGTCCGGGCGCACGATGCGGTCGAGAATGGGCTTGCCGTACTTGGTTTCGCCAATCTGCAGGTACGGGTACAGCTCGGAGGCGGTGATGTGGTTGCCCTCGGGATAGATCAGGTACAGGGCCTGGGGATGGCCCTTGATCTGCCCGCCGAGGATAAAAGTGGCCGAGGCATTGAACCCTGGCCCTGCCACCGGTGCGCTGGACGCTGTGTAACGGGCCTGTTCGCGCACACTGATTTCTCCCACATAGTCCGCCACGTCAGCGACATAGCGGGCTTTGAGGATATTGAACTTGGCGTCCTCTTCCAGATCGCGCTGGATCTGCGCAATCACCGCCTGGCTGGTGGCCAGGTTGCCGGCGCTGAGCAGGATCAGCGAGCGATCGTAGGCGACCGAGAAACGGTGCATCTTGCTGTAGGTGCTGACGCGGTCGGGACCGGCATTGGTTCTGGAGTCGGAGCAGAAGATCAGGCCGTCTTCCACGGCGATGGCAAGGCAATAGGTCATGGCAGAAGAGTCGGAGTCCGGCTGTTGCTCAAGCGCGCAAGCATACTGGCAGCCGCGGATGATTGCCACATGCCTGAGCCAGGCCTGAGCCTTGCCATATCAACCAGTGGCCGCTACATTGAATGAGATTGAACTATCGTGCGTTAGGGGGTGTTATGCGGAAAATTCTGTTCGGCCTTGCGGGGCTGTTGGTTTCTCAGCTGGTATTGGCAGGGCCACCGCCACCGGGGGGGTTCTCTTCATTCAATATGAGCTGGACAGCCGTATCGGCGGTGCCGACGCTGGGTCTGTACGGGACGATAGCGCTCGCGCTACTGGTCATGGTGGTATTGCTGCGCGTTCTGCGCGACCGGCCCGCAGTAGTGCGCGTCGTCGCTCCAGTGGCGGCCATGGGGCTGACCCTGGGGGCGGGGCTGTGGACGCAGGATATCACGGCCGGTTCGCTTGCCCTGCCGACGATTGGAGCCAGCAGTTGCAGTGGAAGCGCGACTTACACCGCGGACCCTGTTGTTCCGCCGCCCTGTTTCGTCAATACCTGCGGCGCCCCGGTGACGGTCAGTTACACCTTTCTCAGTGGCGAGGACCCTGCCGGGGATCCGTTGACGGCCGAGGGATGTACCCTGGACTACTACTGCGAGGAGGTTGATGTTCTGGACAGCGAGTTGGTGGCTGCCCAGGGAGGCGTGATACCCAGCAACGGGGAGCCCTACGCAACCGCCTACTGCCAGGAAATATTCGGGCTGGGACCGCCCGCGATGGAATAGCGGCTCGACTGCGGCGGACCAAATTATCGCCTGAGGGTCCTAACCCACTGTGGATGGGCGGTGAGGCGTTCCGATGGCATCATCAACAGGGTTTAGTGAAAATCGGTCGATCCCCCGTTAATTGGGTAGAGCCAGTGGGGGGAGCCACAGGGTTTAGTGAATATCGGTGTATCCCCCCTTAAGTGGGGAGAGCCTGGAAGGCTTGTAATTGCTGATGTGATGGTGCCCAGGAGAGGACTTGAACTATTAGATGGTCTAGATAAAATCCTTTAATACCAAATAGATACATTTGTTTTTCGGATTTGCGTTCCACGTTCGTTCCATGGAGCAAAATGACCAAAAATCCGGCTCAAAGATTGAACGCCGGTTCCATCAGATTTTGCTCGCTCCTGCCCAGCCCAACGGCGCTTGCTTGAACCCGCCATTTGCCAACGCTGGCGAGCACTTCATCTTTGATTTTCAAAGCCTGCCCGCGGTCCAGCTGAAAGAATTCGATGACGTCCATGGCCAACTCGTAGTCCAACCGATTATCGCTGTCGGTGATATTGAGATGCAATCCATGGGCAGGTGTCACCGGATTGATGTCGTAGGCCGGCGATAACAACCAGCCTCCCTGATGGTAGATGAAGCCGTGGTTGCGGAGGTGGTCATCGGTGTTGGAAATGGCGATGTAGAACACGATGCGGCGCCACAATTGCGCGAGATCTTCTTTGGTGTTGGCTCCGTGCTCGGTCAGGAATTGGGCGAGCTCCAGGTAACTGGCTTCATAGTCGCCGTCGTAATAGCCGAGCTGCGTCATCGCCGAGGTGAAATGAAGACGACTCGCCGCGGTGCGATCAAAGCGTTTGGTCAGGAATGTGTGGTGGTGACTGCCGAACTTTTCGATCCGGCTCTCCGGCATGACGACTCCTGCATCCAGCGCCAATTGATAAGCGACGTATTCCCAGGCGGCCATATCGTAATCATCCTGCCGGCTCGGAAACTTGGCGATCCACAGGTGATCCTCCTCGTCGGTCACACTGGCCTTCGGCCTGGCACCACCGAGAGAAGAACCCGGCGACATCAGCATGGCCAACCACTTCGCATAGTCGGGATCATCACTATCGGCATTATCTTCCACCTGCCCGGCGGCGTACTCAAGCTCCCGCAATGATGAGATAGGCGGGGCCGCGAGGCGTTCATCGTTGTCGAGAAAAGGGCCACCCATTTCGCGTTTGAAGCGTAGCGCGCCGGCACGGTGCAGGTCATGCACGCCCAGAAGGTAATCGATTTCGGACAGCACGCGTGGACGACGTTGTTCCTGGCGGGCATGGATTGCCTCGCGCCGCTTCATCAGCAGGCGCCCCCAGCGGTCGGGACAGGAATCCAGAAACACGCGGAAATTTTTGTCGTCTTCACCGTGCTGTTCGCCGGAATAGAGATTGAGCTCAGGATCGATTTGCTGCGCATAAGGAGATTGCAGCCAGTCAGTGTCATAACTGAAGCTGAAATGCTCTTTTTGACGCGCGGGAGAGGAGCGAAGCGTTCCTACCAAGGTTGGCTCCTGGAACTCCTCCCAGTCTGCAAAGACGAAGACTTCGGTGCTCACGGCTATTTGCCCCTGCTCAAGGCTACTTATCCGCGCTCATGGCTGTGTTCCGGATTTCTTGCTCATCAGCTTGATGTCCTGGAGCTTGCGACCCAGCTCATCGTCTGCAGCGACTCTGGCGAAATCTTCCGCCAACCCGAGCACGCTTAGCACAGCCAGGTAATGGCCGATGGACACACTGGGGTCGCCCTTTTCGATCTTGCGAATGGTGAGGCGGCTGAGCCCCGTTCGCTCAGAAATCAATACCTGGGTGTAACCCCTACGTTTACACGCCAGTTTGATGTTCTCGCCAAACTGTTCCAAAAGGCGTCGATTCTTGGGAAAGACGACCGCGGATCGACCTTTCGCTGATTTATCATTGGTCACAATGAATACCATAATCTCTAAAAGTGGTAATTATAGTGTCCATTTCAAACATTTCAAGTGGAGTGAACACAATGCTTACCATAGAGCAAGATAATGGTAACTATAGGTGTCAAAAGGGTGCGTGCATTGGTGGGTCGACGCTGCGTGGTTAAATCAGCCAGAGGGGCTGATCTTTAGACGGCTTATGCTGCAGAGGCGCAGCTATCATTGTGCGTATATGCTGGACGTGCCTCCCTGACGCCCTGACCGAAGTCAGACACAAACACGTGCCGCTGTCGTTGATCACCCTGCTCAACCCAGCGCCCGTAGTGGCGCATGATCATCTCGGTGGTCTTGTGTCCCATCTGTTGCGCGACGAACAAGGGATTTTCGCCGCCCGACAATAACTGGCTCGCATAGGTGTGGCGGGTCTGGTACGGATTGCGATAACGGACCTTGGCCGTTTTCAATACATGCTTCCAGGGGCGTTCCAAATGTTCATAATCAATGAACGGACCTTTGTCGTCCGGTCGGACGAAAATGTAATCGCTGCCGACAAAGCTGAATTGTTTTTGGTGCTTCAGGGCCTCATAAGCGGAAGGGAGCAGAAGAACCTTCCGGTTGCTGGCTCGCGTCTTGGTTTCCTTTAATTTGCGCTCGACCACCGCTCGTTGAATATGCACTTCACGTTGATCCCAGTCGACATCACCCCATTGCAGGCCAAACAACTCTGACGTTCTCAGCCCGGTGAAGAACGCAAACTTGAGCAGATTCCGAATGCGCGGATCGTAGATGAGGGCGCTCTGCAGCACCTTGTCGATTTCTCTGGTCGTAAAAGGGTCGACTTCGTAATCGGTCTTGGCCTGGTTGCGATCTACCAGTTTGCTGACCTTGATCTTGTCCAGCGGATTGCGGTCGATGATGTCATCGTTCAGCGCCCGATCCAAAACCGCGCGCAGTGGGGTCAAATCATTGCGGATGCTTTTCAGCGTCCCGCTGCGCTCCCGAATCCAGGCGCGAATGTGCTGCGGCGTTAGATCGCGCGCACGAATATCGCCAAATTTCGGAAACAAGTGAGCCTTGCAACTTTTTCGGTAACACCGGTAGGTACTGTGTGGATGCGTGCGCTCGATGTCCTGAAGCCACTCTTCAATCAGCTCCCGGATCGTGATTTGGGAGTTGGCGTGCCCGAACAGCCGAGCGCGTTTGGACTCAGGAAAGAATGCTTCGTATTGAAAGGTCTGCCGCTCTATGGCGCCTTCCACTTCGGCCTTCAGGTTGATGGCGTAGCGCTGATCGCCTTTCTTGGATGGATCCAGCGAGGACAGGGTTTCCTTGCATTGCACACCGCGATACTGAAATTGTATCTCGATAGTCTGCGTGCCACTGGCGTAGGTGCGTACCCTTACGCCTTGCGCGAGCTTAACAGACCGTTCTCTACCCATTTCTCAACTGCCTCGACATTGATCCACAACGTGTGATTCCTCACCTGGCAATGAACGCCATCCAACCAAAGCCCTTTTTTGCGGCGGGCATGAACCGCGTTGGCGGTGTCACCGCTCAATTCGCAATACTTGGGTAGCTTTACCCATTTCATGATTCGGGTCCCTATGGTCGTTTACGACCCGGGGCCATCTTCCCGTTGTGCTAATGGTGAAGCTTTGGCCAGCCTGGTCTGGATGATCAAAACATTAGCACTGAGCTAATTATAACTTCAAGGGCGAAGGCTGGCTATCTTTTTATCAGGGAGCTAAATGGTCGCTGGCCGCACAGGTAACCCGTCTGAAACTGGGGGGCTTATCGCATCGGTATGCCAGGCTTACACGCCTGGGCAGAAGACTGCTTGCGTGCCTCGATCCATTGCTCGACTTCAGCCAGATCCCAGGCAACATTGCGGCTCGTCAGAACGATACGGCGCGGAAAGTCGCCGCGTTTTTCCATGTCGTAGATGGTTCGATCCGCAAGCGGAATCATTGCCAGTAACGTCTTGCGGTTGATCAGGGTAGTTGCTTGCCGGGTATCGTTGGTCATGGGCGCTCTCTCTTAAGGATGAATCGAATTCACACCACTTCGCCCTTGAACACGATGACGCCGCAAATCGTCGCTTCTTCATCCACCTCGATGATCCGGTTCGGCCAGTCAGGATTGAGCGCCTTCAGGTACTGCTTGCCTTCTTCGATGATGAGCTGCTTGAAGGTCGCTTCGTTGGATTGTTCCAGGCGCACCACCACAAATTTGCCGTGATCCGGTATGACACTGGGGTCGACAAAAATTAGGTCACCTTCGTGGAATTTGGGTTCCATGCTGCTCCCGCGAACCCTGAGCACAAAGGATTCCGGGCTGCACCTCACTGGGCAGGGTAATAGCTCCGCGCCATAGGCGGGCACGAAGCTTTCGGAAATTTCGTACCAATTCCCGGCCTGCACCCAGGAGATCAGCGGGTGGAGACTGCGTAAATCTGGACCGGCGTGGGCATTGTGTTCCTCAGCCTGCCCCGACTTCTCTGTATGTGGTGTATCCATCCATCCCTGGGGCTTTTCCATGGCCTTTTCCAGCTTTTCAGCCAGTTCGTCTCCAATCGAACGGGGTGTGCCTTTCTTGGTGGGAAGTTGATTCCGCACCTGGCTCAAGTATGAGCTATTGGTCCCGGCTGCGCGCGCCAGCTTGGCCGCTGACCCAGCTTCGCTAATCAGAATTTCAAGGTTGCGGAGCCGGACCTGGTTGAGTTTTAGCGTCATGCGAAACACTTTAGCAGAAAATTTAGCAGAATGATAAACAAAAAGCGGACTTCGCTCGTTGATGGTCTGTTTGCACGGTGCTAATGTTTCTAAGCATGGAGCTAAAGGAATTTCTAAAAATTGCAAGCAAACGGGAACGGGCTGATGTCGCGGCAGCGTGCAACGATTCGGTGTCTTACCTGTATCAGATCGCCGGCCAACATCGTTACGCCAGTCCGCTGATGGCGACCCAGATCGAGCGCTATACCCGCATCGTGGCAGGGTTGTCCGACGGCCGATTGGAAACGGTGTCCCGGGCCACGATGGTTCGTCACCCGGAAATCTTTTACGACGTGTCGCCAGCGGATGATGCGCAAGGTGCAGGTGGCGACGATGTCTGCGCTTGAGCAAACACACTCGACGGACAAGGTGGCACGCGTGGAGGTGAGTCGCATACATCACTACGCCCGTAATCCGCGTCGCCAGCCAAACCCGGAGTACGCGCGGATTAAAGCATCCATTCAGGCGGAAGGGCTGGATCAGCCGCTGGTGTTGTCGCAGGAGCCCGGAGAATCGGATTACGTCCTTCACAGTGGCGGCAATACGCGACTGAAAATCCTCAAAGAGCTGTGGGAGGAAACCGGGGATGAGCGGTTCCGTTGGGCGGACTGTGTCGTCAGAACCTGGTCGCAGGAATCCAATGTGTTGTTTGCACACCTTCGCGAAAACGAACTCCGCGGCGGATTGCCATTCATTGACAAAGCGCTGGCCGTATTTGAAGCGAAGAACTTGTTGGAGCAGGAGCTGGCCGTCGACAGCTTGTCCCAGCGACAGTTGGAAGAGCTATTCAAAGAACGTGGTTTCGGTCTCAGCCACAGCATGATTTCCAAAATGGGCTTTGCCGTTCAAGTCCTGTGGCCATTGATGCCAAAAGCGTTGGCCGCTGGGTTGGGCCGACCCCAGGTGGAAAGAATTCGTGCCCTGCAGCGCGCCGCCCAGGCAATTTGGAATCGACGCAGATTGGGTGACGACGCCGACTTCGAAGGTGTCTTTGCCGAGTTGTGTCGCCGCCACGATGGTGCCGAGTGGGATATCCAGCCGCTGCACGATGCACTGGTCAACGAAATTGCAGTGGAATCCGAACAAAACCGGCAAGTAATTCATCTGGAGATGGATGCCTGCCTGGCCGGTCGGTCCTTCGACTTTCCTGATAACACCCTCGACGACCAGGACGATGGGCGAATGGAGGAAGTCGAGTCAGTGGCTTCCACTGATAGTGAGCAAAACGTGGGCGAGGACATGCCAGCGCAGGCTCCCGCTGAGGCGGAATCAACGCCCAAGACTAACAGTACCGGTAAGTTCAAGGATATTGGCGCCCTGCGGGATCAGCTATGCCATCTGGCTGAGGCATTGGCCGCTGCCCACGGGTTGAGTGCAGTGGTCAAACCGCTTCCGGATCAGGGGTTGGGATTCTTACTGATCGATGTCCCACCACAGGAATTGCGTGATGTGCTCGATCCGGATGCCCTGGGCCTGGTGTCGGCACTCTGGTGGCAGCTGGCCGCCAGTTCGGAGCTGACCTCGGCGCCGGTCGATTGTGTGCTGGCGCATCTCGATCAGGATTCGACGCTCTACCAGGCGTTGGCATCCCATGACGCCGAGCTTCTCTTTGGTAGCGTCTGGACACCGGATCCGGGCCACCTCAGTAGCCAGTTATGGCAGCAGCTCAATCCGCCAGACTGGCAGAGTCTGCTGCAAATGATGGAAGCCTACCGTTCCCTCAAACGACTCGCCTTCGATACCGGCATCGAGCTATGGGAAAACGCAGAGACTGAATGCGATGTCGTCGAATAAGGAAGCCGACCTCACGACAGCCGTGCTGCTCTACGCCATGCGCTGCCTGGCAGAAGGCGATCAGCAGGCATTGCGTGGCATGAACTTTGGTCCCAAAGAGTTGGACGCCCTCAAGGAAATGAACCTCGCCGATCTGTATCGGGCCGATACGCTCCGAGTGCATTGTCTGAAGATTGCGCTTGATCGAACGGTTTTCTGGCCGATGCTCGATAATTTGCGTCATCAGCGGGAATCCGATGATCTGCAGCGTGAACTGTTGGTCGCCGATGCTCCCCTGGAGATGATGCAACAGTTGTTCGGTTGGAGCTCGCGGGAATACACGCGTTGGCGCCGACTGCTGACGTTGGCACCGTCTGTGGGTAGACCACCTGAGCTGAATGAAACTGATACGCATGCACTCTGGTATGCGTGGCAGGAGCGGATCGAGGCACGAGAACAAAACGCCTTATCTGCTACTGACTATCTCGACCTACAGCAACAGACCGGCATCGGATTGCGCTCAATCTGGGCGTTGGTGCAGCGTTGGGAAACCTACGGCGAAGGCTTCAGAGCCACACCGCCCGACCGGGTTGCCGAGCATGGCACATGACGAAGATGCGCTACGACCGGAGACGCTGGCGCTAGACGCACTGATCAAAGCGACCGTCGCCAAGGTTCGTGACCAGGGTGATCCATCGCTGCCGGATGCCATGTTGTTCATGGGCAACTGGCACCAGGCTGTGCCCGCCATGGTTATTCAGGACCCGGTTCTGGAACCTGTCGATAAACTGGTTTGGATGGTCATCATGCTCCACGCCAGAGAGACTGGTGGGCGGACGGCGTTCCCCGATTACGACACCATCGCTGCGAAAACCAATGTGGCGTCCACCTCGACGGTTTCCCGGGCCATTGCGATTCTGCGGCTGACGCGTTGGTTGACCTTGTGCGCGAGAGTCCGGCAAAAAAGCGGCCGCTTTACCGGCAACGTCTACAGCCTTCACGATGAACCCTTGCCGCTGGCCGATGCGCTTTTCCTGGACGAGGGTTACATGGCGTTTGTTACCCAGGCTCAGGACCACCACCATGCTCGCGTGCAGCGCGTGGCTCAGGCCGTACTCGCAAGTTTGGACAAAGACATTCAGGCGGGCGATCTGGGCCGACAGGAATCGATCATCGAGCGCCGCTTACAGGCGGCGCAACATCTGTCAGGGGCCAGCAGAAATCAGAACAAGGGCGGTCGCTATTTTACGTTTCATGCCGCCAGCCTCGACCAACTGAAAAAGCCGGCAGACAGCAGGTTGGCTGAACCATCGAGCCAGCACCAAAATTCAAAGGCGGAAGCGGAAGGACACTACAGTAGTGGTTGTAGTAGTAATTATAAAAAAACAACTACAACAACCCCTACAACAAATACCTACGTTGATAAGAAAGCATTTTCAGAATCGAGTTCACCAGGATCGCTGCCAACGGATCAAGCACTGATTTACCCGCCGCGGTTGTCTGACAACCAGAAGCTCTTGGCTGATCGCTATCTGGCGATGATCAACCCTGAAGATCGGCAATTGGTGTTGGATGAGTTGCAGGGGCGCCTGTCCTCTGAGCAGAAGGGCATGAAGCCCGTCTATGACGAGCTGCGATTCCTGCACTCACTGTGCAAAGCTGCCCAGAAGGGCGAGTTCGTTCCCAACCTGGGGATCAAGGTCGTCGAAGCACGCCAGGAGCGGGCCTCCCATGTCCGGCCGCCGGAAGATGAAGCGCAGAAAGCGAAAACCGCCGAAGAGCGGGAACGCTCACAGGCCTATGGTCGCGAGCAGCTGGCCAAGTTGCGGGCCTCGTTGAACCTGGACAAGTAACCCCATCTCCTCGATTGCCATCGTGACATTCGAGGAACCACTGCACTGTTTCCAGTGGAACCACTCGACCGCACTCCCCAGAAAGCGACAGCCGAAACGAAAACAGTGCCCGGCTGGATATTCCGTGGTTCGGTTTGACCGTTTGTGGATTCATAGACCCCGATAAACAACCATCAAGGGAGCTCAATCCATGCAACCAGAGGCGGAATGTTCTCTTCAATCAGACGATTCGAATCTTCGCAATAGTGGGCCTGGCGCTCTGCAGGGCGAGGTCTGGTTGACCATTCAAACGTATCAGGCACAGAGCCTCATCCGGGGTCGGCGAGCCGGAGAGGGTAAACCTGCCATCATCGGCCTGATCGGCTTTGCCGATCGACTGAAGTCGCTTTGGCAGGCCATACGCTTTGACGATCCTTACGCGGACTGGTGGCTGCTCAAAGTGGAAGAGGGCCTCGCCGATGTCCGTACTCAGCTACGCGAACTCCAGCAAAGGTTGGATGCATTGATGGCGCCGACCAATAGCGCACTGCAATTTTCGGTAGCGCAATCCAGTCGTCCGCAGCGTGTTTCACTGCAGTTCGCCAACCCCTACGCCTTTCGTGCTGCCCAGTTGCTGGGCGAATACGACCAGCTGATGTGCGCCGACTTGACGTTGCATCACCTGGGTCTCGACATCGGCAAGGATCTCACCGAACAGCTATCGGGTAGCGGGCGCTGGGTGCGCCGGGTATTTGCGTTGCCCCAGGGGTATCACAGCCTGGATATTCGTCGCGCTGACATCCGACAAGGATCGCCAGCGGCGCTCAAAGCCTTCGAGCGAATGGGCGAGATTCCTCCAGATATTCTGACCGGTGACAGGCTACCCTCCTTGCGTCCCGTGGCATTTCAACCGACTGAGGAAAGCGTCCCTGTCGTCACAGGTGATGCGTAACCGCCATGGCTGCCAATGCGCTGCAGCAAATCTGCATTTTGCTGGATACGCGTATTCCGCTGGAAGCGATGGTGCTCCAGCGTCTGTACCGGTTACCCAAAGACCGGCAAAGCGAGTGGTTGCGGCAGCTGGTGTTGACTGCGTTTCGCAACGAATGTCAGGTCCTCAAATCCGAACCACCGTTGTCGGCGCGTACCCCGTTCAGGCGTCCCCCGGATCTGAACAGCCCCCGGCCAGGCAAACGTGCGTCTGACCAGACCAGTCAACAGGCCAGTAAGACCGTTGCCAACCCGTCCAACGACTCACTCACGCACCGCATGGATCGCAGCTGCTCCACATCGGTCGCCGATCCCGCCAAGCCCTTCACGCACCTGAGGCGAGTGATCGGTGAGTAAAAACACAAACCTGGAATAAAACGACATGACCGAATTGACTGACGAAAAATTTGCCGATACCGATGGGCCTTCCCCGTCGGCCCAAGCCATGGATGTGGGGCAGGCGGGCCTGGATGATGGCTACGCCTATACCAAAGTGGCTTTAGCGGACGGACGCCTCGTTGCGGTCCCGTCACGGGCGCGCATGGGGTCGGCTGGCGTCACCTGGATTCGTGACGACGAACAAAAGATTTTCGAGTACGAAACGGGCGGCACCGTCTATTCCGTCGGCGCCGTGGATGGCGAACCCACGCAGTTCGATGAATACCCGGGTTCGGCACTGAACCGCGTGATCGTTCAGCATGCATTGCAGCAAGCAGGCTTTTCGGGTCGATCCGTCCATGTGGTGACGGGACTACCGGTCTCTGCGTTTTACCGCAACGATGGTGAGCAGCGTCGACAGGTGATCCAGGCGAAAACGAATAGCCTGAAACTGACCGTCGAACCCGTTGTATCTCACAAAGCAGCGCATCGAATGCGCAAGGTGAGTATTGCGTTTCACGAAGTCATTCCGGAAGCCCTGGCTGCCTGGTACGACTTCGTCATCGTCTTGACTGAAGATGGCGTGACCCTGGATGCGGATCGCGTCAACGCGCCCATTGCGATAGTCGATATCGGCGGGCGTACGACCGATTATGTCGTTGTTCAGGATCAGGGCATCGTGCACGGGTCCTCGGGCTCGCTCAATTTTGGCATGTTGAATGTCAAACAGAGCGTGGCCAATGGCATACAGCAACGGTTCGATATTGGCGAACTGGGTGAGCAGAGCATCAGTCGCGCGGTTGAGACAAATCGATTGCGGCTGCATGGCAAAGATCATGATGTTTCAACGATGGTGGCGGACGCCAAGCGCGAGTTGGTCGAGCGGCTCTATACCGAAACTCGCCGAAAGCTCGGCCTCGGTGCAGAGCTCGATCGGGTGCTATTTGTGGGTGGCGGTAGTGCCGCCCTGGCCAGCGATATCGCCAACTGGTTTCCCAACCAAACCATTGCCGACCATGCGGCCTTTGCCAATGCGCGGGGCATGCTCAAGTACCTGCAATTCGTTTGCGACAGCCCGGCAAAGGTGGGTTAACGACTTTGTACGTGGCCACTGCGGTCTCAGTGGCAAAGAAGATGTCTTCGGATTGTGCAATCGACATCGCGGATCTTCCGTCAATCCAACGTCAGGGCTTGCCCTGATTTTACTCACCCTGCCGGGAACACGATCCCGCCAGGGTATCGCAGTCTCCGGCATTTCATTTTGTTCAAGGAGATTGTGTTATGACCAGTAGACAAACTACCCCTGAAAAATCGAAGTATTTCGATCTTGATATCCACGGCATCGGATACCTCAACCGGGTTCGAGAATTGACACCCGAGAATGGCTTTCCCTTTCTCAGTGTCACGATCGCGGCGCTACGAGGATCCGCCGATAACGTCCAGCACACTCATTTCGAGTGTGTCGTGGTCGGTGAAGAGGCTAAGGATCTGGTACGCCAGCTGATGCCCGCGGTGGAGGCTGACTTCAAAGTGCTGGTGGGTTTTCACCTCAGTGATTTGCAGGCCGAATCCTTCACCTTCAAAAACGGGGACAGAGCCGGTACGACAGGCATCAGCCTGAAGTCCCGGTTACTCCGGTTCCACTGGATCAAGGTCGAAGGCCAGCCATTTCCGGCGCCCTCGTCTGAGAGACGCGACGCCGTCGCCTGACGGTAACACCTGACCGCATCCATCGATGCGGTCAATCTTTCAACCCAGCGAGGGACACTCTCCCTTGCCGGGCGAGTTTCCTCGATTCTTCAAGGAGACCGCCCATGGCTTCCAAATCCTCACTATCAAAAGTGAATCCTAAAAACCGTTTTACGGCCATTCGCGTGGCGTCGTTGAACGATCCTGAAAAACGATCGCTGCTGGAGCTGGCCTTTGCCGTATTGCAGGACCTGCACCAGCCGGGTGTCGAACTGCCCAGTCCCAATCACACGCGTGATTATTTGCGGATGTTGTTGGCTGAACGCAAAGCAGAGGTCTTTGGTTGCTTGTTCCTGGATAACCGGCATCGCGTCATCGAGGCCGCCGAGTTGTTTCAAGGAACCATCGATGGCGCTGCAGTGTACCCCCGTGTGGTGGTGCAACAGGCGCTGAGCCTCAACGCAGCTGCGGTGATGTTTTTTCATAATCACCCGAGTGGCGTCGCTGAGCCCAGTCATGCGGATGAAGCGATTACCCGACGGCTGAAAGACGCGTTGGCAACTGTCGACATCCGCGTACTGGACCACTTTGTGGTCACCGTAGGCGAGTCGGTTTCATTTGCCGAACGTGGATTGCTGTGAAACTTTTCACTCAACCCATTGGGGAGCCCCTCTTCCCCAATGGGTAGGAGGTGCTCCCCGAGCTTTGTTATTCATTTCTCCAGGGAGAACCCTTATGAACAATTCAGAAACTCAATCGTTGGAAGACGTCTTTGGTCCTGTGATCGCCAGCTACAGTCGTGCACAGGCGATCGATGACGGTGTGCTGATCGATGTCACCCCTATGGCGCGAGAAGCCGGATTCAAGTGGCCTGTCGCACTCACGCACACTGCGTGGTGCGATTGTGTGGCCTGGACGGAGCGGGATAACCGCTCTCAGGTTTACCAGGATGAGTCCGGCCGGTTGTGGGATGTGCTGTTCATGGCGTTCTACGCCATTCGAACAGCGACGACGCCGGGTGATCGGCTGCGATTTTCGTTGTATCGCGTGCCGAAAGACGGGCGATCCACGGAAGCCCAGGAGGTGAGCTTGAAACTGATGGTCGGCCCCGGTGACGCCGGCGAACCGGTCGTTACGATCATGCTGCGTAATGAAGATTGATATCGCCGACGAGAATCGGCTCCTTGCCCTGGCCACTTGGGATAAAGTGGCAGCTCCCCCGCACCAGCTCGCCTGTTCCCTTGATGGCGCTTCCCGTTGGAAGTGCCAACGCCTTTCTTGCTCCTCGTTTTGGCTATGGTTCCACTGTAACCACGGCTCGAACCACCCTGTTTGCTCGACGGCCATGACAGGTTGCAGACCTGGCGTGGGCGTTGATGCGCACGAAGCCCTCGTCACTGCTGAGCGAAGCGGGGTAGTGACGAGGGCGGCGGAGCCCGGAACGACAACGGCTTGCGCTCGAATTGATGCGTTCAGCGCGAATTCAGTCTGGCTATACTGGCGGCCATGCATCGCAGAGAGCTTCATACGCGGCCACGGCGGTAACGTGGATGGGGGAAGTTGCCCTCGCCATCCAAAATGGCAGAAACAACAACAGCGTCGTCAGAGCTTCAACGGCGCACAGCCTCGGCTGCTGCTCATCTTCAATGCTTCTTCAATTGCAGGACGTCGTCCTCGCTTCAACCTGGCTATCGCCAAAAATCCGGCTGGCAATCAGCCGACTTTCAGCACGCCGTTACATCGACGGTTTCTTTCAACATGCGGACCGATGGTTCCGCCCATTAAACAGGAGGTGAAACGCTCACCATCAACGACGGCTCTTCGAGCCCTTGGTTTACCCGGCACCATCTTCAACAGAAGAGCAGCCAGGTTGCCTGCGACCAGGCTTATCAGGTCGAACGGGGAGTAGTGTCCCTTGACCCTTCCGCCTCGGCGGACCCTGTCAGGCTACGTGCCTGCGGTTGGTCATAAACACTTACCAGATATGGAAGTACACGATGAGAGACCTGAACTACCAATTGAAACAATTGTGCAAACGCAACCGCGATGGCAGCTACAGCACGCAAGCCAACCGTGCGCGTATGCTCAACCAGATCGCGAATCAGTTGCAGGAGATGGGGTATCGGCGGATGACCACCCGATCCCTGAAGCCAAAGCATGTGGATGCCCTGGTAAAACGCTGGCTCGGTGAGGGCATGGCGGCCGGTACCATCAAGAACCGCATGAACTGCCTACGCTGGTGGGCAGCGAAAGTGGATCGGCGCAATGTCATTGCCCGCTCGAACGAGTTCTACGGCATCCCCGACCGGCAATTCGTCAGTAACGAGTCTAAGGCGGTCGCGGTCGATAGCCAGGCACTGACCAGTATCCAGGATGACTACGTGCGTATGAGCCTGGAGCTGCAGCGCTCCTTCGGTTTGCGAAGAGAGGAGGCAATCAAATTCATGCCCTGTTTCGCCGATCAGGGCGATCATATCCGGCTCAAGGCGTCCTGGACCAAGGGCGGCAAGTCGCGCGTCGTGCCGATCCTCCGTCAGGACCAGCAAACCGTCCTGGATCGTGCGCACCGATTGGCCGGGAATGGATCCATGATTCCTTCCCAGAAAAGCTATATCCAGCAGTTGAGAGCCTACGAGCGACATACCACTCAAGCGGGGCTGTCGAAGCTGCATGGCCTGCGCCATGCCTACGCCCAGTCACGCTTTGAGCAATTGACCGGCTGGGCCTGTCCTGCCGCGGGTGGGCCAACCGCTGCCAGTCTCAGCGCCGACCAACGCAAGCAGGATCTCCAGGCACGACTCATTATTAGCCGCGAACTCGGCCATGCCCGCGAGCAGATCAGCGCCGTGTACTTGGGTCGATAGTCAGTAGCAGAGAGCCGTTTGACAGAAAGCCCGACACCCACGGAACGGATTGATCGTTCACGGGTGGGGATCGGTTGGCGATCATGACGACCATCATCATGATCGAGAGCCAAATATGTCTTCGTCCAAGCATTCCGTAATCCCGCGACGCCTAACAATGTGGTTGTGCTGCACTGGCGCGGCCATCGCGGGCCACTCCGCATGGGCAGAACAGCAAGTGAGCTCAGCGATGAACACGCAAACTCAAATTGGCCGCTATTCCGTCATTGCTGTCGCGCCAACGGCCGGACAGCAAGACCTGTTGTCAGTCACCAGGTCGATCACCATTCCGAACGACATCAATACTGTTGGTGATGCCTTGCGCTGGTTGTTGCGCGATTCTGGCTATCGCCTGGCAGATCATGCCGTTCTGTCAGAGGAAACCATCGACATGCTCGATCTGCCGTTGCCAAATACGCATCGCGCTTTCGAGCCGATGCCGCTCAAGACGGTGATTGGGCTGATGGTAGGCCCGGCGTTTCACCTGGTTCAGGATCCTATGCATCGCCTCATTGGCTTCGAGCGTTGTGCCGATGCCTCGCACCCTACATCGACCGGAGGCGCACACTAATGGAAGGGATCTTTCTGATTATTGTGTTGGTCACTGCATTGCTGGTGGGCGTCGAGTCTGAGCGACCAGATCAGGAGCCGCGTTCTGTCCATAAGGCGACGCTGACGAGTGAGCAGGGTGTCACCGGTCAATCCCCAATACACCTTTGCGATCCGGCGCATCAAACTATCGTTCAACGCGATTTGACCGTACCGGTCGATCAGCAGGTCAACGACCATGACCACTGAGCGCAGAGTGCGACCCTCGCGCATCGGGATTGTCGGATTCTGGCTGTGCATCACATTGCCCGTCAACGCGGATAGCGGAACGGTATCGGACGCCTCGAACCTACAGGCTGTCGAGCAGTCGACGACCCAACAGATCGAATCCCAAACTTCCCGCGCAGAGCAGTGGGGATTGGACCCGACCGAGTGGCAGCGATATGAATCCCTGATGCAGGGGATTCGGGGCAGCGTAAGCCCTGCCACGCTGTCACCCTTGGAAGTCCTGGGTATTCATGCACGCACTGCGGATGAGCGCCGCCGCTACGCCGAACAGTGGGCCGTGATGATGCGTGACGACGCGGAGCGGATCCTGGCGTTCCAACGTGCTTACGACGATGCCCAGCGGCGCCTGTTCCCCAACGGACTGTTGATCGATGCCAGTGCCCTGGCCTCAGCCGCAACGCATCAATCTGCAACCGAAAAATTGACGTGGCAACCTGATGATCGGGTGTTGTTCTTTACCGAGACGCAGTGCCCGCGCTGCGACGCCGTATTGGAGCGACTGGTCAGTCAGATCAAACAATTTGCCGGCATCGATTTGTATCTGATCGATGTGTCGGTCGGTGAGGAATCCCGCATACGCGACTGGGCGGCAGCGAAGCGGATCGATCCGCAGTGGGTCAGCGACCACCGAATGACGCTGAACATCGATGCCGGCGCGTTCGACCAGGTCGCTGGCCACACGGGCCAGCAGGGTCAGGATCTGCCTGTCCTGATACTGCGCCGGGAGGGCCAGTTGGCACCCCTGCCAGTATCGCGGTTTTGACGAGCGCCGGCCATGGCAAGTCGCTCGATCATCGTCTGTGCGGTCGGCCTACTGTGTGGGCCAATGATTGCGCAGTCGCAACCGGTACCTGCCGGGTATCAGCTGGTCGCCAGTGAATACGGTCTGCCGCCAGTGCTGCTCTATGCGGTAGCCCTCACTGAGAGCGGTCAAAGTTCACTGAGTCGTGGAGAGTTTCGCCCCTGGCCGTGGGCGCTGAATATCGACGGCAAGGGGCACTATTTTCCATCTCGCCAGAGCGCGTGGCAGGCCTCGCAGACGGCATTGGCGGAAACCGATGCGTCCGTGGATATCGGGCTGATGCAGGTCAGCTGGCGCTATCACCAGTCATCCCTGGGTTCATCCTGGCAGGCGCTCGATCCCTACCACAATATGCGGGTGGCGGCCGCGCTGTTGCGCGATTGCTTAATTGAACACCGTACCTGGATCGAGAGCGCCGGTTGTTACCACGCACCCAATGATCCAGCCCGCGCAAACCGCTATGGCCGCCGTGTACAGGAGCGCTGGGCGCAAGTGCTCGATGCGACCGAGGAGGTTCCCGATGATGCTCAGTAATCGATCGCTGTTGCTTATCTATGGGCTGGTACTGTCACTCTTGCTCGGCGTGAGTGCCAACGCATTCGCTGAGTTGACGCTCATTTACGACAACGGTCAAACGCGGCCGCTGGCACCATTGCTTGAGCCACTCCTGGCGGATGACTCGCCATCGTCCGGGCCAACCGTAAGCTCCACCCTCGATCCCTCGTCCAATCCCTTGTCCAGTGATGGTCCGGCAGACCTTCGCAATCTGTTGCCAGTGCGCTCACCCGGTCTAACTGTCGGCGATATCGCTGGCAGTGCCTTGCGTCCCGAGGTGCTGGCGCGGCTGGCACAAGGCAATCCACGGCCGTTTTTTTTGATCGGATCGGATGCCACGTCGTTGCGGTGGCTGGTCTCGCACCGAGACGTCCTGGAAGATCTTGGCGCCGTGGGTATGCTGATCCAAGCCGAGACCGAAAACGATGTGCGACGGGTCGCGGAGGTGGCGCAAGGCATGTCTATCACCCTGGGATCCGGGAGTGACCTGGCTGCCGCATTGGGCATCAATCGCTACCCGGTGTTGATCACCCCTAACGGTATTCGGCAATGAGCACGCATCCGATGGAGGCATTGTTGCGGCCTCCCGTCGAGCTGTGGTCCACCGCCACCGCATTCGCGGCGGGCACTCTGGCCTGGTTGGCACCCTGGGCCTTGATGATGCCACCGGGTATCGCGGCAGCGACTGGTATGACTTTTTTCGGATTTGGCGTGTGGCGTGGGCGTCAGGCCTGGCGCGTACTGCGCTACCAGCATCACATGAAGCGGCTGCCGGAGTTTCGCGTGCGGGCAGCGCAGATTCCCTTCAGTCGGCACAAGCTGTTTTTGGGCAAAGGCTTTCGCTGGACACAGCGACACACGCAGCGGCTTCGCGATACGCTAAAGCCCGAGGTGCAGCGTTACGTGCAATCGGGCAGGCTCTATCAATGGGCGAGACAAAAGGAAGTAGCCTGGGAGTCGATCCCCGTGCTCTCGGTGCTGGCCAAAGGCTTGCGCAGCCGTTCCCGCTGGAACCCGCTGGCGCCGCTACCGGCGGTCGGCGGCAAGCCGGCGCTGCACGCCGTTGAACCCCTTGAGCAATCCGTGTGGATGGATCTCGGTGAACGCGTCGGGCACACCCTGGTACTCGGCACCACGCGTGTTGGCAAGACACGCTTGGCCGAACTGCTGATCACCCAGGATATTCGCCGGGGCGATGTCGTTATTGTCTTCGATCCCAAGGGTGATGCCGATCTGTTGCGCCGCATCTACGCCGAGGCCAAGCGCGCCGGCCGGCTGGACGACTTCTATCTGTTCCATCTCGGCTTCCCCGAACTGTCGGCGCGCTATAACGCCATTGGCAACTTCTCGCGCATCACCGAGGTCGCCACCCGTATCGCCAACCAGTTACCAAACGAGGGGAACTCGGCGGCCTTCAAGGAGTTTGCCTGGCGCTTCGTCAATATCATTGCACGTGCCCTGGTGGCCTTGAAGCGTAGACCGGACTATCAACAGATTCGCCGCTACATCAACGACATCGAACCGCTGTTTGTGGAGTATGCCGGCCATTGCGCTGAGGTGGCCGGTATCGACGCCTGGGCATCGCTGGTGGAAGAGCGCGCCGCGGACATCAAGGAGCGCAACCTGCCCAACGCATTGCGTGGCCGGTCGATGGAAGCCATCGCCTGTATGCGGTTATTGCAGGAGAGGGCCATTTACGACCCGGTTTTGGATGGCCTGATTTCGGCGTTCAAATACGACAAGACCTATTTTGACAAGATCGTCAGCTCTGTCGGCCCACTGATGGAAAAGCTGACGACCGGCACCATCGCCGCGCTGATCTCGCCGGATTACCAGGACGAGCAGGATGCGAGGCCGATCTTCGAATGGATGGAGGTGGTTCGGCGCAAGGGTATCGTGTATGTCGGGCTCGATGCCCTCACAGACACCACGGTCGCCAGTGCCGTGGGCAACTCCATGTTCGCGGACCTGGTATCCGTCGCGGGCACGATCTATAAGCACGGTGTCGTGGCGCCGGGTTCCGATACGTCACTCCCGGAAAGCGCGCGACAGACGCTGCCCACCATCTCGTTGCACGCGGACGAGTTTAACGAGCTGATCGGGGACGAGTTCGTACCACTGTTGAACAAGGCCGGTGGTGCCGGCTTCCAGGTCACGGCCTATACCCAGACCTGGTCCGATGTGGAAGCGCGGATCGGCAGTCGCGCCAAAGCCGGGCAAGTTGCGGGTAACTTCAATACGATGCTGATGCTGCGGGTGAAAGAGCTGGATACCGCCGAGATGCTGACCGAGCAGTTGCCCCGTGTGGAGGTTTTCACCCTGATGAGTGTCTCCGGTGTCGATGATTCCTCGGATCCCGGTTCCGGCGTCGATTTCAAATCCCGCAATGAGGACCGGATCAGCGTCTCGGAAGTGCCGATGCTGACCGCGGCGGATATGGTCACGCTCCCCAAAGGGCAGGCTTTCGCGCTATTGGAAGGAGGGCAGCTCTGGAAAATTCGTATTCCTTTGCCGGATGACCGCGCCGATGCCGCCATGCCAGGAAATTTTGAGGAAATGGCCGAGGCCATGCGGCGCAGTTACATCACCAACGATCACTGGTATCGGGTGACTGAGCACTGGTGGCACGGCGTCTCTGAGGCGACGGTTGAGCCTGCAGAATCGAGTGTCTCAGACTGAGCATGGCGGAACCGACCGATCCTCGTCGAACCGTTGCCCGTCCCGGAGCGATCTCCCTGGTATTGACGGGTTTCGCCCAGTGCCTCAAATGGCTGATCCTCTCGCTGGTCTTTTCCATCCTGATCGAATGGATCGGTATGGCATTCTGGTGGGAGGAGCAGGGCGTGGCGCACAGCCGACAGATGCTGGTGAATGAGCTGCAGTTCCTCGGGGCAGATTTTCATCGCAGTTGGTTGACCGCGCAGCCCATGCAGTTCGCCAGTGATTTGTCGGAACGCTTCTACACCATCGCCTTCGAGTGGACCGGCCTTATCGATCTCATTCAGTGGGTCACGCCGGTTCCCTCCACCGAAGAGTCCGGTGTGCGCCCCCTGCTGCACCGGCTTTATCGGTCTGTGGCTGACTATGTGTTGGCCGGCATGCAGATCACCCAAGTATTTGCGGTGAGACTGGCCATTCTGGCCCTGGCCACCCCGGTATTTGGGCTTTTCACTCTGGTGGCACTGGTGGATGGTCTGGTGCGGCGGGATTTGCGGCGCTGGGGCGGGGGCCGGGAGAGCTCTTTCGTCTATCACTACGCCAAGAAAGCCGCCATTCCGCTGATCATCATGGCCTGGGTACTCTACCTGGCGCTGCCATTTAGCCTTCATCCGTCCTGGATCATCCTGCCGTTTGCTCTGGCCTTTGCCTTTGCCGTCACCATCACGGCCAGCACCTTCAAAAAGTATCTCTGATTTCGAACCGGATGGGTTCGGAGAAGGGTGGTTACAGTGTCTCCAGTGAGGCCATGGGCACAAACAGCTTCATCGGGTTGTCAGTTAACGGCAAGAAGAATTCGAACGATTGGTAGAAGGCCAGTGCATCCTGATCGAGCACATCAAGAACCACGCCCATGGCGGGCAAGCCCTTCGGGTTGTTAGCAATCTGGTAGGCATGTCTGAGCGCATAGACCAGCGTTTTTGCGCCCAGGCCTTGCCGATGGAACTGTTGGTCGATACCGAGTTGCGCCAGCAGAATGACCGAAACGGGATAGCGTGGCAGCCGAGATGGGTCTGGCAGTTCATCTCGCACTAACGTCTGATGGGCCAGCGTGTAGTACGCAGCTACCTGGGGCTTTTCTGAACTGTCTTCGGTGGTATACGGAAGTACAAAGGTTCGATTCAGGTTCAGTGCCATGTTCTTCGCCGCATAGCGGCGAAGATACACGTTGATAGCTTCCTTGCCGCAGTCAAAAGTTCTGACATTGATCGTACGTGGATCCAGTGGCAAAAACTCAACGGTCGGCATTCAGCACAAAGCCCTCTTGGTCGAGTGCTTGTGCTGCCTTACGAAGTCTGGCAGTTGGCGCAGGCGGGTTGTCACACGCCTCGCAAAAGGCGTCGAACTGCGCGTTGGTCAGCTGAATGCTGCTGTAGGCGTCCAATACTTCCGGCGCATGTTGCTTCACCAGCTGGGTGACATAGGCCTTGATACTGGTCAAGCCTGCAGCACGCGCGGCGCGCTCGGCCAGCGCATAGGTTTCTTCATCCCACTGCATTTCATAACGTAAAACTTTGGGCATGGTCATCTCCGAGAACTCTCTACGGAATAAATCCGTAACGAGATAAAGTATTACGGAATTTATCCGTAAAAGCAAGAAGGATGTTAGGAGCCCATTGACTGTAACAATACAGTATGAGAGTCTGTCGATACTGTATTGTTACAGTGCTAATGGATGGCGATGAGAGCAAACTTCGAGCAACTGTTACAACCCTACTCCATATATCCGGGTTCCCTGCTGCCGGCGATCTTCAACATCTTCTCTCTATGGCGCCTGACCGGACAGCAGCAGATGACGCTGCTGGGGTTGAGCAATGAAAAGACGCTCTACAACTGGAAAAACCAGCCAGAGAAAGCAAAGTTGACCCGGGACTGTCTGGAGCGGGCCAGTTATATCCTGGGCATTTACCGGGCGTTACAGGTTCTCTGTCCTGATGAAGCACAAAGCGATCAATGGCTTCATACACCGAATGACAATCCGCTGTTCGGTGGTACGGCACCATTGGAAAAAATGTTGGAAGGTTTGGTCGTCGACCTGGCGGTTGTTCGAGAGCATCTCGATAGCCAGCTTTCCTGATCAAAGTCTCTGATTGCTCGAATAGATGCATTCTGTTGAGCGGATTTGACACCCTGGGTGGAAAACGACCATTAAGCAGGGCTTCGATAAGCGCGGCAGACACGATTAGGTCCTGGTCCGGCTATGTCGGGCGCGGTCAGGTCAAAATGTGACGCCTATGTCCGGTCAATCGGGCCATAGTTCATTAGGTGAAAATTTATTGGTCCAGTATATCTTGTTGTTAAATAAGGTAATTTATTTATATTGGACGATTTTAATGAAATTTTCTATAATTCGCCCAGGTATTGGTGAGCTAGCGAAAAGGCAGAAACTAGATGGACCAAAATAACAAACTCTCAGAAGATATCGTCCATTTGGCTCGGCTTGCGCTTAGCGGACGCGCGCAAGATGTGCAGGTTTTTATACATCGCGCAGCAAAACGGTATCGTGGAGAGCTACCAGAGTTGGCTGGAGAGCTTTCGACGCTTTTACGTGAAGCGCCTACTCGCTCGACTCCACTCCGGCGCAAGAATGGCAACCCAGTTCCCGTGGACGTTGACTCACGGCTCCAGCTGGTCCGATTAGAGCATGTCGCAGAGCTACCCGTAGAGCCTATTTTTTCGGGTTCAACCAAAACGGCTCTTGCTCAGCTGGCTCGGGAGCGTACTGAACCAGATCGTCTTAGCGCGAGAGGCTTAGCCCCGACGCGCTCTGCCCTGTTCGTAGGGCTCCCCGGTGTAGGAAAGACCCTGGCAGCAAGATGGCTTGCGAGGGAGATCAGCAAACCCTTGCTGATACTTGATCTGTCGGCGGTTATGAGCAGCTATCTGGGGAGGACTGGAAATAACCTTCGACAAGTACTTGATTACGCAAAGAGTGAAGATTGTATCCTGTTTCTGGACGAGATAGACGCAGTCGCAAAGAGACGGGACGACACCACGGAGATTGGGGAGTTGAAACGTCTCGTTACGGTACTTTTGCAGGAGGTTGATGACTGGCCAGAGACAGGTCTTCTGTTAGCGGCAACAAACCACCCGGACTTGCTTGATCCCGCCGTTTGGCGCAGGTTTGAGATGCTCATTGACTTTCCTATGCCTGAACCGGCAGAAGTCAAAACCGCAATTCAGCGGTTCGCCGGTCCGGATCAGGATAGATTGGGCAAATGGCTTGAAATACTATCCCACGTGCTCAAACACGCATCCTTCAGCGATATCGAACGTGAAATTATCGCGGCCCGGCGTGAAGCCGCCATTCAAGATCAGCCAATTTCAAACTCTTTCGAACGAATAGTTCGATCGCATATCGAGGAAGTAGATCGATCGGAGCGCATGATTCTTGCGAAGGAGTTGCTTGAAAATAACGTAGTGTCGCAGCGTCATGCTAACGAACTAACCGGCGTAAGCAGGGATACGCTTCGAAAACTCGTGAAGACGAACAAGGGGAAGCGCGCTACCGAGAAGGAGTCGGCAAATGGCTGAAAAACCCAATTTCCTCCTCGGAAAAGGAGAGCGACTAACCGAGCCGGTAAGCATGCCTGGGCGTCGACAATCTCCACGCAGAACGCCGTACACCTTTGGCCAAGCTAAAAGGCGAGTTCTGCCAATGGTGACTCGGACGGCTGATGCAATGGCACGTTTACCAGAGCTGGCCTGTCCACACGATGAGGGAATCGGAGCGATTACGCTTCACCCGGAATATATTGCAAAGAGTTATTATCCCGCCGGTTTACTCCGTCACGTAGGTCTCCGAACAGTAGGCAGCAGACCCCGGTTGATCACTCCTGAGAGACGCAGCAAAGGGCGAGAACCGGAGGAGACCATCACGACGCAAATCTTTGTTGCAGGTCAACGCCGTAACTTTACAGAATGGGCGCAGGGCCTCGGCCAATGGACAGAGCAAACAGACGGAGCTGTTGAGCTGCCAGCCCTCGAAAACGTGTCTTATCTCTCTCCAGATGAGCGTGTAAAGCCAATTCACACAGATGCGAAGGAATTGCTTTTTGAAGTTGTTCTCCATGCAACGGAATTCCAAGAAGATAATTACATTCTCGAATCATTTGAAGCGTATCTTGAGAGTTTGGGCCTCACAGCTGATTTGGATAGTCGTTTGTATGCAGGCAGCCTTTGCTTCATGCGTCTGGAAGCGCCACGTGAGAGGATTAGAGAAGTGGCGGAGTTTTCATTTCTCCGCGTCGCCCGAGAAATGCCGAAGCTGCGTGTTATGCGTCCCATCGTACGGTCGCGTGGGAGAGCGGCACAGGTGGCCACACTCCCAACAGAGTCTGCAATCGATACAAGTGTTCGAGTAGCTGTATTCGATGGTGGGTTACCAGATGTGACGCCGCTGGCGCATTGGGTACGTTCTTTCGACGCGCCAGGTGCCGGTGCGCCGGTGGAGGATCATTTGTGGCATGGACAGGCGGTAACATCGGCCCTTTTGTTTGGTTCATTGACCGCTGGAGCGGAAGCGGAAAGGCCGTTCGCTCCCGTCGATCACTATCGCGTACTTGATGAGCAATCTGAAGATAATCCTTACGAGCTATACGACATCCTGCAAAGAATTCAGGATGCACTTTTAACTACTAAATACGACTTTATTAACATCAGCGTCGGACCCGCACTTCCTGTCGAAGACGATGATGTTCATGCCTGGACAGCTGTCCTCGATGACCATTTGGCAGAAGAAGATGCCTTGGCAACAATCGCTGTGGGAATGATTCCGCGTCTGGCACAGCCAGGCACCTGATGGCATGAAATGCCGCTAAGCCCGCGTAATTGCGGGCTTTTTTTTGTTTGTGTTTGGCACGATCTGGCAACGGGAGGAAGCGCCAAGCACCGTTTGAGCATGGCATTAAAGCTGGTATTATGGTTTGGCGATGCCATGATTGATGCCGATACCATGCTGCGTTCTTTTGTGTGTTCATGGTATTAATATTCTATAAGTTACTGTTTCGTAAGAAAAAATACGATAAATTCGAGATTTTTTCAGCATGGTATCGGAGACGAAGAAGGACAAGGTACATGCTGACCGATACCAAGCTGCGCAATCTCAAGCCCAGGGACAAACTCTACAAAGTGAATGACCGGGAAGGTCTCTATGTGGCAGTGACTCCAGCCGGCTCCATCTCGTTCCGTTACAACTACTCAATCAACGGTCGGCAGGAGACCATCACCTTTGGGCGTTATGGTGTCGGTGGCATCACCCTGGCCGAAGCCCGCGAGCTGTTGGGTGACGCCAAGAAGATGGTTGCGGCGGGCAAGTCGCCGGCCAAGGAGAAAGCCCGAGACAAGGCGCGGGTGAAAGATGCAGAGACGTTCGGTGCCTGGGCGGAGAAGTGGCTGCGTGGCTACCAGATGGCCGACTCCACCCGCGATATGCGCCGCTCGGTTTATGAGCGTGAGCTGAAGCCGAAATTCAGCAATCAGGGGTCCTAGGGATTTTGCCTCCAAATATTGCAAAAACCGCCGGAGGCCCCGCCATCCGTGGGCTGCAGGGGGCTATTAGTTTCTAATGCGCTGAGAAATTCGGTATCTTCTTCGACCTTTAGGTC
>CAMYIZ010000001.1 GCA_947258585.1 uncultured Haliea sp. | reverse complement strand
GCCTGCGACCACCCGGCCAGCTGGCGCGGGTGGCTGTGCCCGCCTGGCAGGCGCCTCCGGGGCCCTGGGCGGAGCCCGCGGCGCTGCCGGCCACCTGGCGGGAAGAGGGCGTGTTTTCGCTCCTGGGTAGCAATGTGCCGTGGTCTGCCGGAACGGTTTGGCGGGATCGAACCCTGGGCAAGAAATGCCTGATGGAGCTCAACACCTGCAACTGGTTGTTGAGCGCGGGCCCGGCGCAGGGGTTCCGGCTGCTGGAGGACTGGGTGGCCAGCCAGCGCCAGCCTGACGGGCCCGGATGGCACCCATACATCACCTCCCAGCGCATCGTGAACTGGCTGAAGCTGGGGCTCGCGGGTGACGGGCTCAGCGAGCCGCTGCGTGTGAGCCTGGCCCAGCAGCTGCGGTATCTGGAGCCGCGATTGGGATTCGACGAATGCGATCACAAGCTGATCAATAATGCCAAGGCTCTGGTATTTGCAGGTTTTTGCCTGGCGGATCCCCGGGCGGCGCGCTGGCGCGCCCGCGGCCTGGGTTTGCTGTCGCGCTATCTTCCCGGGTTGCTGCGCAGTGATGGCGGCTATATTGGCCGCAGCCCGATGTATCACAACGCGCTGCTGCTGGACTTGCTCGATATCGTGAATCTGCTGCGGGCCTTTGGTACGCCATTGCCAGCCGGGTTGGAGGCGCAAGCGACTGCAGCGCTGCACTGGTCGCGTGCCCTGTGCCATGCCGATTCGCAGCCCGCCCTGTTCAACGATGCGGCCCTGGATGTCGTTCCCGACACGCCGGTCCTGACAGCCTATGGCGCGCGACTCGGCTTGCGGGATGAGTCGGGTAGCGGGGACATCGGCAGCTGCTGGTTGCCCGCTTCAGGTGTCGGTCGCCTGCGTGTCGGGTCGGCCCTGCTGCTCGCCGACGTCGGGCCTCTCGGTCCGGACCACGCGGCCAGTCACGGGCACGCGGGCACCTTGGGATTCGAGTTTTCCGTGGCCAGCCAAAGGGTGCTCGTGGACACCGGTCTCTCTACCTATGAGGAGCCCGGCCCGCGCCTCTACGAGCGCAGCACTGCGGCGCACAACACCGCAGTTGTGGATGGCAAGAATTCCTCCGATGTCTGGGGCCTGTTCAAGCTGGGGCGGCGAGCGCGAATAGTGGACAGTGGTTATTCGCAGCAGCTCGATAGTGTGATGCTGTACGCCGTGCACAACGGCTACAGCCGGCCCGGAGCGCCGCTGCTGCATCGCCGGGAATGGCATCTGGACGCCGCCAGCCTGGTGCTGCAGGACGAGCTCGAGGGTGCCGGGGTGCATGCCATAGCCCTGTATTTCCACTGGCATCCTGCGCTCGCGGTGGAGTTGACCAGTCCCCGGCAGGCGCGGATCCGCCTGCCGGGTGGTCAGGACCTCGAATTGGCGGTGGATCCGCGGCTGTCACTGACCCTGGCGGAAGGCTACCGTGCGACCCGATTTGGCGAGCGCCAGCCCAACAGGGTGCTGTGCGCCGAGGCGCGGCTGCCCCTGCCCGTTCGCCTGCAGTGCGAGCTCAGGGGTTGGTCCGGTTGCCGTTCAGGGTAACAGGGAGCGGCCCTCGCCGACGCTGCGCGCTCCGCCGCAGGCCTCGCTGAGGGTCGCCGCAATATCCAGAACGCTGCTGCCGGCTGGCAGCCTGCCGCCCGGTGTGGTCCGGCCGGACAGGGTTTCCCGCAGGATCAGCATTGCGTGCTGGTTGTGGGCGCCGCTCCACTGCGGGGGATAGCTGACCTCAAGGTGGCTTAATCCGGGCCCGGTCACCGCCCGCACGGGTGCACGCTCGTTCCACTCAACCAGCAGGTCCGGCATCGCCCCCAACTCGCCGCCCGGGTAGCGCTCCCGGGTTTTCACCAGGCAGGTGACCAGTCGCTCTCCGGTTTCGGCGTTGCGGAGACCGGTGATCTGGGTTGCCAGGTGATCCAGGTAGGCGCAGTAGTCTTCCGGAGCAATCTGGCCGTGCGTTTCACGGCCTTGCAGGTTGATCCGAATGCCGCCCATGTTGTCATTGGTAAGAACCGGAAAACAGGGCCTGTGCCTGAAGTCGGCGCGCTGCAGTCCCTGGTCGGCCCAGTGTCCGGCGCGGACAAGGCGCTGCCGCCAGCCAGCCGGAAGTTGTCGCCACAGTTGCGTCAGGTACTGGCGCAGCTTGCCGGCACCCCGGGAGGTCGCCGGATCCAGGGCGTCCAGTAGCTCTCCCATCAGCGCCGGATGTACATGGCTGGGCCCCATCCCGGGCCCAGCGAAAACCAGTAGCGTGGTATCCGCAGGGAGCTTGGCGATAACATCCCCCACCACCTTGTCCAGCGCCCGATAGACTGTGTCCAGCGGATCTCCGTCGGCCGCAGGGAGGTGTCCGGGGTACCCGGGGTCATGGCAATGCCACAGCTGGTGCCCCGCGCAATGTGCCGCACCCAGGCCCGCCACGAGCAAGTCCCAATCGTGGTGATGGATACGATTCAGGATCAGGTCGCGGCTGCCCGCGATCGAGTCTTCCAGACTTTTGACCAGCTTGCTGCCATCGTAGCCGGTACTGCTGGTGAAACGCTGTGCCAGGCAGGGGCACTGGTCGGGTTGCAGGCCGGCCTGCATCAGTTCGCCAGACAGCCCCGCGGGATGGACTGCCAGTTCGCCCTGGTAGCTGAAATGGCTGCGCCAGTTGGATATATGGCACAGCTCCGGGCCCTGGGCAGGCGGCGCCTTTGGCGGGTCGAGAATAACCACCTTGCGCCCCTGTGCGGCCAGGGCGGCCCAGAAGGGAGGCGTCAGGCTGGCGGTCTGGTGGGTCTCGCGGGCACTGTAGTCGCCGTCCTCCAGTTGCTGGTGGTGGAAGCGGCCGTGGCGTTGCGGCGGCAGTCCGGTGTAGAGCGACGGCCACAGGGCGTTGGCGCCAATGCCGGGAAGCAGCTTGATGTCACCTTGCGAGCCGCTGGCGCAGAGGCTTGCCAGGTTGGGCAGCTTGCCGTTTTCAATGCCCGCTCGCAGCAGGTCCGGTTCCATCGACTCCAGAATCAGCAGGCAGGCCCTGGCAGCATTCATGTCGTGCTCCCTGAATTCTGCAGGATGGCCTGGGCCAGTCTGTGCCAGTCATCGGACCGGGCACTTCTGCGTGCCGCCTGCTCCATGGCCAGGCGGGGGGGGCCGTCGAAAAACTGTCGTATGGCTTGCGCCAGGGCCACGGGGTCTTCCGGAGGCACCACATATCCGGTTATCCCCTCTTCGATCGCATCCGCCAGTGCGCCCGTGCGCGTCACCAGCGCGGGTCGCCCATGACTGTGGGCGAGCCGCACCACGCCGGAACCGGTGGCGGAGCGGTAGGGCAGCACCACCAGGTCGGCGGCGGCGAAGTAGGCGGGTATGTCAGCCTCCGCTATGTACCGGTTTTCGAATCGAACCCGGGCGGAGATGCCCAGTTGCTGGGCCAGTTCGTCCCAGGCCGCCGCACTCCCCCAGATCTCGCCCGCGACCACCAGTTGGCAGCGGGGCGAGTCCCCCAGCAGGGCCAGTGCCTGCAGCAATGTGTCCAGCCCTTTGTAGGGGCGTACATAGCCGAAGAACAGCAGGGTCGGGGCGTCCGCCAGGGACAGTCGCGCCCTGGCGCAGGCGCGGTCGGGCAGCCCGTCATCGGCCACCGGGTAGGCGGGATGTGGCTGGTAGTGCACAGGGACATCACCGAGCATTGTGCGCAGCTGTTCCGCTTCACTCCTGGCGTGCACGATCCACGCGTCGCCGCGGCGCAGTACCCGGCGTGCCAGCTGCCAGGCGATGCTGTTCTCCTCGTGCCCGACCGCGTTGTGCACCAGGAATATGATGCGGGCATTCGGGCAGAGCCGGCGCAGCAGGAGCAGCAGGGCGCAGGTCATGGGGGCCCAGAACACATGCCACCAGGGAATCACGATATGTCCGGGGTGAAACCGGGCGATTGCGCGGGCACCGCGCCACCAGGCCAGCGGCGAAAGTGGCGCCAGCAGGCGCCGGGCGTCGGGCTCAAACAGGGTCAGGTCCCCGGGAGCGCGGTCGCTGCCCCCCGGGTAGAGCCAGCGCGGATACTGGCGACGCAGGCCGACAAACAGCACAGGGCCGACCTCGCGCAGGGCCCGGTACAGGTAGGTGGTATGACTGGCGATGCCTCCCTTGAATGGCCAGCCCGGACCAATCAGGACAACGGGTTCAGTGACAGTCATTGGCGCTGTGCTGTCACTGGTTACCAAGCTCCAGGCGGCGTATTTTCTCCAGCGTAAGCTCCTGCAGCTGCCGATTCTGCGAGATCAGGTCGGACAGGACGCCGGCGATGAACAGTACGAAGCCCATGGTCAACAGGACACCACCCAACAGCAGCGATTGAATATGGCCGGATCCGTCGCCGCTGAAGTACTGGATCAGGAAGCGCAGCACCGGCATGAGACCGAGCAGGGACAGCAGGATGCCCACCGTAAAGAACAGGCGCATGGGACTGTACATGGCGTACATTCGCAGCATGGTGATCAGCTGGCGACTGACAAAATGCGGCAGGTTGCGAAACAGGCGGGAGGGGCGCCGGGCCGGATTGGTGGAGACGGGTATGCTCACGACCCGCATTTGCTTGTGTGCGGCCTGGATGATCATTTCCACGGTGTAGCTGAATTTGGACAGTATATTGATGCGCAGGGCGGCTTCCCGCGACAGGGCCCGAAAGCCCGAGACCGCGTCGGGCGTCTCGATACCGGAGAGCGCAGCTACCGCGCGGCTGCCCAGCCATTGCAGGCCGCGTTTCAGGCGGCTGAATTCAGGGTTGCGGGTCGGTTGCCGGTCGCCGATCACGATGTCCGCACTGCCGGACTGCAGCGGGGCGATCAAGCGGGCAATATCCCTGCCGCAGTACTGGCCGTCGGCGTCCAGGTTGACGATGATGTCGGCGCCCAGGTGCAGGGCGTGATCCAGCCCGGTGCGGAAGGCCCTGCCGAGGCCCTGGTTGTGCGTGTGGCGGACGATGTGCTGCACGCCATGGTGGCTGGCGATCGCGGATGTGTCATCCGTGCTGCCGTCGTCGATGACCAGGACTTCGATCGAGCTCACGCCGTCGATATCCTGCGGCAGGTCCGCCAGGGTTCCCGGTAGCGTGAGAGCCTCATTGAAGCAGGGAATCTGGATTACTAGCCTGGTCATGCCTCTCCTCCTTTGCACTGTTTGCACTGGTAGACGTCAATGTGCACTCTAACCTGTTATCCCGGTTCTCGGGGCGACTTCTGCCACCAGTGGTGCAGCGCCGCCACAACCAGCAGGCTTGTCCCGAGCAGGGTAGCGCTGGCGGGGGAAATTGTCGGCTGGGCGAAGCAAGTGATTGCAACCGCCGCCGCCACGACCAGGGGGCCGCGCAGCAATGTTCCCGGCGACAGCGCAATGCCGGCCGTTGCCAGTTGTGCCAGCATGACCAGGACAGTTGCCGCGTAGGCCAGTCCGAGGCCGGTAAACAGCCCCGGCAGGGACAGTGCTTCCCGCGCCACAAGCACTGCCGTTGTGAGCGCCAGGACGGCACTGCCGAGCACCAGGGCGAGGAGAAACTGCCGGTACAGGCCGCGACCAATCAGCAGCAGGCGCAGAGTCTGTACCAGTCCCAGCGGTATCAGTATCCAGCTGAACTGCGCCAGCAAAATACCGGCCTGCTGGAACGATTCACCGAGCAGGCGACTTGTCAGCGAGGGCAGGATGTGGACGCCAAGCAGGTAGCCGGCGCCTCCCAGGTAGAGGGCCACATGCCAGGTCTGGCTGGCGAAAGCCCGCTGGCGCAACGTCAGATCGTCTCCGGGCCTGGTCAGGAAAGGCAGCGTTGCATTGGTCACCATGCGCAGTGCCTGGCCGAGCATCAACAACACCTGGATGACCAGGGCCGCCTCGCCGAGCGTGGGTCCATTGTCCATGTAGTGCCGCACGGCGACCAGCAGCCCAGGCCCCATCCAGGACAGCAGTGCCGAGGCCAGCGCCAGCAGCGCTCCCCCGGCGAGGAATTCCCGGGCGAAGACGGGGTGCCAGGTCAGTCGGAGCGAGCCCAGCTGCTTGCGGTAGGCCCACCAGGCTGCCGCCAGGCCCAGCCACCAGCAGAGTGTTTGCGCCAGGGCAATGACCAGCAGGCTGTAGCCGGCCCAGGCCAGGCCCAGGGCCAGCACCACCTCCAGGAGCGATACCGGCATGCTGGTGTACAGAATGAGCTCACTGCGCTCACGACTGGTAAACAGGGCGTGGAGCCATGCGGTAACGCCGCGCAGGACCACGCCCTGGGCGTAGATCATGATCAGCCAGCGCAGAGCCGGGTCGGATTCCAGGAATAGCGCACAGAGCAGCACCAGCAGAGTGCCCCCGGTGCCGAGCAGGACACGCAGTGCCAGGCCCGTTTCGGCCAGGGCCTGGCGCCGGTCCTTGCCGACGGCCTGCCACCGGGTCAGCAGCCACTCATGCATGCCCCAGCCGGTCACGGAGAGCGCGATCAGGTACCCGATTTGCGCATAGTTGTACTGGCCGTAGGCTTCCAGCCCGACCAGTCGTGCAAAAACGACGACGTAGATCGCCCGCAGCAGCAGGTACCAGATTTGCGTCAGGCCCTGGAAGGACGTGTTGTGGAGGGCCCGCCGCGCGTGGTGGGACAGGGGAGGGAGACTGGGCACTAGTCCCGCTCGTGCTGGAACAGCTTCAGTTCCGTCAGGATCAGGCGCGCCATCAGGCGCACCAGCAGGGAGTGGTTCTCCCGGCGCATACTGGACAGGCCTTCGTTGATCGCGTGGTAGAGTTGCTCGCGCTCTGCGCTACCCAGACCAGGTGGCAGGCTGATGGTAATGCTCTGCTGCTCTGACTCGCTCAGTTCGGAATAAATGGCCGTGAGCTGGGTGGCGGCGAAGTCGATCAGCTCCTGGTCTGCGCCGCGTGCGGCCAGCAACTTGCGCAGTTCACGGTCCAGCCACGCGATGCCCTGGGCTCGCTGGGAGGGAAAATTCAGTACGTCTCCCATGGGTAGTACGTGTCCGCTGTGAGTCAGCGGCCAATCCTAGCGGCCGGGTACGCAGATGGGAAGTCCCGGACGGGAAGTCCCGGGCGGGAGCGACGGCTCTCCCGCGATTCAGGACCGGTGGCCGGCGACAGCCTCAGGCCGCGTCAAAGTACTCCCCCAGCGACCACATGGTGTCCTCAAAGTCAGGCCCGTGCGCCACGCCCAGGTGATCGCGCACCTCTGCTATGGTCCACTCGAACATGTCCTCGTAGCGGGGCATGAACAGCGGTATTTTCAGACTGCTGCCGATGCGCTGTCCCTCCCCCAGGGCCTTGTACAGCGGCGGCAGCAAGTGCGGGTAGTGGCAACCGAAACGGGCTATTCCGCTGCCCAGCAGCAGGTTGGATACCACCGATACGTGCTCGGCGAGCTCCTGTCCCAACACGTTCAGCATGTTGGTGGCGCGGGCGGCTACGAGGGCGAATTCCCCGAGCGGATCGTAGCGATAGCCGACGACCAGGTGCTCGATGTCGTGGGTCTGGCTGTGGCGGCGGTGGAAGTAGTCGTAGTCGGTGGCCGTGCTGGCGAAGGGCAGGAAATCCGCCTGCAGGCCCTGCTCGGCGAGCATTTTCTGGTATTCACGGCCCAGCGTGCCCTCGGGCAGTCGGGCCAGTGCCTCGAGATCGTGGGGCACCAGGAAGCGTGCCTCGAACCACTCGTCCAGCGCCGGGTCACGCTCGCGCGCCGCGGCGAACAGGCGGTTGATTTCGTCGACGTCGTCCAGCTCGCGGAAAATATCGATGATTTCCAGTGGGCCGCCGTAGTGGTCCATGTCGGGACCATTGCGGCGCAGGCTCTCAACCGCCATCCAGTGCCGCAGCCGGGGATGGTTGAGGTATTTCGAGGTGCTGCTGAGCATGGTGGTGGTGCCCAGCTTGCGGGGGTCGAGGAGGCGCTGGTTGGCGGTATAGCCGGGTACGTTTGTCTCGGACATGAGAAGACCTTCGCTGCAGGGGATGGTGGGTCCAATTAGAGAGCAGCGCCGGCGGCGAGGGAATAGTGGATTGGCAGAATGGCCGGCATTGGCTGCCGCCGCGGTCGATTAAGCGGTGGCGGTATGCAAGGTTTTACCGTTGCGTGGCTGCCGGCGGGGTCGTGCCGGGGGCAGTTGGCTAAACTCCAGCTCAGCTCAGGGCGCGCATCAGGTTGGACAGCCGCGGATCGGGCTGCTTGGCCCGTTTCAGCAGGAGCACGATATTGCCGATGCTCTGTACCAGAGTGGCGCCGGTCTCGGCGCACAGGGCCTCGGTAACGCTGGCGCGGGCGTCACGGTCGCCGACCGCGATCTTTACCTTGATCAGCTCGTGGTCTCCCAGGGCGCGGCGAACTTCCTGCAGCACATTGTCGCTGAGGCCGTTTCCCGCCACCGTGACCACAGGCTTCAGCTTGTGGCCGATGGCGCGCAGTTGCCTTTGGTCCAGACTGGCTTTCTTGCTCATGGGGTTTCCGCGTTACAATGGCGAGTTTCGGGGGCGCACAGTCTACACAAGCAGTGGCCTGACGCCTAGTTCTGGCATCCACCACCATCGCCGGCAAGTCGCCGGGACAGCAAGGGCATTCATGGCCAAAAAGACATCCTCCAGCAAGGCGTGGCTCAGGGAGCACCGCAACGATCCCTACGTCCAGCGTGCGCAGCGCGACGGTTACCGCTCCCGGGCCTGCTACAAGTTGTTGGAAATACAGGAAAAAGACCGTTTGCTGAAGCCGGGCATGACAGTGCTTGACCTGGGCAGCGCCCCCGGGGGCTGGTCCCAGGTGGCGGTGCAGCTGGTTGGCCACCACGGCCGCGTGGTGGCCTCGGACATCCTGCCCATGGACAGTATCGCGGGGGTGGAATTTGTCCTCGGTGACTTTACCGAGGATGCGGTATTCGACCAGGTTCTCGAGGCCCTGGGCGGCGCCCCGGTGGATGTGGTCATCTCCGACATGGCGCCCAACATGAGTGGAGTGAACGCGGTCGACCAGCCGCGGTCTATGTACCTGGTGGAGCTGGCCCTGGACATGGCGCGGCAGGTGCTCGCTCCGGGCGGGTCGTTCGTGGCCAAGGTGTTCCACGGCGAGGGTTTCGACGAGATTTTTCGCGACTCCCGGGAGCTGTTTGGCAAGGTGCTGACCCGCAAACCCAAGGCATCGCGGCCACGCTCTCGCGAAGTGTACCTCGTGGCACGGGATTTCCGTGGCGGCACCGGCGAGGGTTGAAACGTGGAGCGAAGGACCCATGTAGTGTACATTGGAGTTCTTTGTCTGCCGCTGCAGTGAGCCTCTTTCCGGGCCCATCCGTATAACCGGCTATAATCTTGGAGAAACAGGCTGTCACGTCCACCCTCGGGAGGGTGGTTCATTGGTGAGGAAACAGCGTTGAATGATATGGCGAAAAATTTATTGTTATGGCTGGTGATTGCGGCGGTTCTGCTGTCGGTATTCAACAACTTCAACATGCAGAGCCCGACCCAGCAGGTCGGTTACTCCGAGTTCATCCAGGAGATCCAGCGCGACCAGATCAAGAAGGTCGTGGTGGACGGCCTGACCATCAACGGTGAGCGTTTCGATGGCAGTCGCTTCGAGACCATTCGCCCGATGGTCGAGGATCCCAAGCTGATCGACGATCTCCTGCAGCACAATGTCGAGGTCATCGGCCGCAAGCCGGAGCAGCAGAGCGTGTGGACCCAACTGCTGGTGGCCAGCTTCCCGATCCTGATCATTATCGCCGTATTCATGTTCTTCATGCGCCAGATGCAGGGCGGCGCGGGGGGCCGTGGCGGCCCGATGAGCTTTGGCAAGAGCAAGGCACGGCTGCTCGGCGAAGACCAGATCACTACGACCTTCGCCGATGTGGCGGGTGTCGATGAGGCCAAGGAAGACGTGCAGGAACTGGTGGAGTTCCTGCGCGATCCCGGCCGCTTCCAGAAGCTGGGCGGCCGCATTCCCCGCGGCGTGCTCATGGTCGGCCAGCCCGGCACGGGTAAAACCCTGTTGGCCAAGGCGATCGCCGGCGAAGCCAAGGTGCCCTTTTTCTCGATTTCCGGTTCCGACTTCGTCGAGATGTTTGTCGGCGTCGGTGCCTCCCGGGTTCGGGACATGTTCGACCAGGCCAAGAAGCAGGCCCCCTGCATTATCTTCATCGACGAGATCGACGCTGTGGGCCGCCATCGCGGCGCCGGCCTGGGCGGTGGACACGACGAGCGCGAACAGACCCTGAACCAGTTGCTGGTGGAGATGGACGGTTTCGAGGTGAATGACGGCGTCATCGTGATTGCCGCGACCAACCGCCCCGATGTACTGGATCCGGCGCTGCTGCGCCCCGGTCGCTTCGACCGCCAGGTCGTGGTGGGCCTGCCCGACATCCGCGGTCGCGAGCAAATTCTCAAGGTGCACATGCGCAAGGTGCCGCTGGCAGAGGACGTTGTGCCCGCGCGGATTGCCCGTGGTACGCCCGGATTCTCCGGTGCCGACCTCGCCAACCTGGTGAATGAAGCCGCCCTGTTTGCGGCCCGGGCCGGGGTGCGCACGGTGGGCATGACCCAGTTCGAGCTGGCCAAGGACAAGATCATGATGGGCGCCGAGCGCAAATCCATGGTCATGTCCGAGAAGGAGAAGCGCAATACTGCCTACCACGAGGCGGGCCACGCCATTGTCGGTCGCCTGGTGCCGGAGCATGACCCGGTGTACAAGGTCAGTATCATTCCCCGCGGGCGCGCCCTGGGGGTGACCATGTTCCTGCCGGAAGAGGACCGCTACAGCCACAGCAAACGCCATATCATCAGCCAGATCTGCAGCCTGTTCGGTGGCCGCATCGCCGAGGAGATGACCCTGGGCAAGGACGGTGTCACCACCGGCGCGTCCAACGATATCCAGCGCGCCACGGAAATCGCCCGCAAGATGGTGACCAAGTGGGGCCTGTCGGAAAAGCTGGGGCCCCTGATGTACGACGAAGCGGAAGAGGAAGTGTTCCTCGGTCGTTCCGCCGGGCACCAGAACAAATCCATCTCCGGGGAAACGGCCAAGGTCATTGACGAGGAAGTGCGGCGCATCATCGATGAGTGCTACGCCACCGCCCAGCGCATCCTCGAGGAAAATATCGACAAGCTGCACGCGATGGCCGATGCCCTGATGTTGTACGAAACCATTGATGCCGACCAGATCGGCGACATCATGGAAGGGCGTACCCCCCGTGAGCCTAGTGACTGGGGCGGCAGTGCCGGGGGCAGCAAGCCCGATTCCCGCGCCAGCAAGGGCAAGGAAGGCGAAGCCGGCAGTCCCATCGGCGGCCCGGCCGGCGAACACTGACGCCTCTCGTTCCATGAGCATCCCCCAGCGCCCGGCCCTTGATTGTGCCGGGCGTTTTCTTGATCTCTCCCGCCCGCTGGTCATGGGTATCGTCAACACCACCCCCGATTCCTTCTCCGACGGCGGCGCGCTCTATCGCAACGGCGCCCTGGACCTGGAGCGGGCCTTTGCCCATGCCCGCGCGCTCTGTGAAGAAGGTGCGGCCATACTCGATATCGGTGGTGAGTCCACCCGGCCAGGTGCCAACCCGGTATCCCTGCAGGAAGAGCAGGATCGGGTCCTGCCCCTGGTCGAACGGGTGGCGGCGGAACTGGATGTTGTCATTTCCGTGGACACCAGCAGTGCCGCAGTCATGCGCGAGGCCGCCGCCCTCGGCGCCGGGCTGATCAACGATGTGCGGGCACTCACTCGCGAGGGCGCGCTGGAGGCCGCCGCTGGCACCGGCCTGCCGGTGTGCCTGATGCACATGCAGGGCCAGCCCGACACCATGCAGGCGGCGCCCCGCTACGCCGATGTTGTCGCCGAGGTGCGCAGCTTCCTGGCGCAGCGGATCACCGCCTGTGCGGCGGCCGGTATTGATCGCCGGCGCCTGCTGCTGGACCCGGGCTTCGGCTTCGGCAAGTCCGTGGCGCACAATTTCCAGTTGCTGGATCGCCTGCCGGAACTGGCGCTGGAGGGCCTGCCGCTGCTGGTGGGCCTGTCACGCAAGTCGCTGATTGGCAAGGTTCTGGCGCGGGATGATCCGGAGCGACCCGCCGGCGATCGGCTGCCCGCCAGCCTGGCACTGGCGGTGCTTGCAGTTGAGCGGGGTGCGGCTATAGTGCGTGCTCACGATGTGGCGGCGACGGTCGATGCGCTGGCTATGTTCGCGGCAATGAGAGAGTGGGGGCGACAGTGAGCAGACAGTATTTCGGCACAGACGGTATCCGGGGCATGGTGGGTGAGGCCCCGATAACGCCCGACTTCATGTTAAAACTGGGCTGGGCCTGTGGCCGCGTGTTCGCGCGAGAGGCGCGCGGTGGCGGCCACAATACCGTGATCATCGGCAAGGACACCCGCGTCTCCGGGTACATGTTCGAATCCGCCCTGGAGGCGGGTCTTGTTGCCGCTGGAGTGGACGTGAAATTGCTGGGGCCAATGCCGACGCCGGCGGTGGCCCTGATGACCCGCACCCAGAACGCGGTCGCCGGCATCGTCATCAGCGCCTCGCACAATCCCTACTACGACAACGGCATCAAGTTCTTTTCCTCCCAGGGCTCCAAACTCGCCGACGACATCGAGCATGCCATAGAGCGGGAGCTGGATTGCGACCTGGTGGTGGTGCCCTCCCGCGATATCGGCAAGGTGGTGCGGGTGGCGGACGCCGCCGGCCGCTATATCGAATTCTGCAAGGCCACGGTGCCGGACAGCTTCAGCCTGCGCGGCCTGAAGATCGCGGTCGACTGTGCCCACGGTGCAACCTACCACATCGCCCCCAATGTGCTGGCCGAGCTCGGCGCCGAGGTGGTGAGCATGGGTGTGAAGCCCGACGGCTACAACATCAATGAAGGCGTGGGCTCGACCGATACCGCCCAGCTGTCGGCCCTGGTGCGGGAGAGCGGCGCCGATCTCGGCATCGCCTTCGACGGCGATGGCGACCGGGTGCTGTTTATCGACGTGGACGGCGCCCTCGTGGACGGCGACGAGCTGCTGTATATCATCGCAACCCACCGTGCCGTGAACGGCAGTGCGGAATCCGGGGTGGTTGGCACCCTGATGTCCAACCTCGGCCTGGAGCTGGCCCTGCGCGACCTCGGTCTCGAGTTCGTCCGCGCCCGGGTCGGCGACCGCTATGTGAAGGAGTTGATGGAAGCTCGCGGCTGGCGCCTGGGCGGCGAGTCGTCGGGCCACATCATCTGCGCCGATCACACGACCACCGGCGACGGCATCGTGGCGGCCCTGCAGGTGCTGGTGGCGCTACGGGAATCCGGGCGCAGCATGGCAGAGTTGCGCTCCGGCCTGCGCAAGTGCCCGCAGACCATGATCAATGTGCCGGTCAACGGCCGTTTCGATCTTGCCGAGCTGCCCGCGGTGGCGGCAGCGGTTAAGGCCACGGAGGAAGCATTGTCCAGCCGGGGCAGGGTATTGTTGCGCCCCTCGGGCACCGAGCCGCTGGTGCGGGTGATGGTGGAGGGTGAGGATGCCGTGGAGGTCGAGCGCCTCTGCCAGGGCCTGGCGACAGACGTCGCCGCCGCCCTGCGTTCCGCCTTGTAAGAGTCTGGCAACTTGGGTAACATTGCCGCCCGTTTTGCCGCCGGGGGCAGTTAATGCGTCGACCGCTAGTCATGGGCAACTGGAAGATGCACGGCTCCCGTGCGAGCGTCAGGCAGTTACTGACGGAGATCGTCAGGGGAGTGGGCGCGAGCCCCGCTGAGGTGGTGGTGTGCCCGGCCTATGTGCACCTGCAGCAGGCGTTTGCCCTGTGCGCGGACAGCGCTGTCGGCGTTGGCGCCCAGGACTGCAGCCACATGGCAGCCGGCGCCTTTACCGGTGAGATTTCCGCGGAGATGTTGCAGGATATCGGCTGTCGCTGGGTCATTCTCGGCCACTCCGAGCGGCGCCAGTACCACGGCGAATCCGACGACCTGGTAGCGGCCAAGCTGGCCGCCGCCCTGCAGGCCGGTTTACTGCCGGTGGTCTGTGTGGGTGAGACCCAGGAAGAGCGCGAGGCGGGTGAAGCGGAGTACGTGGTAACGCGACAGTTGCGCGGCGCCCTCGCAGGCCAGGCGGCGCTGAAGCAGGTCGTGATTGCCTATGAGCCGGTCTGGGCTATCGGTACCGGGCTGACGGCTACGCCCGGGGAGGCCCAGGGCATGCACGTGTTCATCCGCGAGCAGCTGGCCGAGATTGCCGGGGCAGATCCCGCCGCCATGCGGGTGCTGTACGGCGGCAGCGTGAGGGCCGCGAACGCGGCGGAATTGTTTGGGCAGCCGGATATCGACGGCGGCCTGGTAGGTGGGGCATCCCTGGATGCCGATGAATTCCGGAATATTGTTGCCGCCGCCGGCGCGCGACAGTAAACGGATACAATGATCAGGAAGCCCTCGCGGGCAAAGGTGTTATGGAACAGATTATTCTCATAGTGCATCTGCTGATAGCGCTGGCCATTATCGGCCTTATCATGCTGCAGCAGGGCAAGGGCGCGGACGTCGGCGCCTCCTTCGGTGCGGGTGCTTCCCAGACCCTGTTTGGCAGCGCCGGCAGCACCAACGCGCTGACCAAGGCCACCGCGTGGCTGGTCGTGCTGTTTTTTGTCACCAGCTTTGGCCTGGCCATGCTGGCGACCCAGAAGACACGCGTGGTGGATGACCTGGATCTGGTCATACCGGCCGCCGAAGAACGTGCTGTTCCGGTACTGGATTCCGACCTGCCAACCGTGGATAATGCCGACCCGGCGGCGGAGCCCATTGGCGCCGATGTGCCGGAACTGTAGTTGGAGGCTGACAGCCTCATAGTTTTGCCGAAGTGGTGGAATTGGTAGACACGCCATCTTGAGGGGGTGGTGGGCATTGCTCGTGCGGGTTCAAGTCCCGCCTTCGGCACCATTTGAGTTATCCAGGAACGTCCCAGAGAATCCTGAACTGTCCGATAAAGCCCTGTTTTTTTCAGGGCTTTTTTCGTTCTTGCTGTTCCAGGTTGCGCCACCGTGCCCGGCAAGAGCAAGGCAGTCCCCCACGGCTTCCGCGCCACCGCCGCGGCCTCCATCCTGAACGAGACCGGCTTCAACCCGGACGCGATCGAACGCCAGCTGTCCCACATGGAGCGCAACTGCGTGCCGGCCGCCTATACCCACCACGCCCGCTACCTCGACGAGCGGCGGGAAATGATGCAGTGGTGGGGAATTTACCTGGATCAGTTGCGCAGTGGGCGCTCCAATGTGGTGCCCGGCAGCTTCGGTGCTGGCAGCCGGACCAATGGGACTGGGGCGCGCAGCGGGTAGTGGTGGTTGCTTTTGATTCGAAAATGGCGATGCCTATGAGGTCGAAGTGTGTGACTATCGCTGAGAGGAGTAATGGATATGGCTATTCCCAACACTGTCGGTCACAGGTTGACGGCAGCTGGCTCAGTGAGGTGCTGAAGCCATGAGTGATTTACAAGTACAGATATTCACCAGCCCGGATGGCAGCGCGCAGTTGGAGGTGGCGCTGGATCAGGAGACGGTCTGGCTCAGTCAGGCTCAGATGGCGGAGCTGTTCGGCAAGGACGTACGCACTGTCAATGAGCATGTTGGTAACGTGTTCGCTGAAGGAGAGCTGGGGAAAGAGACAACTGTCCGGAAATTCCGGATAGTTCGTCAGGAGGGCAAACGCCAGGTTCGACGGGAGATTGATCACTACAACCTCGATGTCATCATCTCCGTAGGCTACCGGGTCAAGTCTCAGCGCGGTGTACAATTTCGACAGTGGGCTACCCGGGTTCTAAAGGACCACCTGGTCCAAGGCTACACCCTCAACCAGCGCCGCCTTGCCGAGCGGGACATTGATCAGAAGCAGTTATTTGATCTTCTGAGTCGCACCCTCACTAACCAGGGATTGGTTTCCGCAGAAGGCGAAGCCGTGGCCCGGGTCATCAGCGACTATGCCCGCTCCTGGAGGCTGTAGCCAGCCGTTCCGCGCACCTGCCGGACCAGAAAACCTTGATGATCCGATTGATTGAACACTTCATCCTGCTGCAGGAGCCAGCGGTGGACGAGGACTGAGGCAGGGGGTAATGATGGGGGTGTCGGTGGGCATGCGACCATCCATCTTCCCACTCAAATCCATCCAGTTTGATGCCCGGGACTGGATGAGCTTGCCGGAAACGGAGCGCCCCTCCGGTCTTTGGCAAATAGGGTAGACAGTCATCAGCTTCAGCTCTCCGCCTGCAACCGGCGCCTGTGTTCTTCGGCAAGCCGGAGATAGGCCGGCGTCAGCCCGACATCCTCGTAGATCGGGTCGCCCATTTCATCCCGGGAAATGATCCGCTTGCCCTGGACGTAGGGCAGGCAGGAGACCAGGTCATCCATCGCGGCCGACAGCAATTCGGCGATCAGTTGCTCGCGGTTGCGGCGCGGAAACAGCTCCGCCAATGCCTCCAGCTTGGCCGCATCGTCAACCGGCAACGCTACCCGGTATTCGTACAGGGCCTCATTGCCGGATGCCCCGACTTCCCAGTTCCTGGCCAGTTCCTCGATTCTCATTTCTCACCTCCGCACCGACTGCGACTGATTACCAACTGTTGCGCAGCTCCCTCAGTTTCAAAAACACCGTGCGCGGATCCGGGTCCGGCGGCAGCTCCGGAAACGCTTCCCGCAGCCCGGCTATGACGCTGGGGCTGTACAGCCGGAAGAACGTGTTGATCTCCTTTTCCAGCGCGATATTGGTCACCAGCGGCCTGGCCGGGTCCTGGTCATCAACGTCCTCCAGCAGCTGCTGTGCCCGGTGGTTGTCCCGCTCCCGGTCCAGCGTGAAGCGGAGGTTGTTGGCGATGTAGTCGTGACCGGGGTAGATCAGGGTGTTGTCGGGCAGGCGCGCCAGCTGTCCGGCAAAGGTCTCGTACAGTTCCTCCGGGTGCCCGCCGTGGTGACAGTTCCCAGCGCCGGCATTGAACAGCGTGTCGCCGCAGAACAGCGCTGGTGTGTCCGTGTGCGACAGCAGGCAGACGTGGCTCATGGTGTGTCCCGGGGTATCCAGGGCCTCCAGTTCGACTGTGCGGCCAATCTTCACGGTGTCGCCGGCTCGCAGACCGCGATCGACTCCCGCTATGTTGCTGCCGGCATTGGCATGGGCGAGCAGCCGGGCGCCGGTGGCGGCAATCATCGCGTCATTGCCGCCGGTATGGTCCAGGTGCTCGTGGGTATTGAGCACCTGGGTAATCTCCCAGCCCCGCTCGCGGGCCAGCGACAGGCATTTCTGGTGATCCAGAGGATCCACCGCCATGGCCTCGCCGGTTTCCGGGCAGGCGATCAGGTAATTGAAGTTGCGAAAGGCGTTGCCGGTCCAGATTTGTTCGACGATCATCTGCTTGCTCCTGCGTCAAATGCAGTTATGGTAGCAGGCGGCGCCATGGTCTGCTTGCCCCGCACCGGCTGCACCGGGACGCCCCGCTGCCTGTGAATCGATCCTGCCGCTTCCGGTGACATACGCGCGGGATTACAAGGCGCAGGTTTTGGAGTAATCTGTGGGTCGGCGCCGCAATCCTGCCACGGGCACTGCGGGGTCATGCCAACTTCTGGGGTAGGGCCGGATGATGCGGAACCTGCGAGTGGTAGTGTTATTGATCGCGGCCTTGCTGTGGCATGCAGCGGTCCCGGCAGTGCCCAGCTGTGGCTCGTTGGGCGGGGAGTCTAGCCAGTGGGCCGACCCCCACGCCCGCAATGTCGCCGCACACCCGGACCACGCAGCCATGGGCCATGCCCAGGAGCGGCAGCATTGCCAGGGGGAGTGCTGCGGCGCTGACGATCCTGAACACGACTGCGCAATGCCTGGCTGTGCCCTGCTGCCGATGCAGCTGCTGACACTGGCCTCGGCCGTGCCGGGAGCGGCTGGCAAGTTCTCCGCCGATATCCCTTTCCATCCCGTCGCAGTCCCCCTGGCACCAATCTTCCCCTTCCTGAGGCCTCCTATCGGCTGATCTGGCGGACCTGGTCCGTTCCAGTAACTCTCCAGCCAGGTTGCCGGTTCCGGAAGGGATTGGCAGCAGTGAAGTGTCTCCCCGTCCCTCGAGCACGGTGCGACACAAGCAACGGGACGCACAACCATGAAAGTATTCCTATACCTGTTCTGCCTCATGCTGGGCACCGCCAGTGCATGCGGCAGGGCTCAGGCTTCCAGCGGGGACTTGACGCTGCGTGAGGCAGTGGCGCTGGCCATCGCGTCCGATCCCTGGCTGACCGCGAGCCAGTATACGCAGGCAGCCCTCGCAGACGAGGCGACGGCTGCCGCTACCCTGCCGGACCCCAGGGTGAGCCTGACGGCCGGCAACTTCCCGGTCGACAGTTTCGATATCAATCAGGAGCCCATGACCCAGCTGGCCGTGGGTATCAGCCAGATGTTCCCGCGGGGAGATACGCTCGCGCTCGCGAAACGCAGGAAACTGCAGCTCTCGCGACAGCAGCCCCTGTTGCGGGATGACCGCCGGGCCAAAGTGGCGGCAACGGTCGCGCAGCTGTGGCTGGACGCCTACACGGCCCAGGAAAGTATCCGGCTGATCGAGGCAGACCGGGCCCTGTTTGACAATCTGCTCGACGCGGCCCGGGCCGGCTACGCGACCGCTGTGGCGGGTGTGCGGCAGCAGGACGTGATTCGCGCCCAGCTGGAGTTGACGCAGCTGGAGGATCGCCTGACCACGTTAAGGCAACAGCAGGAAACAGCGCAGATACGTTTGGCGGAATGGATTGGCTCCCACGCCGGTTCGGTGATCGCGGCGGAGCTGCCGGTGGATTCACCCGCGGCGCCGGTAGAGCTCCAGGCTTCAGGGCAGGAGCGATACCAGCGTATTAGCCAACATCCCGCGCTGCTGGCCCTGGACAAGCAGATTGCAGCGAAGGCAACCGGGGTCGATCTCGCGCGACAGAAATTCAAGCCGGAGTGGGGGCTCAATGCCCAATATGGCTACCGCGACAGTGATCTGGCGGGGCGCGACAGGGCAGATCTATTTTCAATTGGCCTTAGCTTCGACCTGCCGATTTTTACCGCCGACCGGCAGGACCGGGAAGTCAGCGCCGCCATTGGTCATGCCGAGGCGATCAGGACCGAGAGGCAGTTGTTGGTGCGCCGGTTGACGGCAGAACTGGAGATGGCCAGTCGCGTCCTGTCGCGCCTCGACCAGCGTCAGGCCCTGTACACCGAGCAGCTGTTGCCACAGATGGCGGAGCTGGCGGAATCTTCCCTGGCCGCTTACAACAACGACGTCGGCGACTTCGCCGAGGCGGTGCGTGCGCGTATCGGCGAGTTGAACGCCAGGCTGGAGGCACTGGTCATCGCGGTGCAGCGGCAGAAGACCATTGCTCAAATCAACTATCTGCTGGCGCGGCCGTCCTCTGTCGTCGTGCAGCCCGCGGAGGACTTCTGAGGTGATGACCATGAAGACATTTACCAGGACCTGGCTGGTCGCCGCTTGCGGTGTACTGTTCGGCGCCGGTGGCGTGTGGTTGCTGGGCAACACACGGGCCGTCAGTGTCTCTGCGACCGACGGTGCAGGCCAGCCTCTTTACTGGGTGGCGCCGATGGATCCGAACTACCGGCGGGACCGGCCAGGAAAATCGCCCATGGGCATGGATTTGATCCCGGTTTACGAGGAGGAGAGCGGGGGGAGCGAAGCAGGCTCGGTCCGCATTGCGCCGGATGTCGTCAACAATCTGGGCGTGCGCACCGCCAGGGTCGAATCCGGCCGCCTGCAGCGGGTTGTGAAAACTGTAGGTTATGTGCAGTACGACGAGGACCGATTGCTGAACATCAGCCCGCGCGTGGCAGGCTGGCTGGAAACACTGCACGTCCAGGCGGCCGGTGATCCTGTCACGCAAGGTAAACCGCTGTTCACGCTGTACTCGCCGACGCTGGTCAACGCCCAGGAAGAGTTCCTGCTGGCATTGGAGCGGGGCAACGAGATGCTGATCGGCGCCGCTCGGGAGCGGTTGTCGGCGTTGCAGATGCCGCAGGCGGCTGTCGAGCATTTGCGGCGAACCGGCAAGGTCAGCCGGACAGTCACCTTCACCGCACCGCAGTCCGGCGTCGTCGACACTCTCGCGGTGCGTGAAGGGATGTTCGTGCAACCGGGCTCCAGCCTGATGGCGATAGGTCAGCTGGAGCACCTCTGGGTTATTGGAGAAATCTTCGAGCGTCAGGCCAGCCAGGTCAAGGTTGGGGACAAGGTGCGTTTGCAGCTGGACTATCTCTCCGGCAGGGATTTCCGGGGCCAGGTCGACTACGTCTACCCCTCGCTGAACGAGCAGATCCGCACCCTGCAGATTCGGGTCCGACTGGGCAATCTGGACGGTGCACTGAAACCGGGCATGTTCGCGCAAATGATCATCGACACTGAACCGGGTGCCGAAGTCCTGCTGATTCCGCGGGAGGCGCTGATCCGCACCGGCAATCAGTCCCGGGTGGTTCTGGCCCGGGGGGATGGCAGCTTCAAGTCCGTTGCCGTCGATGTGGGACGGGTGGGGGAGCGCGAGGCGGAGGTACTCTCGGGCCTCAGCGAGGGCGAGCGCATCGTCATCTCAGCCCAGTTTCTGATCGACTCGGAATCCAGCAAGACCTCGGATTTCAGGCGCATGTCGCACACGGAGCCTGAAGCAGTCGAGTTCGGCGGCCATGACCACAGTGGGAGCGATCATGATTGAGTCCATCATTCGCTGGTCGATTGGCAATCGCTTGCTCGTTCTGCTGGCCACCCTGGCACTGGTCGGCGGGGGCCTGTTTGCGCTGAAGAATACCCCGGTGGATGCTATTCCTGACCTGTCCGACGTCCAGGTAATCATCAAGACGAATTATCCGGGGCAGGCGCCACAGGTGGTACAGGACCAGGTCACCTACCCGTTGACAACGGCCATGTTGTCCGTGCCGGGAGCGGTCACGGTGCGGGGCTACTCGTTCTTTGGCGACTCCTTCGTCTACGTAATCTTCGATGAGGATACCGACCTCTACTGGGCCCGCTCGCGGGTGCTGGAATATCTTTCCCAGGTAACGCCCAACCTGCCGTCCAGTGCCCGGCCGCAGCTGGGACCGGATGCCACCGGTGTGGGCTGGGTCTACCTCTATGCGCTGGTGGATCGCAGTGGCGAGCATGACCTGAGCCAGCTGCGCAGCCTCCAGGACTGGTTTCTGAAGTACGAACTGCAGACGGTCCCGGGGGTTTCCGAGGTCGCCGCGCTGGGAGGCATGGTCAGGCAGTACCAGGTGCAGGTGGATCCCGGGAAGCTGCGTGCGTTGGGCATGCCTCTGTCCCACATCCAGACCGCCATCCAGCGGGGCAATCAGGAGGTCGGTGCCTCGGTGGTCGAAATGGCCGAGGCCGAGTACATGGTGCGGGTCAGTGGCTACATTCAGAGCGTCGAGGATCTCGCGTCAATACCGCTGGGCGTTGACAACCAGGGCACGCCCCTGCTGCTCAGGGACGTCGCCGATATCGGTCTGGGGCCGCAGATGCGCCGGGGTATCGCCGAGCTCGATGGCGAGGGCGAGGTCGTTGGCGGCATCGTGGTGATGCGCTTTGGCGAGAATGCTCAGAAGACCATCGATGGGGTCAAGGCCCGGCTCGAGCAACTGCAGGCGGGTCTGCCGGATGGGGTGGAGATCGTCACTGTCTACGACCGTTCAGGGCTTATTTCCCGGGCGATCGCGAGTTTGTGGCAGAGCCTGGTTGAAGAGCTTGCCATCGTGGCGCTGATCTGTGTGATTTTCCTGCTGCATTTCCGCTCGTCGCTGGTGGCGGTCATCAGTCTGCCCCTGGGGATACTGGCGGCCTTTGCGGTGATGTACTGGCAGGGAATCAATGCCAATATCATGTCCCTTGGGGGTATTGCGATTGCGATCGGTGCGATGATTGATGGTGCCATCGTCATGATCGAGAACATGCACAAACACATGGAGCGTACGCCCCTGACGTCGGCAAACCGCTGGCAGGTGGTGGCGGATTCGGCTGCCGAGGTGGGGCCGGCGCTGTTCTTCAGTCTGTTGATCATCACCGTGAGCTTTCTACCGGTGTTTACCCTGGAGGCACAGGAAGGGCGGATGTTCAGCCCGCTGGCCTACACCAAGACCTACGCCATGGCTGCCAGCGCGGCTCTTGCGGTGACGGTGATACCCGTATTGATGGGCTATTTCATTCGCGGGAAAGTGGTCGCGGAAAGCAGGAACCCGGTAAACCGGCTGTTGATCGCGGGCTATATGCCGCTGCTGCAGGCGGCCTTGCGGTTCCCCGGGATTACCCTGGCGATGGCGGTTCTGGTTTTTCTGGTCGGCATCTGGCCGGTGAACAAAATCGGCAGTGAGTTTATCCCGGATCTCGATGAAGGTGATCTCATGTACATGCCCACCACCTATCCCGGCCTGTCTGTCGGCAAGGCGCGGGAATTGTTGCAGCAGACCGACAAGCTGATCGCGACCGTGCCGGAAGTGAAGACGGTGTTCGGCAAAATCGGCCGCGCGGAGACCGCTACGGATCCCGCCCCGCTGACCATGATCGAGACATTCATTCAGCTCAAGCCGAGGGAGGAGTGGCGCGAGGGGATGACGACCGCAAAGCTCAAGCAGGAACTGGATGCGCTGGTGAATTTTCCGGGACTGACCAATGCCTGGGTGATGCCCATCAAGACCCGGATTGACATGCTCGCCACGGGCATCAAGACCCCGGTGGGTATCAAGGTTGCCGGCGAGGACCTGGAGACGATTCAGCGTATCGGCCAGCAATTGGAGACAATTCTCCAGGGCGTCCCGGGTACGGCCTCGGTCTACTCGGAGCGGGTGGCCGGTGGGCGCTACATCAAGGTGGATATCCAGAGGGAGAAGGCCGCGCGCTACGGTCTCAACATCACGGATGTGCAGCAGGTGGTCGCCACCGCCATCGGTGGCACGAACGTGGCCCAGACAATCGAAGGGCTTGAACGCTATCCGGTCAATCTTCGCTATCCCCAGGACTACCGCGATTCGCCAGAGCAGCTGGCACTGTTGCCTGTCGTCACCCCGGGAGGCCAGCGCATTGCTCTCGCCGACGTGGCATCCATCTACGTCGATGATGGGCCACCCGCGATTAAAAGCGAAAATGCGAGGCTCAACGGCTGGACGTTCGTGGATATCGAGGGGGTGGACGTGGGCAGCTATGTTGAGCAGGCCATGGCGACAGTCCGGCAGCAGCTGGAATTGCCAGCAGGCTATTCGGTGTCCTGGTCCGGCCAGTACGAATACATGCTGCGCGCTGCGGAAAAACTGACCTATGTGGTACCACTGACCCTGTTCATCATCGTCGTGCTGCTGTACATGAATTTTCGCAACTTGGTCGAAATCGCCATTATTCTCGGCACGCTTCCCCTGGCTGTGATCGGTTCCATCTGGCTGATGTATCTGCTGGACTACAATTTCTCGGTGGCCGTCGCCGTCGGCTTCATTGCCCTGGCGGGCGTCACGGTGGAGATAGGAATCATCATGTTGACCTATCTCAATCAATCCTGCAGAGAGCTGGCAGATGCCTGCGAAAAGCGGGGGCAGAAACCTCTCGAGGGGGAGTTGCTCGACGCGGTAGCCCGCGGTGCCGGACTCCGTGTGAGGCCGGTGATGATGACGACGGTGTCCACGATTGCCGGCCTGCTCCCCATCATGCTCAGCTCTGGCACCGGCGCTGAGGTGGTGAGCAGGATTGCAGCGCCCATGGTGGGCGGGATGATCAGCGCGCTGGTGTTGACGCTGCTGGTGCTGCCGGTGGTGTATTACCTCTGGCGGCGGCATTCGCTGCTCGAATGATGCGTTCTGGCTGCGGCACTGCGCTGAACCGCTTCCAACTGCCTGCTCGCCGCCGTGTCCGCGGCCCGCATTTTGTGCTGAATTGAAAGTCCCGACGACAGCTTTGACCTGCGAGCGGGCGGATTTTGGCCACATCTGATCCGCTTCAGGCGTAGACTGAGGCCGATTTACCGGAGGTAAAACATGTCTGACCAAATTGCGCAAATAGATCAGCTGGTGGAGCCTCTGATTGCCTTCCGGCGCGATATTCACGCCCATCCCGAACTGGCCTACGCCGAACACCGCACCGCTGCCCTCGTTGTCGAAGCGCTTGCAGAGCTGGGTCTGGAGGTGCATACGGGAATTGGCGGTACCGGTGTGGTGGGAGTGCTGAAAGTGGGCGACTCGGAACGCCGTATTGGCCTGCGCGCCGACATGGACGCGCTGCCCATCCACGAGGAGACCGGCCTGCCCTACGCCAGTCGCAACCCGGGTGTATTCCACGGCTGTGGCCACGATGGCCATGTGGCGATGTTATTGGGTGCGGCGCAGCACCTGGCCCACAGCCGCGACTTCGACGGCACTGTGCATTTCATTTTCCAGCCGGCGGAAGAGGGGCAGGGCGGCGCCAGGGCCATGGTCGAGGATGGGCTGTTCGAACGCTTTCCCTGTGACCGGGTCTTCGCGCTGCACAACTGGCCGGACCTGCCCGCCGGGACCATAGCCACCCGGCCGGGTCCGATCATGGCGGCGGCGGACAAGTTCGAGATCACGGTCCGGGGGCGCGGAGGCCACGCGGCGATGCCGCACCAGACGCCCGATGCCATCCTGGCCGCCAGCCACATTGTCACCCAACTCAATGAATTGGTCTCCCGGCGTATTCCCCCCATGTCTTCGGCGGTGCTGTCGGTGACCCAGATTTCCGGCGGCAGCTCGCACAACGTGTTGCCGGCCGCGGTGCGCATCGTCGGTACGGTGCGGACCTTTGACCCCGAGGTCCAGGACCGGATCGAGGACTCACTGCGCCAGGTGGTCGAGGGCGTAACCCTGGCCAGCGGTGCCACCGGCGAGGTCAGTTATCACCGCTACTATCCGGCAACAATCAATGGCGCTGAAGCAGCTGAAGAGGCTCTGGCCGCTGCCGCCAGCATCGGTTCGGCGGAGCTGGCACCGGAACCGGCGTTCACCTCGGAGGACTTCGGCTTTATGTTGCAGGCCTGTGATGGCGCCTATATCTGGCTGGGCCAGGGACGCGGCAACGGGGACGTGCCGCTGCACAGTCCTCACTACGATTTCAATGACGCCGTGCTGGCGACCGGTATTCGGATGCACGTGGCGCTGGTGGAGCGACATCTCGCGGTCTAGGCGGCGCCGGCCCCACCGGCCAGCCGTAGTGTGGAGTGGATCTCACAGCCAGCGGTCGCAAACGGTGTCGGCAGCATCTGCTGTGGAATCGACGCTATTCGGCAGTACTTTCTCTCGCTTCTGAGCAATTGGCAACGAGCGCCACAAGGCATCCGCTAGACTTGATCGTGTGCGACCGGTGACCAGGCTGCGTACGCGGGCGCCTTTCAACAAACAAGGATTACTTGCCATGATTTCTAAACTCGGGAATCTGCTGGATTCGACCAGGCTCAATCAGGTCTTTATCGATGGGAAATGGTGCGACGCAGACGCTTCGGGGCACGTTCCAGTCGTAAATCCGGCTTCGGAGGAAGTGGTCGCCGAGCTGACCCTGGGCAGTGCTGCTGATGTTGACAGGGCGGTGGCGGCGGCCCGGCGCGCGTTTCCCGGCTGGGCCGCGACTCCGCTTTCAGATCGAATCCACCTGCTGGGCAAGGTTCACAGTTTGCTCCTCGAGAGGGTGGATGTGTTTGCCAGTGTCCTGGCCCTGGAGATGGGTGCTCCCATAAGCTACGGCCGCAGTGCCCAGGTGCCTCTCGCAGCAGAGCACTTGCGTGCGGCGATGGAAAACGCCAGCAGTTATCCCTTTGTCAGCCGTCGTGGCGATATATCGGTCCTGCGCGAGCCGATAGGCGTTTGTGGCCTGATAACACCCTGGAACTGGCCGCTGTATCAGATCGCGGCGAAGGTCGGCCCCGCCCTGGTGGTCGGGTGTACAGTTGTCTTGAAACCCAGTGAACTGTCACCCCTGAACGCGCTGCTGTTCGCTGAGGTGATCGCCGAGGCCGGTATCCCAGCCGGTGTATTCAATCTGGTGAATGGTAATGGCGAAGGCGTGGGCGCCGCCCTGGCCGGCCATCCGGAGGTGGATATGGTCTCCATCACCGGCTCCACGCGCGCCGGCATCCTTGTGGCGCAAACGGCCGCAACGACAGTCAAGCGCGTGGCCCAGGAACTGGGCGGCAAGTCGGCCAATATTGTGCTGCCGGATGCGGATCTTCCCCGGGCCATACCATTGGGCGTAGGCGCATGTTTCCGCAATCTCGGCCAGTCCTGCAGCGCCCCAACCCGCATGTTGGTACCGCGAGACAAGCTCGCCGAGGTGGAGGCGCTGGCCCGGGATGCCGTTTCCGGGTTTGTGGTCGGCGATCCCGCGTCCGAGGCGAGCACCCATGGGCCCATCGCCAACCGGGCCCAGTTCGAGCGGGTGTGCAAGATGATAGAGACAGGTATCGCCGAGGGCGCCCGGCTGGTCTGTGGTGGCCCCGGCCGGCCGGAAGGCCTGGATCGGGGATATTATGTGCGTCCCACGGTGTTTTCCGCGGTAACGCCCGACATGACTATCGCTCGCGAGGAAATCTTCGGGCCTGTGCTCTCCATCATTCCCTATGACAGCGTGGACCAGGCAGTCGAAATGGCCAACGACACGGTGTATGGACTAGCAGCTCACATCCAGGGCAGGGATACCGCGACCATCCGGGATGTGGCCGCGCGTTTGCGCTGTGGCCAGGTTCACGTCAACCACCCCGCCTGGAGTCCCCATGCGCCTTTCGGAGGCTACAAGCAATCGGGCAATGGCCGGGAGTATGGCGTAGAGGGGCTGGATGAATACCTGGAGACCAAGGCGGTGCTTGGCCTGGATTGACGGTCGGCTGGATGTGGCAGGGCACGGTCCCGTCGACAGAAACGAACCGAGCCCTGGTTCAGTTACCTGCAGCGAATACTACCGAAGTCAGGAGAACTCAGATGGAGTCTCAAGCCATGTTCGAAGAGACCAGTGGGGCGGTGTTGAAAAAGCTCACTGTCGCGCATCTGCCGCAGGCGCTGGCGCTGTCATCGGCGCTGGGTTGGCCGTACCGGCTGGAAGACTGGGCGTTTGCCCACAGCCTGGGTGACGGGCTGGCCCTGGAGCAGGACGGTCAGCTGGTCGGTACGGCAATGCGCTGGGACTACGGCGGCGCCTTTGCCAGTGTCGGGATGATAATCGTGGCGACCCAGTGTAAGGGACGCGGTTACGGGGCGCGTCTCGTCGACGCACTCCTGGACGGTGCTGGCCCGAGGAACATCTTCCTGAATTCCACCGCCGAGGCACTGGAACTCTATCGGCGCCGGGGGTTTGTTCCCACGGGAACACTGAACCAACATCAGGGCGTGTTCGTGGCCGCTGGTGAGCGGCCGGGTCTGGTGGAACCCATTGATTCCCATATCAAAAGCGCAGCGGATGCCGATCTGACCGAGATCATCAGGTTGGATGAAGCCGCGCTGGGAATGCCCCGGCCTGAGCTGCTCAAGCGTATAGCGGAGGTCGGACAGTTGACCGTGCTCGCCAGCGGCGGCAGCGTGACAGGCTATGCGGCGTGCCGGGCTTTCGGCAAGGGGCATGTGATTGGCCCCGTCATTGCGCCAGATGTCGACGCTGCCCGCGTTCTGATAGACAGCATTCTGTCGCAGCTGCCGACGGGCTTTGTGCGGGTGGACACCCGCGCGGATTCCGGCCTCGGCCCCTGGCTGGAATCCCGCGGCCTGGCCTGCGTCGACACAGCTACCCAAATGGTTCGCGGAGCGCCGCCGCCGTCGGAGCGAGCGCGGGTGTTTGCGCTCTGCAGCCAGTCATTGGGTTGAGGCCGACTGAATTGGCAGCCGATCGGGTGGTCAACGACACTCCCGCCGATTTTCGTTAGCCATTACCAGCCGCCAAAGCGGGGCCACTCTGCGTCAACTGTCTCCGAGCCGGTGCGGACAACATGGTAGCGGTCATGCTGGGCGCCGGTGGCGCAGGCGTGATTGGGCAGTATCCGGACTCGGGTGCCGATGGGGAGGTCGGGAAGCGCTGAGTCTGCGCCGTTCCGCATGGCCAGGACCCCGTGCTCCTGATTGGCGTCCGCGACGATCAGGTCACCGTAGGGTTTGCCGTTGATATCGCAGACCAGGCCATACCCTTGGTCGACGTCCTGTTTGGCGGTGCCCCGGTCCCTGGACAGGGCCATCCAGCCCGCATCCACGAGAATCCAGCCCTTCTCCGGCTGATGCCCGATCACGGTGGCGAGTACCGACAGGGCAATGTCGTCGAGTGTGCAGACACCGATGCCGGCCATCACCAGGTCGAAGAACACGAATACTCCAGCCCTTACCTCGGTGACACCGGCAAGGTCCCGGGCGAAGTGCGCCGTGGGTGTGGAGCCAACGCTGACGACCGGGCAGGGCAGGCCCGCCTCGCGCAGGGTTTCCGCGGCCTTGACCGCAGCGGCTCGCTCTTCCTCGGCACAGCGTTCCAGCGCAGCAGCGCCGCGCGCCGCGTAGCTGCCACCCGCATGGGTGAGAACACCGCGCAACTCGGTGCCCCCCTGGTGCAGGGTGCGACCGATCTCCAGCAGGGTGAGGCTGTCCTCTGGCCGCACTCCCGAGCGGTGGCCGTCGCAGTCAATCTCTATCAGGACCGGGATGGCGTCGCCTGAGTTGCGGCAGGCCTCCGCAACAAACTGTGCCTGCTCGACTGTATCGAGGATAATCGAGAGCTCCGTGCCCCCGGCGCGCAGGGCCGCTACCCGCTCGAGTTTGCTGCCCGGAGCAATGCCCACCGCATAGATCAGGTCGTGCACGCCGGCGGCAGCGAACTGTTCCGCTTCCTTGAGTGTTGACACGGTGGCCGGGCCTGCGTCGCTGGTCATTACCCGACTCGCCACCTCCACCGATTTCGCGGTCTTGAGGTGCGGCCGCAGGCTCGGGCCAAGTTCTGCCAGGCGCTCCCGCAGTCGGCGTATGTTGCGCTCCATGCGCTCCGCATCCAGCACCAGGCAGGGCGTTTCGAGGGTGTGCAAGGTGTGCTGCCGTGCTGGGCTCTGTCTGCTCATGGGTGTGAACTCCTGTTGACCACGACTGGCACAGTACCAGCAGAAAGAGCGTATATTGTGCTGAATTACCCGCCGCAAGCGTAAGTTTATGGTGTAGTTTCACCCGCCATTTCACTGAACACGGCATCCTTGGCCGGTTGCACGCATCGCCGGATTTCCCGGCAGCATCTGCCGCCATGGCGTGCCATTTCGGCATTACTCGCCTTTGCCATCGGGGAATTGGCAGCGGGTGCGAACCTGCCTCAGCTAGACTGTTCGGAGTCATCAGCAAGCAGTCCCTCTCCGCGGGAGCCTGTGAACCCCGCGAGGGCTAATCGCCATGACTTGGTCGAGGCCGGTCCCGGTTTCCACTGATAATCATTACCGACTGAAAAGGCGGCCACCCATGTCCAAACAATTGATCCGGATTCACAGCGACGAAGTGCTGCCAGCCCGCGCCGATGTGGTGGTGATTGGCGGTGGCATCATCGGTGTCACTGCCGCCTACTTCCTGTCCAGGCAGGGGCTGTCGGTGGCGGTGATCGAGAAGGGGCAGGTCGCTGGCGAGCAGTCGAGCCGGAACTGGGGCTGGTGCCGGCAGCAAAATCGTGACTACAGGGAGTTGCCGGTATCCATCGTTTCCATGCGGCTGTGGGACGAGCTCACGACCGAGACGGGTCATGACCTGGGATTCCGCCGCTGTGGCTTGCGCTATGCAACGGATAACCCCGCGCAGTTGGCGGAATGGGAAGCCTGGCAAGAAGTCGCGCGCCAGTTTGGCGTCGACTCGCGCATGCTGAGTGGCGAGGACGCCGCGGCCATGATTGGTTCCAGCGGGCGCACCTGGCTCGGAGGAGTCCATTCGGTAAACGATGGCAAGGCGGAACCGGCGCTGGCCGCCCCCTTGATCGCGGAGGGTGCGCGGGCGCGGGGCGCAACCATCCACCAGAATTGCCTGGCGCTGGGGCTCGATGTCACCAACGGCGCCGTCACTGGCGTTGTTACCGAGCGGGGGCTGATTCGCGCGGACGCAGTCCTGTGTGCCGCAGGCGCCTGGGCATCGTCCTTCTGTCGTGGCTATGGGGTCAGCTTCCCCCAGGCCTCCGTGCGCCAGACGGCGATGCGCACGGCCCCGGCGCCGGACATCGGCGGTGCAGTTTACACGCCGGATTGCACCCTGACCCGCCGTGTGGATGGCAGCTACACCATGGCCATCAGCGGCAAGGGCCGCATCGAGATCACACCCCAGGCCCTGCGTTACACCCGGGAGTTTATGCCCGCGTTCATCAAGCGCTTCAAGAATGTGACCTTCGGCATCGGTAAATCCTTTGTCGAGGGGCCAGAGGCACTGGGGGGATGGCAGGGAGAGAAAATGATTGCCCAGGATCACCTGCGGGTGCTGGATCCCGAGCCGGATCCGCGCTTGGTGGCCAAAACCCTGGAACGGGTGCGGAAACTGTTCCCGGCGCTGGCGGGCATTCAGGTCGCGGAGTCCTGGGGCGGTTATGTGGACTGCACTCCCGACTCGGTGCCGGTCATCTCGCCGGTGGACGGCATGGCGGGCTTTTACCTGGCCGCGGGCTGTTCAGGGCACGGCTTTGGCCTGGGGCCCGGGCTGGGGCTGCTGGCCGCGCAGCTGGTGGCAAACGACGCCCCCTTTGCGGATGTGACGCCGTTTCGCCTGTCTCGCCTGGTGGATGGATCGCGGCTGGAGCTGGGATCTATTTGAGACCGGGGTGACTCCCGGTCTCGACTGGCTCTCCGACCGTCCAGGTCTGGTTCAACCGACAGTGACGTAGATTTTCTTCACGGTTTCAATGGTGCGCCACAGACCCTTGTAGCCGGGCTTCATGAGGAAGCTGTCACCGGCCCGGTACACAACCGGTTCGCCAATTTCCGGGGTCAACTCGACAACGCCCTCAAGGATATGACAGAACTCGAAGGTCTCGCCCTTGATCGACCGCGTCACGCCGGGGGTCGCCTGCCACAGGCCCGTCTTGACTTCCTCGCCGCGCGCTGCGTCCAGTGGCCAGGTCTTGAACTGAGGATTTCCCTCTACCAGCCTGTCGGGGTCGGCCGTGGATTCGCGGGGCGTGGTTGCGGGGTTGGGGTTGACGCTGATCAGCAATGACATACGGTATCTCGCTTCGGGGTTGGATTTGTCGCCATGTTAGAAGCATTGCAGAGAGTCCGCTGTTGTAACCGGGGGGAAGTTGCGCCGGAAATCCCGTTTTCCTGTCCGCCTCCGGCATTTTCTACCGCCATCGAGCAAGTGTGGCCTGGCGCGGGGGATTGTGTTGCCGGCAGCGCGGCAAAGTCTGTCGATTGGGCTGTCAAAACAAATTAATCTGCGGCTCGTCACCGCAGGATTCGGGACTATCTTTTGACTGTGTCATGCTGTAATGATTCCCGGTTCATCCACTTCAACTGAATCCCGGAAGGAATACCATGACCCAGTTCAAACCGAAGTACATAACATTCGACTGCTACGGCACTCTGACCCGTTTCCGCATGGCCGACATGGCGCGTGAGATGTTTGCCGACCGCATCAATCCCGACCAGATGGAGCAGTTCATCAAGGATTTCGCGGCCTACCGGCTCGACGAGGTACTGGGCGCCTGGAAGCCCTACGAGCACGTCATCTACAACGCCGTGGAGCGCAGCTGCAGGCGCTGGAAGATCGAGTTCCGGCAGCAGGATCCCCGCACCATCTACGAGGCTGTTCCCACCTGGGGCCCACATCCTGACGTGGCAGAGCCTCTCAAGCGCATTGCCAAGGAAATTCCCCTGGTGATCCTGTCCAACGCCAACAACCAGCAGCTGCCGCACAATGTGAAGCTGCTGGAGGCGCCCTTCCACGCGGCGTATACCGCTGAAGACGCCCAGGCCTACAAGCCCCGGCTGCAGGCTTTCGAGTACATGTTCGACAGGCTTGGCTGCAACCCTGAGGATGTGCTGCACGTGTCCTCCAGCCTGCGTTATGACCTGATGTCCGCTCACGACATCGGTATCAAGAATACGGTGTTCGTCGATCGCGGCCACGGCCCCTCCAGTCCCTATTATGATTACCATGTAATCAAGGACATCAGCGGCCTGCCCGGAATCGTGGGACTTTGATGTATGGCTGACGCCTACTGGCTGGATACCGCGCCGGCATTTGTCGGCGACGCTGGCGAGGTCGCGGCGAGACCGGATGTGGCCATTGTCGGCGGTGGCCTGACCGGCCTCTCCGCTGCGCTGGCGTTGGCCCGGCGGGGCGCCTCGGTCAGCCTGCTCGAGCAGGGCAGGGTGGCTGGCGAGGCATCCGGGCGCAACGGCGGGCAGTGCAACAACGGCACCCTGCAAAACTACGCCGCCCTGGCGGCAAAGGTTGGCATCGATCGGGCCAGGTACTACTACCTGACCTACAACTCCGCGGTCGATACGGTGGAGCGGCTGGTGGTGGAGGAGGGCATCGACTGTGATTTCCGGCGCACCGGCAAGCTCAAGCTTGCCGCGAAGCCGTCGCATTACGATGGCCTGGCGGCTGCCTGGGAGTCCCTGCGCAAGGATGTGGATCCCGATGTCCGTCTGCTAAGTGCGCAGGAAGTGCGCGAGGAAATCGATTCCGACGCCTTTCATGGCGGCCTGATCCAGCCCCTGAGCGCGCAGTTGCACGTGGGGCGGTTCGCTGTCGGTCTGGCGGAAGCGGCCCGTCGACAGGGCGCGGCAATCCACGAGCAGGCGCCGGTGACTGATCTGGAGCGTCAGGCGTCGGGCCGCTGGCGGGTCACCACGCCCAAGGGCACGCTCGAGGCGTCCCAGGTGCTGGTGGCAACCGGTGGCAGTGGTCCCGGCCCCTTTGCCTGGTTTCGGCGCCGGGTGATCCCGGTGGGGAGTTTTATTGTGGTGACTGAACCGCTGGGTAAGGAGCGGGCCTTGAGCCTGATTCCCGCCAACCGGGCCTGTGTCACCAGCATGAATGTCGGCCACTATTTCCGGCTTACCCCGGACTGGCGCCTGCTGTTTGGCGGCCGCGCCCGGTTTACTGTCTCGACTCCACGCAGCGACCAGGAAAGCGGGGGTGTGTTGCAGGCTGCCATGGTTGCGGTATTTCCCCAGCTCGCGGATGTTGCCATTAAATACTGCTGGGGCGGGAGCGTGGACATGAGTGCCGATCGCCTGCCGCGCGCCGGCGAACGCGAGCCGGGCCTGTTCTACGCCATGGGCTACAGCGGCCACGGCGTCCAGATGGCGACGCATATGGGCCAGGTGATGGGCGAGGTCCTGAACGGTGATTCGAGCAACAATCCCTGGAACCTGCCCTGGAGGCCGGTGCCGGGCCACTTCGGCAAGCCCTGGTTCCTGCCTGCAGTCGGGGCCTGGTACGGGATGCTGGACCGGCTCAGCTGAGCCTCACGCTAAACGGGGGGAGAATACAGAATGAATGACAGCAACAGAATCTATGGTGGCATGTCGCGGCGGGAGCTGCTCGCAGCGATTGGCGCCGTGGGGCTCGGTGCGGGCCTCGGCGGCGCGCTGTCACTACCCGGCAGTGCCCTTGCGGCCTCGAGTATACCCCGCCAGGGTGGTCGCATCCGCGTTGCCTGTATGTCCAGTTCCACCGCGGACACGCTCGATCCAGCCAAGGGGGCTCTGTCCACGGACTATACCCGCCACTACATGGTCTATAGCGGGCTCACCCAGTTCGATGGTGACTTGAACCCGTTGCCTGCGCTGGCGGAATCGATTGCCAGTGACGACATGACGGTATGGGTATTCAACCTGCGTCGGGGAGTGGAATTCCACAGCGGCAAGCCCCTTACGGCCGCCGACGTTGTCTATTCCCTGTTGCGGCACAAGGACAAGACTGTCGCCTCCAAGGTGGCTTCCATCGCGGCCAATATCCGTAGTGCACGGGCCCTGACCCCGCATCAGGTGGAAGTGGAGCTGGCCGGTCCGAACGTGGACTTCCCCGTTATCCTGGCCACCTCCCATTTCCTGATTGTGCCGGAGGGGACCACGGATTTCTCCACGGCACCCGGCTGCGGTCCCTACAAGTTGAAGGAGTTCGTGCCCGGGGTGCGCACCATCGTTACCCGCAACCAGAACTATTGGAAGCCGGGGCGACCCTATCTGGATGAGATTGAACTGATAGCAATCAGCGACGAGATGGCGCGGGTAAACGCCCTCCTGTCCGGTGATGTACAGCTGGTAAACGCAGTGGACCCAAGATCGATCCGGCGCATCAGTGCTTCCGGCACGGCCGCGGTGCAAGAAACCAGTTCCGGGCTCTACAGCAATCTGATCATGCGGCAGGATCAGTTTCCCGGCAACAACCCCGACTTCGTGCTGGCACTGAAGTACCTGTTCGACCGGGAGACGATCAAGCGGGCCCTGTTTCGCGGCAAGGGCATGCTCGGCAACGACCACCCCGTGCCACCGAACCACAAGTTCTACGCCTCGGACCTGCCGGTGCGGGCCCATGATCTGGATCGTGCCGCATACCACCTGCGGCGTTCGGGAGTGGGCAAGGCGCCTTTCCCCCTGTTCGCCTCGCCCGCAGCCACCGGTTCGGTGGACATGGCGGCGCTGCTGCAGTTGTCCGCGCACAAAATCGGGCTCAACCTCAGGGTCAACCGGATGCCGTCGGACGGCTATTGGTCCAACCATTGGATGAAGCACCCTCTGAGCTTCGGCAATGTCAACCCGCGGCCCAGTATAGATCTGTTGTTGAGCACCTTTTTTGTCTCCACCGCTTCCTGGAACGAATCAGCCTGGCACCACCCCGGGTTCGATCAACTGGTGATCGCGGCCCGGGGTGAAGCCGATGAAGCGCGGCGGCGCCAGATGTATGTGGATGCCCAGGTGATGATCCACGAGCACTGCGGCGTGGGCATCCCGCTGTTTTTCAGCTTTATCGATGGTTTCGACAAGCGCCTGCAGGGAATGGGGACCATCCCCACCGGTGGCCTGATGGGCTACTCCTTCGCTGAGTATGTGTGGTGGAACGGATGATCAACTTGACCGAATTCATTCATCGCGAGGAGCGTAGCCGATGAAAAGTGTCCTGTTTCTGATACTCCGCCGTATTGGCACGGTCTTGCTTACCCTGTTCCTGGTGTCGATGGTGGTGTTCTCTCTGTCCAGCCTGCTGCCGGGGGACGCGGCCCAGCAACTTCTCGGCCAGAGCGCCACGCCCGAGGCGGTGGCCGCCCTGCGGGAGGTCCTGGGGCTCGACAAGCCGGGCCACCTGCGCTATCTGGACTGGCTGCGGGGGCTGATTGTCGGGGATCCTGGCATCTCGCTGGCCAATGACCTGCCGGTAGCCCAGCTGGTGGCGGAGCGGTTGCCTCGGTCCCTCCTGCTGGCCGGTATCGCCGCCCTTGTGTCCGTACCCCTGGCCTTGACCCTGGGTATCGCGTCCGCCATGTACGGTGGCACGCGTGTGGATCGCTTTCTCAACACCCTGACCCTGACCATGGTCGCCATTCCGGAGTTTTTGGTGGCAACCACGCTGGTACTGGTGTTCGCGGTGAAGCTCAACTGGGTGTCGGCCCTGTCCTACGCGCCCCCCGGCGCCAGCTTCGGGCAGTTTATCGCCGCCTACGCCCTGCCGGTGTTGACGCTGTTCTTCGTGCTGGTGGCGCAGATGGCGCGGATGTCCCGCGCGGCGGTGCTGGACCAGCTGAGCCAGCCCTACGTGGAAATGGCGGTGCTCAAGGGCGCCAGCCTGCCCCGCGTGGTGCTGCGCCACGCCCTGCCCAACGCCATCGGGCCGATCGCCAACGCGGTGGCCCTGAGCCTGTCCTACCTGCTGGGCGGGGTCATCATAGTGGAGGTGATTTTCAATTACCCCGGTATCGCCAGCCTGATGGTCGACTCTGTCGCCAACCGCGACATGCCTCTGCTCCAGACCTGCGCCATGATTTTTTGCGCGGCCTATCTGTTGCTGGTGCTGATCGCCGATATCTGCGCCATCGTCTCCAATCCCAAATTGCGTACCTAGGTGGCCGCCATGAATCTATTCCGCACTCTGCGCCTCTCCGGCTCCATTGGCCTGATCCTGGTCATTTTCTGGCTGGCGGTCGCCCTTGCCGGCCCGGCTCTGGCGCCCCATCCCCTGGGCGAAATCGTCGACTACGATGTGTTCCTGCCGATGAGCAGCACCTACCCGATGGGGACCGACTACCTGGGCCGGGATGTCCTGAGTCGCATTCTCTACGGTGCCCGCTTCACCATTACCATCGGCGCCGCCGCGGCGATTTTTGCCGGCATCCTCGGCACCGCACTGGGCATTTTTGCAGCGGTGAGCAGTCGCATGGTCGATGAAACCCTCAGTCGTTTCATGGACGCATTGTCTGCGATTCCCGGCAAGATACTGGCTCTGGTGATGATCGCTGCGCTCGGGTCTTCCGTGGCGCTGTTGATCATGATCATCGGTGTCAGCTACACGCCCGGCTGTTACCGTATCGCCCGTTCGCTGGCGGTCAACCTCAACCAGATGGACTTCGTGCAGGTGGCGCGCGCCCGGGGCGAGGGCCGGTTTTACCTGGCGCGGGTGGAAATTTTCCCCAACATGATCCACCCGATGCTGACGGATGTGGGACTGCGTTTTGTGTGGGCGGTACTGCTGCTGAGCAGCCTGAGTTTTATCGGGCTCGGCATGCAGCCACCGGATGCGGACCTGGGCTCCCTGGTGCGGGAGAATATTTCCGGGCTGGCGGAGGGCGCTCCCGCGGTGTTGATGCCCGCGGTGGCCATTGCGCTGCTCACCATTGGCGTCAATTTGTTGATTGACAGCTTGCGCGGGCAGGCAAAAACCGCCACCGGGGAGGTGTAGCATGGTCACGTTCCAAAGGATGCAGCCCGATGAGTGAACATATCAAGGTATCTGGCCTGAAGGTCACTGCGCCCACGGGCGACAATGATGAGGTCACTATTGTCGACGATGTCGCCTTTGCCATCCCCCGGGGCGAGGTGCTGGCGCTGATCGGTGAGTCCGGCTCGGGCAAAACCACCATAGCGCTGTCGCTGATGGGCTATGCCCGGGGCGGCTGTCGAATCAGCTCCGGCTCGATTCGCGTTGGTGATACCGAGGTGCTGTCCCTGGATCGCAGTGGCTTGCGCGATCTGCGCGGGCGGCGGGTGTCTTATGTGGCGCAGAGTGCCGCGGCCTCCTTCAACCCCTCGAAAACCATTATGGCCCAGGTCACCGAAGCGGTCCTGATTCATGGCGTGGCCAGCCGCAAGGAGGCCGAGATACGTGCGGTCGAGCTGTTCCGCGCGCTGTCACTGCCGGAGCCGGAGAGCATCGGCAGCCGCTACCCGCACCAGGTTTCCGGCGGTCAGCTGCAGCGCCTGATGGCGGCCATGGCGCTGATTACCGAGCCGGAACTGGTGATCTTCGACGAGCCGACCACCGCGCTTGATGTCACCACCCAGATCGACGTGCTGCTGGCGTTCAAGCGGGTGATCCGCGAGCGCGGTATTACTGCGGTCTACGTCTCCCACGACCTGGCGGTAGTGGCCCAGATGGCGGACCATATCCTGGTTCTGAACCAGGGTAAGGTGCGCGAGCTGGGCAAGACCGCGCAGGTGCTGAAACAGCCCGAGGACAGCTATACCCAGACCCTGATCAGCGCCATCACCCCGTGCCGTCGGGACACCGGTAACGAGGCGACTACAGAGCAACCACTGCTGGAGATCCGCAACCTGGTGGCGGGCTACGGGCGTTCCGACAAGAACGGTATGCCGGCAATGCCGATTCTCAAGGATGTGAATCTCACGATTCTGCGGGGCCGTACCCTGGGTGTGATCGGTGAGTCCGGTTCGGGAAAATCCACCCTGGCGCGGGTCGTGGCCGGGCTCCTGCCCGCCGCGCGCGGTGAGGTGCTGCTCGATGGGGAGCCACTGCCAGGGACCCTGGCGGGACGCAGCAAGGACCAGTTCCGCCGCATCCAGATTGTATTCCAGAACGCCGATACTGCGCTGAACCCCAGCCACAGCGTGGCCCAGGTATTGGGGCGGCCCCTCACTTTCTATCATGGCCTGAAAGGAAACGAGCGGGAGCGCCGGATCGGCGCAATGCTGGATCTGGTAAAGCTTCCCGCCACCGTTGCCGGGCGCCGCTGCGGAGAATTGTCCGGCGGCCAGAAGCAGCGCATCAACCTGGCCCGGGCGCTGGCCGCGGATCCGGAACTGATCCTTTGCGACGAAGTCACCTCCGCCCTGGATACGGTAGTGGGGGCGGCCATCCTCGACCTGCTCGTGGAGCTGCGCAGGGAACTCGGCGTCTCCTACATGTTCATCAGCCACGATATTTCCACAGTCCGCAGCCTGTGCGACGACATTCTGGTGTTGTATGCGGGCCGCGGTGTGGAGGCGGGTAGTCGCGACACATTCCAGCAACCGCCATTTCATCCCTATACCGAGCTGCTGATTGACTCCGTGCCGGAACTTGAGCAGGGCTGGCTGGAACGCTCGCGGCGGCCAGTCGCGCCTGTGCCCCTTGTGGATGGAGTCCGCGACCTGGAGCTGTGTCCATTCCTCGACCGTTGTCCAGTGCGCATTGCCGGCACCTGTGACCAGCTGGCGCCGCCGAGAGTGGTTCTCAGCGATGGCAGCGAGATCCTCTGTCACCACAGTGAAGCCGAACTGCTGCTGCCACCCCGTGACTATGCCATGGCGGCGCAGCGCTGATGGCAGGACGGTTCCAGCGCCTGGGTGAGGCGGGTCGGCGCAGCGTCAGTATCTGGGTGGATGGCGAACCGGTCCATGCACTGGAGGGCGATACCCTGATGGTGGCCATGCTCAACCACGGCGATCATCTGCGCCGGTCCGAATTCGATCCCAGCGCCCGTGCCGGCTTCTGCCTGATGGGTGCCTGCCAGGACTGCTGGGTACGCACGGAAGAGGGGGCCCGCTTGCGCGCCTGTTCTACCCCCGTGCAGGAGAACATGAAAATCCTTACCTCTCGCCTGGAGGGCACGTGGGCGGAGCTGACGTAGACTCTGCAGGGCCAGCGACGCCGCGGGTCGTGGTGGTGGGCGCGGGCCCCGCGGGTGTGCGCTGTGCCGAGACGCTGGTCAAGGCCGGTATCCGCCCAGTCGTAGTTGACGAAGGGCGTCGCAGCGGTGGCCAGATCTACCGGCGCCAGCCGGAAAATTTTACCCGGCCCTATGCGGCGCTTTACGGCAGTGAGGCCGCGAAGGCAGAGTCCATCCACCGCACGTTCGACAGTCTGCTCGAGCATATCGACTACATGCCCGAGACGCTGATCTGGAATATCGCCGACAACCATGTGTACACCGTGTGCGGCAACCGCCAGCGCGCGCTCGCCTACGACGCGCTGATCCTCTGCACCGGCGCCACGGATCGCCTGATGCCGGTCAAGGGTTGGCAGCTCGCCGGAACGTTCAGTCTCGGGGGCGCCCAGGTGGCGCTGAAGTCCCAGGCCTGTGCCGTCGGCAGCCGGGTGGTGTTCATGGGTACGGGCGCACTGCTGTACCTGGTGGCCGCGCAGTACGCTGCAGCAGGGGCTACCGTTGCCGCAGTGCTCGACACCTCGGCTCTGTGGCGCCGGGTAGCTGCACTGCCGAAGCTGCTGGCCCAGCCCAGGGCCCTGTGGAAAGGCATGCTGTTGACGGCCTCCCTGTATCGCGCCCGGGTGCCGGTGTATTTCGGCATCCGGCCTGTGGCGATAGAGGGCAGCGATGATAGCGGAGTTGCTGCGGTGAGCTTCCGCGACAGTATGGGCAAAACCCGTACGCTTGCCTGCGATGCAGTTGCCATGGGCTATCACCTGCGCCCGGAGAACCAACTGGCCGATCTGGCGCGCTGCGAATTCCGGTTTGACCAGCCAACCCGCCAGTGGCTTCCCCTTGCCGACCGCGATGGCCGCAGCAGCATTGACGATGTTTACCTGGCGGGTGACGGCGCCAGGATACTCGGCGCCGATGGTGCCGAAGCCAGCGGTGAGTTGGCGGCGCTGGCGGCCCTGGAGGATAGCGGTGCCAGAGTCGATAGCAGCAGGATGGATTCCCTGCGCCGCAAACTGGTAAAACTGCAGCGCTTCGCGCGCGGTCTCAACCAGGCTTTTCCCTGGCCTGCAGCGTTCGCCGCCGAACTGGTTGATGACACCATCGTGTGCCGCTGCGAGGCGATCCGTGTCGGTGAACTGCGCGCGACCCTGAGCGTTACCGGCAGCCGTGAAGTGAATCGGACCAAGGCTTTCAGCCGGGTGGGGATGGGACGCTGCCAGGGCCGCTATTGCGGCAATGCCGCAGCCGAAATCATCGCCAGCGATGGCGGGGTAGCCATTGAGGAGGCCGGTCGCCTGCGCGCCCAGGCCCCGGTCAAGCCTCTGCCTGTTGCCTTGGAGAAGGACTCATGAGGGCGCAGGCCAGCGACGTGATTGTGGTGGGTGGCGGCATCATGGGCTCCTCCACGGCTTTTTTCCTCGCCCAGCGCGGTCTGTCCGTGACCCTGCTGGAGCGGGACCTGGTGGGCCGGCACGCCAGCGGCGTCAACTATGGCGGCGTGCGCAGGCAGGGCCGCCCCCTCTATCAGCTGCCCCTGGCCAATCGCGCCAGCGCCATCTGGCGTCGCGCCAATACCCTGCTGGAGGCGGAGGTCGAATACCTCCAGTCCGGCCATATGCGTGTCTGTTACCGGGGGAGCGACCGCGATGCCGCGGCGATGGAGCAGTACGCCATCGACGCGAAGGAATACGGACTGAACCTGGAGTACCTGGAGGCTCCTGAGCTACAGGCCCGGTTTCCGTTTCTCGGCCCGGAGGTGATGGCAGGGTCCCTGTCGATGGAGGACGGGCACGCCAACCCCCGCCTTGTCGCGCCTGCGTTCGCCCGCGCCGCAGGTCGGCTTGGCGCCAGGGTGGAGGAGAACATTCGCATCGTCGCGGTGGAAAAGGTGGCGGATGACTTCCGGGTGGAGAGTGCTGATCAGCGCCAATTCAGGGCTCCGGTACTGGTGCTGGCCACCGGCGCGTGGGCAGGCGAATTGACTGCCCAGTTCGGCGAGCCTGTCCCCATGACCAGTTGGGGGCCGACGATGGCGGTGACGGAGCCGGTGAGCTATGGCATCAAGCCCTCCCTGGGGGTCTACACCGCGGTCGCCAAAGAGTCCGTTTATTGTCGGCAGATCCCTCGTGGAAACATCATTTTTGGCGGTGGTTACAAGGCCCCGGGCTACCCCACTACCGGGCATACCCGTGTGCGTCCGCAGAATACCCTTGCCCAGCTCGAGGAAATTCGCCGTCTGGTGCCTGAGATGGGACAGCTCAACATTATTCGTGTCTGGAGTGGTACCGAGGGTTATATGCCCGATGGCCAGCCGGTGGCGGGACCCAGCGAGCGGGTCAGTGGGCTGTTCTATGCGTTCGGGTTTTCCGGCTCCGGATTCCAGATTGGCCCCGGGGTGGGTGAGACCCTCGCGGAGCTGATCGCCACCGGCGCTACTCCCATCGACCTGTCCCACTACAAACTGTCCCGATTCAGCTTTGCCTAGATCGCAGCACCTGTAACGCAGCTCGCACAACAGGCCGTGAGCCTTCGGGAGAGTACCGACAATGAGTGAAACAGGGGTCAGCTCCGCCTCGCGTGACTGGATTGATGCGCAAAGTCCCTCGGAACCACAACCCATCCTTGTACGTCGGGAGCAGGATCTGCTGGGCTCTCGGGAGGTGCCGGCAGATGCCTTATACGGTATCCACACGGTGCGCGCGGTGGAAAACTTTCCCATCAGCGGTATTCCGGTATCCGTTTATCCGGATCTGGTAGTGTCCCTTGCCTGCATCAAACAGGCGGCGGCGGCTGCCAATAGCGAACTGGGTCTGCTGGACCCCTGCCGCGCCGGAGCCATTGCCGCCGCCTGCGAGAGACTGCGCAATGGTGAATACCTCGACCAGTTTGTGGTGGACGTGATTCAGGGCGGGGCCGGCACTTCGACCAACATGAATGCCAATGAAGTGATTGCCAATATCGCCCTGGAAATTCTCGGTCGTCCTAGAGGTGATTACGACTACCTCAACCCCAACGAACACGTCAATCTCAGCCAGAGTACCAATGATGTGTACCCGACTGCCATCAAGTTGGCGGCGTGCTTTGGCATACTGCGCCTGGTCGGCGCCATGGATGAACTGCGCCAGTCGTTTGCCGGCAAGGCCAGCGAGTTCCAGTCCGTGCTGAAAATGGGTCGCACCCAGTTGCAGGATGCGGTCCCCATGACCCTGGGCCAGGAATTCAGTTGCTACGGCGACATGCTTGAGGAGGACGCTGAGCGCTTGCGCGAGGCCATGGCCCTGTGTCGTGAAATTAACCTCGGTGGCACCGCGATCGGCACCGGAATCAACACCCACCCTGAATACGCCGGCCTGGTATGCAGGCATTTGGTGGCCATTACCGGGCTTGCGTTGAAGACGGCGCCCAACCTGATAGAGGCGACACAGGACTGTGGCGTCTTCGTGCAGCTGTCCGGGGTGCTCAAGCGGGTGGCGGTCAAGCTGTCGAAAACCTGCAATGACCTGCGCCTGCTGTCCAGTGGGCCACGGGCGGGACTTAACGAGATCAATCTGCCCCCGGTTCAGGCGGGCTCCAGCATCATGCCGGGCAAGGTCAATCCGGTGATTCCGGAGGTGGTCAACCAGGTGGCTTTCGAGGTGATCGGCAACGATGTGACGATCAGCTTCGCGGCCGAAGCCGGTCAGCTGCAACTCAATGCCTTCGAACCGATTATTGCCCACAGCCTGTTCAAGAGTATCAGCCATCTGCAGAGCGCCTGCGTGACGCTCAATGAGCGCTGCGTGAAGGGCATCACCGCCAATGCTGAGTTTTTGCGGGCGCAGGTGGAAAACTCCATCGGTCTGGTGACCGCGCTCAATCCCCATATCGGTTACCGCAATGCCAGCGCCATTGCCGCGGCGGCCCTGATCCAGAACAGGTCCGTGGCCGAGCTGGTGCTGGAGGGGGGCTTGCTGACCCGGGAACAGCTGGATGAAATTCTCCAGCCGGAGATCCTGACCATGCCCAGGGATTGGCGCTAAACTACATCAGACGGCCCAAGTCTACTTCGCTTTAGGTTGTTATACGCAGGGTCGTTCATATACAGCATCTTTTTCTGTGCGCTTGCGCGAGTTTGCAACAATCCGCTGAAAAGCGTGTGATACGGTGAAGAGATCAATCCCCACAACCTGGAGTTATATGCCATGAAGTTATTTCGTGCCACAGTAATGTTCTGCATTGCACTGCTGTCTTGCAACTATGCATTCTCCCATGGCCTGTCAGATCCTCAACACGGCGGCGTGCTGACGGTCTCGGGCGACTGGACCTTCGAGCTGGTTGATACCGACGAAGGAGTAACGGTTTACGTATATGACGATACGATTCCCTACGAAACCGATGGCATGACAGGCAAGCTCTCGGTGAACAGTGACGGAGAGCAATCAGAAGCCGTACTCAAGCCAGCCGGCGGCATGACCCTGGCCGCTGAAGATTTTGACCTGCCTGAAGGCGCAACTGTTCTGGTGGTGGTAACGCTGGCCGACGGCTACACCAAGGTGGGAAGCAGGTTCAGCATCGAATAACAACTGTTGACAATCAATATTCAGAGGTCACTTATGTCTGCTTTTCGCCACTGCGCCTGGTCGTTCAAGTTACACCAGCCGCTTGTTTGTATTATCTTCGTCCTTCTGGCACTGCTGGGCGTCGACGCCATGGCCCACGGTGTCGCAGAGGGGGATGGGGCCTTCATGGAACAGAGTGCAGGCTGGAATCTTCTCCCGTTTACCTATCTCGGCGCAAAACATATGGTGACCGGCTACGATCACTTGCTGTTTTTGTTCGGTGTGATTTTTTTCCTGTATCGGGTCAAGGACATCGGCATCTATGTGACTCTGTTCGCCGTTGGCCACAGCGTAACGCTGCTCTACGGTGTGCTAAGCGAAACACACGTCAACCCCTACATAGTCGATGCCATTATCGGTCTGTCCGTGGTGTACAAGTCGCTCGACAATATGGGAGCTTTTCGTCGCATGCTCGGCTATCAACCGAATACGAAAGCCGCGGTACTGATATTTGGCTTTTTCCATGGCTTCGGCCTGGCGACCAAGCTGCAGGACTACACATTGTCCGAGGATGGCCTGGTGCCTAATATCCTGGCTTTCAATGTTGGTGTGGAAATCGGCCAGTTATTGGCTCTTTCAGCGATATTGATTGCCATGAGCGTTTGGCGCACCAGTGATTCCTTCATGAAACACGCCTTCGTCACCAATGGCGTGGTAATGACAGCAGGCTTTGTGTTGATGGGCTACCAGGCAACTGGGTACTTCGTTAATTAATTGACAAAAAGGTAAGAGAAAATGCAGCAATTGACTGATCAACCCATCCCCAGCGCCGGGCAACTAACCAAGGCTACGCTGATCGCAATCGCGGTTGCCACTGTTATTCTCGTGATTGCGATTCTACCGGCGGAGTACGACATCGATCCAACCGGTATCGGCGGTGCCCTGGGATTGACCGCGCTCAATGGAAGTGAGCCGGAGCCCGACATCAAGCCCGAAGATTCAGCGACGACAGGTTCCGCAGAGGGGCCAGTAGTTTCGCGCGTCAGCGGTACGTTTGCGACCCATGAGCGCACCATTGTGCTGCCCGCCTATGAAGGTGTCGAACTGAAAGCGGATATGGCGTCAGGGCAGGCACTGGTGTTTTCCTGGTCAACTGATGCGGGCCAGAATCTCTTCGTTGATATGCATGGTGAACCGCACGGTGCTGCAGCCGATGAATTCACCAGTTACTGGAAGGAAAAACAGCAAAGCTCGGGGCAGGGTACTTTTGCCGCGCAATTCGACGGTACCCATGGCTGGTACTGGCAGAACACCGGGGAAGAGGACGTGAGCATTAACGTTCAGGTAAGCGGTTTCTACAACAAGATCTATCAACCGGAGTAATCGGCACTCAAGTATGGTTGGCAGTAGTAACTCGAATGCCGATTACAGCGTAATGAGAGGCAGGAATATAAGGCCTGCCTCAATGCCTGGAAACCATACTAGACAATTCTCTCACTAATGATTGGAGTCACTATGAAACATCTACCAAAAGTACTGGCAGTTACGACCGTGATGTTGGGCACCCTTGCCGCGACATCAGTCCAGGCACACGGCATCTGGTTTGCCCAGCGTGCCAACCAGCTGGCCCTCGTGTACGGTGTTGGCGCGGATGATCTTGATCTGGTCAAGCGTCTACCCAAGGTGGAGAGCTTTACCGGCTATGACGAAAACTGGAACAAGGTTGATGCCGAATTGGTAACAGCCGGTCCGATGGTCCTGGTTGGCGGCGCTGATTTCCCGGTTGCCGTATCGGCTGTCATGAACAACGGCATCTGGAGCAAGACAGCGGATGGGAAATGGCACACCAAGGGCAAGGATGAGGTTCCTGAGGCGATTATTTCGCGAAAAACGTACAAGTATGCTGTTCACTACCGCGGCATGCTGCCGAAAAACATTCCGAGCCTGCCTACGCAAAAACTTCAAATCATCCCTGTGGCAGAAGGAACCCCTGAGCTGCGTGACGGCAAGTATGATTCGCACGGTGACAGCATGCCGGTAGAAATTGGTGATCACTTGAAGATCAAGGTTTTGTTCGAAGGAAAACCTGTCTCGGGGGCGCATATCAAGGGAGATTTTGTTAATGATGCCGACCAGCAGCCCTGGACTACCGGTGAAGACGGTACTGTTACCATTCGGGTGCGAAACCAGGGGCTCAACGTGATTGGTGCTACCTACTTTGGCCCGCCCGATGAGCCAAAGCGTATCAATGAAATTGAGCACTTCGCGACCCTGTCATTTGTCCTGCCCATACTCCCCGAGTAAAGGGATCTTATATTTAGGTGCGGCTCACTATATCACTTGCTCAAGATTGGCCCTTTCGGGCCAATCAGTTGCCCAAACCAAAGTGTCTCTGATGGGTTTTTGCACAAGCAGGCTGTTGCAAAAAGCATGATTTTTAGGCACCAAGCTCCCAATCTGGCAAAGTTGCCACTATGCCACTATGCCACTATGCCACTATGCCACTATGCCACTATGCCACTATGCCATTCGGCATTCGCTAAAATCTGGGCATGGCTCGACCAGGAGCTTGAGTACACGAGAGTCATGCCTTTTCTATCATCCGGCTAGGCCAAGCTGGAGAAGAAGTTTCGCAAGCAATATCTCAAGGGTGAGTCGGGTTTTCCGTCTTAACCGCTCCTGACCATGTTGCGGGTGCATTGCCTACAGCTGTTCTGCAACCTCACCGAAGCAGCCACAGAACACGCGCGCTATGAACTGTAATTCATGCACCAGTTTTCTCGACCCCGGTTCTCGGAGCGAATCCCCGACGAAGCCACAATCCTGAGCTTCCAGCAATTGGATGAAAAGCGTGGCCTGGGTCAGGTCATCTTCGATACCTTCAACTAGAACCTGGTTTGTGAAGGTTTGGTGTTTGAGGAGTTGTTTGCGCTATTTATACAGCGCTTGGCGGGTGACGCCAAACTTATCGGAAGCTTCAGCAGCCGAGGTATTACGGGAGGACGGGTTGATGACCGCGAGATATTTTGCCTGGCCGGAGTGCGGCGGGCAGGATGCCCTGCGCCGACCGAACTGATGGCGCAGTCTATAGACGACGCATTGAGATATGTAATGGTTCGAGATGATTGGCCGCCAGCTACTGCGTGCCGCCGTCCACCTGCTACGAGCACGCCTGGGGAAGCCGGGTTGGAGCTCGGCCTTGGCAGCTGGGGCGATTCTTGTGAGCAGAACAAGACAGAGGTGATTCGCAACCAGGGGGATACTTTGACGAGGCGGAATGTACGAATCAGCATGACTTACACTGCAATCCACTGAATTCAGAATAATTCACCGCAAAGCAGATGCCATTCAAACGAATATGGTCTAAGCAGGTGCTTATAGTAATTCTATCGGAAGATAAGGCATATCGCTGAGTCTACTGACAGTAAATTGAAGCTTGAGAGTAGAGGGTGTTCGCTCGTCACACTTGATACACCGCACAGGAACTTTATACCGGAGAGACACTGAATGACTGATCTGCGAGATTTTCAGCGCAATGTAATTTTTAGCCTAATTTCATCCCTGACGCCGACACTTGTGCTCGCGCAGGCGGACCAAAACCCTGTCCTCGAAGAAGTTATTGTGAAAGGTATCATCCAGTCTTACCGCGGAGGGGTGCCCTTGGAGGATACGCCCCAAGCGGTACAGGTAATGTCGAAAGGAATTAATGAGTGATATTGGTATTACCGAGTTGGATTCCGCGCTGGACTTGTCCGGTAGTGTAGCGCGCCAGAATACCTTCGGTGGACTCTGGGATGGCTTCGCTATCCGGGGTTTCGCGGGAGACGAAAACCTCCCGTCTGGGTACTTAATTAATGGTTTCAGCGGCGGCCGCGGCTTCAGTGGCGTGAGAGACGCTGCTAATATCGAGAAAATTGAAGTTCTCAAGGGCCCCGGTTCGGCGCTGTATGGTCGTGGTGAGCCGGGCGGGACAGTAAATATTGTTACCAAGAAGCCGCTGTTTGAAAGATATGGTTATGTTAGCGCATCCAGCGGAAGTTTTGATACACACAGGATCGAAGCGGATTACACGGACGCGATAACAGATTCTGTTGCATTCCGAGTCAATGGTGCCTACAAGGACGCGGAAAGCTTTCGTGACCATGTTACAGACGAAAAATATTCGGTGACTCCATCAATTGTGGCGCTGCTCTCGGACCGAACCACAATGAGCTACGAGCTTGAATTGTTACATCAAGAGGCGCTCCACGACCGAGGTATTTTAGCGGTCGATGGCGACCCTACTGTGTTGCCAATAGAGCGCTACCTAGGCGAACCGAATGATGGCCCGTGGGAAATTGATGCGACCGGCCACCAGCTGATGGTTGAGCACGAACTGCAGGGCGACTGGAAAGTCATAGGCGCGCTTGGCTATCGTGAGTCAAAGATCGAAGGAATCTCAAGTGATACAGAGCTGGGTCCTGGTCGGCAGCTTTTCTTCACTGATCAAACTCTATTGAATAGACAGCGTCGTCACGAGATCTATGAGACGGAGGATGCTTCAGCTAGAGTGGAGTTGTCGGGCTCGGTCCAAGTTGGGGGTATGACACACAACATTTTAATGGGTGGTGACGGATACTCATACGATCATTACGAGCGTCGCGTTCATTGGCGTACCGTGTGGGACTCAGGTGACGACACCTATACCATCAACCCGTTTGCTCCGGTATACGGCCAGCCTCAGCCCGAGCCAGACGAGCTTATGAGTGATCAGACCGAAACGCAGGAAGCTTGGGGTGTGTACTTTCAGGACCAGGTCGACCTCAGCGATCGGTGGAGAGTTATGGCTGGCGTTCGGTTTGACGATATTAGTAAGAGTATCGACAAACTCAGCGGGGATGATGTATCGCAATCCGACACGGCAGTGAATCCACGGTTCGGGTTGGTTTACGAAATATCGGACATGAATCAGCTGTATGCCAACTTTGCGGAAGGGTTTCGACCCAACAGCGGCGCTGACTGGCAAGGCAGCTCCTTCGATCCCGAAACTACCAAGTCGTATGAATTGGGTGCTAAACTTGGGTTGGCCGACGGTAGACTATCAGCGACTATTGCGCTTTTTAAAATGGAGAAGACAAATATCCTTAGCGCCGATCCGGTTCACTCTGGATTTTCGGTAGCACTCGGCGAAGCCGAAAGTACCGGGGTGGAAGTGGATGTCTCTGGGTATTTAACTGACAGCTTATTCCTGTGGTTGTCTTATGCCTACGTTGATGCGAAAACTACAAATGAGATAATAAACCCTGATTGGGAAGTAGCTATCCCGGCGGGCCAGCAGTTGTTAAATATTCCCAAGCACAACCTTAATCTCACAATGACAAAGAAGCTTGAGGTTATGGGATCCCCTGCAACTGTAGGCGTAAGCGCCAAGTATGTGGACGAGAGACCGGGTGAGACAATCGACCCGAGCTACGTACTACCTTCTTACACCTTGGTAAACTTGTTTAGTTCATACGCTCTCACTGATGACTTGGAAGTGAGGATTGAAGTCGACAATGTTTTGGACGAGGAGTATTACCCGAGCTCATATTCAGCTGAGTGGACTACGCCGGGCGTGCCACGCGCCGTGACTGCCAGAGTAAAATACTCGTTGTAACCTACGGGCTTGGTTACCATGGGTTTTCAAAGGGCTTTGCGTGGATTGTATCGATGTGCGTTACTGGCATCGATTGGCTGAGAGGAGCTGGCGCCTCTCTAGCATATGATCGTCAACGCTTTGTGATGGCCGGAAACGAGTCAATTAAACCGACTCATTCATTAGTTGATGTAAGCAATGGGATGGACTCCTCCTCACCCTACCAATTCGGCGTCTTTGCGCCAGAATGGTAGGTGGTAACCAACCATTCAGAGGATGAGGAGAAGCCCGTATGAAGATTACAAGAGTCGGTGTGG